>JAFZFP010000008.1 GCA_017555905.1 Alistipes sp. | reverse complement strand
CTACAAAATTAAAAATATTTTCCGAAACGAACAACACTCACGGGGGACATTGCAAGAATATATAGAGTAAAAAGCAAGAATCCTAGGCAGAAAATTATTTGGTTAGGACTTATTTAGCATCTGAGTGGTGTAGCAGTAGCACTAACAAGAAAAAACTACCGATGGGTAGCGAGTGGGTACGTTTGATGTCAGAGGGGGGTAGGCTTGGCCTCGACATGAAATTAGCCCGGATAGGACATACTTGGCGTATTTCCTATTCGGGCTAATGATTGAGAGGTCGAGAATGACCCCTTATCACATCAAAGGATTACTCCCACTCAATTGTTGCTGGTGGCTTTGACGAAATATCATAGACTACGCGGTTTACGCCACGTACCTTATTAATAATCTCGTTTGAGAGACGAGCCAAAATCTCGTATGGGATGTGTACCCAGTCGGCGGTCATACCATCAGTAGACTGCACGGCACGCAAGGCTACGCAACGCTCATAAGTACGCTCGTCGCCCATAACGCCTACGCTCTGTACAGGCAACAAGATAGCACCTGCCTGCCAAATCTTATCGTACCAACCAGTCTCACGAAGGATGTCGAGATAGATCTTATCTACGTTCTGCAAGATCTCCACCTTCTCGCGAGTGATCTCGCCAAGAATGCGGATTGCAAGACCTGGACCTGGGAATGGGTGGCGGTTGATAAGTTTGTCGCTCATACCCATAGAGCGACCTACACGTCGCACCTCATCCTTGAACAAGAGGCGCAAAGGCTCTACAACCTTGAGGCCCATCTTCTCTGGCAGACCACCTACGTTGTGGTGTGACTTGATGACTACGGCAGTGCCGTTCACCTGTGCTGACTCCACTACGTCAGGGTAGATAGTACCCTGGCCAAGCCACTTAACGCCCTGCAACTGCTGTGCCTCAGCATCGAAGACCTCGACGAAGTCTCTACCGATAATCTTACGCTTAGTCTCAGGGTCTGTGACACCTGCCAAGTCGCCCAAGAACTTCTCCGAAGCATCAACGCCCTTGACGTTGAGACCCATACCGCGGTATGACTCCAACACCTCAGAGAACTCATCCTTACGCAAGAGGCCTGAGTCCACGAAGATACAGTAGAGGTTCTTGCCAATGGCCTTGTGCAACAACATCGCAGCAACCGATGAGTCTACACCGCCCGAAAGGCCGAGGACAACCTTGTCGTCGCCCAACTGAGCCTTGAGTTGCTCCACGGTGCTCTCCACGAAACTTGCAGGGGTCCACGACTGCTCGCAACCGCAGATGCCTACAACGAAGTTCTGAATCATTGTGAAGCCCTCCTCGCTATGGTAAACCTCAGGGTGGAACTGGATACCCCAAGTCTGCTCGCCAGCGATGCGGTAGGCAGCAACGGCAACATCCTCGGTTGAAGCGATGATGTTGTAGCCCTCAGGGATTGTGGTGATGGTGTCGCCGTGTGACATCCACACCTGCGACTCCTTAGACAACGACTTCATAAGTGGGTCGTTCTCATCCTTAACCTGCATACGTGCGCGACCATACTCGCGGCTTGGAGAGGCCTCTACCTTGCCACCGAAGAAGTGTGCGAGGTACTGCGCACCGTAGCATACGCCCAAGAGTGGCATCTTGCCCTTGATAGCATCGAGGTTGAAGCGTGGCGCACCCTCCTCACGTACTGAACGAGGTGAGCCCGAGAGGATTACACCTCGCACGCTCTCGTCGAGCTGTGGAGGGTTGTTGAATGGGTGGATCTCGCAATATACCTGCATCTCACGAATACGACGTGCGATGAGCTGGGTGTACTGTGATCCAAAATCTATGATTATAATTTTCTCTGTCATAAATCTTTTGTTTGATTATGGCATATTTTGTTACTCACCGCGTGAGTAGTTAGGTGTCTCACTTGTGATGGTGATGTCGTGTGGGTGGTTCTCGGTCACACCGCTCGAAGTGATGCGGATGAAGCGAGCCTGCTGCAAAGTCTCGATATCCTTTGCACCGCAGTAACCCATACCTGCACGGATACCACCTACGAGCTGGTAAACAGTCTCAGCAAGTTTGCCCTTGAAAGGAACACGGCCCACGATACCCTCTGGCACGAGTTTCATAATGTTGCCCTCAGAGCCCTTCTGGAAGTAGCGGTCTGCCGAGCCAGCCTTCATAGCGTCGATAGAACCCATACCACGGTAAGCCTTGAACTTACGGCCGTTGTAGATGATGGTCTCGCCTGGAGACTCCTCGGTACCAGCGAACATAGAGCCCACCATTACGCAGTTACCACCAGCAGCCAAAGCCTTGACGATATCGCCTGAGTAGCGCAAGCCACCGTCAGCGATAATAGGCACACCCGCCTTCTTTGCCTCTGTCGATGCAGCATAGATAGCCGAGAGCTGTGGCACGCCGACACCAGCGATGATACGTGTAGTACAGATTGAGCCTGGACCGATACCTACCTTGATACCGTCGGCACCATTCTCGATAAGATATTTAGCAGCCTCAGCAGTTGCGATGTTACCCACAACAACGTCGAGGTGAGGATAGGTCTCCTTAATCTTGCGGAGAAGGTCTACAACGCCCTTGGTGTGGCCGTGTGCAGAGTCCAAAACTACAGCATCTACCTCCTCAGCCACCAATGCCGCTACGCGGTCCATAGCATCTGGGGTGATGCCGATACCTGCAGCAACACGGAGACGACCCTTAGCATCTTTACAAGCGTTAGGGTTGTCCTTGAGTTTGGTGATGTCACGATAGGTGATAAGGCCGATGAGTTTGCCGTTGTTGTCCACAACTGGGAGTTTCTCAATCTTATTTGCAAGCAATACCTCGGCAGCAGACTTGAGGTCTGTCTCGTGTGTAGTCACGATATTCTCCTTGGTCATAACCTCCTCGATCTTACGCTCCATATCGCTCTGGAAGCGGAGGTCACGGTTGGTCACGATACCGATGAGCATACCCTGGTCATCAACTACAGGGATACCACCGATCTTGTTCTCCTGCATAAGGTTGAGCGCATCGCCCACGGTGTTCTCCTTGCGGATAGTTACAGGATCGTAAATCATACCGCTCTCAGCACGCTTCACACGACGCACGTGTGCTGCCTGCGCAGCGATAGACATATTCTTATGCACCACACCTATACCACCTTCGCGAGCGAGGGCTATGGCGAGAGTTGCCTCCGTCACTGTATCCATAGCAGCAGACACAATGGGTATGTTGAGTGTGATATTACGAGAGAATCGACCTACTGTCGATACCTCACGAGGCAGAACCTCGGAATAGGCTGGTACGAGCAACACATCATCGAATGTGAGACCTGTTGGCAGTACCCTTTCATCAATAAAAGACATAGCTATCAGGTTTTATTATTCAGCCGCCACATCCTCTAAACCTACCAATCCTTCCAAAAAAGTGCCACTTTCCATCGAGCCGAAGCCCAATTAGGCACCCTCCAAGAGGTAGGTCGTTTAGGAATGCTTTGGAGTGTATTTATGTTGCGCACAAAATTAGTGAAATTTTCTCACAAAGACAAATGTGCAATCGCTTTTTATCAATAAAAACGTAAAAAAATATTGCACAACCCTAAAAAAAACTCTTACCAGTGGGATGTGGGCTACCACTTTGGCGTTATGCCGATGAAAATTCCGAAGTTGATGCCAGGCATTGGGCGTGATAAAACCGAGAGATACTCCTCGTTGAAGAGGTTGTTTATGGTACCCTTAAGCGAGAGGTCGGCCCACTTGAAATGGAGGCTCTTCTCGAGGGCTATGTTGCTCATAAAGTAGGGCGGAAGTTTTCCTGTTAGTGATATGTCGTTCGACGACATCGTGAATCGCTCGGAGTAGTAGCACCACTTGTAGTGGAACGACCATCCGCGCCACGATAATCTTCCCGATACCGTTGAGGAGAGTTCTGGCACGTATGGCAACTGCTTACCCACCGACTTGTCGGCAGGGGTGCGTGGCTCTCCCACATTTATCGAAGGGGTCCACGAGAAGGTGCCATTGAGACCCAACTGCCACTCCTTCGAGAGGGCTACATTGAGGTCGCCCTTTAACTCTACGCCGTAGGCGTGTACATCCTTGATGTTTTCGGGCGAGAAGAAGCCCTTGGGTGTGGGTAGCCAGATAATCCAATCCTTGATGAAGGACTCAAACCACGTTGCCGAGCCACTCAACGAGTAGATGCCCTCCTTGCCTACGGCAAAGGAGATACCTCCATCGTAGGTCCAGCCACTCTCACTTCGTAGGTCGGGGTTGCCACCAGGGAGGAAGTAGAGGTCGTTGAGGGTAGGGAAGCGGTAGTTGCGTGATACGGAGGCCTTGGCGATGATGTTGCCCTTGGTCGAAAGCACGCCATCTACGAAGAGGGCGGGGATAAGGGGAGTCCACTCCGTGCCAAACATCTCTTCGCGGAGTACCATCGACACGCCAAAGCGGTCGATAGGTCGCCACTTCGCTGATATAGAGCCAGATAGTTCTGGGCGACCCTTGCGGTAGCCCACGATAGCCTTGTTGCCATCCTGACGCACGATGTTCTTGTCCTCGCTCTCGACGATATGTTGGTGGAGCGAGAGGTTAGCCGTAAATAGCCATTTGCTACCAATGTAGTACTCGCCATCGACCTGTCCGTAGAAGGTGTTTATGCGGCTACGAGAGCGTGTCATATGTGCCATTGTGCCGTTGCCCACGTCGCGCTTGTAGTCGTAAGCCATCCAGGTATAGATGTAGCCACCCTTGGCGCTCAGTTTCCAACTCTCGCGTATATGGTCCCACGAGAGTACTCCACGGAAGGTCTTCTCGCGCTGTCGGTTGTCGAAGTCGGTGTCGCTACCGTGGTCCACGGTGAGCATTGCTAACTCGCGGTTGGAGTTGATGTACCACGCATTTAGGCCGAGACGGTCGCCCTTGCCCGTATTGTAATAGACCTCTTGCAGAAGGTGCAGATCCTTGTACGAACCACTGCGGTTGCGCTCGATGGGGTAGTACTGCTCGACGATGTTCATATCCTCGTCGTAGATGTTTATCTTTTTGTCGTGGTTGCGGTATTTGTATTCGTTTGGAGATGAGGAGTATACGGCACGAGTAGAGACCTGCCAGTGGTCGTTGCCGTAGGTCAGGCGAAGAAACTCGTCAAAGGTCTTGAACGAGCCGATACCTTGAATATATTGCAGGCCGAAGCCATCTGCCTGAGCTGGTTTTGTCGAGAGTTTTACTGCGCCACCAAGACCTCCTCCCGTCTCATTCACCGAGGATGTACCGTGGAGCAACGAGGCGTCGTCGATGAAGTAGGATGGAATCATCGAGAAATCGGTCATTCCCAGCATCGGGTTGTTTATCTTCATACCGTTCCACGATACCTGGGTGTGTGAGGGTGAAGTACCTCGGAATGAGACCGTTGAGAGTGTGGCGCGACCATAACTCTTCACGAAAATCGAGGAGTTGAAGGTTAGCACATCTGCCATAGAGAGTGCGATATTCTCCTTGAGGGCCAGGGAGTCGAACTTGGTCTGCTGTGTACCTATCTCCTTGATTGGACGGTTGCCATAGACTGCCACTTCGGGGATGTCGATGCCGTCACGTACCCAGTCGTGCTTGGTGCGTTCCTGAGCCGTTGCCCCTCCCCAGAGTAGTATGCCGATGATGAAAAGTAGTAGTCGTCTCATTGTCTAACCTCCTTATTTCCAGCAAAAAGCACCAGGGATGATGCCTACGTAAAAACTATCGATTAGCTCCCTATCCTTTGAGTAGCGGTAGACCATACCTTGCTGTACGTAGTCGATGGCGTCAGCAATATAGACATCGCCCGTGCGGGGACAAACGGTAAGTCCATAGTATAGCGTGCCGTTGTAGGGCAGGAAGGGGCGCACGGGGACGCGGTCTGCCGTAACGTCCATCTCCCATACATCGTCATTGAGCCAGTATATCTTGTCCTTGGTGCCGTTGAGCTGCACTTCCGAGGGCCAGTCGCCGAAGTTGAACTTGAATTGCTGCTCGATGGTAAAGCTCTCGGCATCTATGCGATAGAGCGAGGGTGCCTCGTGTCCGTATGGCGAGCCCTCGTAGCCACCATCGGTCACGGTCCATAGTTTATTATTGCAGTCCATAACAAGCGAGGTGGGCTGTATGCCTACGACAAGCTCATCGACTACTTGGTCGGTTTCTGTATCAATCTTGATGATGCGGTTCTGATAGGACCAGCAGTTTACATATAGATACTTGCCATACTGCACCATCTGCTCCGTAGATCCCTGCTCCATAGTCATATTAGGCACCTCGATATAGCCCGTAATCTCGTAACGCTTGGGGTTTACTATAAAGATGCGGTTATCCCAAATCTGCGTGATGTAGGCCTTGTCGTCAGATATGAAGTGTATATAACGGGGCGATGTTAGGTTTGTGATACGTCCCACCTCCTTGAAGGTGTTGATGTCGATAGCAAAGACGACGTGTGAGTTGTTTACCACCACCCAGCCTATGCCGTTGCGTATGATCATCGACTGCGCTACATCGCCGAGTTTCATAGCGTTAGAGCGGTAGAAGACCTCGTTCTGCACACTCTTTGTCGCGGGGTCATAGTACGAGAGCGTGGCATTGCCATATTGGAAGTTACCCTCGTTGCAGATGAAGAGTCCCTTGCCCGAAGCAGATGTGTCGAAGGGTTCCTCGATGCCATACTCCCACTTCATACAGGAGGTGGTCAGCAACGTGGTAGCCAGAAGTATCAACCTAACAAATATTCTTGCCATACTACCTTGTCATATTGTAATCATAGAAACCAAATACCTCGGTCGAGATCTCGCCCAACCAGCCACTCTTGGCATTTACACCGCACTGCACCTTAACGAAGTCGATGTATCTGAGGTCGATAGGCTCGCCCTCGCAATCTATGGCATTCGATATTTTGAAGTGGTTGGCGTTTGCTGTAGCGCCATCGTTGTCGCCCTGACCCTCACGATCTACGGGGCTGAAGTTGTCGGCATAACCCCAGTCGTACTCGGCATTTACCCAGTAGGTGCCATTACCCGAGGCGTCGTAGTTGCGTGGGGCGAGACAAGTACCTCGAAGGGTGTAACTATCCTCCTCAATCCAGAGAGGGTAGTAGTACTCCTGACGGTGGAACTGCTGGAGGTAGTCCACCTGACCGCTGTTGCCGAGGTTGTCGGTCCACTGCACAGCCATATTAGGTGCATTAGGGCGGTAGTAGGTCACTGCGTAGTCCTGAATAGTCTCAGGCTTGCCCGTCTCCGAGCCAGCCAATTCATACCACGTATCATCGGCAAGGCCATTGCCATTCTCGTCCTGCATAACCCAAACGATACCAGGCTCCGACGAGCCACTAAAGGAGTTGCCGAGGATGACAAAGTCGTAATTGCCCGAGTTGTCGATGCTGTGGTCGAAACCTACGACGATATATCCGCCAAAGCCTCCGAGTGATACCCAAATAGGGTTTGGGTTGCCGTTGCTATCTCGCTCCGACATACGTGCCTCGGCATAGGCAATAGCGGCCTCGCGAGTGATCTGGCTACCATCAAAACCACCAGTCTTGGTCTCGTTGATAAATTGACCTGGGGCAGGGGTATAGTCCAAGACCTTATTCCAGTCGGCTAAGGAGTTTGCACTCTTTGCTCTGTAGTAGAGACCATCCTCGAAGACCATCACCTTGAAGTGATGGGTGATGACGCTCTCGCTACCACCCTTGATTGCTGTTGCTGTAGCGGTAATGGTGTACTGGCCAGCGGTATCTGTGCTAAATATGGCGTATGAGAGGTCGCTTAAAACCTCCTCTTGAGTATCAACCTGCCAACTATATGTAACACCCTCTAAGTCACTTAGGGCGGTAGGTTTTAGAAGTAGTTTGCGACCTACGACGGTATGGTACTCCTCTTTGGCGAACTCCCATACGAAGGGCATATCCTCGGCATTGAGTACCTCTACTACCACCGTGTCGCTATGCGAGCCATCTTCGTTGGTGGCCGTAGCGGTGATGGTGTATAGGCCAACGCTCTCGGCTAAGAAGGTGTATGACTCCTCTCTACCCACGATTTGGTCGTTTAAACGCCACTCGATAGTCGTCGGTATAGATGTCTCACGCACTGAGGCCGATAGTTTTACCGATGTGCCTACAGCAACCGTATGGTTCTTGTTGCCAGCGATGGAGATGGATGGTATCTCCAAGTCAATGACGTCGATACGAATCTCTTCGCGATCCTCGCCACTCTCGGTTGTGACGGTTAGGGTTATATAGTATTTGCCCACTGTTTCAGCAACATACCTGAGGAATGACGAGGTGCTTAGAACCTCCTTGTCCATACTCCACTTGTAGGTAGCGCCCTCCACCGAATCGTATGATGGCGAGATGATAATCTCTGAGCCAACCTTTACGGTGTATACGCCCGTGTTGTTATCCAAGATGATCTTTGGGGGCATAGGTGTCGTAATCACCTCGTCTATATTGCAAGACGAGGTAATCACAACAATCACACTTAAAACAATTATCTCTAAAACTCTTTTCATATCTTATTTTTCAAAACGCACTGCGATATCGTCGTAGGCAAAGTAGCCAGGGATGGTGAAACCATAGCGACCACCCATCTCGTCGGAATAGAGGAAGTTGAATCTCACCTTGGCAACAGCACCAAGCACTGAAAGATCCCACTTCTGCCAATCATCCACGACGTTGTAGCCATTTACAAGGTAGAACTCCGCCTCGCTGATAGGCTCAGCATAGGCATCAGCATCCACTGAGTCAAAGCCCTGAGCCACAATCTTTAGCCAAGCATCCTCAGTAAGACCACTCCAATCGCCACCGAAACTATTACCCTCCTCGCTCTTAACGCCGTTGTAGAGTTGGTTGAGGGTGTAGTTAGTGTTGGTGACGTAAATATGGTCGATAACACGTGGCTCGCCATCGAAGAAGGAGATTTCGGGAAGATTCTCTATATAAGAGTATGCATCCTTGTAGCCGTAGTGGATGCAGAAGTTGTCACCCGAATGTGGCGCTATGGGGGTCATAAGTTGCAACAAGAACCAACCCAACGCGGCATCAGCACCAGGTTTACCAACCCACTGGTCCACATAGTCCTCTCCATAATATTTTGCGATATGGCCATTTCTATCTTCGTCGGCATAACCAGCACCCCAATAGTTCGAGATGGCGTGACCACCACCCCAAAAACAGTATGCGTAGTTATCGGGGAAGGTGTGGCATAGTTCGGTGTTGCCCTCGTCGTACCAGTAGTACATAGCATCCATCTGGTCGTTGCCATACATCAGCGGACCATTGTACTGAGGCTCATCAATCAAGTCACTCCACGTAGTAATCTCTCGGCCAGTCCAGCCGTCGGCATAGTCCAAGTACATCGGAGAGAACTTAGCATCCTTGTCCTCGAAGGTCAAAACGCGCAATTCGTAGCCCAACTCCTCAGGATCTTCGTTACCCTCTTCTGAGGTCTCGTCATCATCC
The DNA here is from genome assembly GCA_017555905.1 of Alistipes sp. GTDB lineage: Bacteria > Bacteroidota > Bacteroidia > Bacteroidales > Rikenellaceae > Alistipes. The sequence goes on along the minus strand of JAFZFP010000008.1, from coordinate 106,882 downwards.
TCGGTGGCTTTAGGAAGAGTGATAACACGACCATCCGTAAGGGTGATGATAACCTCGGTGTCGGTCTCCTCGATAGACTCGAATATAGAGTCGCCGTCCTTGCCGTCCTTGCCATCCTTACCGTCTACACCATCTTTACCATCTACACCATCTTTGCCATTGATGCCATCCTTACCATTAGCACCGTCTTGACCATTAGCACCGTCCTTGCCATCTGCTCCGTTGCGGATAAGGATCTTAGAGCCGTCGTTGAAGGTAATCTCCACGCCCTCGGCGGAGTACTCCGTGGTCACGATAACTTTGCCGTTGCTCAGAGCATCCATAAGGGCTGATAGGGTAGCGATATCCTCGCGATTTTGCTCTACCTGCTCCTCAAGTTTTGTGAATTTGTCCCAAATAGGGGCATCATCGTAGGAGCATCCTACCATTGCTGTCAGCGTAACTACTACGCCAAGAGCCAAGCATAAAAACTTTCTCATAATGTTGTTGTTAAAAGGTCATTCTCCGTAAACTTTAACATTACGATAGTGTGCTTGGCGGTAGGGTATGGATACAGCAATTGACAATTCTGGCACCTCCCAAAGTCGTATGTAAACCTGAAAATCTCAAGTCGTAGACTCGCCCATTCGCCGCAGGCACAATCTCGTAATTAACGCTATGGCAGGTCTTCTGACTTGTTCTGCTCTACGATGCCTTCCCAAGGATATAATCCTCAGTGACAATAGATGTCGTAGAGTCTTATTAGAACTCACAGCAGCGGGAACTGTCCGGGATTCTCACCCGATTCCCTTTTAATCTCTGAAGGGTGTAAAACCCTATGAGAACCAATGCTGGAGCAAAGGTAGAAAAAAAATGCGACTTGCAAAAGCAAATCGCACTTTTTTTGAATATAGGGTATTAGACCCTTAGCCTATACCTTATTTAATATTAGGCAACTCCATACCGTAACCCTTCTTCTTATCCTCGCGCTTGAGCAACATACCGATAAAGAGTGCAAATACGCCGAATGATGAGAAGATAACCATAGGAAGGGTGTAGCCACCTGTTGCATCGAGTACCTTACCGATGATAACTGGAACGAGCAACAAGCCCCAGTTCTGAATCCAGAAGATTACGCAGTAAGCCGAACCCAAGATGCGCTCGTCGATAATCTTTGGTACTGATGGCCACAACGCTGCAGGTACCAATGAGAATGATACACCGAGGATGGCGATGATAGCCACAGCGAATACCTTAGATGGGAACATAGGCAAGAGGAATGCAAAGCTGAGGTGGCAAGCAATCATAATGAGTGAACCAACCATAAGCATAGATGCTGCCTTACCCTTACGGTCGATGAATGCACCGAGGAATGGGGTGAGTACCATAGCAAGGATTGGGAAGCAGCTGAACAACTGCGCACCATTTGTAATCTGCAAAGTCTTATCCAAGAAGTCTGGAGCGTAACGCTGGAATGGGAAGATAGCAGAGTAGTACAATACGCACAACAAGGCTACCAACCAGAACATCTTGCTGGTGAAGATCTTACCCAAGTCGCTGAACTTAAACTCCTCCTCAGAAGCCTCCTGAGTAAGCTCGCCTGCTGCCTCCAACTGCTTGTCGAGGGTGCGATCCATAAGTACGAAGACGAAGTAGAAGATAAGGCCAATCATAAGCAATACAGCACCGAATGCTACAGGAGCAGAAACAGAGTTGTTGAATGCCTGTGATACCATAGGTGAGAGCCACATAGCAGCGAATACGCCCAAACGTGCGATAGACATCTCCAAGCCCATAGCCATAGCCATCTCCTTGCCCTTGAACCACTTAGCGATAGACTTAGAGACTGTAGTACCAGCCATCTCGCAACCGCAACCAAAGATCATAAAGCCCAAGCAAGAGAGTTTCGCAGAACCTGGCAAAGCCACCCACCAAGAGTTGAGCCAAGCCTCAAGACCTGTACCTACGAAGTACTCGCTCATAGCATAGAACTTGATGCAAGCACCAATAACCATCAAAGAGGCCGAAAGTAGACCTGTGAAGCGGATACCCATCTTGTCGAGGATAACACCTGCAAAGATGAGGAAGAAGCAGAATACGTTGAGGAAGTACTCCGATGCAGCATAAGTACCAAAGGTACTGCTGTTCCAGTTGAGCGATGTCTCGAGGAGCTCCTTCAATGGAGAGAGCATATCCACGAACATATAGGCGAAGAACATCATCAACGAGATGAGGATCAACGCGCTCCAGCGTGCAAACGCCGAATCGTTAAGTTTACGTTGAATGGTTTGAGTCATAAATAAATGTTTTATAGGTTAATAAAAAAATTGTTTCTCGGTTTAGTGTATTGCTATGTTAAACTCCTTGAGTACGTCGTAGGCCCCCAAGATGCCTAATTCGCCAGCCTTCGAGAGATCCATACAACCCTTGCGTGTATCCTTCATAAATATCTGCACCAAGCCTCTGTTGTAGTAGGCCTCGCCGAGGTTTGGCTCGAGTTCTATAGCCTTGGTATAGTCGTCGTAGGCCTCGGGGAATTTACCCGATATGGCCATAAGGTTGGCTCGGTTGAAGTATGCCTCGCCAAAGGTGGGGTACAACTTTATCGCCTTGTTTATATCCTCGATAGCCTCGTCGTAGTTGTAGGAGCGTGTGCTGTTATTATGCAGACGCTTTGCGGGGTCCGAATCGAGGGTTATGGTTTGGTATGAGTTGTCGATAGAGGATATAAAGTCTATCATCTCGGCACGGGTCGTTGCACGATTGATGTATAGGAATGGGTTTGCAGGGTTTAGGTGTATCGCCTCGGAGAGCGTATTTACGGCGTTGGTATATTGCTTTATCAGAGCCTGGCTTATGCCACGCTCGAAGAGCATCTCCCACGTTGGGGTCTCCGCCTCATCAATCTTTCGGGCGATGGTACGGTCGAGCGCCACCAAAGAGTCGGGCTCTATGTTGCTTGCTCGGCAGTCGAGGCTGAGCAGTGGGTTATCTATCTTTTGGCGGAATGCCGTGACACGCTGGGTGTTGAAGCGCTTGGTGCGGTGATCTTGCTCGGTGCTGTCGCTCTTGAGGAACGTGAAGCGGAAGAGAGGTATGAGCGTGAGTCCATTCTCACCCGCCTGCGTTACGGTTGAGGCTATGCGCTCGAAGTTGCGCTCAAGGAGTTGGCTATCGAAACTGAGGAGTTTGTCGAGACGCAGAGTGGTGTCGGCATATATGGAGTAGGTCGAATCCTTGAGACGGCTTCTGTACTCAGCAATCTTGCGCTGGGCGATGCGCTCGTCACTCTCAGCACCCAGTACGTCGCGCTGCGAGCGACGTAGAAGACCTCGGCCAAGGTAAGCATTCGCAAAGTCGGGGTATAGTTCTATGGCACGTGAGTAGTCTTCGATGGCCGACTCTATGTCACCCAAACGGGTGTGGAGCATAGCACGGTTGTAGTAGACCAAGACGTTCTGTGGCGAGAGCGTTGCCACCTGATTGAAATCCTCGAGGGCGCGGTTGTAGTCGCCAATCTCGCTACGGATGATGGCGCGGTTAAAGTAACCGAGCGCACTGGTAGGGTCGAGGGCGATGACACTATTAAAGTCCTCGAGCGACTGCATTGGGCGGTGGAGGTAGTTGTTCACCAGCGCACGGTTGAAGTAGCCTGGGAGGTAACTGCTATCCGAGGCTATGGCCATATCGAAGTCGGCACGTGCCTCCTCAAACCTATCCTGCGCCATATAGAGCGCACCACGACGGTTGTAGGCGTCGGGGTCTTCGCGATTGGTACGGATGGCCATATCGAAGTTCTCGTAGGCCTTGGCAGTATCCTTGAGGTAGAGATAACTCGTGCCGCGATTTATGTATGCAGCCACGTGGCGCTTTTGGTAGCGTATGAACTTGTCGAAGTCGGCAATAGCGGCCTCGAATTGTTGATTCAGCAGACGTGTAACACCTCGGCTATAGTAGGGGTCGGGTAGGTCGGGACGAAGTTCTATGGCTTGCTGGAAGTCGTTTAGTGCATCGTCGTAGTTGCCTAATCGTGAACGTGTTATGGCGCGATAGTAGAAAGCACCAGTAAATACGGGGTTGAGCGATATAGCCACCGAGAAGTCGGCATCAGCGCCCAGCAGGTCGTCCATATTGTACTTGGCGATGCCACGTAGGAAGAAGGCGTCGAAGTCCTTGCTGTCGTGGCGTATAAGCACGTTGAGGATATCGATGGCCTCGCGATATTTGTTATCGACCATACACTGCTGTCCCACCCAATATATGTAGTTACGATTGTACTGTGCCTCGCTCCTCTGGGGCAAATGCACAGCCAACAGCAACAATATTGTTATGACAACTCTCCTCATTGTAGTCAATTATAGCGATAAAACGTAGTTACAGCGCCCTTTATTGCTTGTCAATTACTCCAACTCGTAGCCAAATCGGCGGAGTTGGTTATCGTTGTTACGCCAGTCCTCCTGAACCTTGACATAGAGTTCGAGGAATACCTTCTTGCCCAAGAATGCCTCGAGGTCGTGGCGTGCTGCCTGACCCACCTTCTTGAGTTTCTCGCCCTTGTGGCCGATGATGATACCCTTCTGTGAGTTGCGAGCCACGAAGATTGTTGCCGAGATACGGTCGATGGTTGGCTCCTCCTTGTAACTCTCGATGGCAATCTCACAAGAGTATGGAATCTCCTTGTCGTAGTTGAGCAGAATCTTCTCGCGGATAATCTCTGAGGCGAAGAAGCGGAGGGTCTTGTCTGTGAGCGTATCCTTTGGATAGAATGGCTCACCCTCAGGTAGACGCTCGAGGATGAGGTTGAAGACGCCCTCCACGTTGAAATTCTCCTTTGCCGAGCAAGGGGCAATTATGGCGTTGGGGAGTAGGGCCTGCCACTTCTCTACCAATGCAGTCAATCGCTCTGGGGTGGTGAGATCCACCTTGTTGATTACAACGATAGTTGGGATGCCCGAAAGACCCACCTTCTCGATAATCTCTGCCGAGCGGTCGCTCTCCTCGACGGTGTCGGTGACGTAGAGAAGTACGTCGGCATCAGTGATGGCACCACGCACAAACTTCATCATCTTCTCCTGAAGTTTGTAGTTAGGTTTTAGGATGCCTGGAGTGTCGGAATAGACAATCTGGAAATCCTCGCCATTGACGATACCCATAATGCGGTGACGAGTAGTCTGTGCCTTCGATGTGATGATCGAGAGTTTTTCGCCAACGAGTTGATTCATAAGTGTTGACTTGCCCACATTAGGGTTGCCAATGATATTTACAAAGCCACTTCGGTGTGCCATAAAATCGGTTGTTTAGCAATTATATATTCGGCAAAGTTAGCAATTTTTAGCGATATACATATATTTATAACTCTATATTTTTTTACGGCTATGATTAAATTTTTCAAAAAAATATCGATTTCAGTGAAACAAAAATGGTATTTTATGCGTATATATGGCAATAAGAGTGGAATAGAAGTTGTAAGAACGAATAGATTTTTATGCGTCAATTAAAGATTACTAAGTCAATTACCAACCGCGAAAGTGCGTCGTTGGATAAATATCTCCAGGAGATAGGTAAGGAGGAACTAATTTCTGTTGATGAGGAGGTAGAACTCGCCCAACGTATCCGTAAGGGTGATCAGGAGGCCTTGGAGAAACTTACTAAGGCAAACTTGCGATTCGTGGTCTCTGTCGCTAAACAGTATCAGAATCAGGGTCTTAGCCTTCCTGACCTTATCAACGAGGGTAACTTAGGCCTTATCAAGGCTGCTGAGAAGTTCGACGAGACTCGTGGTTTTAAGTTTATCTCATACGCCGTTTGGTGGATTCGTCAGTCTATCCTTCAGGCCCTTGCCGAGCAGTCACGTATCGTGCGTTTGCCTTTGAACCAGGTGGGTTCGCTCAACAAGATTAACAAGGCCTTTGCACGTTTCGAGCAGGAGCACGAGCGTACCCCTTCGGCTGATGAGCTTGCAAACGAGTTGGAGTTGCCAAAGGAGAAGGTGACAGATACCTTGCGTGTTGCTGGTCGCCATATCTCGGTAGATGCACCATTCGCTGATGGCGAGGATAATAGCTTGCTCGACGTGTTGGTTAATACCGACTCGCCAAATGCCGACCGTGGTCTTATCAACGAGTCGTTGGCAACAGAGGTGGAGCGTGCGTTGGAGATTCTCACTGAGCGTGAGCGCGATATCATCCGCTACTTCTTCGGCATCGGTTGCTCGGAGATGACCTTGGAGGAGATTGGCGAGAAGTTCGACTTGACCCGTGAGCGTGTTCGCCAGATTAAGGAGAAGGCGATCCGCAAGTTGCGTCAATCAACCCGCAGCCAGACCCTCAAAACTTACCTCGGTTAATCCGATGGTGGAGAAGTGAATGTCTGAGATGTTTAAATAAAAAGGTGCGTGATTCACGCACCTTTTTGCTTTGTCGTTATATGAACTTGGAGTAGTCTTCGTAACCTGAATCTGAGAATTCAATTTTGTAAATCGGCTCTCCATTGACATTGGTAGTATGCGTAGATATGATTTTAACGCTATCTATACCAAACTTATTAAGGTCGTCAATAGTGACTAATTCGCCAACTGGTTTGCGAAGTATCTTACGTAATATCCACTCTCCAAGGACCGAATTCGGATTCGACATAAGCGCTTTGCCACCATCCTGACATATCTTTGCAGAAAGTGAGTTGCCATCAGGTAATATTAATTCAAATGGCATATTACGCCCAGGGAAGAAATCGGGATAAGAGTTATGTATCGCCTTTGGAATAGGAATGTATACTTCGTTGTCGTCACGACGTCTTCCATTGGCATTCCATTGGTTTAGTCCACTACGCTCAGGTACGTGGTTGCCTCCTCGCTTGCTGTATAGAGGAAGAATTACATAATCATAACCCTTGGTCTCAGCAATGAAAGATTTAGCAGATGTAATAAAACCTAGTTTGGTAACCTCTGTATGGCCTACCTGTTCTCGGAGTAGTTGGGCTAACAGTTCAAGTGGTTCACTTAGGATGGTTACGGGTATATCGACGTAATCGCTTGGCAGGTAGAACTTCTTGTGTAGTACGCTTTTACTCTTGTTAAAAGAGTATTCGCTTGTGCCGTCGTTGAACGATATGGATGTCTTGGTGTCTTTGACATCACAGATATTTTCTATATTAATTTTTTCGTATGGTGAGTTGAAAACTGTCAAACGACCCTCTTGTCTTCCAACGATATGGTATTGGGCCTCAGTAACATTGTAAGCGCTGTTAGAGAAGTCCATTCGATCGTTGCGGAACTCTGCGATTTTTCTTGCTAATTTGAGACGAGACAACCCATCTAATTCGGGCTTTAGTTTGTTAAACTCCGCAATCTTCTCAAGCGAAGAGCCTGATTTTATACCAAAAGTCTTAATGCCGATACCCAAATTGTTCAGGCGAGCATCGTATGCGGTGCATGAACGAGCATCATTTTGTGCACCGAAATATTTGCAGAAAAGGTTCTCTGCAAGGCGATAATCCAAATATGGAATTGAGTTCTCAGAGAATAATCGGGAGATGCTTGCCATAAGTTTAAGCATCTCAAAATAGATGTTGTTATCACGCCAATTCTCTAAGAATGTTGCGAGATTACTGTATAAATTTCTTGACATACTTTTTGGATTAGAGGTATTACAACGGAGTTTCCTGCCTGTTTGTAGCAAGCGGAAAAAGGAATTGTGTTAGGAAAACTATACGTCTCAGGGAATCCCTGGAAATTTAGACACTCCTTAGGAGATAATTTTCGGATGCCAGCATCGGTAAGTATCAATGGCACGTTGTGGCCACCTGTGCCCATATTGGCTGTTAATGTTGGACATACAGAACTCTTATTCTCGCGAACGTATACTCTACGCCATTGGTATACGGAGTCCATAGAGGTTATACTACTCTTTAGTTCTTCGTAGTGTTTCATCTTTTCGCTGTAAAAAAGACGTGGGTCTTGCTCGTTGCTATTGATACAGTCGTGAATATTCTTTACCAGCTTCTCTTCCTTTGGGAAGGTAAATGAGGTGTGGTTTGGAACTTGCTCTAAGTCAAAGCATACGATAAATATACGCTCTCTATTTTGTGGAATATTAGCATATTCCATCGCATTCATTACCTTGTCGTATACCACGTAATTTAGACTTTCAAGAGTCTTCTTTATAACACTAAACGTATTGCCGTTGTCGTGTGTCTTAAGATTCTTGACATTTTCCAAGAACACAGCCTTGGGTCTATGTCTCTTGATTATTTCGGCTACGTCAAAGAAAAGTGTGCCACGAGTATCGTCGAATCCCCTCTGATATCCTGCGATTGAGAAAGCCTGACAAGGAAAGCCTCCACATAGTAAATCGAACTCTTTGGGAATGTATGACTTGACTATATCTGATGTAATGTCTCCGTATGGTACCTCTCCAAAATTATGGGTGTATGTTTTTTGTGCATAGTTGTCCCACTCTGATGAGAATAGACATTTACCCCCAATATTTTGGCAAGCAATACGAAAACCACCGATGCCTGCAAAGAGGTCGATGAAGGTGAATTTCGGCTTACGGGGCGACGGAAATGGAATGTTGTGTTTTATAATATGTGGTTCGGCTATTGGCATAGTCTGTTCTAATGTTCAAGGTCAAAGTGTCCCTATACAGCGTTTTATTGATTTAGTAGTTAGTTTCTGTTTTAGTATGCCCCATTACCTCTTCTCTACCCAGGAGTCCTTAAGGCCGAGAAAGTAGAGGATGCCGTCGAGGCCGACGGTAGAAAGGGATTGGCGCGCTGTCTCTCGCACCTTGGGCTTGGCGTGGAAGGCGATGCCGAGACCCGCAATGTTGAGCATTGGTAGGTCGTTTGCACCATCACCTACGGCAACAGATTGCTGAATGTCGATACTCTCGAACTGGCATAATAGCCTGAGCAACTCGGCCTTACGTGCGCCATCGACAATCTCTCCGGTATAGCGGCCAGTAAGTTTACCATCCTCGACCTCCAACTCGTTGGCATATACATAGTCGAAGCCGAAGCGACGCTTGAGGTAGTTGCCGAAGTATGTGAAACCACCCGAGAGGATAGCGGTTTTGTAGCCCACGCGCTTAAGGATGGTCATCATACGGTCCACACCTTCGGTGATAGGTAGATTCACGGCGATATCCTCCATAACCTCTACATCTAAGCCCTTGAGGAGTGCCACACGCTCCTTGAAACTCTCGCGGAAGTCTATCTCGCCACGCATAGCGCGCTCGGTAATTTCGCGCACCTGAGGGCCTACGCCAGCGCGGTCGGCCAACTCGTCGATAACCTCGGTGCGGATAAGTGTCGAATCCATATCGAAGCAGATGAGGCGACGCGAACGACGGAAGATACCATCCTTCTGGAAGGAGATATCTACCTCGCCATCCTTCGAAATCTTCATCAACTCGTTCTGGAAGTGGCTCTTATCCTTGAGTGTTCCACGCACGGAGAACTCGATACTTGTCTTTGGGGCGCGCTCGTCGAGATCCAGTGGCATACGGCCAGTGAGGCGGTTGATGTCGTCGATGTTGAGGCCCTCCTCGGAGATCGCCTGTGTCACACGTGAGATATGCTCGGCAGTAATTTGGCGACCCACCATAGTAATAATATAGCGGTGCTTGCCCTGTCCAGTAACCCAATGGTCGTATTGCTCAGCAGTGATAGGCTCGAAACGGATGGTTATGTTCATCTCCGAGGCCTTGAACAGCAACTCCTTCATAATCTGTCCCGAACGCTCGGGGGTGGTCATAAAGAGGATGCCGAGGGTGAGGCTCTGGTGGATGTTCGACTGTCCGATGTCGAGGATGAAGGCGTCGTGGCGCGCGAGGATGCCTGTGAGTGACGACGTGAGGCCTGGTTTATCCTCTCCCGAGATATTGATTTGGATGATCTCTATATTATCTCTGTTCATACGAGCAACTTTTTTTAGTGGTTGGACTTACAAATATACGTATTATTTTCAAAAAATAATTAACTTTGTAGCGTTAATTTTCCTAAACGACAGATATAAACTTTAGACTTAATAGACAGATGAGAGATTTTCTTTTTACTGACGAGGTCCTTGTGGCCGACACTGAGTCTGCTACTGAGGGCGTAGAGGCGGTTGCAGAGACTGCCGCTGAGAGTGTTGCTGAGCCTACAACAGTTCTTGAGAATGTTACAAATATCGAGAATATTAAGGAGGGCGTTACAGAGTTGTTTAGCTACGACTTCTCGACCCTTATGCAGCTCTTTATTGATGGTGCTATAAGTTTTGCGATGAAGGTTGTTGCAGCCCTCGTAGTCTTCTACGTAGGTCGCTGGATCATCCGCCGTGTCCTTAGATTTATGGATAAGGTCTACAAGAAGCGTAACGTGGATGAGTCTTTGCGCTCGTTCCTTTCGGGCATTGTCAAGGTGTTGCTCTATGTCTTGGTGATTCTTGTAGTTATCCAGATTTTGGGTATTAACACAGCCTCGTTGGTTGCTATGCTTGCCTCTGCAGGTTTGGCTATTGGTATGGCACTCAGCGGTACATTGCAGAACTTCGCGGGTGGTGTTATGATTCTCATTCTCAAGCCTTATCGTGTGGGCGACTATATCGACGCTCAGGGCGAGGAGGGTACTGTTAAGAGCATTGGTCTCTTCTCTACCGAGATAATCACCGTGGACAACCGTATCATCTACATCCCTAATAGCACTATTTCGAGTGCCGTTATCGATAACTACTCTACCTCGGCTACACGTCGTGTTGATTGGACTGTAAGGGTGGAGTATGGCACAGATCCTGAGAAGGTGCGCAAGGTATTGCTCGACATCATCGCTGAGGATAAGCGCGCGTCGAACGAGCCTAAGCCTGTGGTATATCTTGTGGAGCTTGCTGATAGCGCAGTTAAGTTCTCGGCACGCGCTTGGTGCAAGAACGAGGATTACTGGGGTTTGAAGTTGGATATCCAGGAGCGCATCTACACTGAGTTGCCAAAGAATGGTATCAGCTTCCCATTCCCACAGCTCGATGTAACTGTTAAGAAGACTATTCAATAAACATAAAAAACAATTATAGCAAATGGAATTAAAAGATATTTTGGCTATCTCAGGACAGCCAGGTCTCTACAAGTATGTAGCGCAGTCTATGCGTGGTGTTATCGTTGAGTCGCTCACCGATGGAAAGCGTATGAACGCATCTGTTACTTCACGTGTTAGCGCTCTTACCGAGATTTCTATGTTTACCGAGGGTGAGGATATCGCCTTGGCTGACGTATTCACAAACATCTGGAACTACACCGAGGGTAAGGAGGCTATCTCTCACAAAGAGTCTGCTGACCGCATCGTCGAGGAGTTCGCAAAGGTGTTGCCAGAGTACGACCGTGAGCGTGTTCACGTATCGGATATGAAGAAGTGCTTCGCTTGGTATAACATCCTTGTAAAGGCAGGTTTCACTGAGTTCAAACTCCCTACAGAGGCTGAGTCAGAGGAGTAGCCCATTCGAGGCTAAGTGTCGCTACTTATGCTACGATTAGTTGCGATAGTCACACTAATATTATTTGTCGGTTGCAGTGGTGCGGCCGACAATAATATTATTATGGAGGGTGTGGAGACCCCAACAATCACCATTGGCGACCTTCGCCAAGATGTTGTGGGTAGTGCGGGTGTCACACTCCCTGAAGGGTGTATTGTCCGTGGTAGAGTGACCTCTTCGGATAGGGATGATAACTTCTATAATCAACTCGTTGTTGAGGATGGTAGTGGGGCGTTGATGCTCTGCGTAGCCCTTTCGCATATCGACTCCTACTACCCCGAAGGTCTCGATGTGTCGCTTAGGCTCGATGACCTTGAGGCTAACTACTATCGTGGTGTGCTTCAGGTAGGTACGGATGCCTTGGGCTATACTGGGGTGGGCGATATCGAGTCTCGCCAAGTTATTGAGCGCACGATTCGTCGTGGAGAGAGTGTTGAACTACTAGCGCCACAAAGAGTTGCCATTAGGGAACTCGAACTGAGACAGTGTGGTAGGCTTGTGCGAATTGAGGATGTCGCCGTTGTGGCCTCTACTGCGCTCGCTGAGGGACAAACACTCGCCGATGCTACGTGGCAGGGCTATGCCCTATTTAAGAACGAGGTGGGTGATAGCATTGCGGTACGCACGAGCAAATATGCCACGTTTGCCACAGAGAGAATCCCCTTGGAACGAGTCTCGCTCACGGGAATATTGGAGTGGGGTAGTTATGGTGATGGCCCCGAGTGTTACCACTTAATTATGCGATATAATGAAGATTGCGCACCTATGCCTTAGGTGCGCAATCTCTTTCTATCTTTCCTCTTTTATCTTTCCTCTTTCCTCTCTCCTGAGGCGTTACTCCCTGTTTTGGGCTACCCAGTTGGTTAATTCCACGAAGTCGGCCACAGATAGCTGCTCGGCACGCATAGTGAAAAATTGGTGTTCACGACCTCCGAAGTTGCCAAAGGCAGCCTTGAGGGAGTTGCGCAACATCTTGCGACGCTGACCGAACGATGCCTTTACTACCTTGATGAATAGTTGCTCGTCACAGTCGAGACGCTCGACGTTGTTGCGTACCAGACGTATCACGGCACTCTTAACCTTTGGGGGTGGGTTAAAGACCTTCTCGCCCACGGTGAAGAGGTATTCGATGTCGTACCACGCCTGAAGTAATACGCTGAGGATGCCATACTCCTTGGAGCCTGGGGGCTCGGCTAGGCGTACTGCCACCTCGCGCTGAATCATTCCCACACACTCGGGGACTATATCTCTGTTCTCCAATACCTTGAAGAATATTTGCGACGATATGTTGTATGGGAAGTTACCGATAATCTTGAGCCTCTGGCCATAACACTCTCTGAGATCCATCTTTAGGAAGTCGCCCTCACTAAGGCGTGGCGCGAATTCGGGGTAGTGTGCGTGTAGATACTCCACCGACTCGCTGTCAATCTCCGCACCATAAGTCACGATGTCGTCGCGCTGGAGCAAGAATTGTGTGAGTACACCCATACCGCAACCCACCTCCAACACCTTGTCGGGATTTTCTGCAGTGCCTCCCGAGAGTGCTGTTGCGATTTTGCGTGCTATGTTTAGATCCGTAAGGAAATGTTGTCCGAGAGCCTTCTTTGCTCTAACTTCTGCCATAGGTCTCTTTAATGTTTAGTTAGCCACCTCCGAGATAAACTTTATGCGCACCAAGCGAATCTCCTCCTCGCTGTAGTCGCTACCGAGTTCCTCGTAGGCATCCTCCAACGAGTCGGTCTCGGCATCCTCCTTGAAGTAGAGATAGATGTCGTTAATCTTATCCTCGTCGAGGACGGTGTTGAGGTAGTATTGGATGTCGAGGCGAGTTCCTGAGTTCACGATGGTCTCGATCTCGGTGAGTAGCTCATCCATCTCCATATTTCGTGCGTGTGCGATATCCTCGAAATCCATCTTGCGGTCGATAGACTGGATGATGAATATCTTGTTGTTCGACTTGTTGGCCACGCCCTTGACTACGAGGTCCTGAGGACGTATAATCTCCTTCTCCTCGACATACCTCTTAATGAGCTTGATGAACTCTGCGCCGAACTTCTGAGCCTTGCCAGCACCAACACCCGAGATAGTCTGCAACTCCTCAAGAGTGATAGGGTACTGAATCGACATATCCTCAAGGGATGGGTCCTGGAAGATGACGTATGGGGGTAGGTCGTGTTGTTTTGCCACCGAGCGACGAAGGTCCTTGAGCATAGCAAACAACTCCTCATCAGCAGCGCCACCACCCTTCATTGGGCCAGCCATATTCTCCTCGTCTTCCGAGTCGTAGTCGTGGTCGAGGGTGATGCTTATCGATGTTGGGTTCTCGATAAAGTCGCGACCCTTCTGGTTTACCGAGATAAGGCCGTAGTTCTCGATATTCTTGTCGATAAAGCCCATAATGAGAGCCTGACGAATCACAGCATTCCAGAATGGAGCCTCCCTCTTTTCGCCAGCGCCGAAGAACTCCGACTTGTGGTGGTTGTAACTCTTCACCATCGCTGTAACCTTACCTGTAAGTACGGCTACGAGGTGGTCGATTTTGAATTTGTCGCCAATATCCTCCAATGCCTCGAGCGCCAACTGCATCTCGCGCTTAGCCTCAATCTTTGGCTTAGGGTTGCAACAGTTGTCGCAACTGCCGCAGTTCGCCTGACCATACTCCTCACCGAAGTAGTGGAGTAGGGAGCGACGACGACACATAGAACTCTCGGCGTATGAGACGGTCTCAAGAAGTAGCAACTTGCCAATCTCCTGCTCGGCAACGGGCTTACCCTGCATAAACTTCTCAAGCTTCTGAATATCCTTATAACTATAATAGGTGAGGCAGTGACCCTCGCCACCATCACGACCTGCACGGCCAGTCTCCTGGTAGTAGCCCTCCAACGACTTAGGAATGTCGTAGTGGATGACGTAGCGCACGTCGGGCTTGTCGATACCCATACCGAAGGCAATGGTAGCCACGATGACATCTACCCTCTCGTGGAGGAAAGCATCTTGGTTGTCGGCACGAGTCTGCGAATCCATACCTGCGTGGTATGCCAAGGCCTTGATGCCGTTAGCCACCAACAACTCAGCCAACTCCTCTACCTTCTTACGGCTGAGGCAGTAGATTATACCGCTCTTTGAACTGTGTTGCTTGATGAATCGGATGATGTCGTGGTCTACGTTGTGCTTAGGGCGTAGTTCGTAGTATAGGTTTGGTCGGTTGAACGACGAACGGAATACTGTAGCGTCAGTCATACCGAGGTTTTTCTGGATGTCCATCTGCACCTTTGGGGTCGCCGTTGCTGTGAGGGCGATGAGCGGTGCATTACCGATATCGTTGATGATAGGGCGAATTCTGCGATACTCAGGTCTAAAGTCGTGGCCCCACTCCGAGATACAGTGGGCCTCGTCAATGGCATAGAACGAAATCTTTATCTTGCGCAAGAAGGCGATGTTATCCTCCTTGGTAAGTGACTCAGGCGAGAAGTACAACAACTTGGTACGACCCTCCAAGACCTCCTGTCTTACCTGTGCTATAGCCGACTTGTTGAGCGACGAGTTGAGGAAGTGGGCAATTCCCGACTCTGTGGAGAAGGTGCGCATAGCATCCACCTGATTCTTCATCAAGGCAATGAGTGGCGAGATGACAATCGCCACACCATCCATAATGAGGGCGGGGAGCTGGTAACACAACGATTTACCACCTCCTGTAGGCATAAGAACAAAGGTATCTTTGCCCTCCAATACATTCCTTATGACAGCCTCTTGGTTGCCCTTAAATGATGAAAATCCGAAGTACTCGCGTAACTTTTCGTGTAATAATGCACCCTTTTCGGTATCCATAATTTGTGGTTCTAAGCAAAATTTACCCAAATATACGATATTTTTTTGTAAAAATGTAATAACTTTGCAAAAAAGTTATAAAAAAAGTAAAGTACCAAAATGCGACTTTATACAAGCGAATTAGTAAAATCCTATAAATCACGCACTGTCGTTAATCACGTCACCATCGATGTTAATCAGGGCGAGATCGTGGGTTTGCTCGGTCCTAATGGAGCGGGTAAGACCACTACCTTCTATATGATCGTAGGCCTTATCAAGCCTAACGAGGGACGTATCTACCTCGAAAACGACGAGGGTATTGTCACCGACATCACCTCGTTGCCCGTCTATCGTCGTGCGCAGATGGGTGTCGGCTACTTGGCACAGGAGGCGTCAGTCTTTCGCCACCTAACCGTCGAGGACAATATTCGTGCAGTTTTGGAGATGACCAACTATTCGCGCGAGTATCAGAGAGAGCGTGTGGAGAGCCTCATTGAGGAGTTTCGCTTGACAAAGGTGCGCAAAAGTTATGGTAATCAACTCTCGGGTGGTGAGCGCCGTAGAACGGAGATCGCCCGTGCTGTGGCCATCAACCCCTCGTTTATCCTTCTCGACGAGCCATTTGCGGGCGTAGACCCTATTGCGGTGGAGGATATTCAGAGCATCGTTGGTACGCTTAAGGATAGAAATATCGGTGTTATCATCACCGACCACAATGTCGATGAGACCTTGGCTATTACCGATAGAACCTACCTTCTCTACGAGGGTAAGATTCTTAAGACTGGTACTGCCGAGGATTTGGCTAACGACGAGATGGTACGTAGGGTATATCTCGGTAGCAACTTTGAGTTGCGTACCTCTCCGCAGATGATGCGCCAGCGCAAGGAGCGTGAGGAGCGCGAGCGTGAGGAGGCACTCAAGGCGTTGGGTCACGTCAGCAACGAGGAGGCTGAGGAGCAAGAGTAGTAAGTAAAAATTGATATATGGATGACAGTACAGTCCCTCTTGGGAATCGTTTGCGCGGAACGATAAATCCGCCCTGTTCAAAGAGTTATGCACAACGTGCGTTGGCCGCAGCCCTTCTTGCTACGGGACGCACAACACTTCGTGGCATAGAGTTATGCCGTGATACTCATTCGGCTATTTCGGTCATAGAACTTCTTGGTGCCAAGGTCGAGGTCGTCAATGAAAATACACTTGTCATAGAGGGGGGATTAAGGAATGCTCCTCAGGAGTTGAATGTTGGAGAGTCGGGCCTTGCAGCACGCCTCTTCACACCCATCGCATCACTTATCAATGCCCCTGTGACCATCAGTGGTGAGGGTACGTTGTTGCACCGCCCTATGTCGATGATGGTCGAGCCATTGAAGGAACTCGGCGTCGAGGTGCGTGATGGTGGTGGTCATCTGCCTATCGAGGTTAAGGGCCCTATTCGTGGTGGACGAGTTAAGGTAGATGGCTCTATGTCGTCGCAATTTGTCACAGGTCTGTTGTTGGCTCTGCCCGTTGCTGAGCGCGATACCACCATTGAGGTTGAGGGTGCGGTATCTATACCATATATAGATATGACGCTTGAGACGTTGGAGCGTTTCGGTGTCGAGGTGATGTACAACAGTGGTGACTACACCCAATTCTACGTCGAGGGTGGCCAGAACTACCAGGCTGTGGATTATACCATCGAGAGCGACTGGAGCGCAGCAGCCTCTATAATGGTTGCGGGTGCTATTGCTGGCGAGGTCACCATAAATAATATATCGACCCTTTCACGTCAGGCCGATACGGCCATTTGTCGTGCTTTGGAACGTGCGGGTGCCTCGCTCATTATCGAGGAGAACTCTATTACGGTCGCACACCGCGACCTCGAAGCCTTCGATTTTGATGCTACGCAGTGTCCTGACCTCTTTCCGGTGTTGGTGGCTTTGGCTGCCGCTGCCGAGGGTGTTTCGGTTATCAAGGGCATTAAGCGTCTTAGGGGTAAGGAGAGCGACCGAGGCGAGGTGCTAAAGAGTGAGTATGCAAAACTTGGTATAGACATAGAACTCGACTACGATAGCGACGAGATGCGTGTTGTTGGTGGAGTTCCTTGTGGCGCTGTGGTCGATTCTCACGACGACCATCGTATTGCTATGTCGTTGGCAATTACTGCGTTGCGTACTACCGAGCAGATTGAGATAAAGAATAAGGAGTGTGTGGCTAAGAGTTATCCCACATTCTTCGAGGATATGGAGTTGTTGAAGGCTGGCGGTCGTGAATAATAGTTTCGGAGAGATATTGCGCACCACGATTTTTGGTGCCTCACACGCCGAGGAGGTCGGCGTATCTATGGAGGGAGTGCCCAGTGGTATTGCCCTTGGGGCTGAGGTGTTTACCTCGGACTTAGATCGTCGCCGTCCTATGCTTAAGGGTGAAACTCCACGCCGTGAGGAGGATTTTCCAATTATTGAGGGTCTTGATAATCAGGGCCTTACAACTGGTCGGACTATACGTATATCTTTCAAAAATAGAAATACCCGTTCTGGAGATTACTCTAAGTTTGTGGAGCATCCACGCCCCTCGCACGCCGACCTTGTTCAGCGCAAGAAGTATGGCGAGGGGTATGATATTTCGGGTGGAGGTATCTCCTCTGGTCGAATGACCGTAGCCTTGGTCTCGGCAGGTGTGGTAGCGAAGCAAGTCCTTGGAGATGTGGTATTTAGCACTCACCTTATTGAGGTGGGTGGATGCCGTGATGCCGAGCAATTCGAGCAGATCATAGCAAATGCCTTGGCCGATGGTGACTCGGTTGGAGGAGTTGTCGAGTGTAGGGTGCAAGGGGTTGATTGTGGTCTTGGAGAGCCCTTCTTCGACTCGGTGGAGAGTGTGGTTTCACACCTGCTCTTCTCGGTTCCAGGTGTCAAGGCTGTGGCCTTTGGCGACGGCTTCGACTCGGCCTCTAAGCGAGCGTCGGAGCGCAACGATATGATTGTGGATGGTTCGGGCCGTACTCTCACGAATAACGAGGGTGGCGTAAATGGCGGAATATCAAATGGTAACGATATAGTTGTGCGAGTAGCCGTAAAGCCAACGCCAAGTATCTCAAAACCACAGAATACCTATAATTTTGCCACTGGGTGTGTTGAACCTCTTGTTGTTGGAGGCCGTCACGATGCCTGCATAGCACGTCGTGCTATGGTTGTTATTGAGGCTATGGTGGCCTTGGCTCTTGCCGACTTAAAACTTCGTGCGAGGTAGTATGACCAGACGTGAGGCGGTAAATAGGTTGGCGGTAGTAGCAATGGAGTGCTACGACGAGGTTGAGGCACGCCAGATAGCGCAGATGATAGTTATGGCACGTGGTGGCGTGACCTATAATCAACTCCTTGTAGAGCCTGATGCAGAGGTAGTTATAGAGAATATAGAGACTGTCGAAGCCGAGTTGCGTGCGTGGCGCCCCGTGCAGTATATTGTTGGTCAGGCAGAGTTTATGGATATGGCGTTGGAGGTGAATAGTGCAGTCCTTATCCCACGCCCTGAGACCGAGGAGTTGGTATATTGGATCGCCTCGGAGTATCCACAAAAGGCACGTATCCTCGATGTGGGTACAGGCTCTGGTTGTATTGCAATCTCTTTGGCACGTTCTATCGCTGGGGCGGAGGTCTCGGCACTCGATATATCTCGGGAGGCGCTCGACGTGGCCCGACGAAATGGTGAACGCTATGCTCCTCAGGTAGAGTTCGTTGAGGGTGATGCACTCTCGGATTTTGATAATCTTTTTGCTGGGGAGTTCGACGTGGTGGTGTCGAATCCGCCCTATATCCCTGTCTCTGATGTCGAGCGTATGAGGCCCAATGTCGTCGATTATGAGCCACACGGTGCGCTCTTCGTCTCGGATGACGACCCACTGATTTTCTATCGTTCCATAGCGCGCGTTGCTCGCAGGATGCTCAAGCCGTCGGGTGCGCTCTACTTCGAGATTTATGAGGCTTTGGCCGAGCAGATGGAGGAGATGTTACGTCGTGAGGGTTACTCGCAGATAGTTGTAAGAGAGGACTTTAGAGGAAAACCACGAATGATATGCGCAAGAGTGTAGAGCAGTTAGATAAGCCTAAGGAGCGTAAGCCTAAGAGTGCAGATGAGGCCCTTCAGAGCCTTATGCGCCTATGCTCTCGTGCCGAGAAATCCTCGGGTGATGCACTGCGTCTGATGCGCACGTGGGGTGTCGCGGAGGCTGAGCGTGTGGGAGTGCTGAATAGATTGATTGAGATGCGCTTTATCGACGACGAACGCTATGCCGAGGCCTACTGTCGTGAGAAGGTGTCGGTGTCGGGTTGGGGCGTGCGCAAGATAGTTCAGCAGTTACGTCTTAAGGGTGTCTCGAATGATATAATTTCGCGTGTCACAGCGACCATAGATAGTGAGAGTGTTTCGCAAAATATAGAGTCTAAACTACGCAGGAAACTACCCTCAGTGAAGGCTAAGTCGGCCTACGAACTGCGAGGAAAACTACTGCGCTATGGTCTCGGCTTGGGTTACGACTATGATGTTGTCACTCAGGCGATTGAAAAGGTTTGTGCGGATGCTGAAGAGTAGGCGCTATCGCTCGACGGTGTAACTTATGCAGGCTCTAAAAGATCTGCTATCCTCGCTAAAACTTAGGTGTAATGGCCCCGCCATCGTAGGGGTAATGGTCATAGAGAGTGTGCCATCCGCGTCTCTGGTCCACTCCTTATGTAATCTTATTTTATTCTCCAGAATTCCCCACTCCTTGTTGCACCGTGGGCGGAACTTAAAGGTGTAGCATTGGCCTACACGAAGGGTGCTATCCATCGGTATCTCCACAATCTCCATAAGGGTTCCCATACCCGTATAAATCGTAGGTAGTTTCTCGATGCTCTTCGACTCTATGAGGGCCTTGCGCCTCTCGGGGCTTATGCCCGCATTTGTCCACTCGTCTCGCGACCAAATCCTCTGCTCGGTTGTGTTATTTGTTGGACCTTTATCGCTTGAACTTAGGGCTATATCGTAGTTGAATAGCACGTTGAGGTTGCCGGTGTTATGTGGGTCATTGCAACAAAATCTAACCTCCTGAGCGTGGCGTGGTATATAGTTTATAGAGTATACGCCCTCGCCCTCGTCGGTCCATTCCGAGAGTCGGGTGTGCGATAGTCCGTTTATTATCTCGATGCCATAACCCTTCGAGAGTAGTCGGATCTTGAAGGTGTAACTATGTCCTACGACCAACCTCTTTAGAGGCATATCCAATATCTCGAGTTGTAGGTCTTCGTTGCCTGCATAGAAATCTGGCAAGTATAGTAGGTTGCGTGATGCAAGCAGGAAGAGTCGCTCGATGTCAAGACGGTAGTGTATCCAGTTGTCGTGTGCCGTGGGGAGTGCTTTAAACTCGTTATATGAGAGTGGCTTATCCAAGAACTGATACTCTGCGACATCGGGGAAGTGGGTGAATATCATAAACTTGGGGTCGGTGTCGAACCACGCCCATATATTCTTTTTGTGCGAAAACTCTCCGTTTATTACCGAGCCTGAGCCCCACGTGGGGTCCATAAGTATAGCCTTGTCCTTGCCGACTGCCGCTACCAACCAGGCGTGTCCCGTATCGGAGATTACGCCATCCTTATCCTTCGACCTGCCCTTGATAATTACGGAGTGGATGCCCACGGCCTTGGCGATATAGTGGAATAGTTCGCAGTAGGCTAAGCATACGCCCTTGCGCTCGTCAAGGCACTCGTCGGCGTGGTAGATGGAGTAGGAGGTGTCATAGGCTATGTTTTTACACACCCACGCATAAATTGCACGCACCTTGTCGTAGTCGGTGCTACGTCCCTCGATAATCCTATGCGCCAGTTCGTCATAGGATTTGTTCGAAACCGAGACAAATCGGCTTGGTAGGGGTGGGTTGCTTAGCGTAATCATAGCCTTTCAAAAAAATCTTCTCTACAAAGGTAGCAGAAATCTTAGATTGGTCAAAAAAAATATTGAATAAAAAGTTATGGTTTGCGGAAATTTTTATAACTTTGTAGAGAAGGGTTAATCTATTGTTAAATCTAAAGAGAAATAGGAGGATGGCGTATGGTAGATATTGATGTACGTGCGGAGTATTTCAATGCACGTGAGGCTTTGGAAGCGACCTGTGAGGTGCCAGGTAGTGAGCAGTACGATGAGTTGCTTATAGAGGTTATCTGTGGAACTATCCTTGTGTTGCAGGAGAACTTCTCTATGCAGGATAGGTTGTGGGAGGTTACCGATTTGACCCACGAATTCTGCCGGTGTTTGGATCGCCTTAGCGATGGTTGTTCGCAGATGGAGACGGTCACAACGGCAATATACCGAATGAGTGATTTTATCTCTCAGCGTCCTCGACTTGAGGTAGCCTTTAGCGAGTGTGTGCTAAGGTTATATCGTAGGTCTTTGGCCTTGAAGGATAGTAGTGAGCAGAGCATTGAATATTGGGTAGAGCATATCGACTTCTTGCGCCGAAATATAGAGCGTGCTGATAGGGGCGATTTGGATAGTATCGAGCAGAGGGGTAGATTCCTTAAGAGTGACCCCGTGGAGTGGACTGCACGCTGGGAGGAGGTCATAGATGATGCCGAGCGCGAGGCCTATTCACGCTTAGAGGATTTGCCACGAGGTATGGGCTTCTGCTATGGCTATTGGTCGGCATTGGGTGCTGTGCTTTCTGAAAAGTATGGTATAGAGTGGAGGTCTCCATCTGTGATGAATAGGGGCGTGATGTTCGACTAAACTGAGATATAACACACTTACACTTAGAATATTATGAAAAGATATTTCGATGCTGAGGCAATATTTCATATCCCCAGCGAGGAGATTGAGGCATTAAAGGCTCGTGCTAAGACCGAAGATAAGGATGCCCAATTCTGCTTGGGTCGCTACTATAATATTGTTCAGCCCGATGAAGATGCTTGCTATAAGGCTCGTGATCTCTTCAAGAGCGCTATGGCTAAAGGCTCGTTGGAGGCTGAGGTTGCTCTCTCGCTGATGTATCGCAAGGGCGAGGCGTTGTTGCCTGTCGATGTGGAGAAGAGTGATGAGATGCTACAACACGCTGTGTCTCAAGGATGTGAGTGGGCTAAGGTGCGCTATGTGCGAAGGCTGATTTATGGCGACCTGTTTGCCGAAAAGGATCACGACTTGGCCATCGACATTATCGAAGAGACCTTGAAGGGAGATTGCGACAAGGGTGAGTGGTACTGCCTCAAGGGTGAGGTATTGGAACTCTCTGATAGTCTCTCGGCCTCTCGTGAGTGGTATCTCAAGGCTCGTGCAGAGGGTTGTGTTAAGGCCAACGCATACGCGGCTGTGGCGCTCTGCTACGACGATGAGTACAATATGGTTGATTGGGAGAACTTCTTGGAACTTACCGATAAGGGCTTCGAGGAACATAATAACACTATGTGTTTGTCGCTTCAGAAACTTGTGATTAAGGAGCATCTCGACGATGTGCCAGCATATAAGTGGCACGATGTCCGCGAGGAGATTCGCAAGGGCCTTGAGTTGGCTAATCGCTTGGGCGATTTAGGTGCTATAGAGGCCTTGGGTGACATCTATCGTTGTGGTGAGATGGATATAATGCAAAGATACTCTATGGCTTGGGCATACTATGCACGTCTGGCTATCCTTGGCGGTTATGAGGGTTACGCGAAGTTGTACTCTATGATGAAGTCGCGTCAGGTGGAGAAGAACGATGAGTTGAAGTACAGTTGCGCCATTAATGCCGTGCGTTACGGTTGTAAGGATATGATTCCTGAGGTGATAAAACTGTATAAGAGGGGCGAACTCAACAACTATGCTAAGGAGATAGAGAAGTACTATATGCCAATCTATATGGCTATGCCCGACGATGACTATCCAGATGACGATGGCCGATTTGATGCATACGCTTAACCTAAAACTTTGATCACTATGGCTATACGCTTAACCATAACTCCCACCGAGGAGGATCTTACAGGAAAGAGTAAGTGGTGGGGTTCTGTCGATTTACCACGCGACGTGGCATACCCTTGCTACGATGGTGGAGGTGTAGATGAGGAGGGTCTAGAGGATACACTTAGTTTCATCTGCCAAATACGTCTTGAGGATATTGCACCATACGACAAGGAGGGGCTTCTTCCCCGCAGTGGTATGCTCTACTTCTTTGCCAATATCGACTACTTCTTGGGCGACGATGAGGCCGACTGCGAGGGTAGTGGCGAGTGGGATAGGGCCTCGTTCAAGGTGTTATATGCCCCCGACTGTTCTGACCTTGTGACCCATAGGGTTGTGGATTGCGATGGCGAGGATATTGCTCTGCCTGCCGAGGCTATTGCCTTTTCGGAGTGTGAGGAGCGCGACTCGGGTTTCAAACTCTTGGGCAGGGCTTTCTATAACGAGTATGAGGAGTATGCCGATCATCTCTCGCTCCTGCAACTCGACGAGGAGGAGCGCTGGGGACTACGCTTCTTCGATATGGGAATGTTGAACTTCCTGATTCTGCCCGACGAACTTAAGCGTGGCGATTTCGACGCTACGATGGTCTATATGCACACGATGTAGCGCGACAGAGTGTCGCTCGCAGTGATTGGCTATGAGGGCATATTGCTACATATTTTATTTACTATGTCTTGCTCTGCTTGGGGCGTGCAACGGAGATGTTGTCGGGTCTCAAGCAGATGCTATTATATCTATTGCTCACCTCTGCAGTATGGCAAGAGATAACTCCCAACCGATAAGGGAGGATGTTATTATTAGAGGCTATGTCGTTGCTAATGACTGCTTGGGCGAACTTCCTGGGGCTGTTATTATAGACGATGGTAGCGCTGGCATAAAGGTTATGGTCGATACGGAGAGGGTGGCGGACTATCTTCCGCTCTACTCCTCTGTTACGCTCTACTGTTCGGGTCTATATATTGGTCGTCAGGGCAGGGGTGTTGTGGTGGGTGCGAGACCCACTGCAGATTTCGTTGTCGATAGGATTGATAAAAAGCATATCCTTGACTATATGGCTGTGGATGAGGGTGCTACTCTGCCTAAACCGTTAAGGCAAACCCTTGCAGAGATAAAGGTGAGTGATACCTACCGCTATGTGGTGGTTGAGGGTGTCTCGGTTGTTGAGCAGGAGCAGGAACTTGCTTGGTGCGATAGGGATGCAGAGACGGGATTCTACCAAAACTCTCTCCGCCATATTACCGACGGCAGGGATACACTCCCCGTGGTTGTCTCTAAAGAGTGTTTTTATGCTGAAGAGGCACTACCGCCCCACATCTTTAGGTGCGAAGCGGTAGTGGATATCTACGAGGGCGATGTCGCCCTACGCATTACGAATCATAGGGTGGAGCGGATGTAGTGGCTATATGGAGACCACGATCTCTTGCATTGTGCTGTACTGCTCCTCCATACTCTCC
Source organism: Alistipes sp. (assembly GCA_017555905.1). Taxonomy (GTDB): domain Bacteria; phylum Bacteroidota; class Bacteroidia; order Bacteroidales; family Rikenellaceae; genus Alistipes. The sequence goes on along the minus strand of JAFZFP010000008.1, from coordinate 82,195 downwards.
AAGAGTCTCTGTTGTGCCTTGGTGCGAACGAGGTTGTGTGAGGGGTAGGCAATTTTGTAGTATCTATCCCCGTCGATATAGTCCATTAGGAATCGTAGCACCTGCTCGTAGGTGATGTATAGTGCCGAGAAGGCAAGCCACTCGCGTTCTGTCTGTGTTAGGGTCTTCTTGCGCTCCGAAAGGTATCCCTCGGTGTATGCCCTAAATAGGTCGATATCCATACCCACATTTTCGAGATTTTTGTCATCCTCCGCACCACGATTGGTATAGGAGCGGATGGCGTCGCCGAAGTCGTTTAGCGAGGTGCTGAGCATCACCGTATCGAGGTCTATGACGCAAAGCACGTCGTCGTTCTTGTCGAAGAGTATGTTGCTCAGTTTTGTGTCGTTGTGGGTCACACGCAATGGTAACTCTCCCTCTTCGACCATCCTCCAGAAGTTGAGCATCCTCTCCCTGCGGGTCTCTATCCACGCTATTTCCGAGGCTACGGTCTCTACTCTTCCAACCCTATCCTCTGCTAAGGTGTTATCCCACTGCTCAAAGCGCCAACGTATGTTATGAAAACCCTTGATTACCTCGGCTAAGGGCTCGTCGAAGTCAGCCAAAAGCGACTGGAATCGTCCAATGGCCTTGCCTCCCATATAGGTTAAGCGTGGTGAGGTGGCCTTGTCGTGGGTTGTTGAGTCCTCGATGAATAGCGACATCGCCCAGAAGTTATCCCCCACCTTGAGGTATAATTCGCCCTGCTTGGTGGGGATTGTGGTTAGCACCTCGCGCCTTGCATCACCACCCGCACACTCTACCTTTGCCTTGAGGTGGCGTGTCACTCGCTCGATATTGTGCATCATCGCTGGCACATCGGGGAATATGTTGTGGTTCTTGCGCTGTAGGATATAGTTGGGCGCATCACCCACCGTTGAGAGAATATAGGTGTCGTTGATGAAGCCCTCGCCAAGGGGCTTGATATCTGCTATTTGGCCCTCGAGGGCGAATTGCTGTGCTATTGCGACAAGGTCTCTATTGCTCATAGTTCTCTGTTACTCAGCAAAGTAGTGTGTTAGTCCATCGATTTTGTTCCACTCACCACGGGTGAAGTCTGGAATACGTACGGGCTTGCTGCCATTCTCTATTGAGATGCGTGTAAGTTCGCCCATACTGCTCCATTCGGCAGCATCGTAGACATCCATATCCAGAGGTAGACCGTGGCGGAGACAGTAGATTAGGCGGTAGTCCATAATGAAGTCCATACCGCCGTGGCCACCCACTCTTTTAGAGTACTCTTCAAGAGGTATGCCATCGACTAACTGTCGCTGCACGGGGTGCTTATACTGCTCCATCATTGCCTCCACAACCTCCTTTGGTGCGAAGGTGTGGTGGTTGAGGTTTTCGATGTCGGGAAGTGTGCCTGGTTCGGCAATCTTGTTTATCTGGTCGAGTTTGAAGGTGTAGCCCTCCACGGGGTATTTATTTGCAAAGCCCTCTGTGCCAACCAACTGATACATACGACTATAGGGGCGTGGGGTCATCACGTTGTGTTGCATATCTATCGTGCAGCCGTTCACCGTGCGGATGAGTGTATTTATCTGGTCGCCCTGGCGGCACTCCTCTTCGTTCATCAACTCCTTGACGAGTTTGGTGCCATTTACCGATTTTGTGGACATCGCCACGAGGTAGTCGAGTCTGTCGCCTCGGTGGATGTTGAGGGCCTGGCAGTTGGGGCCTATGCCGTGGGTGGCGTATATGTCGCCATTGTTAGCCTGATTGTACTCCAAGCGCCAGTTGTCGGCATAGTGTTGCCAATAGGGTTCGAGGTTGTGGATATAGGCGCCCTCGGCGTGGATAATATCGCCGAAGAGACCCTGCTGTGCCATATAAAGTGTTGTGAGTTCAAAGTGGTCGTAACAGCAGTTCTCCAAGATGGTACAGTGTACGCGGTTGCGCTCCGCCGCATCCACCAGTTGCCAGCACTCCTCCACGGTATTGGCGCACGGTACCTCGATGGCTACGTGCTTGCCCTGCTCCATTGCGTAGAGGGCTATGGTCACGTGCATCTGCCAGGGGGTAGCGATATAGACCAAGTCTACGTCATCGCTCTCGCAGAGGGCTTTGTAGCCCTCGTCTCCAGAGTAGAGCGTTGCATCTGCCATCCCTGCTGCTCTGAGATAGTGTTGAGCCTCTTCTGCACGCTCCCTATATTTGTCGCAAAGGGCGGTTATGGCCACACCATCTATGTAGGTGAATCGCTCCACGGCACCTGGGCCTCGCATACCGAGCCCCACAAAACCAACTCGCACGGTATCTAAGGGCTCTGCGCGGAACTCCAATAGAGAGGTCTGCCCCTCTTGTCGCTGAGGCTCGCTCAGCACGATGACTCCATCTTCAATGGTGTAGTTGATGCTTGCCTCGTAAAGTTTTTCGCTGTTGCATCCAGCAAAAGTTGTGGCAAGCAGAAGTAGTGAGACAAAAAACGTACACTTTTTCATAGGTTGCTCGGATTAATGTTATACAAAGGTAGCAATTATAAATCTATCGACAAAGAAAAATTTGTAGGACATTTTTATATTATATATAGGTATAGGAACTAATTTTAAGAAAAAGTGAATTTTTTTGTAAAATTTTTGCGAAAAAATTTGCAGAATAAAAAATTATGTCTACCTTTGCACCGCAATCGAAAGATAACGGTTCTTTACAATGCCTGAATAGCTCAGTTGGTTAGAGCACATGACTGTTAATCATGGGGTCCTAGGTTCAAGTCCTTGTTCAGGCGCTCAAGTGCGTGGGATGCACAAGAAAGAGGTAGCAAACGATAAGCTGCAGTGGTGATGACCAAAGGTTGGTGGAGGAAAGTCTGAAACCGCCGATAAGCAGAAAATTCGCGGTCGAGCTTCGAAAGATGACAAGACTCTTAAAAAAAACTTATCGAAAAATTTGCAGATTAAAAAATAATGCTTACCTTTGCAGTCCCAAGCCTTACAAAACGGGAGCATAGCTCAGCTGGTTCAGAGCATCTGCCTTACAAGCAGAGGGTCAGGGGTTCGAATCCCTTTGCTCCCACAAATCTAACAAGAAGATGTCGCAAGACATCTTTTTTGTTTTTATGTAGTTTCTTCAACACGATCGACAGCCACGGCTGTCGTTTTTTGTTTTAGGGCTTGTGGGGTGGAGTGAGGTGGCATTGTGTTGTAATGCCCGTTACGCGGTAAGTAATTTAGGGAAATTAGGGAGTTTAGGGAGTTTAGGGAGGCTCCCTTAATGGTCTGCACAAAGCTTTCGTAAGCATAGGCACGCTCTAAATCAAGCACTTTCTGTTCTCCATACACTCCTTGATGCAAGCATCAGGAGGTATGAAAAACAAAAAGCCCTCAATCTCTCGATTGAGGACCTTCGCTTACTCAGCTTTGTCGGGATGACAAGATTCGAACTTGCGACCACACGCCCCCCAGACGTGTACTCTAACCGGGCTGAGCTACATCCCGTTTGCAAAAATGCGGAGGCAAAGGTAATAATAATTTTTCGGATAATGCAAATTATTCATAAAAAAAATATACATTTGCGCTATGAAGAAAATATGCACTATAATACTCTGTTTTATGGCACTTACGCTCTGTGTTTCGTGCCTCGGAGAGGTCGCCTCTTCCGCTACGGAGTTTACCAATATAGTCTATCAGCCACGCCACGCGACAGGCTTCTTAATCGCTGAGGATGAGGCGCATAACCGCCTGCTTAGGGTGACACGCCCTTGGCAGGGAGAGAGCCCTAAGGAGCAGACGTTGGCAATATTTAACAGTGCTGAGGAGGCCCAGGGCTACAAGGAACAATATATCGTTGGTTCGGCTAAGAGGGTAGTCTGTATGTCTACGAGCCACTTGGCGATGCTCGATGCTGTAGGCTGTGTAGATGCCGTAGTAGGACTATCGGGCAAGGACTACGTGATGAATGAGACTATAGCGCAGCGTGCCGAGGTCTTGGACGTGGGCTACGACAGTAACCTCGACTATGAGGCACTTCTATCGCTACGTCCCGATGTGGTGCTTATGTATGGCATTACGGCAGAGAATGGTGCGCAGACGGCAAAACTCCGAGAGTTGCGCATCCCCTATATCTATCTCGGAGACTACACCGAGCAGTCTCCCCTTGGTAAGGCCGAGTGGGTTGTTGCTATAGCCGAGATTGTGGGTGCGCAAGAGGTGGGTATTGCGACATTTAGTGAGGTGGAGCAGCGCTACTTGGAGGTTAAGGGTAGCATCTCGACGGAGGGTCGTCGCCCCAAGGTGATGCTCAACACCCCCTATCAGGATGTGTGGTATATGCCCTCGGATGATAGTTATATGGTACAACTCATCGAGGATGCTGGAGGTGAGTATATCTACAAGGGTAACAACCCCACGGGAGGCTCACGAGGTATAGGCCTTGAGGAGGCGCTTACATTGGTCGGGAGTGCCGATATATGGCTTAACCCAAGCCAGTGCCTCACGTTAGAGGAGTTGCGTAGGAGTGTCCCCCATTTTGCGAGTTGTGGGGTAGTGGAGCGTGGCGATGTCTATAATAACAACCATCGTCGTTCGCCCAATGGTGGTAGCGACTTCTGGGAGTCGGCCATCGTGCGCCCCGACATTGTGCTAAGTGACCTAAAGATAATAATGGAGGGTGGAGAGGATGAATTATACTACCACCACAGATTGAGATAAGTATGGAGATTTCGAGACATAGGAGGTTGATTACGCCGCTGCTCTTTATGGGGCTTGCCCTGCTATGCGTGGTGCTTGCCATTGCCGATATGCTGGTGGGTACTACACACCTGTCGTTGGCGGAGGTGTGGGCGGCTCTGTGTGGCAGACCCTATGATGCGCACCACGCAACCATAGTGCTATATATGCGTCTTCCGAAGGTCGTGGTGGCGATACTCTCGGGCGTTGCCCTCTCGGCCAGTGGCCTTCAGATGCAGACCCTCTTTAGAAACCCCTTGGCTGGCCCTTATGTGCTTGGTATAAATGCTGGTGCAAGCCTTGGTGTGGCACTCTTTACCCTTGTAACACCGCTCTTGACCCTCTCGGCCTCGTGGCTCCTTACTGTCGGCATAACGGGAATGGCTTGGCTCGGCTCGGCATTAATCCTGCTCCTTGTTATGGCGCTCTCCAGACGCATCCGTAACATAAATACCATCCTCATTATCGGTATGATGCTCTCTTCGGCAATCTCTGCCGTAGTGGGAATACTCCAATATATGGGTACTGAGGAGTCGCTCAAGGCCTTCGTGGTGTGGACTATGGGTTCGGTATCGACGGTGACGGTGGATCAACTGATGGTGCTATTGCCAGTAGTTGTTGTAGGTAGTCTGTTTGCCATTGTGGTTATTAAGCCACTGAATATGTTGTTGTTAGGCGAGGGTTATGCCCGCAGTATGGGCCTTAATGTGACACGCTCTCGTAGGTTGATATTCCTCTCTACGACCCTTTTGGCTGGAGGTGTTACAGCCTTCTGTGGCCCTATTGGATTCATTGGCCTTGCTATGCCCCATCTGGCGCGCATCACCTTCCGCACGGCAGACCACAGGGTGCTTATGCCAGCCTCAATGCTGTGGGGTGCGCTCTCGATGGTTGTCTGTACCCTGGCTTGCGACGTGGTTGCGCGACAGGGCGTGATGCTACCCGTAAATACTATTACATCGCTTCTCGGTATCCCCGTGATAATATATGTCGTACTCAGAAATAGCCATCGCCAATGATAGAATTGCGTAACATAACCCTTGCCTTTGGCTCTCGCCAACTTATTGTCGATGGCTCCGCCCACTTCCGTTGTGGGGAGATGGTGGCCCTACTCGGCCGTAATGGTACGGGTAAATCGACCCTTCTGCGTGCCATAGCCTCGTTGGGCAGACTGCAAGGGGGCAGTGTGCTTGTCGGTGGTGATGAACTCTCGACTATTGCCCCATACGACTTGGCGCGTCGCATAGCCTTCGTAAATACGGAGCGTGTAGATGTGGAGGCTCTTAGTGCCTACGACCTCGTGGCCATTGGTCGTTCGCCATATACCGATTGGGCTGGTCGTCTTACCTCTCACGACAGAGAGGTCGTGGAACGTAGCCTACGTCTGGCAGGTGTTGAGAGCCTTGCAGAACGAAGTGTTGATACGTTGTCGGATGGTGAGTACCAGCGAGTTATGATAGCAAGAGCCTTGGCCCAGGAGACTCCAGCCATCCTCCTTGATGAGCCCACATCGTTCCTCGACCTTCCGAATCGCTATGCGCTATGCCAACTTCTGTTGGATTTGGCGCACAACCAAAATAAGTGCATACTCTTCTCTACGCACGAGTTAGATATTGCCCTCGCTTTGGCCGACAGCATCGCCTTGGTCGATACGCCACACCTTCACCATTTGCCCACCGAAGAGATGGTAAAGTCGGGTAATATAGAGCGACTATTCAATAGTGACAACATCCGATTTGATGCTCTCACGGCATCTATAAAGATGCGATAGATATATTGAGAAGCCAATAGGAGATGGCTAAAGTTCGGAAACTTAGGGTAAAATAGATTTTTTTTGGCATATAGTTTGCCAAATCGAAATTTTTGCTTACCTTTGCCCCGCTAATTGCCCCAATGGATTGGGACATTAGTGGTAAGGTCCGTTCGTCTATCGGTTAGGACACAAGATTTTCATTCTTGAAAGACGAGTTCGACTCTCGTACGGACTACACTTGGCGCGTTGTACTTCGGTACAGTGCGTGCGGATTAAAACTTTTTTAGGAGCGGGCAGACGCCTATCCGAAAGCGACTACGGTCGTATTAAGAGGCCTTGGCAGTGGGGCTTGCCAAATAACGGTTGGCGAACAACTGTCGAAAAAAGAAGAGACATAAAATAAAAAAATAAAAGATTTAATTACTATGGCAAATCACAAGTCATCGAAGAAGAGAATTCGTCAGACCGCAACAAAGCGTGCGCACAACCGTCTTTACCACAAGACTGCTCGTAACGCTGTAAAGGCATTGCGTAACACTACTGAGCGCAGCGCAGCAGAGGCACTCCTTCCAAAGGTAAGCTCTATGTTGGATAAGTTGGCTAAGGTTAATATCATCCACAAGAACAAGGCTGCTAACCTTAAGAGCTCTCTCACACTTCATGTGAACGCATTGTAGTCGGTGGCGACACACGATTGAGATGGGTGATACTTCGAGTATCGCCCATCTTTTTTTGTGGTAGTACGGTATCCGATTTTGTGGTAGTATAGCGTTTGATGGGTGGGTAAGGTGGTATAAACCATAAAAATATCGTAACCTCACCCCTAATTCCACTTTTTTTATTATCTTTGCCCTTTGGTTATACACTCTGTGTATAAAAGTCGAAACGAGGAAATTTAAATAAAACAAACATATATGGCAGTAGAACTAAAAGATTTGACCAAGAGCGACGAGAATTACTCGCAGTGGTACAACGACTTGGTTATTAAGGCGGGCTTGGCAGAGAACTCTGCAGTGCGCGGTTGTATGGTTATCAAGCCTTATGGCTATGCTATTTGGGAGAAGATGCGCGATGTCCTCGACAGGATGTTCAAGGAGACAGGCCACGAGAACGCCTACTTCCCACTCTTCATCCCTAAGTCATTCTTCTCACGTGAGGCAAGCCATGTTGAGGGTTTCGCTAAGGAGTGTGCTGTAGTTACACACTACCGCCTCAAGAACGATGAGGAGGGCAAGGGTGTTGTTGTAGATCCTGCAGCACGTCTTGAGGAGGAGCTTATCGTGCGTCCTACTTCGGAGACTATTATCTGGAATACATACAAGAACTGGATCACCTCATACCGTGACCTCCCAATCCTTTGCAACCAGTGGGCTAACGTAGTGCGCTGGGAGATGCGTACCCGTCTCTTCCTCCGTACTGCTGAGTTCTTGTGGCAGGAGGGTCATACCGCTCACGCTACGGCTCAGGAGGCTATCGAGGAGACCGAGCGTATGATTAACGTCTATAAGACCTTCGCTGAGGAGTGGATGGGTGTACCAGTTATTGTTGGTCATAAGTCACCTAACGAGCGTTTTGCAGGTGCTGTAGATACCCTCACCATTGAGGCATTGATGCAGGATGGTAAGGCTTTGCAGAGCGGTACTTCACACTTCCTTGGTCAGAACTTCGCTAAGGCCTTCGACGTGCAGTACACATCTAAGGAGGGTAAGCAGGAGTATGTATGGGCTACATCGTGGGGTGTCTCAACACGCCTTATGGGTGCATTGATTATGGCTCACTCTGATAACAACGGTCTTGTGTTGCCTCCAAAGTTGGCACCTATCCAGGTTGTTATGGTGCCTATCTATAAGGGTGAGGAGCAGCGTCTCCAGATCGTTGAGCGTTTTGAGGCTATGGCTAAGGAGTTGCGTGCTAAGGGCGTCTCTGTAAAGATCGATGCTCGCGACAATGTGCGTTCAGGCTTCAAGTTCGCCGAGTATGAGTTGAAGGGTGTTCCAGTACGTTTGGCTTTGGGCCCACGCGACTTGGAGAATGGCACTATCGAATTGGCTCGTCGTGATACCCTCACTAAGGAGTCTGTATCGCAGGAGGGTCTCACCGACCGCATCGTAGCATTGCTCGACGAGATTCAGCAGAATATTTTCCAGAAGGCTCTTGATTATCGTAACTCTATGATTACTAAGGTTGATAGCTGGGAGGAGTTCAAGGAGGTTCTTGAGAATAAGGGTGGTTTCATCTCAGCACACTGGGATGGTACACCAGAGACCGAGCAGGCTATCAAGGAGGCTACTAAGGCGACTATCCGTTGTATCCCTATGGATGTTGTTGAGGAGGAGGGTACTTGCGTATTCTCAGGCAAGCCATCTAAGTTCCGCGTATTGTTCGCTAAGTCATACTAAGCCTCTGCTATTGTGGGCGTTAAAGCCCTACGGGTTTAGTTCCTACAAAAAAATAAGAGAGATTCAAGCGAATCTCTCTTATTTTTTGTTACCATAACACCAACTACAAGTCGTTGATGAGTTGTGGGATGTCGGTAGTTGTCTCACGCTCTCCGAGGAGATGCTCCGAGAAGTAGTCTGCCATACGCCAGAAGAAGTACTCGTTCATATCGCCGAAGCCGTGGCGCTGACCTGGGAGCAACAACATATCGAAGCGCTTGTTCGAGCGAATCAAGGCATCTACTACGCGGAGTGTACAACCTGGGTGTACGTTCTCGTCGATGTCGCCGTGAACAAGGAGAAGGTTACCCTTGAGGCGGTTTGCAATCTCGTGGTTCGATGAGATGTGGTACTCGAAGATGGTCTCGCCATCGCGCTCTACCTCCTTGATGCCGTGGTGCTTCTCGCTCCACCAGCGGTTGTAGATGTTGTTGTCGTGGTTACCAGCGCAAGAGACTGCTACGTCGAAGAAGTCGGGATACATAAGTATCGCTGCTGTAGACATAAAGCCACCGCCCGAGTGACCGTGGATGCCGACACGTGAAATGTCGATGAAACTGTGGCGTGCTGCGAGTTGCTGTGCAGCCACTACCTTATCTTTGAGACCGTAGTCGCGCAAGTTGCCGTAGCCGTAGTTGTGGTACCACTTTGAGCGGTCGGGGTGGCCACCGCGGTTACCTACGGTGATTACGATGAAGCCCATCTGTGCCAAGCGGTCGGTGCGGATCTGAGGGCGATACCACGCCTGCTCCACAGCCTCGGTCTGAGGGCCAGGATATACGTACTCGATGATAGGGTACTTCTTGTTAGGGTCGAAGTCGTAAGGCTTATACATCACGCCGTGGAGGTCGGTGATGCCGTCAGCAGCCTTTACAACGAAGGTCTCTGGGTATTGGTAGCCAATGGCGAAGAGTGGGTCGAGGTCCACGCTCTGGAGTGCCATAACCTTGCGGCCCTCGGTGGTGTACAACTCCGATACTGGGGCGCAGTCTACACGTGAGTATGTCGTTGTGAAGAACTTGCGGTCGTCGGAGAGTGAGAACTCGCCGTGGAAACCCGTAGGATCAAGTTGCTTGAGGCCTGAGCCGTCGTAGTTCACGCGGAAGAGGTGTAGGTAGTATGGGTTTTCGCCCTTGTTGTAGCCCGTTGCGGTGAAGTAGATTACGCGCTTAGCGTCGTCTACGCCCAAGACGTTAGATACGTGCCACTCGCCCGAGGTGATCTGGTTTAGCAACTCACCATCTACGGTGTAGCGGTAGAGGTGTGCCCAGCCCGAACGCTCCGACCACTGGATTACCTCCTTGTCGTTGTTGATGAGCGTAGGCATCTGCCACTCGATAGAGGTGTTCATCTCCTCGCAAACCACATCCTTGGCTGTTGCTGTAGCCACATCTACTACGCAGAGGTCGGCACGCTTGATGTCGCGGCTCTGGCGGATTACGTAGAACTTAGAGTTGTCGCCCTGCCATACAGTACGCATAGGACGCTGATATCTGTCGGCACTTGTCGTTGGGCGAGGTGCGATGAATAGCATCTGCTCCTTGTACTTAGCCATATCTACCTCCTTGCGCTCGAATGTCTCGGTGTCGAAGAGTTCGAGTGTGAAGTCGGGGCTCTGCTCGCCAGGCATCTGGTACTTGTAAGAGAAGAGTTCTGGGCGCTCCTTGAGTACGTTTATCACCCAGAAGTCCTTGAGCATAGAGGTATTGCTACGCACTGTTGCGAAGTGCTTAGAGTCGGGTGACCACTGCAAGAATACGCGGTAGCGCTCACCCTCCTTGAGTTGCTCGATGCAGTCCTCAAACCAGTGGTATGCTGTCGCATCTGTAGCGTCGGTGGTTATCTGATGCTCTACGATAGTGCTGTCCTGTGGGTCGATGATGAACTTCTCCACATCCTCAAGGCTCATATACCATAGGTTGTAGTCCTTCTGGTAGACAGCGAAGCGACCATCTGGAGATACGTTTGCCCACTCTGGCATAGGCTTTAGGCGAGAGTCTACGAGGTTCAACTCGCGCTTTGCAATGTTCCACTCGAAGTGGAATACGAGAGGTTTGCCCTCCTCGTCCTTAGGTGCGTAGTCGTTGTTCTCGACCATCACTTTGTGTGGGGCGATGTCGAAGAGTACGATGTTATCCTCCTTGAGTTTGATATTCTCGATTGGGAGGTGCTGTGCATCGAATGGGTAGTTTGTGGCACGTGTCACCTTCTCTGCGAGTTCTGCCATCGACCACATCTCTGTTTGCTTGCCAGAGGCTGGGTCTACGATGTAGTAGTTCTCGGCATCCACGCTCTTCCAAGCGTACCAGAACTTGTTGCTCTGTTCAAACCAGTTAGGTTTTACAACGGTCTGAGGAACAAGACGTTGTGTCTTCTTTGGCGAGAACTTCTCTGCCAACTCGTAGTTTGGCGAAGAGTTCTGCTGTGCTGTTGCTGGCACGGTGGCTATGGCCATAGCACCGAGGGCCAAAAGTAAAGCGAGTTTCTTAATCATTTTAGGTATGTTGTTAATTAGTTGTCTCTAAGGGCAAATATACAAAAAAAGAGTCTAACTAACAAGTTAGACTCTCATTTATACGCTTATTATCTAAGTATTACTCCTCCTGACGGTAAGTGTGCTCTACGTAGATAGCGTGCTGCATAGCCTCACGCTTAGCGATAGATGGCTTTGTGAAGTACTGGCGACGACGAAGCTCCTTCAAAACGCCTGTACGCTCATACTTTCTCTTAAACTTCTTGAGGGCGCGCTCGATGTTCTCACCCTCCTGTACCTTCATTACGATCATAGTTCTATTCTTTTTTAAATTAATACTCTTGTTTTTGTTTTTTTTTGTGGGGCTTTTTTCGTTTTGCATCCCAACTAAATACAGCCAGCCTTTTTATCTTTTACCGAACTCGCCTTTATTGCTCATTCTCTCGGTCCCTTTGCTCGGTCCCTTTGCTATTGCTCGTTCTGTAATCGCTACCGAACTCGCCTTAATCGTCTGCCCCTTTGCTGTATTATGAGGGAGTGTGTGGTTATTCTATGGATGTTTGTGTACCAAAATCGAGATATGGTGCAATTCGCATTGCCTCATCCTCACTCATTATGTTAGCGTCGGTCATCTCTTCTATGGTACTCCAACCTCCTTTCAATTCTCTGTGGTTAATTATACGCTTAAGCATTCGGTTCGTAATATATGGGTGAACCTCCATCTGCTTTGGGCGTGCAAAGTTAATATAAATTTTCTCAATTCGTGCAGTATCAGCGTAAATTTGTTGCGAAAAAGTGTTAAAATTCTCGGTTGTTACACATTCGAGTTCAAGAATTTGCTCGATTTTGTGGTATCCGCCGAGTAAATTGCGGTAACGGATGATGTGTTGCGCACTCTTCGGACCTATGCCCCTGAGTGCTACGAGGGTTGCGGAGTCGGCACTATTGATATCTATTTTGCGAGTTGAGGGTGCGATAACATCCACAGGCGAAAATATTATGTATGGCTCAAGACGGTCTGCCACTTCGTCATCTACGACATAGCACTCCCTGAACTTATCCATTGATGTTATGCCACCTATGGCCTCGCGGTAGTTCACTACCACTTCGGCTTGACGCACCGAGAAACCTATGGTCGAGAGGTAGGTCACAGAGACGGTGTCGATAAGGAATGGCTCGTATGCTATCTGTGGAGCAGAACTCTTGCTTTGGGTGAATCGTTGGTCACTGTTCTTAGGCTTTATGGCGTACTCCTTACCTATAATTATATATGGCTCTAATAGGAGGTATAGCGAGTCAGTCATACCGTAGCAGAGGGCGATATCCTCCTTTATGCGATACACCTTGCCTGATTCGCGCCAACGTATTATGCTCACCGCCACACGGCGCTCCACACCCGCCTCGACTAACTCAATGTACGAAGCCTCGTTGGGGTCGAAGTTGCTGAAATGGTGCTTGTTAATAAGCGAATCTGCCACTGCTGTCGGTTGCTCCGAGGGTGTGTCGTGGGGCTGTGATGAGTGAGGTGCTTTTGCGAAGTATAGCAGAAGCACGACTATTATGAGTAAGGGGATTAGTACTGTTATACCCCTTAGTAGTTGCTTTGTACGCTCGCTTGACATATCCGTTTACCATTGAGCCTCGTCCGAGAGCCAGAGTTTGCGATAGCGACGTGAGGGTGACTCGATGAACTCCCCGATGTTGTACTCCGCCCAGCGATCATCTACGAGGTGTATGGTGTCGGGGTGCGAAGTCACGACATTGGGGAAGCGCGCAGGGTTGTCGCCATAGCCTGGTCGCTTCGAGCGAGCATCTATGATGAGGGTCTTGCCGAAGAGACGTATGTCGCGCTTGGGGTCAGTATTTGCCGCTGCAAGCCAGAGGAGATCTGAAGGGGTCATATATCCTGCAGCTCCACGGTCGAAGAGGGCGACATACTTCATATCGGTAAAGTTATTCTGGGTGAGGTAGGTCTCCACATCTATCTGTTCGTGCCACTCACGCTCGGCATAGAGGATGAGTATTCCCCACTCCTTGGCAAACTCGGTGTTGAAGAGTTCTACGCCACCTACGGGGTGTGCCGTGCGTGGTGTGGAGAAGCTTTGGGGCAGGGTTGATGTCTCTATGTCGGTTAGGTCGATGGCCAGTTTTGAGCCATAGCCTGTCGTGGCTGTCGCGTGGTCCAAGACGTCGAGAATGCCCTCCGACCAGATAAGGTTCTTCGAGGGGTCTATACCCTTTAGGAGTGAGAGCAACTGCTCCGTGGAGCGAATGTCGCACTCTTCGGGTGCTACGACCAAGTATTTGTTGAACATCATCTGTCCAGCACTCCAGAGGCCTTGTGCCACCTTGTTGGGCTGTCCGAGGTAGCGCTTGGCTATCGAGACGATGGCAATGTTGTGTGCTGTACCCTCTATCGGCATAAAGAGGTCGCGTACCTCAGGTTGTACGACAAGGCGTATTGGTGCAAGGAATATGCGCTCGGTGGCCTTGGCGATATAGGCATCCTCCATCGGAGGAACACCCACTATGGTAGCGGTGTATATGGCGTCACGACGCGAGGTGATGCACTCGACGTGGAACTTGGGGTATAGGTCGGTGAGCGAGTAGAATCCCGTGTGGTCTCCAAAGGGGCCCTCGACGGTCAAATCCTCCATAGGATCGATATAGCCCTCGATTACGAAGTCGCAATCCTCGGGTACCCAGATGTCGTTGGTTAGAGACTTCACCAAACGCACAGGCTTACGGCGGAGCATACCTGCAAGAAGCATCTCGTCGAGGTTATCGGGCAGAGGTGCTGTAGCCGAGTAGATATAGGTTGCGTCACCACCTATGGCCACACTCACGGGCATACGCTTGCCCAATCGCTTGTAGGCGTCGTAGTGTCTTGCTCCGGTCTTATGGCGGTGCCAGTGCATTCCCGTTGTGTGCTTGTCCAAAATCTGCATACGGTACATTCCGAGGTTGGGGATGCCACTCTCGGGATCTACGGTTGCTACCATCGGGAAGGTGACGAATGGACCACCATCTGCTGGCCACGAGGTGAGGATTGGAAGTTTCGAGAGGTCGGCCTCTTCGCCCTGCCATACTACCTCCTGACAGCGACCACGACCCTTTATGCGCTTAGGAAACCACTTGGCCACATCGCCCAAGAGGGGTAACATCTGCATCTTCTCCCATAGCGAGTGCTTGGGCGAAAGAGCATCCTTCAGAAGGTTGTCTATGCGTGCCGATATCTCGTCGAGGTCCTCGACATCCAGAGCCCACGCCATACGCCTATCCGACCCCATCATATTCATAAGTACGGGGTAGTCGGTGCCAGTGTTCTCGAAGAGGATAGCCTTGCCTCCTCCCACCTGCTTAGAGATGCGGTCCGTAATTTCGCATAACTCGAAGCGTGTATCTACCTTTGTGGTGATGCGAAGGAGTTCTCCGTTCTGCTCTAATTTGTCGATTAACCTTCTGATATCCATAATATTGACGTGTTACTCTTTCTTGTTTACGGTAATGCCCTCGGGGTGTAGGCGTCTGAAGTCCTCGAGGTGGAAGTTGCGCTTGTACATAAGTGCTGTGGCTATGGCATCACCCAAGGCGAGGTGTGCTGTGGTAGAGGCTGTAGGCACTATGTTTAGTAGGCAGTCTTCGCTCTCTACCTCGGTGCAAAGGGTGATGTTGGCCGACGATGCGAGGCGCGAGGTGTGGTGGCTTGTGAGGGCTACGATGCTATTTCCGATGGATGAGGCGTAGTCCACAACACGACATACCTCCTCGGTCTGGCCCGAGTGAGAGAGTGCCAAGAGTATGTCCCCCTTAGAGATTATGCCGAGGTCGCCGTGTAGGGCCTCGGCTGGGTGTAGGAAGAGGGCAGGAGTTCCCGTGCTTGTCAGCATCGCGGCAATCTTGTGGGCTATGATGCCCGACTTGCCCATTCCCGTAACTATGACCTTGCCACGGCATTCGTAGATGAGGTCCACAGCCTCGATGAATCTTTCGTCGAGCGAGCGCTCCATCTGCAGTAGGGTTTCGGCCTCGTTGTGCAGAGTCTTGCGCCCGATGCTAAGAATATCTTGGGGTGTCATAGGTTCCTATAGGTGTTATAGTAGTTTAGTTATAGTGTTTTCTAAGTCGTTGATGTGTAGGCTGTTGTCGCCGTCGCAGAGGGCCTGTTCGGGGGCAGGGTGTACCTCGAAGAAGTAGCCATCGCAACCAAAGGCCTTTGCTGCCTCGGCCATCGTAGGGATAAACTCCCTATTGCCACTGCTACGCCCCTCGCCACCGCCAGGGCGCTGTACCGAGTGGGTACAATCCATAATCACGGTAGGGGCAAAGGTGTGCATATCGGCGATATTTCTGAAGTCCACAACGAGGTTGTTGTAACCAAAGGTGTTGCCACGCTCGGTGAGCCATACCTCCTTAGCGCCACTCTCCATAGCCTTGAGGTAGGGGTGTCGCATATCGAGACCCGAGAGGAACTGCCCCTTCTTGATGTTTACGATTCGCTGGCTTCGTGCCGCTGCAACGATGAGGTCGGTCTGTCGGCTAAGCAGTGCTGGAATCTGTATGATGTCGGCCACGGGGCTTACCACGTCGGCTTGCCACGCCTCGTGTATATCGGTGATTATCGGCAGGTTATATCTCTGCTTAATCTCGTCGAGAAGGGCTATACCACGCTCTATGCCTACGCCACGATAGGAGTTTAGCGAGGTGCGGTTGGCCTTGTCGAAGGAGGCTTTGAAGTATATCTCCACACCCAGACGTGTCGCTATCTCGACAATGGTCTGGGCCGTATGTTCCATAACCTCACGACTCTCAATCACGCAAGGTCCTGCTATGAAGATTGGTTTTCTACGCTCCATACTCTCCTATGGTTTAGTACTCTTTGTTGAGCATCGCCTCGGCACGCTCCAAATCTTCGGGGGTGTCGATGCCTATGCTGTGTGACGATGTGAGGCCTACGCCTATGGTGTAGCCACTCTGCAACCAACGCAACTGTTCCAAACTCTCGGCAACCTCCAATGGGGTAGCCTCAAGGTGTGTAATCTGTTGCAATACCTCGCTACGGAAGGCATAGATGCCTAAGTGGCGGTAATAGGTGTGGTGTGTTGCCCATTTGTCTCTCTCTAGACCACGGAAGTATGGTATAGGTGAGCGAGAGAAGTAGAGGGCGCGCCCACTATCTGAGAGAGTCACCTTCACGCAGTTGGGGTCAAAGATGTCGTGGCTCTCGGTTGGAGGGATTGGTGCTGCGAGGGTCGCTATGTCGATGTCGGGGTTGTCGAATTGTGCCACCACCTCGCTAAGTTGCTCCCTTTGGATGAATGGCTCGTCACCCTGAATATTTAGGATGATGTCGTAACCATCGCCCACCCTTCGGGCTACCTCAGCACAGCGTTCTGTGCCACACCTATGCTCCGAGGAGGTCATCATCGCCTCACCCCCAAAGCTCTCGACCACTTTAGCGATGCGCTCATCGTCGGTGGCCACGATAACATCGTCGAATTGGCTCTTAGCAACACTCCATACCCACTCAATTATGCACTTACGGCCAAGCATTGCTAAAGACTTGGCCGGAAAACGCGTTGAGGCGTAACGTGCAGGGATTATTGCTAAAACCCTCATATCTTAATTGTTTAACTACTTGAGTGCCAATGCAAGCACCTCGTCGTTACTCTTTACGTAGTGGAACTCAAGACCCTCGAGATACTCCGCCTTGATCTCCTCGATGTCGCGGCGGTTCTCTTCCGAGAGGATGATTTCGCGGATGCCGGCACGCTTTGCTGCCAAGATCTTCTCGCGGATGCCACCCACGGCAGTAACCCTACCACGAAGAGTGGTCTCGCCAGTCATTGCGATACGCTCCTTGACCTCACGACCCGTATATGTCGAGACGATAGAGGTTACCATCGTGATACCTGCCGAAGGGCCATCCTTGGGTACTGCACCCTCAGGAACGTGGATATTCAAGTCCCACTCCTCAAACATCTTGCGGTCGATGCCGAGTTCTGCGTAGTGAGCCATAACCCATTCGTGAGCAATCGTTGCCGACTCCTTCATCACGTCGCCGAGGTTACCCGTAAGGGTCAATTTACCTTTACCAGGGGTTAGGAGCGACTCGATGTAGAGGATGTCGCCACCTACCTGTGTCCAAGCCAAACCAGTGACAACGCCCTTCATTCCTGCGATGTCATAGCGGTCGTTGCGGAAGGTAGGTTTGCCGAGGATTGGCTCAAGCATATCGGCCTCCAAAGTTGCGGTGTACTCCTCCTCAAGGGCGATAGCCTTGGCGCGGTTGCGGGCAATTTTTGCGATATTCTTGTCGAGACCTCGCACACCCGACTCTCGGGTGTAGTCCTCGATGATGCGCACTACGGCCTCCTTGCTTAGCGAGAGTTTATCCTCGGGGATGCCGTGTGCCTCACGCTGTTTTGCTACGAGGTGTTCCTGTGCGATATGTACCTTATCCTCAAGGATATAGCCTGGGATGTTGATCATCTCCATACGGTCGCGCAAGGCCGACGATATGTTCTCGATGTTGTTTGCCGTAGCGATGAACAATACCTTCGAGAGGTCGTACTCTGTATCGAGGTAGTTGTCGTGGAAGGTGGTGTTCTGCTCTGGGTCGAGTACCTCCAAGAGTGCGCTTGAAGGGTCTCCGTGGTTAGAGCGAGATACCTTGTCGATCTCATCGAGGATGATTACAGGGTTTGAAGCGCCACAACGCTTGATGGTTTCGATGATACGGCCAGGCATAGCACCAATATACGTACGGCGGTGACCACGAATCTCCGACTCGTCGTGCAAACCACCGAGTGATATACGTCCGAACTTGCGACCCATAGCCTCCGCTACCGACTTACCCAACGAGGTCTTACCAACTCCTGGAGGGCCATAGAGGCAGAGGATTGGGGACTTAAGGTCGCCCTTGAGTTTGATTACTGCGAGATGCTCCAACAAGCGCTCCTTGACCTCGTCGAGGCCGAAGTGGTCCTTGTCGAGTTGTGCCTTCACAGCGTTGAGGTCGAGGTGATCCTCGGTCATCTCCTCCCAAGGCAGGTCGAGCATAAGTTGGAGGTAGTTAATCTGCACCGAGTACTCGGCAATAGCAGGGTTGAGACGCTCGAGTTTAGCAACCTCCTTTTCGAAGAGTTCTGCTGTACTCTTTGCCCACTTTTTACCCTTTGCTGCCTCGCGCATACGCTCCACGTCGGCATCCATACCGTCACCCAACTCATCCTGAATCACACGCATCTGCTGCTGGAGGTAGTAGTCCTTCTGTTGCTTGTCGATATCCTGCTTTACGCGATTCTGGATATCGTTCTTTATCTCGGCGAGTTGTTGCTCACGCACCAATATCTCGAGCAGACGACGTGAGCGAGCGAGGAGACCTGGGGCCTCAAGGAGTTGCTGGCGGTCGTCGTCCGTAAGATCCATATTCGAGCAGATGAAGTTGATGATAGCACGGCTCGAGTCGAGGTTCTTAATGGCAAAGGCCGCCTCCTTAGGCATCAATGGCGATATGTTGATGATGTTCAACGCCACCTCCTTGATGGAGTCTACCAAGGCTGTGAACTCCACATTCTTTGGGTCGGGAGTGGTGTCCTTGATTGGGGTTACTGTGGCCTTGAAGTAGGGCTGAGTAGAGATGTACTCACCAACCTCAATTTTCTCTAAGCCTGCCAAGATTACTGTGAGGTTGCCGTTAGGCATCTCCAAAACCTTGAGGATGCGGGCCGAAGTACCCACCTTGTGCATATCGTTTGGTTGAGGATCCTCTACCGAGCCATCTACCTGTAGCACAGCGCCCAAGAGTTTGTCGCCAGCCTCCACGGCACGCACCAAAGCGATAGACTTAGCACGGCCCACGGTGATAGGGGTCACCGAACCTGGGAAGATGACCGAACTGCGTAGGGTCAATATGGGAAGTACCTCGGGGAGGTTTACCTCTTCGATGATGTCGTCACCACCCGATACGATGGGAATCACCTGATGCTGTCCATCGAATAACTCGGGCGTGAGAGCCAAATCGTCAAAATCCTTATCGTTATGTCTCATATATAATTTGTTGTTAATCAAAAGTTTATTACTCCCCGTTTCGCAAAATAGATACCATTCTGCGCTACAACTTGCGAGAGTCTTAATTTGTAACGTACAAAAATATCTATTATTTTGTTGCTCCTTGCCGATAAAGATAGAATCTTTATAACAATTTATTGACAAAAGGGCGTGCTAAACCGCTCGGAGATTGTCGTAATGTCCGAGTGGATGTTGTGCAAAGCACCTCTTGGTATGGTGTGTGGCTTAGATGTGTTTGTCGCCCGACGAGAATTTTACGTCTTCGATAAAACTCTTGATGCTCTGCTCGTCGCTCATAGGGCATATAAGCAGTACATCGGCAGTGTCCACGACGATATAATCTTTGAGACCGCTCACCACGGCAATCTTCTCCTTGGGTACGGTGATGAGGGAGTTGCGTGTGTCGTAAACATTTATACTGTCGCTACTTAGGGCATTGGCGTACCTATCCTTCTTGCCGTGCTGGTAGACCGAACCCCACGTTCCGACATCGCTCCAACCGAAGTTGCCGTTGTGGACATATACGTTGTCGGCGCACTCCATAACGCCATAGTCGATGGAGATGGTGCGACAAGCCGAAAATACTCGTTCGATGGACTTGATCTCATTTTCTGTGCCTAAGTCGCCCTCGATACTGCTGAATAGCGAGGCGTGTTCGGGGAGGTGTTTCTCGATGGCCGAGATGATGTCGCCCACTTTCCAGATGAAGATTCCGGAGTTCCATAAAAATTCACCACTCTCCAAAAATACTTCAGCCATTTCGCGGTTAGGCTTCTCGGTAAAACACTTGACCTTGCAAATCTTCTCGGCATTCGATTTTTGGATGTAGCCGTAGCCTGTTTCGGGGCGTGTGGGCTGTATGCCGATGGTCATTAGGGCGTTGCGATACTCCACAAATTCGAGCGAACTCTCCACGACACGGATAAACTCCTCCTCGTTGAGTATCAGGTGGTCTGAAGGTGTTACAATCATCTCGGCCTTGGGGTCGCGACGCTTTAAGGTGTAGGCAGCGTATGCGATGCAAGGGGCGGTATTACGGCCGATTGGCTCACAGAGAATCTGCTCCTCCTTTAACTCGGGTATATGTTCCAAGACGAGGTCTTTGTAACGACGGTTGGTTACGACTATGAAGTTCTCGGTTGGTACAATTTTGGCAAATCTCTCGAACGTGTGACGTATGAATGAACGGCCCGTATCGAGGATGTCGAGGAACTGCTTTGGACAACTCTGTCGGCTCATAGGCCAGAAGCGAGTGCCTATGCCACCTGCCATAATTACACAATAACGATGATTTTTCATAGCCTAAATTTTACAAATTTACACAAAGATAAAATTATTTTTGTATCTTTGCAAAATATTTGGCACAATTTAAAACGATTATCGTGCCAAAAACGAAACGAAATATAGGAATAAAGATATGAATATCAGGCTGTTCACAATACCGAATATGCTCACACTCGGCAATTTGATTGCCGGAGCGTTGGCTATTATCTTTACGCTTAGATACCACGCCTACGAGACAGCCTTCTGGCTAATCATCGTGGCTGCAGTCTTCGATTTCTTCGATGGTTTTGTGGCACGTCTACTCAAACAGCAGTCACCCCTCGGTGTTCAGCTCGACTCGTTGGCCGACGACGTGACCTTTGGTTTGGCCCCTGCGGTGGTGATGTTCGACCTCTACGGCTCGACCACCTCGCTTTATGGTCTCAATGCAGAGGTTATGCACTACGTCGGTTATGTGACGCTCCTTATCGCTGCCTTCTCGGTGTTGCGCTTGGCTAAGTTCAATATCGATGACAGCCAAACAACAGAGTTCTGTGGCCTTCCAACCCCAGCAAATGCGTTGATGCTCTTGTCGTTGGCTATGTTGTGCCAGAGTGGCGAGTTGGTAATATATCAGGAGCAGATAGCCATTATCGCCGTTGCATCATCGTTGTTGCTCATCAGTCCTATCAGAATGTTTGCCCTTAAGTTCAAGGGTTTTGGCTTCAAGGAGAATAGGTTGCGTTACCTCTTCTTGTTGCTCTCGGTGGCAATAATTATCTGTGTTCCCACATACTCTGTACTCCTAATCATCGTTCTCTATATCGTGGTGTCTACACTTCGCTGGTTGTTCGCGCGTGAGACGGTAACTCAGAAATAATAGTCGGATGAAGAGGTTGCAGTTGATAATATCTGTTGTGTGCGCTATGGTGGCAATTGTGCTACCAGAGTTGTCGTACGCACAGATGGATGCTGCATCTATGGCTCGCGCACAGCGTGAGCAGGCTATGGGCTTGGGCGGAAGAGACCAGACAGGTATGGGCGGAATGTATGGTGGTATACCAGGTATGGATGGTGGCGAGGGCCTTGAGGGAGAGGTCATTGATTCGACCGAAACACGCAAGAAGCGAGAGAAGAAGGCTCTTGAGTCCTACTATTTCGAGGACACGGTACGTGCCCTGAAGAATTGGAAATGGAATGTAGATAGAGACTATAACAGAGTAGATATCCAGCCACTCGATACTACGCTTGCCGATTGGCGTATCGACTACGTATTCTATCGAAAGGGAGTAGGTGATATGGCTCTCGGAGGTCTCGGCCAATCCTCTCAGGCTGTCAATTGGTTCGACCGTCGCCAGGATCCAGACTTTATCTTTGCACGTAGTTACGATGCCTATACCGCTCGTATCGACAATATGCCGTTCTATAACAGCAAGACCCCGATTACGAATTTAACCTACCTTGAGTCGGGTCAGAAGCGCTATCGTGAGGAGCATTTCGAACTGTTGCACGCCCAGAACATATCGCCATCGACCTCAGCGAATGTGAGTTATAAGGCTCGTAGCACTATGGGTCGCTACGACTGGCAACGTACCAAGAACCACGCCCTCTCATTGGGCTTTGCTCATACGGGAAAGCGCTACTCGATTCACGCTGGCTATATGCGTAATACGGTGGATGCCCGTGAGAATGGTGGTGTCGTGGGTGAGTGGGCCATTGCCGATACGGTATTTGAGATGCCGTCGGGTGTGCCTATGCGTTTGGCTTCGGCACAGGCTCATAACCACTATCGCAATAACTCCCTCTTCGTGAAGCAGGCCTATGCCATTCCGCTTCAGCGAGTTACCGAATACGACTTCTCGTTGGCCGACCTCTCGGCAGTCTATATCGGACACCAGTTTGAGTTGAATACGTGGTCGAAGGTCTATACCGATAAGTATGCTACCTATAGCAACCTACGTGGTAAGTATAACGATGAAACGGATAAGTGGGAGAGTGTGGATGGCCTGACCTATTACGACGATTGGTTTATCGACCCAGAGGCCTCGCGCGACTCCATTTCTGAGCGTGTTATTTCGAATAAACTCTTTGTGCAGATACAGCCTTGGGATCGCAATGGTGTGATCTCTACCATCGATGCTGGTGTCGGCGTCGATCTGCATACCTACTCATATCTCAACCTCAAAGACTACATAAGTGGCTCTATGACCAAGGATAAGTTCACTTCGTGGTATGTCTATGGTGCTACGGGAGGTAAGATTAAGCACTATGCCGATTGGGGTGTAGATGCTAAGTATCACCCTTCAGGCTACCGAGGTGGAGATCTCTCTTTGGGTGCTGAAATCACCCTTAGGGCCTATATTCGTGAACATCCCCTGATTCTCACAGGTCGCTTTAAGCAAGACCTGCGCTCGCCATCCTATTGGCAGGAGAATCTATTCTCAAACCACTATGTGTGGTTTAACTCCTTCGATAAGGAGTCTGAAACTCGTTTCGAGGTAAACTTCTCAGTCCCCGATATAGCACTCGAGTTGGGTGCTTGGCAGGGCGTCATCGGAAATATGATCTACTACGGCAGTGATAGCCGTGTTGCTCAGAGTTCTGATGTAGTGAGCCTGACGAGTTTGTATGCTCGCAAGGATTTCCGCTTTGCGGGATTCCACCTTGACCATAGGGCATTGGTGCAAATCACATCCGATGAGAGTGTGCTTCCCGTACCTACGTTCAGCGCCTTCCTCTCGTACTACTACGAGTTTTGGGTGAAGCGCGACGTACTACGTGTGCAGATTGGCTTGGATGGTCGCTATAATACGGCGTACCACGCTCCAGGTTACAACCCTGCAATTTCGACCTTCTACAACCAGCGCGAGGTAAAGATAGGCAACTATCCTTATATCGATGCGTTTGTGTCGGCGAAATGGAAGCGTATGCGTATCCTGCTGAAATTCCAGCACTTGAACCAGAATCTGTTTGGCAATGGCGAATACTTCCAGGTGGCTCGCTATCCGCTAAATCCACGAATGTTCAAGTTGGGTATCTCGTGGTCGTTCTACGACTAAGGCGTGTTTTGCCCGGTACAAGCAGCCCACAAAGTACCAAAAAATGTTAAAAAAAGTATCTTTTGTGATCCTCGTGGCAATGTTTCTTGCCCACTACGGATCATCATTAGGTCAGTCGCGTCCGATGGATACTCCGAGTGTTGAGGAGGCCATTGTCGCTGACCAACTTCGTAGCGAGCAGTGTGCCGAGACGGCAGAACTCTCGTATGTTATTTCGCGCTTCGATAATGTAATGCGCAAGGTGGGTGAGGAGCAGGGCCTCGATTGGCGCTTGATGAGTGCCATTGCCTATAGCGAATCACGTTTTATTGAGAACCTCAAGTCGAATAGGGGTGCTTCGGGCATTATGCAGATACGTCCCGTCGTGGCACGCCACTTCAATATGCCTGTCGAGAGTATCGACGACACGGAGACCAATATTCGCTTGGCTGGTATGTTGCTTTCGGAACTCGACAATATGTTGCGACTCCCAGCCTCTACGCCAGATGCCGACCGCTTGAGTATCATTCTTGCGAGTTATAACGCAGGCATTGGCCACGTTCTCGATGCTCGACGCATAGCGCGCCACCAGGGCGAGAACCCCAATTCGTGGGTAGTTGTGAGCAACTATCTCAAGTTGATGTCGGATCCTGCCTACTACCAGTTGGATGTTGTCCAGTGTGGTAAGTTCTCGGGTAGTGGCCAGACGTTAAACTACGTTAGCGAGGTTATGCGTAAGTACGATCAGTATTGTAAGATTGCGACATTGTCGTAAACAGAGCGCAAAAAGATAGAGAGGAGTGATTCCCACGTGGGGTCACTCCTCTCTATTTGTATACCTTATATATTATAGTAGACGGTTATATTCCAGTAAGGTCCGCACCTTGGCCCAATTGACTACGTGGTGGCGCACTCCGTCGATAAAGGTTATGGGACAACCCAATGCGCTGTCGTCGATGTAGAAGTCGGCATATACCTTTGGTGACTCGGTCCACTTCCTCTGCTCGGGGTTCTCGTTTACTGCCCAAAGCGCTATCTTACGCTCCTTGAACCACCTCACCGCAGCGTCGAGTTTCGAGCCTGAACGCATAGTGTAGAGTATGATTCTGTGGCCACGGCTCTGCAACTCTCTGAGGGTCTCCACAGCACCCTCGACATCAAGACCTACCTCTGGATAGTCGTGTTCTACGCAGGTGCCGTCGAAGTCTACGGCGATGGTATATATTTGGCTCATAGTCTCTTAATGGTTAGTTGCGACGACGGAATAGGCTCCTGATGTAGTTCCAACCTCGACTCCACTTCGTATTCTGCTCATTCTCGGCAAAGTAGCCGTAGCCATAGGTGTAGCCATAGCCGTAGGCACGCTTGCGAGTGGTCACGCCATTGAGTATGGTGCTGAGATTATGGAACTTCTTTTCGCGGTATAGTTTCTCGATCTCAGGGAGGTGGCGACGGTCGAGGTGGCCCTCACGGATGACATAAACCGTAAGGTCTACCAGACGGTCGATAATCATAGCATCGGCCACGGCCATTGCTGGTACGCTGTCGAGGATGATGTAGTCGTAGCGTGAGCGCAACTCCTTGAATAGGTCGTCTATGTGCGACGACATAAGCATCTCGGCAGGGTTTGGTGGCTGAGGACCAGCATAGATGATGTCGAGGTTTTCGTCGATGCCACTTGGCGAAATTATGCCATCGAGTGAGGCGATTTTTCCGCTAAGATAGCTTGTCAGTCCTCGTCTGTCGTTGCGATGGCCAAGTATCTTTGAAAGTGTTCTACGACGAAGGTCGATATCGATGATAAGCACACGCTTGCCCGATGTGGTGAGCGTCATTGCGAGGTTCGACGACACGAAGGTTTTGCCACTATGAGGTATCGATGAGGTGAACATAATCACCTGAATAGGTCTATCTACAGCCATAAAGCTGAGGTTGGTACGTATCATACGGAAGGCCTCCGATATGGCATCACGACTCTCGTCACGCACAACGATAGGGCTGTCGAGGTGGCCACTATGCTCAGGGATGTCGCCCAAGAAAGGTATGGTGAGGACATCGTCGAGGTCTCGGCGTGAACGCACTGAGGTATTCATTATCTCGCGTAGGTAGAGGATTACGAATGGGGTAGCAAGACCCAAGAGGAGGGCTACCGCTATCGTCATTCGTCGCTTTGGACTTATAGGCTTGTTGCTACCGTAGGCCTTGTCGATGATGCGGGCGTTGCTCTCGGCCGTAGCACCTGCCAAGGAGTTCTCCTCGAGTTTGGTGAGCAGGTAGATGTATAACTCCTCCTTAACCTTCTGCTGGCGAGCCTTTGAGAGCATCTCCTTCTCCCTCTTTGGCGAACTCTGCATATATCTGTCGGTCTCGGTCTGCTGGCGAGCGATATGGCCCATCTGTAACTTAAGTCCCTCTATGTGAGACTCCAACGATAGGATAATCGCCGAGCGCATATTTGAGATGTCATTGCGTAGGTCCACTATAGTGGGGTTGCTCTCCGACGAGCCAGCGATGAGGCGCTGATACTCCAATAGACTCTTGTTGTAGAGGTCTATCTGCGTAGCCAATGCCGATGATGCATCGCTGAGGGTTATGGTTGAGGCTGGAATCATCGCCAAGGCACGGCTCTCGTCGTTTAGGTAGTTGTAGATGTACTCGGCCATCTCCAAGTTGGCCTCTAATGAGAGTGCATCGCGCTTGAGGCGCTTAGCCTCCTCGGCACTCATAGCGGCCTCCTCGGCAATGTTGTAGAGGCGATTCTCCTGCTTGTAGGTGGCGATGTCGCTGTCGGCAAGGTTCAACTCGTGGCTGAGGGTCTCCAAACGCTCGTTGATAAACTCCTCGGTTAGGTTCGATATAGCCTGCTTATCCTTGATAGCATCTACGTTATAAGCATCAATAATTCCGTTGATTACGTTCTCGGCCCTAAGTGGTACAGCATCTACCATCGTAAGGCGTATCACCGAGGCCTGCTTGTCCGAAATCTCACACTTGAGACGCTTGCGGTAGGTCTCCGTAACCTCATTTAGTGGCAGGTGGCGCACGATAATCTCGTTGTCGCCATAGCGTGCTATATAGGGTGTTGCGATGGTTGTAATCTCTCCCAGAGGGGTGACGATAGTATCTCCTATGGCACACTCGATTGTCACGTCCTCGTTGTCGGTGAAGTTCGTGAGTCTGAGTCCTCCGTTGTCGGATATGTTATATTTGAAGGATGTGATGCCCGAGGGTGTTGCTCCGAGGAACTTCACAATAACGGGTGTTCTGCCGTACATATCCGCAGTATATACGCGACCCTTCGAGAGATATTGTGTGGTGAGGTCGTAGCGCTTCACCACCTGCTCCATAAGGTGGCGCGACTGGAAGATGTGCAACTCGTTGTCCACCGAGCGACGGCTAATGCCACCGATGATGTCGTTGAAGGCAGTAACCTCGCTACCTGAGCCCTTACGTGAGTCCTTCACAAGCACCGTTGCGGTACGCTGATAGATAGGGGTAGTGTAGCGTAGGTAGGCGTAGGCTCCAGCACCAAAGAGGAGGAGCGAGATGATAAACCAGTACCAATTCGAAAGTATGATGTTGAGGATGTCGTGTATGGAGAGCCTATTTATTATGGCCTCCTTGTTCTTCATCGATTCGTTGATATCTGCCATATTATAGTGGATGTTATGATTCTTATTATTAGCCTCTTAGACTAAAGGAAGATTGTGAGTAATAGGGTAGCCAAGGCTATCGCTGTTGAGGTGATTGATATCCAGAATGTGCGATTCTGATTTATCTCTGCCGTAGCAGCCTTATACTTGTTTGGGCTTACGATGATTACGTCGTTCTGCTCGAGGTAATAGTAGTCTGACGAGAGACATTCGGGGTTACGAAGGTCGAGTTTCGTGATTATGTTTTTGCCGTTCTGCTCCCTTATTATTGCTACATCCTCACGGCTACCATAGATGGTCATATCGCCAGCCAAGGCCAAAGCCTCGAATATAGATAACTGGTCGCGCTCGATGTCGTAACGGCCAGGCTTGTTCACCTCGCCCACAACAGATATAGTGAGGTTTGCAAAGCGCACGTTTACCTGAGGGTCAGCGATGTAGCCAGCCTCGCGGATACGGTTTTCGATGTTGTGTGCAAGTTCCATACGGGTAAGCCCAGCACACTGAATCTTGCCAATGATAGGAAGGGTGATGTAGCCCTCCTCGTCGATGGTAAGTACCTGCAAGTTGCTCTCTGTAGCGGTATTTGCTACCGTACCCACCAAGGCGTTATAACTCGATGATGAGTTGAATGGGGTGGCCAACTCGGGATTCTTGCTATTCACCACCACGGTAATTTGGTCGAGGGGTTTCAGGCGTATGATATACTCCTCAGGGAGCGATACCTCGGTGCCACTCTCAATGTCTTGTATGTAGAGGACGTTCTTCTGTGCGTTGCAACCCGCAAAGAGGAGCGCAAACGCCACGATAACAACTCTTAGATAGTTCATAATTACTAATGCGGTAAAATGTTTTACACCCTAAAAAATGTGTGCGCTGATTAATTTGTACAAAGGTACAAAAATTATGCAAATAATGGTAGGTAGCGCATCTAAAGTTGAAACTTTAGTTGTTGTCGAGCCACTCTAAGAAGTCGGATGTGCGACTTCGACTTACGACGATCTCGTCGTCGGAGTGGGGTGTGAGTTGTATCTTTAGGCGTGTGCCGAGGTGCTTCGAGATATTCTCTATGGAGTTTATAGAGACGATGCAACTGCGTGATACTCTGAAGAATATCTTCGGGTCGAGCATATCTTGCATTGTGTCGAGCGAGTAGTCGAGTAGTCGGCGTGTGCCGTTGCGATTCACGGCATACGTACTCTTGTCCTCGGAGTAGAAATAGGCGATATCCTCTACTGGGATGATGATAATTTTTTCGCCCATCTTCACCGTAAAACGCTTCTTATACTCCTTGCCATTTGAGGTGTTTGCCTTCGAGACGATATCCAAAAGGGTCTCGATATTGGGTGTTGTGCGGTGTTCGAGACGCTCCTTGCAACGCTCCCAAGCGCGCCTGAGATCGCTCTCGATGATTGGCTTAAGGAGGTAGTCTATAGTATTGACTTTGAAGGCATTAATGGCATAGTTGTCGTATGCCGTAGTGATGATTACTTGTGCCGAAACCTCCACCTCTTCGAAGACTTCGAAGCAGGTGCCGTCCGAGAGTTCCACATCCATAAATATCACGTCGGCACCTTCGGGATTCTCCTGAAGCCACTTGATTGTAGAACGCACTGAACTCAGAGTCATAACGATACGGCTCTGGTCGCAACATTTGTCGATAAGTTTCTTGAGGTTTATCTGAGCAGGAATCTCGTCCTCTACGATGAGTACCTTAATCATACTATTGGGAGTTTTACAATAAATTCTGTTTCAGTCTTTTCGACGCATATATCCTTGCCTGTGATGTCGAGGTATTGTTGGCGAATGTTCTCCAAGCCGAGGTGTGTCGAGGGTTGTCCGTGAACACGCTTCTGGAGATTGTTCCTCACCACAATATACTCTTCGTGGCTACTAATAGATATATGTAGTGGCATATCGCAACTAACGATATTGTGTTTTGTGGCGTTTTCGACCAAAAGTTGTAGCGCACAAGGGACAACATAGAGATCGTGTTTTGCCTCGTCAATATCTACCTCAAAGACCATTCCTTCGGGGAAACGCTCAGCAAGAAGATCTATGTATTTGGAGGTGAAGTCGAGTTCGTCGGAGAGTTTTACCAATACCTTGTCGTCGTTGCTGAGCAGATAGCGATACATACACGCAAGTTTGTGGATAAAGGCACTCGCGCGCTCGGTCTCATTCTCCTGTACGAGGTAGTCGAGGATGCCCAAGGAGTTGAACAGAAAGTGGGGGTTTATCTGTTGCTTAAGTCGCTCGTATTGGTATTGGCTTCGGTGCTTGAGTTCTCGCTCCTGAAGAAGTTGGTTGCGAGAGGTGATGGATAGCCTGACTAATATACATATAGTGATGGTTATCAGGTTGATAAGTACTGTGCCAGAGAGTATCTGTAGGAACTCCTTTGGGGTCGAAAATGGTGAGTTCAGAAGTGGTATGTCGAAGAAAATTAGTGTGGCACAGAGGGCTGGTATGACAAGCACCGAAACCGAGAGAATGGCGATGTTTCGGTAGTGGGTGTGTGCCTCTTTTCCCTCGTTACGCGTTAGGTGAATAGATAGCACGATGTTGCTGGCGAGTAGGAACAGCAATGCCCAACTATTACCAAACAGATGTACTATGCTGTCGAAGAGCATACCTTGGGTAAATACTTGCGCTCGATCCATAGCCACGTAGACCATTCGTAGTACGAGAATGGAGAGGGCGATTATTATGATGCTTTGGGTTGAAATAGAAAAATTCTGTTCTCTATTTCTAAAACGCACAGTGTGTTGTGTAACATACTGAGTTACAAGGCCGAGAACCAACGTGATAAGGAATGTGGTGATGGCAGGGGCGATTATGTCGCTATGTACCAAAAGGGTCATTGGCTCGCGTAACCAAGTGCCTATCACAAATCCAGTTAGTGTGGTTGCAAGAGTTAGAATTGCCATCAACTCCACACGTGCATTGTTGCGCATCGAAATCAATATCACCATCGTTATCGTCAGCACCGTGAGAGGGATATCGTCGTAGTAGTCGAAGGCACGGCTAATCACGGCAGTCACGAAATGGAGTGCCGCAAATAGCATAATTATGGCAAAATCTTGTATGTTTCTTCGGGTGGTCATATTTTGCAAAATTAAAAATAAAAACTATAATTCCAAAATTTTATCCGCTGATAGTTGCTCTCTACTTGGCTCGCTAAGTCGGGGGATAAGGTGGTGTGAATGGGGTTGTAAATTGGGTGTTTATCCACCTGTTTTGGCTATTGGGAGGTTGTGAAAAAGACTAAAAAAGTGTGCATATTTTCTTCGCAGATGAGAGTCTATTGACATAGTCAAAGGGGACTATATAACCCTGCAATGGAGTGTTAGGCTAATAACACAACCTTTATTGTAAAGGGCGGAAATTACCGTTCGGTAGCCACATTCTGCAATTCATCTCGATAATCGTTCAATTTGGTTGCTTTTATTTGGAAGTCTCGCTAATTTTTTTAAAATTTGTAGTGTAGAGAGTGTGGAGATATTAAAATATTTTAATATACCTCTCCGCCTCGGGGAAACGAACAAACTACAAACAAAATAAATTTTTATGCAAAAACCTACACTTTCATTCTGGCAGATGTGGAATCTCAGTTTTGGATTCTTCGGCGTGCAGATCGCTTATGCGTTGCAGAGTGCTAACATCAGCCGTATCTTCGCGACGTTGGGTGCTGATCCCCACACGTTGAGTTTCTTCTGGGTCTTGCCTCCATTGATGGGTATGATCGTTCAGCCTATCGTGGGAGCGATGAGCGACAAGACTTGGTGTAAGTGGGGCCGTCGTAAGCCCTATCTCTATGTTGGAGCCCTCGTGGCAATCGTCGTAATGGCGTTGTTGCCAAATGCGGGTAGTTTCCATATGACCGTAAAGGCAGCGTTGGCCTTCGGTGCTATTATGTTGATGTTGCTCGACACATCAATCAATATGGCGATGCAGCCATTCAAGATGATGGTTGGCGATATGGTTAATGAGGAGCAGAAGACTAAGGCCTACTCAATCCAGAGCCTCTTGTGTAACGCTGGCTCGTTGATTGGCTTCCTCTTCCCATACTTCTTCACTTGGATTGGCGTTCAGAGCGTAGCACCAGAGGGCGTTGTGCCAGACTCGGTGACTTGGTCGTTCTACGCTGGTGCCATCATCCTTATCCTCTGTGTTCTCTACACAGGTGCAAAGGTTAAGGAGTGGAATCCTGAGGAGTACGCAAAGTACAACAATATCAAGACTGAGAGCGAGTCTGAGCCTAAGGAGAACCTCTTGACCCTCTTGGTTAAGGCGCCTAAGGCATTCTGGCAGATTGGTCTTGTTCAGTTCTTCTCGTGGTTTGCGTTCCTCTTTATGTGGACCTATACCACTGGAGGTATCGCTGAGAACATCTCTATTTGGAATACTATCAACACCTCTTCGGCAGAGTATCAGGCTGCGGGTGACTGGACTGGCGTGTTGTTCGCTGTTCAGGCCGTAGGCTCAATCCTCTGGGCTATGGTGTTGCCAATGTTCAAGCGTGTTAAGATGGCCTATGCTTCAAGTTTGGTGCTTGGTGCCATCGGTTTCATCTCTACCTACTTCATCCACGACCAGTATATGCTCTTC
The DNA here is from genome assembly GCA_017555905.1 of Alistipes sp. Lineage (GTDB taxonomy): Bacteria > Bacteroidota > Bacteroidia > Bacteroidales > Rikenellaceae > Alistipes. The sequence continues at coordinate 50,187 of JAFZFP010000008.1, read as the reverse complement.
GTATCGTTCTTGCTCATCGGTTGTGCTTGGGCAGCGATGCTTGCTATGCCATTCGCGTTGCTCACCAACTCGCTCTCGGGTAAGGCTATGGGCTCATACCTCGGTCTATTCAACTGCACCATCTGTTTGCCTCAGATTGTTGCATCGTTGGTCGGAGGTCTCATCCTTGGCGTTGTAGGTGGCGAGGTTGTCAATGGTGTTCAGACTGGCCAGATCGCTATGCTTGTGGTAGCGGGTGTTGCCTTGTTGTTTGGTGCTGTTGCAGTATTCGGCATCTCTACTAAGCGCGAGTAGGGTATTGTGTTGAAAATCGAAAATCGATATACAATCAATTCAATTAATCAATTAACTTTATTAACTAACACTAAAACACTATGAGAAAATTCTTAACTATGTGTTTGGGTTTGGCCCTCTTAGCGATGGCAATTCCCGCCCAAGTGTTTGCTCAATCGGGTAAATACGAGGTTAAAGGTGTGGTAGTTGATTCTACCGGAACGCCGGTTATCGGAGCCTCTGTAGTAGAGCAGGGCACGACAAACGGTATCACCACCGACGTTAATGGACAGTTCGTACTCTATGTACAGGGCGAGCAGTCTATCGTGCAGATTAGCTTTATCGGCTATGTAACAAAGAGTCTTGCTGCATCATCTACCGAGTTGCAGTACGTAGTCCTCGAGGACGACTCTGCTATGATTGATGACGTTGTTGTCATCGGTTATGGTACGGTAAAGAAGGATGACCTCACAGGTTCTGTTGTAGCCATCAAGGCTGAGGAGCTTAACCGTGGTGCTGTCGTATCTACACAGGATATGATGCAGGGTAAGGTTCCAGGTTTGCAGATTATCCCTGGTGATGGTGGTCCTAACTCAGGCTCTACTATCCGTATCCGTGGTGCTGCATCTTTGAACGCATCTAACGATCCACTTATCGTTATTGACGGCGTGCCTGTAGCAAGCGATGCTGGTTCAGGTATGTCTAACCCATTGTCATTGGTAAACCCTAACGATATCGAGTCGTTCACCGTATTGAAGGATGCTTCTGCAGCCGCTATCTACGGTTCACGTGCATCTAACGGTGTCATCATCATCACCACTAAGAAGGGTAAGGGTAACAAGGTTAATGTATCGTACAACGGTTCTTTCAGCGTATCAACTAACTCTGACACAATGCCAGTTATGAGCCCTGAGCAGTTCCGTGACTACATTACTACTACCTTCGCTGGTACTGCTTCTTTGGCTGATGCTACTAAGTATATGGGCGATGCAAACACCGATTGGCAGAGCCTCATCTTCCGCACTGGTCTCTCTCACGACCACAATGCAAGCGTTTATGGCAACTACGAGAACATCTTGCCATACCGTGCATCTTTGGGTTACACAGGCCAGCAGGGTACTTTGCAGACATCTAACTTCGACCGTGCTACTCTCGACGTTAGCCTCTCTCCAAAGTTCTTCAAGGAGCACCTCACCGTAGCACTCAACGCTAAGGGTGTTTACACTCACCAGAACTATGCAGATGGTGGCGTTGTTGGTACAGCAGCGTTCTACAACCCAACTGTTGATCCATACTGGTACAACGAGGATGGTACTATCGATACAAGCACCACTAACGGTTACTACAACGTAGGTACTGGCCGTGGTCAGGCCTTCTCTCCACTTGGTCTTGCAGCAGAGAACCCACTCTCTATGCTTTACGACAAGGAGAAGTATGCTGAGACTTGGCGTACTTTGGGCAACCTCGCTTTGGACTACAAGGTACACGGCTTGGAGGCTTTGCGCTTCAACCTTAACCTCGGTTTGGACTGGTCAAAGACTTACGAGTATGACGGTGTTCGTCCAGGCTCTATCCAGGCTTGGAAGGATGGCGATGCTAAGGGTTGGGGTATGCACACCAAGAAGAATTGGCTTCGTCGCAACCAGGTACTCGACTTCTACGGTAACTACAACGAGACTTGGGGCAAGCACAATCTCGACGCTATGTTGGGTTACTCTTGGCAGCACTTCTACGGTGCAGACCGCAGCGTAACTTACTACAACGAGACTCTCCAGCAGTATGAGAAGAGTACTGGTGCTTTGAGCCAGGAGGAGAGTTTCCTCGTATCATTCTACGGTCGTATCAACTACTCTTACGACTCACGCTACTTGTTCACATTCACTCTTCGTGCCGATGGTTCTTCAAAGTTCTCTAAGGATAACCGCTGGGGTTACTTCCCATCAGCAGCGTTTGCTTGGAATGCTAAGAATGAGTCATTCTTGAAGGATGTTGATGTAGTTTCTACATTGAAGGTTCGTTTGGGTTATGGTCAGACAGGTCAGCAGGAGATTGGTAACTACCAGTACCTCGCTCGCTACTCTGTATCTTCAAACGATATGAGCCACATGGCAAACATGGGTGATGCAGGCTATAGCCACTTGCTCTCTCCAAAGGCTTACAACCCTAACATCAAGTGGGAGACTACTACTACTTATAATGTTGGTGTAGACTTCGGTCTTTGGGATGGTTTGGTAAATGCAAGTGTTGATGTTTATCGTCGCGACACTAAGGATCTCCTCAACTGGGTTACTACTCCTATGGGTGCTAACTTCGGTACCAACCTTATGACTAACGTAGGTTCTATGCGTAACGAGGGTGTTGAGTTCTCTGTAGACGTTAATCCTATCCGTACAGCAGATTGGAGTTTGCGTATTGGCTTCAACGGTACTTTCCAGGATACTTACTTCACAAAGTTGAACAATATCAACGATCCTAACTACGCTATCTACACAAGTTCACCAGGTACAGGTCGTACAGGTGGTGCGGACCTTCAGATGCATACTGTAGGCTCTGCTCCTTACACATTCTACACCTTCCAGCAGGTTTACGATGCTGATGGCAACCCAATCCAGAACGCATTCGTTGATCGCAACAAGAATGGCCAACTCGACCAGGGTGACCGTTACAACACTGGTAAGAGCCCAGCCCCAGACTTCTTCTACGGTTTGAACCTCAAACTCAGTTACAAGAATTGGGACTTCGGCTTCAACGGCCACGGTTCTGTAGGTAACTACGCATTCAATAGTTACTTCGCGGCTCACGCATCTTCAGCATTCGATACTCGTGGTGGTTTGTCTAACTTCGCTACTACAGTTCTTCGTACAGGTTGGACCGCAACAGGTATCTCTGAGCAGGATTACTCTGATCTCTACCTTGAGGATGCTTCATTCTTCCGTATGGATGATATCAACCTTGGTTACACCTTCGAGAAGGTTGGCAATACCGATCTTAACATTCGCGTAGCAGCAGGTGTTCAGAACGTATTCGTTATCACCAAGTATAGTGGTGTAGATCCTGAGGTTTCAGGCGTAACTGGTATCGATGGCACAATCTGGCCACGTCCACGTATCTACTCACTCCGAGTAAATCTTAATTTCTAATCAATTAAACAATGACGACAATGAAAGCAAAATATATTGTTGCTGCAATAGCTGGTGCGTTGTTTACTCTCACTTCGTGTATCAACGATCTTGAGACACTTCCGATGAACGATTGGGATACTACGTCGGAGACCGCATACGGCACAAGCGAGCAGGCTTATGTACAGGGCCTTGCTAAGCTTTACTTTAACTTTACTTCTAACGACACCACCGACTTGTTGGTAAGTGATGGTGGTGCATCTGAGTTGATTCGTTGTTTCTGGACTTGTAACGAGGTATCTACCGACGCTTGTAAGTGTGCTTGGGGTGATACTTGGGCTATGGCTATCAACTCTAACACTTGGACAGATGCCGAGAACGATATGGTCTATGGTGTCTTTGTTCGTACCTTGCAGGGTATCTCTTATGTAAACGAGTATTTGCGTCAGACTGCTCCTGAGAAGTTGTCCGACCGTGGTGTAGACGCTGCGCTTGCTGCTAAGATCGATGGTTTCCGTGCTGAGGCTCGTTTCTTGCGCGCTTACTTCTACTGGATGGCTATGGATATCTTCGGTGCTGTTCCTTTCACTACAGAGGACTCTCCATTTGGTGCTGAGGCTCCAACGCAGGCATCAAGCAAGAGCATCTATAACTTCGTAGTAAGCGAGTTGGAGGATTTGGCTGCAGATGCCTCTGCAATGCCAGTTGCTAAGTCTAACCGTCCACGTGCTGACAAGGGCTCTGTTCTTGGTCTTTTGGCACGTGTATACCTCAATGCAGAGGTTTATAGCGGTGAGGCTGCTTACGATAAGGCTAAGTCTACTTGCGAGCGTATCTTCGGTTTGGGCTACTCACTCTGCTCTAACTACGAGCACTTGTTCCGTGGCGACAACGGCGAGAACGCTGATGCTTACAACGAGTTCTTGTATGCTGTCTCTTACGATCAGGATAAGGCACAGTCTTGGGGTGGTGGTACCTACCTCACTTGCGCTGCTATCGGTGCTGAGGATAAGGAGACTGAAACTGACGAGGATTGGGTTAAAGATGGCGAGGTTCAGAAGGACGACAAAGGTAACCCATTGAAGGTTAAGATTTCGCGTATCGGTACTGGTAACGGTTGGAATGGTTTGCATATCCACGAGCAGTTCATCAATAAGTTCTATAACCCAACAGACGTAGATTGGGCTAATGGTACTTACACTATCGCAGATAAGCGTGGTGCTAACATCTTCACTACTGAGAAGCGTTCTGGTGGTACATTTACAACACTTACTAACACCTTCTATGATGGTTGGGGTTGCTACAAGTACAACAACATCCCATCTACAGAGGATGGTCGTGAGTACTGGCTTCGTACTCAGAACCCTGATAAGTCTACTAACATCGACTTCCCAATGATTCGTTTGGGTGAGATCTACTTGATCTATGCTGAGGCTTGCTTGCGTTTGGGTAGCGGTGCTCCTGCACAGCAGTATATGGCTCAGTTGGCAGAGCGTGCAGGTGTAGACTATGGCTTCGATAAGTTGGGCTCTTGGGACAACGAGGCTCGTGACTGGTTCGTTGCTGAGCGCGCACGTGAGCTCTTGTGGGAGGGTCACCGTCGTACCGACCTTATCCGCTATGGCTTGTTCACATCTGCTGAGTACTTGTGGCCATTCAAGGGCGGCGAAGAGGCAGTTCTTGGTCAGGCATTCGCTGACTATAAGAAGCTCTTTGCTATCCCAGCATCACAGATTAAGGCTAACCCAGGTTTGAACAACCCTGTAGGCTATTAATAGAGGTGTAAATGTAGAATTTTAAAGACAGAAAGTTTATGAAATTTTTAAAGTATATAATGTCTCTTATCGCTGTGGTATCGCTCTCAGCAGCTTGTACCACCGATTTGGAGCAGGTCCAGATATTGCCTTTGGATCAGGTGACAGCACCTGTTCTTGAGGATTTGGGCTTCGAGGAGATTGTTATCACCTCAAAGAATATGGGCGAGAAGGTTTCTTTCGCGTGGAGTAAGGCCGATTTTGGCGCTCAGGTAGTTGTAAGCTACTCTTTGGCAGCCAGAAATGCAGGTAACGAGGTTCTTATCAGCTCTACTGGTGACTTGACAATGGAGGTTACTTATGAGGCTATCAACTCTGCTATGGCTCTTGCTGTTAAGGATGGCGGTTTGGGTCTTGTTCCTGAGATTGCAGCCGACGTAGAACTCTATATCGTTGCTGCGGTAGGTAACCAGCGCGTGGAGTCTAACGCATTTACTGTAAGCATCACTCCTACATCTGCTGAGAAGGTTTATCCTATGATTTCAATGCCAGGTTCTTACCAGGGTTGGGATCCACTTGGTGGTTTCACACGCTTCGAGGTTCTTTACGACTTCGAGGGCAAAGGTGTCTATGAGGGTATTGCTGACTTCGGTGCTTCTAACGACACTGCTCGTCAGTGGAAGTTTACTAATCCTGATGAGGATGGTGATGGCAATGGTTGGAACAATGGCGAGTGGGGCCAGGATGGCGACACTGTAGATCCAGAGGCTGCAAGCCTTACATTGCTCTCAAGTGGTGGCGGTAACATCACTGCTTACACCGCTAAGCGTTTCTACCACTTCTCAATGGATACTAACTCAGGCGAGTTGAAGCACAACTACTCATTCGACCAGGTTGGTGTTGTTGGCGCATTCACTAACTGGGCTGATGGTCAGGATAAGGTGATGGAGTTCAATGCTGCTAAGCGTCGCTTCTGGGTTGATATCGAGAACTTCTCAGGTGAGTTTAAGTTCCGTACTGATGGTTCTTGGACTAAGAACTGGGGCGGTGGTGCCTTCGGTGAGGAGGGTGATAACCTCAATTGCGCTGAGGCTGGTAACTATCGTGTTTACCTCTACTTGTCTAACTCTGCAGAGATGAAGTATGAGTTGAACGCAGATATGTATGGCCAGACAGAGCCAGTAGGTGGTCAGACCCCTGAGACTCCTGAGACTCCTGAGAATCCAGAGACTCCAGCAGAGAAGGAGCCTAACCGTTGGGGCCTTGTAGGTACAATCACTGGTTGGGGTGAGAAGCCTGACTTCTATATGGACGAGGTTGGTGCTGACCTCTACGTTCGTCGTGCTGTTGCTTTGACTACTACTGATGAGTTTAAGATTCGTTTCAACGACGAGTGGAACGATGCTAAGAACTACGGTTTGGAGACTGCGGGTGTTGTAGAGCTCAACGTAGGTTTCGCAGTAATCACCAGCGGTGGTTCATGCAATATGATGGTGCCTGCTGATGGTACATATGATATTTACTTTAGCCTCGCAGAGGAGAAGGTATGGGTTATGACCGAGGGTCAGGTTCCAAGCGATATTACCTTGAAGAGCTATAAGTTGTATGTTGATGTAACTGCTACAGGTTGGGAGAACTGTAATATCTGGGCTTGGGATAGCGCTGCTAACTACTCTGGTGGTAACTGGCCAGGCCAGGCTCTTACATTGGAGGATGGCAAGTATGTATGGACTGCACCAGCAGAGGTTACAGGCAAGACTATTAGCGTAATCTTCAATAATGGTACTAGCCAGACTGCTGATATCACTGGCGTAGTAATGGACAAGGATCACACATTCGTTTTGAACGCCGACTTGTCATACACTATCGATGGCGAGGCTCCAACCCCATCAGAGATTAAACTTACAGTCGATGTAACAGCTCCTGGTTGGGAGAACTGTAATATCTGGGCTTGGGATAGCGATGCTAACTACTCTGGTGGTAATTGGCCAGGCCAGGCTCTTACATTGGAGGATGGCAAGTATGTATGGACTGCACCAGCAGAGGCTGTTGGCAAGACTATCAATGTAATCTTCAACAATGGTACTGCACAGACTGCCGACATCAATGGTGTTGTCTTGGATAAGGATCACCACTTCGTAGTGAATGCCGACTTGTCATACACTATGGATGGCGAGAGCAAGTCTATCGTTCTTGGTGAGCACACATGGGGCGTTGCTGGCGAACACAATGGCTGGGGTGATAGTGCAATGACAGCTGAGGATGGCTGGGTTGTAGCTAAGGACTTGGCTTTGGAGGCTGGCAAGAAGTTCAAGATTCGTGCTGATGGTGCTTGGGCTATCAGCTACGGTCACGCAGAGGATGGCCAGAACGCTAAGGTAGGCGAGGTGTATGAGCTTGCCTTCAACGGTAAGGATATGTTGGTTGAGACTACAGGAACTTACGATGTTTACTTCACCATCGTTGATAATGTAGCTAAGATGAAGCTTATCGCTAAGTAGTTAAATCTACGTTTGCTACCGCGCGTATGCGTGCGCGCGGTAGTATTAATATGTTAGCCTTAAGTGCTAACGACCTTGGTCGGGTGGCTTTGATCGGCCTCCCGACCCCCAAAAACAACTAATACACAAACATTATGAGACTAAAGTCACTCTTTACTCTTGCGTGCATCGCCCTCGCGGCTATGATGACTGCGTGCTGCACGTGTGGTGCCCCAAAGGAGGGTACCTTCGCCTTGGGTAACAACTCGGCAGTTGTGCCTATGACAGTTACCGCTGGCACTACTTCGCACTACACCACAGACTACTATCCTCAGTGGGTGGGTGCCGACAACGTAACTACCTCTGACGAGCGTATCACGCTTACTAACACTTCAGAGGATTGGTCTACGTTCGACCTCGCTACCGAGGCCGAGGTGCTTGTATCTACCATCGACGTATGGCACGGCGAGGAGGCTCTCTCAGTGGTAGTTTTGGGCGGCAAGCGCGACACCGAGGGTAGCTATATGTCTTCGGTTGTTGGCGACGACGACCGCATTACCGTTGTGGCTACTAAGCCAGTGGTTGAGGCTGTCGCTTTGTGGCAGAACAATGTTATCGACGAGGTTGAGGTCGATGGCAACACTATCCGTGTAGCTATCCCTGAGTGCGCTGAGGAGTTCTCACGCTCTGTAGTTCGCATCTTTGCAGCCTCTGAGAGTGGCCGTTTCAACGACGTGTTGCTCCCATTGGAGCGTGGCGAGATTGTCACCGATTCTGAGGATATCCGCCGTCAGGATAGCCAGTCACAGATTTTGTACTCGTTGATGATTGACCGTTTCAACAATGGCAATAGCGCCAACGACTGGAAGATTAACTCTCCAGAGGTATTGGATAAGGTGGACTATCAGGGTGGTGACCTTGCAGGTATCACCGCAAAAATCGAGGATGGCTTCTTCGCCGATTTGGGTGTTACCACCATCTGGATTTCGCCTATCACGCAGAACCCTTACGATGCGTGGGGTCAAAATGTGAATCCCGACACTAAGTTCTCGGGCTACCACGGCTACTGGCCTATCTATAGCACTGTGGTTGATAAGCGTTTCGGTACTGAGGAGGAGTTGCGTGAGATGCTCGATAAGGCTCACGGCAACCAGATGAACGTGATTCTCGACTACGTGGCTAACCACTTGCATATCAACTCTCCAGTATTGCAGGAGCATCCCGATTGGACTACTGATCTTATCCTGCCTGATGGTCGCGAGAATATCGCTTTGTGGGATGAGCAGCGCCTCACCACTTGGTTCGACAAGCATATCCCTACCTTGGATCTTGAGCGTGAGGAGGTATGTGAGCCTATGACCGACTCGGCTTTACATTGGGTACGTAACTTCGACTTCGATGGCTACCGCCACGATGCGTGCAAGCATATTCCTTTGAACTACTGGCGTATGCTTACCCATAAGATGAAGTCGTCGATGCCAGATCGCCAGATGTGGCAGATTGGTGAGACCTATGGTTCGGTAGAACTTATTGGCTCATACGTTAAGACAGGTATGATCGACTCGCAGTTCGACTTCAACCTCTACCACAACTCTCGTGATGTCATCGTCGATGAGAACCGCTCAATGCGCACCATCGCTGCTACGGTGGAGGAGTCTGAGGCCGCTTATGGCTCACACCACACTATGGGTAACATCACAGGCAACCACGACAAACCACGCTTCATCTCGTTGGCTGGTGGCGATATGCCTTTGTGGGGTATCGACGATAAGGCTGAGGGCTGGAATCGTGAGGTCGTTGTTGGCGATATGGATAAGGGCCACGCAGGCTTGCAGTTGTTGAAGGCTGTTATTAGCACCGTGCCAGGTGTTCCTTGTATCTATCAGGGCGATGAGTATGGTGTTCCTGGAGCTAACGACCCAGATAACCGCGATATGATGACCTTCGAGGGTTACAACGACTACCAGCAGAAGGAGTATGCCTCTACTCAGGCGTTGTTGAAGTATCGCCGTGGCTCTATGCCTTTGATGTATGGCGATTTGCGTACTCTCTATGTTGATGATGAGGCTTGGGTATTCTTGCGCCACTATATGGGTGACTGGGCAGTTGTTGCTCTTAACGTGCGTGGTCAGAACAAGGCAATTCAGGTTACTTTGCCTGAGTTCGTTGAGTGCCAGGAGGTCGAGGTCGCTATCGCTACTGAGGGTGGTAATGCTTCGGTTGTTGAGGGTCGCACCTTGGAGGTTGCAGTACCTGCATACGGCTATGTAATTTTGAATAATTAATCTTAAATTTAAAATAGTATGAAGAAGTTTTTATTGTTCGTCGCTGCCATTGCGACATTCGTGGGCTGCTGCAACTGTAAGACGCAGGAGACAGCACGTGAGTTCGACAAGTTCAACTCGGTAGTTTATGAGCTCAATATCCGTCAGGCAACTGAGGAGGGTACCTTCGCTGCTGCGGAGAAGTACTTGCCAGAGTTGAAGGAGATGGGTGTAGATATCGTATGGCTTATGCCAATCAGTCCTATCGGTATCGATGGCCGTAAGGGTACCCTCGGCTCATACTACTCAATCATCGACTATAAGGCTGTGAACCCTGAGTTCGGTACTATGGAGGACTTCAAGAGTTTCCTCGCTACTGCTCACGACCTCGGCCTTAAGGTTATTCTCGACTGGGTTGCTAACCACACTTCACGCGATGCTAATTGGTGGAAAGAGGGTAAGACCGACTGGTATGTTATGGACGAGGCTACAGGTTTGCCTATCGTAGAGTACGACTGGACCGATATCGCAAAACTTAACTACAAGAACGAGGATATGCGCAACGCTATGATTGACGCTCTTAAGTTCTGGGTAGAGTTGGGTCTCGATGGCTACCGTTGCGACGTTGCTATGAATGTTCCTGGTGACTTCTGGAAGAGAGCCTGGGAGGAGGTTCGCGCAATCAATCCTGATGTTTACCTCTTGGCTGAGGGTGAGGAGCAGTGGTTGCACGAGAGCGGCTTCGAGGCTACATACGCTTGGGAGTTGCATCACATCTTCAACGCTATGGCTAAGGGCGGTAGCGAGACTAAGAATGTTGCTGGTGATGGCACCATCAAGACAGATGCTAAGAGTGTTGCCGACTTGAAGGAGTACCTCGAGCGTGACGACGTTAAGTATCCAGCACCTGCTATGCGTCTTATGTTTACCTCTAACCACGATGAGAACTCTTGGGCAGGTACCGAGTTCGAGCGTATGGGCGATGCACACAAGACCTTTGCAGCACTTACTTTCGTGTTGCCAAAGAGCCAGCCACTCCTCTACACTGGTCAGGAGATTGGTCTCAACCGTCGTTTGGAGTTCTTCGAGAAGGACTCTGTAGTTGAGTTGGTTGATTTGGAGTACGGTAAGGAGTATCGCGACTTCTACAAGGGCCTCATCGCCTTCCGTCACAACAACTCTGCTTTGGCTGCTGGTGCAAACGTGGCACCTATGGTATATGTCGAGGGCGCTCCTGAGTCAGTTTTGGCTTTCGCTCGTGAGAACGAGGAGAATAAGGTGCTTTGCTTCTTCAACTTCTCGGCTGAGCCACAGAGCCTCACTTTGACCGAGGCTGAGGCTGGTGAGTACAACTGCCTCTGCGGTAAGGTGATGACTTATAAGGCTGGTGACGTAGTAGAACTCGAGCCTTGGGCATATATGCTTATGGCGCGATAGTCCAAGCGTCTAAATAATCGACGTGTATAGGGGGTAGAGGGACTTCGTATAAAAGGAGGTATGCTCTTCCTCTTATACACGTCTTAGTTAATTGCCAACGCCTTGTGCGTTGCAAAGATATAGAATTTCACCACGTATGATGTATAAAAATCCTGAGTGGAGTTACTCTGCGGTACTCTACGAGATGAACATACGACAGTTCACCACGGAGGGTACTTTTCGTGCTGCGAGTGAGCGCCTCCCCTTCTTGCGCTCCATAGGTGTCGATGCCATTTGGCTGATGCCCATCTATCCTATTGGTGAGGAGGATCGCAAGGGTAGTCTCGGCTCCTACTACTCCATTCGCGACTATAAGGGGGTAAATCCTGAGTTTGGTTCTGAGGCCGACCTTCGTGACTTCATCACTAAGGCTCACGCCCTCGGCATAAAGATTCTGTTCGACTGGGTGGCTAACCATACAGCCCGCGATGCCCGCTGGATTAGCGAGCGCCCCGTGGATTGGTATGAACGCGACTCGGAGGGTAGGGCTAAGGTGCCTTGGGACTGGTCCGACACGGCAAAGTTGAACTATGCTAACAGGGAGGTTTGGCGTGGCCAAATCGATGCTATGCGCTATTGGGTCGAGCAGTTCGGTATCGACGGTTTCCGTTGCGATATGGCTATGCTCGTGCCAATAGAGTTCTGGCAGGAGGCTTCGGCAGAACTCCACGCCATCAAGTCCGATATCTTTATGTTGGCTGAGGCCGAAGAGGATAATCTCTTCGAGGGGGCTTTCAATATGAGTTATCAGTGGAATATCCACCATATTATGTGCGACATCGCTAAGGGCGCACGTAGGGTGTGGGATATGCGCAATGCTATGCACGCTGAGCGCCAGCGCTACCCCCGTGAGGCTATGCGCCTAAGTTTCACCTCTAACCACGACGAAAATTCGTGGAGCGGGTCGGAGCAGTCACGCTTCGGTCGCGCCCTTGAGGTGATGACGGCGATGACCTTCTTGATGCCTTCGACGATGCCACTCATCTACACAGGTCAGGAGGTGGGCTACGACCACTCCTTTGCCTTCTTCGACCGCGACCCTATCCCCGAAGAGCTCTATAAGGAGGGCTACGCTACGGAGTTGTATCGCCGACTTGCCGACCTTAAGCATAGCCAGCGAGCCTTGGATAGTGGCGAGCGCGGTGGCGACGTGATAGAGATTGAGAACAACGCCAAGGATTGTATGATGACCTTTGTGCGCGAGGTGGATGGTAGCCGTGTTGTGGCTATTGTGAATCTCTCGCCTTATACCATCCACGCAGACTTCCGCACGGGTATCTATGCAGGAAAGTACCGAGATGCTATCTCGGGTGAGAGGGTTGTCCTCGACGAGCACGTGGAGCGTGATATCGCCCCTTGGCACTATCAGATATTGGTGAAATAAAAGAGAGAGAGTATGAAGAGAGTTTTTTCATTTATAATGTTCCTTGCCGTTGCGACAACAGCCGTTGCGGCACAGCCAAAACTCGTCGTTAGCCACGTCGAGCCGTTGTCGTGGTGGGTGGGTATGACGACCCCTCTACAACTTATGATTAATGGCGAGGGTGTCTCTAATTACGACGTAGAGATTCTACCTGCGGGCCAGGGTGTCGAGGTTAAGCAGATACATAAGGCCGATAGCCCTAACTACCTCTTCGTGGATGTCGCTGTGGCTCAGGATGCTACCCCTATGGAGTACACCTTGCGCTTTAAGGAGGGTAAGCGCTCGTATGATGTTCCTTACGTGATTGCTTCGCGCAAGGAGGGTTCTCGCGAGCGAGCAAGTTTTACGAATGCCGACTTCGTTTACCTCATTATGCCCGACCGTTTTGCCAATGGCAACCCATCGAATGATTCTACGGCAGATACTCAGGAGAGGGCCTTGCGCTCAAATCCTGGACGTCGTCATGGTGGCGACCTTGAGGGTATGATTGCCCATTTGGATTATATCGCAGACTTGGGTGCTACGGCAGTGTGGTCTACACCACTGCTACTGGATGATGAGAATGGTGCGTCGTACCACGGCTACTCGTGTAGTGACTACTACCGTATCGACCCACGTTTCGGTAGTAACGACCTCTTCAAGAGATATGTCGAGGAGTGCCATAAGCACAATCTTAAGGTGATTATGGATGTTGTGCCAAACCATAGTTCTACCTCTCATTGGTGGTATGGTGATTTGCCATTCGAGGATTGGACCCACCAGTGGGATGAGTACACTCAGTCGAACTGGACCTTCTCAACAAATATGGATTTCAATGCCTCTAAGGCCGACCTCTACCAGATGGAGAGTGGTTGGTTCGACCGTAGTATGGCAGATATGAACCTTGATAACCCATACTTGCTCCACTACTTCAAGCAGTGGATAGTATGGTGGATTGAGTTCTCGGGCTTGGATGGCTTGCGCGTAGATACCTACCCTTATAACGAGAAGGGTCCTATGAGCGAGTGGTGTCAGAGCGTTATGGAGGAGTATCCTAACCTCAATATTGTAGGTGAGGTGTGGACTTCGTCTATTCCACAGTTGGCCTACTGGCAGGGTGGAAATGCCAATAAGGATGGCTTCGACTCGCACCTTAAGTCTATTATGGACTTCCCACTCCACGACGCTATCCGTAGCGCTATGACCGAGTCGGGAGATTGTGGCTGGGGTCAGGGTATGACTCGTGTTTATGACATATTGTCGCACGACTTCGTCTACCACGACCTTCAGAATATGATGATTATGGCGGGCAACCACGATACCGACCGTGTTGGTGATGTATGCGAGGGTGATGTGCGTCGTATGAAGATTGTGCATACGCTCTTGGCTACGTTGCGTGGTATGCCACAGATGCTCTATGGCGACGAGTTGATGTTCCGTTCTACGGATCGTTCTAAGGGTCACCCAACCCTACGTATCGACTTCCCCGGAGGCTGGGAGGGTGATGCTCAAAACCTCTTCGATAGGACACAGCACGAGGGCGATGCTAAGGAGTTGTTCGACTACACACGTGCGCTTATGAATTGGCGTAAGTCGAAGGAGGTGATTCACTCGGGAAAGACCTTGCACTTTATCAACCGCGACAACACCTATGGCTTCTTCCGCTATAACGACCAGGAGGTGGTCTTTGTCTATATCAACAACAGCAACCTCTCGCACGAAATTCCTTGGACTCGCTATGCAGAGATTACCAGTGGTTTGACCGAGGGTCGCAATGTCGTTACGGGCGAGACTCTCTCTATGGAGCGCGTTACGGTGGAGCCTATGTCGGCATTGGTTGTTGAGTTTAAGAGATAACACGTCGCATAGTAATTTGCTGATAATGGCGACTTTCCTTTGGTGGAGAGTCGCCATTTTTTTTGCAAAATTTAGAAAAAAGTTATATATTTGTAAAGACTCTTTGGGTGGTGAAACCACAGAGGAGATGAATTTTATGGTCTACTAATTTAAATATGAATAGGTTATGAAGAGATTTGTATTGATTCTTGTGGCGATGATGTCAATGTCCACACTCTCGGCACAGATGTTCGAGAAGAGTTTAGCCGAGGCACAGATAGCCTACGACAATGCTGTGGCGTTGTCTAAGACCGAAATAAACGAGGCTCGTAGCAACGAGCGTCGCATCACCTCTGCTGCCAACGATCGCCTTGTTCAGGCCAGAGAGGAGTTCGAGATGAAGAAGGAGTATTATCGTTTGGCTGTCGAGGAGCAGAAGCGTCGCTTGAAGGAGGAGAAGCAGAGGTATAATAATGCCGCTGATAAGTATAAGCAGGAGGTCACTCGCACAAAGCAGGAGATTGCTGCTGCTAAGGCAAATACCAAGGCTGTGGAGGCTCAGCAGAAGAGTGCCATAGCGCAGGCCAAGGCCGAGATTGCTCGTATCAAGTCGCTCGAACAGAATAAGCGCAATAAGTAGTGGCCTTGCCACAGCAGATATAATCGACGGGGGAGTAACGATGGTGTTATGCCCCTGTTTAGTATAATCGGGAACAGAGAGAAGATAACTTCAAAATCGTATAGTTATGGCAAGGAGTCTGATGTTGAAATTTGTTGATGGTTCATCTAAGGAGTGTGAGGTCACAGGAAGGGATATGGGAGGTACGACTACCTACTACAAGCCTTTATGGGCGCTTAAAAAAGGAAAGGTGGATTGGGCATCGAAGAGTAGCCCCGACCACACCGTCATAGTCAAGGAGTTGGATAATGATAAGGTTGTGGTGGATGTCAAGAACAATCGTGGCAACCTCTGCGGTGGCCCATATAAGTTGTATGTGGGCAATGAGTCGAGTTATAATTATATGTTTGGCGAGTGGTCCTACTTCTTTAGACTTACGCTCGAATGGGGTGACGACAAGGAGTTTAGATAGGCATATAGATACTGTTGGTAATGATGCAAAAAGCGTCGCTTTTTGCATCATTACTATACTATTTGCGACGCTGTTTCTTGTCGTAACTATATAGTTGATAACTATTTACGAAGTTTTGCCATACGATATATGCCGTAGGGGCAATCGACACTATTGGGTCGAGGAAGTTTAGCGACATCCACACCGCAAGGATGGTGTTCTTCTGTCCTACGGACTGACCTCCTGCGGCCTCGTCGCCAGCCATACGACCCAACCAGCGGCCTATGGCGAACTGCACAAAGCACAAAAGTAGGGCTACGAGGGCGAGTTCTATCTCGATGAGGAGACTTGCCTCTGTGTCGAGGATAAATGCTGTGGTGCGTCCCAATACCAATACCAACGATATAAGCCAAAGATAGAACGATAGGTAGGAGTGGGCAGTAACCCATTCCGCCCCTTTGCGCCATAGCCAGCGCAGTAGTTGTGCCAAGACGAATGGGGCTACCAACGTAGGTACGACGCGCGAGAAGATATCCATAAAGGTACACTCGCCATTTCCGAAATGGTGGAGTATGAAGGGCGCGATAAGTGCAGTTGCGATGTTGCATAATAGGCTGTAAGTCACCATAGTAGCAACATTAGCACCGAGCATTCCGCCTATCACTACCGCAGCCATAGCAATCGGTGCAAGCACACATATCATTGCACCCTGACCCACTACATCGCCCAAGAGTGGGGCAGTGATGTAATAGACAAGGATAGAGCCGAGGAACTGCACCAGGAGCATCCATATATGTATCTTCGAAAGGCGCATCGAGCGCAACTCCACACGACAAAAGGTGATGAAGAGCATCGCTGCGATGAGCAGCGGTGTGAGTGTGTTGTGTGTCAAGGTTTCCAACACCCCTAAAGGTCGGCATAGGAGCGCTCCCACGACCATTGCCAAGGGCATAACGATACTTTTAATAGTCTGTTTGGATAGTCCCATCGGTAACTCTATTTGTTTGAAAGATACTTTATTATATGCTTCATCAACTCCTCGCGCGTTTTACCGTCGGTGATAGTCTCGAAGGGGAAGCCAAGGGTGATGCTGCGGTATGCACCATCGTAGGCCACTCCAGCAGATTGTTGCGTGTGGGCGTAGCGCAGTATGGTATAGGCGCTCTTGCCTACGGGGAGTACCACTTCGGGAGACTCCACGGGGTATATCTCCGACGAAGGTGTGGTGTTGAAGGTTATCTCTAACTTCTTGCGCGAAAACTTCGTCGAAGGCATCGTCACCTCGCCTGTACGTGAGGCCATATTTCCACCAAACGAGGCGTGTAGAGTCTCTTGAGCAAAGGCTCTGTCACCATCTGTTGCTGTGGGCGAGTGCCAGAGGTCGCTAAAGATGTAACTTCCCGAGAGTAGGAGCGCACCTCCCTGTTTGGTGTACTCTTTTATAGGCTGTTGCAACTCTTCGGGGAGTACCTCGAAGTGGTAACCCGACGTGCCACGACCTATCGCTGTGGAGCGCTGTTTGCCAAGGATAAGGTCCACAATGTCGTACTTTGTGAGGGATATATACTCCTCTGCTACAGCCTTGTGCGAGGCTGAGGTGAAAGAGTATCCAGCCTCCTTTATCGCCTTGCCGTGGAGCTTGGGGTAGTCGAAGGTGTTGCCTGCGATAACCTCTGTTTCGTAGTCGTTGTAGGATGTGCCGAGGGCGTAGTTGTCGTTCTCGGACTTAGATAACTTGCGGTCAAAAATAGTCTGCTCGCCGATGAACGATATATCCTCGATGTAGGCCACGCCACTGTCGTAACGGTTGAAGAATCCCGCTATGGAGTCGCCCTGCATACTCATAGGTGCTGCTACGCGGTCAAAGCCATTTACTATCATCACCGTACCCTTGCTACGCTTTAAATAACAAGCACTTAGGGTTTCGGAATCGAAACTTTCACCTCCGCTATTTACTGCCGTAACACGGAAACTATACTCCTTGCCCTCGTGTAGTTCTATGGTGGTGGATGTGCCCTCGATACGCTTTCCGCAGTCGAATCCCGAATCTCCCACGCGCGTATATAAAATGTAGTAGTCCGCAGTCGCTGTAGGCTCCAAGGGGTCGGCGGTAGGTTGCCAACTAAGCCTTGCTGTTGAGCCGTTGAGGTCGATGGCAAAACTATTGATTGGGAGTGGTGCTACGACGTATGCGACATCATACTGGCTCGACAAGTAGCGCAACATTCCCTTATATACCGCACGGCTGATATCGAACCTAAATTGAGGGTCGAGACCGTAGCGCATATCTGCAAAATTCTGGTGTGACAATAACTCCAAAAGCATCGTTGGGCAGGCAGGTATTCGCGCCTCGTAGTAGGCTCTGTTCCACATTCCGCGACGTACCCACTGAGGCTCATATTTAGCCCTTACGTCATCGACTATCTGCGTCATTATCAGGTCGGTAAGGTCGCGTGAGCGGAGACGTGATATGTCATCGTCGAACTCTCCGTGATTCTCTTTTGTGGAGTAGATGCCGAGTGTTCCGATAACGTCGTCGTTGAGGCGAACGCCAGCGTCCGAATGGAAGGCAAAGGCGAGGTCTACGGGGATGTTTTTACCCTCCTCGTCGCAGAGGTGTTTGCTACCTCCCATAAGGGCATTTACCCAGTGGGCACGCGACATATAATCCTCCTTGTAGTCGTCGAGATTATCCTTTGCCGAATAGACATTCGTGTCGAATCCCGACCACTGCAACCAGTAGCGTGCGCCCTCGGTGAAACGGGGGTAGCCGCTCGTCGTCTCCTCATACTCCTCGCCCTCGACCCTGAGCGAAGGGTCTACGCTACGACGTATGTTTCCCATACCTCCACCAATCTTTACCGCATCCGCAGTGACGATACCCTCTTGGCTCGATATGTTGCTGAGGCTTATTAGTTTAGAGTGGTTGCCAGCCTCGAAAAAGAAATCTCCTAAGCAGACCCACATTGCACCTCCCATCCTTTGGTTTACCCTAAAGGTGCGGTCACCTCCCGAGGCGTGAACGACGTAGTGAGCATCGCTAACACTTTCGTCGGTGGTGGCATACGACACATAGACGCTGTAGATGCCACTCTTCTCGATTTTGCCACCCCAGTATATCCAACTGGGTGTGTCGCCCTCGGTTGCACTCTTTGTCTGACGCACAGTGCCATCCAAGAAGGGGTTGTGGCCCGTGGGGTAGGTGTGGTTGAGGTGTGCGAAGCCCTTTGTGCCACGCTCCCAGCGGTGCTTTCCGTTATGCTCGCTGTAGGGGTGTTCCTCGATGCCCTTGTCGTTGTCGATGATTAACTCCTGGAGTTGCACACTGCGCTCACGGGGCAGAAGCACCGAAGCACCCGCACGCTCCAGCATAGGTACGAGGTAGGGTAGTACATAGCCCTGAGTGTATAGATCCTCGACCGTCTCCCAGAGGCGTGAACGTTGCCAACTCCACATATTCGCTGTCTGCTTGAAGTATCTACCGTGGCTCTGCCAGAGGGCTATATGTCTGTTTGTTAGGCCCTTGGTGGGTTGCGAAAGGGCGCTCTCTCGGGTGATAAGCGGTGTCGTCACCTCGTTTGTGAAACTGCGATCGCCCTCGCTCTTGCGGTAGTATTGCGGAGTGAGGTTATCGATTAGTTGTCCGTCGGAGTAGATAAGTATCGTGTGGTTGCGGTACTTCTCGGGGAGCATCTTGCGCACGGCATCGTAGAGTTTGTCGATGTTGTTGGGGCGCATAGGGTAGTAGGCCAACTCCGCTGAGGTACGCACCTCCACCACGTCGCTCTTGCCACGCTGGCGCAGACGAACACTCTCGACCTTGATATAACTACCTGCCACCTCCTCCAGGGTGATGCGGCGTAGGGCAACGCATATTGAGTCGCTCACCGACTTAGGTAACTTGCTCTGGGCGGTGAGGGGTAGTGAAAAAAGTACTAAAGTGGCTAAAGCCAATATGTTGTAAAGTATATATCTTCTCATAGCATAAAACGAACGTCCAAAGATATGCAAAATATGGGAGAGTGGCTACATCCTTTCCAAAATTTTTACTATCTTTACCGCGTTATTTATCTAAATGAAATAGGAGTATGAAATGTGCAATTATAGGACACGGTAAAATGGGTCGCGAGATTGAGCGAATCCTTGTGGAGCGTGGTCATAATGTTGAGTTGGTTGTTGATGAGTCGAATGTTGAGGATTTGACCGCAGAGAATATAGCGAAGGTGGATGTAGCATTTGAGTTTACTACCCCCGATACGGCAGCTGATAATGTGGCAAAGGTGTTGCAGGAAGGAGGTCGTGTAGTGTGTGGCACTACGGGTTGGTTGTCTCGCCTCAAGGAGATGGAGGAGTTGGCTCAGAGCAAGGGTGGTGCGCTCTTCTATGCTTCGAACTTCTCGATTGGCGTAAACATTATGTTTCGCATAAATCGTCGTTTGGCCGAGTTGATGAATCCCTATTCGGAGTATGAGGTGCGTGTCGAGGAGACCCACCATATGTGGAAGAAGGATGCGCCAAGTGGTACGGCTATCACCTTGGCTGAGGGTATAATCGAGAATCTCGACCGCAAGAGCAGTTGGGTGAACGACAAGGCTACGGATGCCTCGATGTTGGAGATTGAGTCATTCAGAGAGGGTATGGTTCCTGGTATCCACACCATTACCTACACCTCGGCAGACGATGTTTTGCAGTTGAAGCACTCGATTACGAACCGTCGTGCCTTGGCTCTCGGAGCCGTTATTGCGGGTGAGTATCTGAGCGATAAGCAGGGTGTGCATACTATGGATAACCTGTTGTAGTCTAAAATTTTGAGAAACGCTATGAAAGAGTTTTTTAATAAGATAGGGGCCTTCTTTAGCAGCGACTGGTTCAAGGCGGTGGCCGTTGCCATTGTCGTTGGCCTCTTTGCTGTGTGGTATGGAGCGTGGTGGTCTTTAATTGTGGCGTTGCCACTCATCTACGACATCTACGTAGGACATAATATTCGTCGCTTCCACGAGCGTATGTCGGAGCGCTATGGTTGGTGGCGTGTGTTGTGGGCCGTATGGTGTTCGTTGGTCTTTGCCGTTGTGGTGGGCTGTATCGCCAATATGTTGCTCTTTAGATGGGAGTTTCCCTTCATCATCACCTTCGTCGTATGCTTGGCCATTGCCTTGTGGAGCGAACTAAAGAGTATGACCAAGGCCTATGAGTGGGTCTATGGTTGGGTAAATGCCATTGTCTTTGCTACGGTGGTGGCTACGCTGATACAGACCTATTGGTTTCAGATGTATGTTATCCCCACAGGCTCTATGGAGAGTACGCTCTTGGCTGGAGACTATATCCTTGTGAACAAGGTTACGTATGGCCCACGTGTGCCAATGACCCCACTGTCGTTCCCCTTTGTGCATAACACTATGCCGATGAACGACACTAAGCCTTCGTTTAGCACGGTGTGGGAGCGCTCTTACCGTCGTTTGGCTGGTACTGGCCAGATTGAGCGTGGCGACGTTGTGGTGTTCAACTTCCCTGAGGGAGATACCGTGGTTATGGAGATGCCCGCAACAAGTTACTATGAGTTGCTGCGTGAGAAGCAGTTGGGTGCTACGGTTGCCGAGCGTCGCAAGCGACTCGCTGAGGACTACACTATCGCTGTGCGCCCGATGGATAAGAAGGAGAACTATATTAAGCGCTGTGTCGCTATGCCTGGCGATACGCTCCAGATCATCAATGGCACGGTCTATACCAATGGCGTAGAGGAGGCCTATGTGCCTAAGCGTCAGTATATCTACTATAACGACTACACCTCTCGACCCCTTAAGATGGGTATCGACAACCTCACGGGCGAGTACCTTGAGATGCCTGTTACGGATGACGAGTTGGGAGTCTATGCCGATACCACACGCTACCGCCTGCATAAGATTGGTGGTGCGGTCTATGGCAGTGCGCTCATCCCACATAAGGAGGGTATCAAGCCCTTCTGGACCCTTGACGATATGGGCCCTATCTGGGTGCCAAAGGCGGGTGGTGTGATAGAACTTACGGAGGATAATATGGCGATGTATGGTCGCTGTATCGAGGTCTATGAGCAGCGTCTGGTGGAGCGTAAGGAGGATGGTATCTACATCGATGGCCAACTCGCTACGACATATACCTTCTTGAGGGACTACTACTTTATGATGGGTGACAACCGCCACGGCTCGTTGGATTCTCGCTTCTGGGGCTTTGTCCCAGAGGACCACATCGTGGGTAAGGCCTCGTATATATGGTTCTCGGTAGATCCTGCAGGTACGGGAGTCCGTTGGAATAGAATATTTACCTCAATCGAGTAATTTTTAAGCAGTTGTCGTTGTGTCGAAGGATAGTTATAAGACCATAGCGCGGGCTGCGGAGACCACCTACCGCCAACTAAGTAGCAAGTTCCTTGTCTATGCCTACCCCGTCGAGAGCGAGGAGGAGATCAAGGAGTATCTCGATGCGTTGCGCAAGAGGTGGTTCGATGCTACACACCACTGCTACGCTTGGCGTTTGGGTCCTCAGGGCGAGCATTTTAGGGCTAATGACGATGGTGAACCCTCCTCTACGGCGGGAAAGCCAATCCTTGGCCAGTTGCTCTCGCAGGAGGTCACCAACTGCTTGGTGGTCGTTGTGCGCTACTTCGGAGGTACGAAACTCGGTGTGCCAGGTCTTATCGCTGCCTATAAGGAGTCTACGGCCTTGGTATTGTCGGAGTGCGAGATTGTTGAGTGCACGGTAGATGTGCGTATCAATGTGTCGTTCTCGTATATGGCGATGAACGATGTTATGCGCATCGTCAAGGATATGCAACCGCGCATCGTCGATCAGCAGTTCGATAACCTCTGCACTATGACCCTCACCATCCGTGAGGGTGATTCCGAGCAACTTATAGGTCGCTTGGAGAAGGTTGAGGGCGCTACGGTGGAGGTCGTCGAGGAGTAATTTTTAGAGTAAAGAGTTGAAGGGTTGGATAACAAGATAAAGATAAAGGGTGCGAGGGTGCATAACCTCAAGGGTGTGGACGTGGAGATTCCGCACTCTAAGTTTGTTGTTGTCACGGGTCTTTCGGGCTCGGGAAAGTCCACCCTTGCCTTCGATACCATCTTTGCTGAGGGCCAGCGACGCTATGTCGAGAGCCTCTCGGCCTATGCACGCCAGTTCTTGGGTCGTGTGGAGAAACCAGATGTCGATTTGATTGAGGGTGTTGCCCCCGCTATCGCTATCGAGCAGAAGGTTATTTCGCGTAACCCACGCTCTACGGTGGGTACTACAACAGAGATTTACGACTACCTCAAACTCCTCTTTGCGCGTGTGGGAAAGACCTACTCGCCAGTTACGGGACTTGAGATACGTTGCTATGAGGTCGATGATGTCGTAGACCATATAATGCTTAAGGCCGACGATACGCGCCTCGTTATCGCAGCCCCCCTCTTGCTCAAGCAATCCGAGGGCATCATTGAGCGTATGCTTACGCTTATGGGCGATGGTGTGAATAGGGTGCGCTACAAGGGCGAAGTTATGCTACTGGAGCAGTTTATGCCTTTGGTCAGCGACGATATGGCGCTTGAGGATATTATGATTGTGGTGGATCGAGTTGTCGTGCGCCACGAGGCCGACACCATTTCGCGCCTTACCGACTCGGTGGCTCGTGCTATGGGCTATGGCTCAGGCGTTGTTCACGTCATCAGCGATAAGGTGGAGAGTTTTTCGTCGCACTACGACGAGGATGGTATCAACTATGAGCGCCCCACCGAACATCTCTTCTCGTTCAATAATCCGCTTGGCGCCTGCCCCGTATGTGAGGGCTATGGCAAGGTTACGGGTATTGACGAGGATTTGGTGATTCCCGACAAGTCGAAGAGTGTCTATAATGGTGCTGTGGCGTGCTGGAATGGCGCTACGATGAGTCGCTGGAAGAATGACCTCATACTTAACTCCTCGAAATTTGGTTTTCCGATACATACGCCCTATTATGCTCTGAGCGAAGAGGATAGGGAGTTGTTATGGCACGGTAACGACTATTTCGGAGGTATCGACGACTTCTTTGCTTACGTTGATACTCAGCGACATAAGGTTCAATATAGAGTTCTCAAATCGAGATATATGGGCAAGACCCTTTGCCCTGAGTGTCGTGGCGCTCGCCTACGCAAGGAGGTGCTATATGTCAAGGTAGGAGGTAAGAATATCGCTGAGTTGGTCTCTATGACTATTGGCGAACTTGTCGCCTTCTTCGACAACCTTACCCTCGACGAGTACGATGCAAAGACTGCGGAGCGTGTGCTTACCGAGATTCGCAATCGCCTCGGCTACTTGATGGATGTGGGTTTGCACTATCTCACCCTCGACCGACTCTCGGCAACCCTTTCGGGAGGAGAGTCCCAGCGCATTAACCTATCAACGTCGTTGGGTAGCAACCTCGTAGGCTCGATGTATATCCTTGATGAGCCGAGCATCGGACTTCATCCGCGCGATACGAACCGCCTTATCGGAGTACTCAAGCAGTTGCGAGACTTGGATAATACGGTCATCGTCGTAGAACACGAGGAGGAGGTTATGCGTGCGGCAGACTGGATTGTGGATATGGGGCCTGAGGCGGGTGTTAATGGTGGCGAGGTGGTCTTTAGTGGCCCTGCCTCGGAGATTGAGTCGGCAGAGAATTCGCTCACGGCCGACTACCTCACGGGCCGACGTAGTATCCCTGTGCCTGAGCGCCGTAGGGCCTCGGCTGGAGTGGTGCGTTTGCGAGGCGTTAGACACCACAACCTCAAAAATATAGATGTTGAAATTCCGATGGGTGTGCTAACCTGCATTACGGGAGTCTCTGGCTCGGGTAAGTCGTCGTTAGCCGACGATGTGTTGTACCCAGCCCTTAGACGTTGCCTCTCGGAGACTACGCTTATTCCTGGTGACCACGATGGCTTGGATGTCGATAAGCGTCTATTGCACGGTGTGGAGATGGTCTCTCAGTCGCCTATCGGCAAATCTACACGCTCCAACCCAGTGACCTATATCAAGGCCTACGACGAGATACGTAAACTCTTTGCCGACCAGCCATACGCCAAACACACGGGCATCCAGCCTACGGCCTTCTCGTTTAATATGCCTGGTGGCCGTTGCGAGGAGTGTGAGGGCGAGGGTGTTATCAAGGTGAGTATGCAGTTTATGGCCGACGTGGAGTTGCAGTGTGAGGTGTGTAAGGGTATGCGCTTCAAATCCGAGATTCTGGAGGTCAAATACCGCGGAAAGAATATATATGACATATTGAATATGTCTGTGGATGAGGCTGTCGCTTTCTTCGAGGAGGATAGGGACAGTGCCACCTGTCGACGTATTGTCGAGCGAATCCGCCCCTTGCAGTTGGTGGGTTTGGGTTATGTGAAACTCGGCCAATCATCCTCTACGCTCTCGGGAGGTGAGTCACAGCGTGTGAAACTCGCCTCGTTCCTTACCAAGGAGCGAAGTAGCGATAGGATAATGTTTATCTTCGACGAGCCTACTACGGGCCTCCATTTCCACGACATTGGTCGCTTGTTGTGTGCCTTTGAGTTGCTTATCGAAAGAGGACATACGGTAGTGGTCGTGGAGCATAATATGGATGTCATCAAGTGTGCCGACTGGGTTATCGACTTAGGCCCTGAGGCTGGTAGTGGTGGCGGTAGTGTCGTGGTTGCTGGCACACCCGAGGAGGTTATGGCCTGCAAGGAGAGTTATACGGGTCAATATCTAAAGCAGTTTATTGAGCAACTCAGGAGTAAAAAGTAGTTTCTAAGGTGAAGGAGTTCGAGACATATATATTGCCGAATGGCATTAGGGGAATACACCGTCAGGTGCGTAGTGGGGTAGTCCATTGCGCCCTTGTTGTTAATGCGGGCTGTCGCGATGAGTTGAAGGGAGAGTATGGCATCGCCCACTTTACCGAGCACGCCCTCTTCAAGGGTACTAAGCGCCGTAAGGCCTATCAGGTGAATTGCCGTTTGGAGAACCTCGGTGGAGAACTCAACGCCTACACCACCAAGGAGGATACCACGCTCCACGCTACGGTGTTACGTCGTGATTTTCAGCGTGCTGTGGAACTTATGGCCGACGTTATGTTTTGCTCTACCTTCCCCGATAGGGAGTTGGTTAAGGAGCGAGAGGTGATTGCCGACGAGATAAACTCTTATAAGGATTCCCCCTCGGAGCGTATATATGACGACTTCGAGGATTTGATGTTCAAGGGGTCGGAATTGGGGCATAATATCCTTGGCTCTAAGACTACTATAGCGCGATTTACGAGTGACTCGCTGAAGAGTTTTGTGCGTCGCACCTATACCACCGACCAGATGGTCTTCTCCTCTATCGGCAACTTCTCCGTGGAGAGGGCTAAGGCCGTCGTCGAGCGCTACTTCGGGGACTTCGAACCTACGGTACGTGGTTTTGAACGTGTTGCTCCACTGGAGTATCAGCCCTTTAACGAGATGCTCTCGCGACATACCCACCAGGCTCACGGCATCATCGGAGCGCGTGGTTATGGCATCTCCGACGAGCGTCGTCTACCCCTCGCGCTGTTGGTGAATATATTGGGTGGTCCTTCGGCTAACTCGTTACTTAACATCGAGTTGAGGGAGAAGCGAGGCCTGTCGTATAATGTTGAGGCAACCTATACCCCTTACTCCGATTGCGGAATTGTTGGTGTCTACTTCTCTTCGGACCACGACAATATGGAGGAGTGTGTAGGTCTCATAGAGGAGAATATCGCCAACCTCTCGCACAAGCCTATATCGCAGCGTCGTCTGGCTATTGCCAAGCGCCAATTCGTGGCACAGATGGCTATCTCGATGGAGTCAAACGAGGGTTATATGTTAGGTGCAGGAAAGAGTTACCTACTCTATAAAGATATTGATACGCTCGAGGAGGCATATAAGAAGGTTATGGCCATCACTGCCGAGGATATATGCAGGGTGGCAAATGAGAGTCTTACCTCGCTCTCTCGACTGATATATAAAAAATAAGCGATATGGATAAGTTGGAACAGTATATCTTGGATAACACCTCTGAGGAGGAGGCGTTGATGCACCAGTTGGAGCGAGAGACCTACCTCCGTGTTATCAACCCACGTATGATTTCGGGACATCTTCAAGGCAAGCTCCTCGAGATGTTGGTGCGTATGATGCGCCCTAAGCGAGTCCTTGAGATTGGTACCTTCACAGGCTACTCGGCCCTCAGCATCGCCCGAGGCTTGGAGGAGGGTGCTATCCTCGACACTATCGAGGTGGATGATGAGTTGGAGGATATCGCAGCCAACTACTTCGACAAGTCTGGCTACGGCTCACGTATCCGCCAACATATAGGCTCGGCCCTCGATGTTGTGCCACGCCTTGGCGAGGTCTACGATATGGTTTTTATTGATGGCGATAAACGAGAGTACCCCGCCTACTACGATATGCTAATGGATGGTGGCTACGTGCGTAGTGGCTCTATACTATTGGCTGACAACATATTATGGTATGGCAAGGTGGCAGAGCCTATCGCCCATAACGACCGACATACCGAGGCTATCGTAGAGTTTAATCGCAAAGTCAAAGAGGACGATAGGGTAGATAATGTTATTGTTCCTATACGTGACGGAATCAATATGATTAGAGTGAAATAGAAGTCGTTTAATAACAAACCTTGGATGGTGAAATTTGTAATTGTTATTTGGCAATAATAAATTAAAAAAAACAGTGGCTGTTGGAGTTATCCGACAGCCATTGTTTTTTTGTTGATACCTATTTAGTTACTACTTCTTAGGCAATAGTTCGGTGAGCGAACCAAGTGCGCCCACGAGGTTGCTGGCCTCGAATGGGAGGAAGACGGTCTTAGCCTGGTCGCCAGCGCCAATCTCCTTCAACGTCTCGACATACTTCATAAGAAGCATATAGGTTGCTGGGTCGGTCTTCGACTCGGCGATAGCCTCGGCAACCTTACGGATAGCCTCAGCCTCGGCTGTAGCCTGCAAAACCTTGGCGTCGGCCTCACCCTGAGCCTTGAGAATCTGTGTCTGACGCTCTGCCTCGGCCTGGTTGATCTGCGACTCCTTCTCACCCTCCGACTGCAAAATCATAGCCTCCTTATGACCACGTGCCTCAAGGACCTTTGCACGGCGCTCACGCTCGGCCTGCATCTGTTGCTCCATAGCACGACGTACCGACTCAGGAGGTGTAATATCCTGCAACTCAACGCGGTTTACCTTTACGCCCCACTTGTTTGTAGCCTCGTCAAGCACAAGGCGCAACTTCGAGTTGATGGTGTCGCGTGAGGTGAGGGTCTCGTCTAACTCCAACTCTCCGATGACGTTACGAAGGGTTGTCTGTGTGAGTTTCTCGATAGCGTTAGGGAGGTTGTCAATCTCGTAGACCGACTTAACGGGGTCCACAATCTGGAAGTAGAGCAAGGCGTTGATGGTGGTGGTCACGTTATCCTTGGTAATCACACTCTGCTTGTCGAAGTCGTAGACCTGCTCACGGAGGTCGATACGAGAGGTGGTGCGCATAATCACGCTCTTCGAGCCATCGCCATACTTAATCTCGTCGCGCTGAATAACCTCGCGCGCTCGGTCGATGATGGGGAAGAGGAAGTTGATACCCGACTGAAGAGTTCTGTCGTAGCGACCCAAGCGCTCAACAACGCGCGTCTCGGACTGTGGCACAATCTTGAAACCCTTGAGTACGTATATCACTGCGATAAGGGCAATGATAAGGAAAATAAGCAATGTAGAATCCATAGATTATAGTTTTTTAACGGTTAATACTACGCTGTCGATGGCCGTAACTACGACCTTTGTGCCCTTCGGAAGGGTCTCACCATCGAGGCTCTTGGCGCGCCAATCGATGCCATCAATTATGACACGGCCGGTGTCGTCGTCGCCCTCGACATCGTTGCACACAACGCCGTGCTTACCCACTATGGCTGAGGCATTTGTGGCAACCTTCTCGCCACTCTTGAAGATCGTACGCTTAAGGATTGGGCGCACACAAGCGATGGCTACCACCGAGACGATGGCGAAGATGAGCAACTGGGTGTTTAGCGTAGCGTCGCACGCTGCAGCGATGGCGGCAGCACCTGCACCAAAGGCTAAGCAGATGACGGCAAAGCCTGCGGTCATAAGTTCTACGATGAAGAGCAGGAGTGCTGCGATGGTCCAATAAATCCAAATTTCCATATTTGCGAACTATGTTTTGAGTTAAAGAGGGGGTTGATTTTTAAATTCTATCAAAGGTAGTGAAAAATATTTGGATAGACAACGACTATGCAAAAAAATTAAAAGCGTATGTAAATAGATGAAAAAAAATGGGAGAATTTATAAAATAAATTGTATATTTGTTCGATTGAAGAATTAGTAACCCTTAAACTAAGAGATAGAGTATGATACGTCACATCGTAATGTGGAAATTCCGTCGCGATTTGGAGGAGACTCCACAGCAGATTGCCGAGCAGATGAAGAGCCGTCTCGAGGCATTGAATGGCAAAATCGAGGGCTTGTTAAGAGCCGAAGTAGGCATTAACCTCAAGGAGACCGCTTCGTCGTACGACGCAGTCCTCACTGCCGACTTTCCAACGTGGGAGGCTATGGAGGCCTATAAGGTAAACCCACTCCACGTCGTCATCAGCGACTACTGCAAGAGCCGTCGCGAGTCACGCATCGACGTAGATTACGAACTATAGGACAAGAGATAATCAAAATTTAACTTAAATACTACAAAACTATGCAAAAGAGAATCGTTGAGTGCGTACCTAACTTTTCTGAGGGTCGCAATGCTGAGACTATCAAGCAGATTACCGATGTAATCGAGGCTGCTAAGGGCGTTAAACTTTTGGACGTTGATCCAGGCGAGGCTACAAACCGAACTGTTGTAACCTTCGTAGGTGAGCCTGAGGCAGTGTGTGATGCTGCTGTTGCTGCTATTAAGCGCGCAACCGAACTTATTGATATGCGTCAGCATAAGGGCGCTCACCCACGTATGGGTGCTTGCGACGTATGTCCTTTGATTCCTGTATCTGGTATCACTTTGGAGGAGTGTGCTGAGTTGGCGCGTGCTCTTGCTAAGCGTATCGCTGAGGAGCTTAACGTGCCTACATATTGCTACGAGGCTGCAGCCTTCACCCCTGAGCGTCGCAACTTGGCTGTTTGCCGTGCAGGTGAGTATGAGGCGTTGCCAGAGAAGATGATGGATGAGAAGAGTAAGCCAGACTTTGGCGCTCGCCCATTTGATGAGGGTGTAGCGAAGAGCGGTGCTACAGCCGTTGGCGCACGTGACTTCCTCGTTGCTGTAAACTACAACCTCAATACAACCTCTACACGTCGTGCTAATGCTATTGCATTCGACGTTCGCGAGAAGGGTCGTCCTATGCGTGAGGGTAACCCTATCGTAGGTAAGATTATGAAGGACGAGAATGGCAATACCATTATGAAGCCAGGTACGTTGAAGGCTTGTAAGGCTATTGGCTGGTTTATCGAGGAGTATGGTATCGCTCAGGTATCTATGAATATGACTAACCTCTCGATCACTCCTTTGCACGTAGCCTTCGACGAGGTGTGCCGTGCTGCTGAGGCTCGCGGTGTGCGTGTAACTGGTGCCGAGATTGTAGGTCTTGTGCCAAAGAGCGCTTTGGTAGATGCTGGTCGTCACTTCTTGCGTAAGCAGAATCGCTCTACAGGTCTTCCTGAGAGAGAGTTGGTGCGTATCGCTATCGAGTCTATGGGTCTTTCTAACCTCAAGCCTTTCAACCCAGATGAGAAGGTCGTAGAGTATATCTTGGAGGCTGATCAGCAGAAGGGCATCAAGAAACTTGTGGATATGACCTGTGCGGGCTTTGCTGAGGAGACAGCGAGTGAGTCTCCAGCCCCTGGTGGTGGCTCTATTTCGGCTTATATGGGTGCTTTGGCTGCTGCGTTGGGTACTATGGTTGCTAACCTCTCGTCACACAAGGCTGGTTGGGATGACCGCTGGGAGTTCTTCTCAGATTGGGCAGACAACGGTATGGCTGTTATGAACGAGTTGTTGTATCTCGTGGATGAGGATACCGCAGCATTCAATAAGATTATGGATGTGTTCGGTATGCCTAAGGGTACTGACGAGGAGAAGGCTGCACGTGCTGAGGCTATGGAGGCTGCTACATTGTATGCTACTCAGGTGCCTTTGCGTACTATGAAGGCAGCATATAAGGCGTTCGATGTTGTTCGTGCTATGGCCGAGGAGGGTAACCCTAACTCTGTTTCTGATGCTGGTGTAGGTGCTTTGGCTGCTCGTTCAGCAGTTATGGGTGCTTGCCTCAATGTTAAGATTAATGCTGCAGGCCTTAAGGATCGTGCTATGGCCGATGCTTTGGTTAAGGAGGCTGAGGAGATTCAGGCTTTGGCTCAGAAGGCTGAGGCTGAGGTTTTGGCCGTCGTAGAGAGCAAAATTAAGTAATTGTGGCAATCCCTAAAAATGACGATTATGACAGATTTTCAGAAAGATATATTGGCCGGTATTCCTGATCCATTGCCAGCAAAGAGAGCCTACGACCCTGCGGCTAACCACGCCCCAAAGCGTAAGGATATCCTTACCGACGAGGAGAAGAAGTTGGCCTTGGCTAACGCTTTGCGCTACTTCCCCGAAAAGCACCATGCGGAGTTGATTCCTGAGTTCTTGGAGGAGTTGAAGACCTATGGTCGTATCTATATGTATCGTTTGCGCCCAGAGTATGAGATGTATGCTCGTCCTATCGAGGAGTATCCAGCACGCTCACGCCAGGCAGCAGCGATTATGCTTATGATTCAGAACAACCTCGACAAGGCTGTTGCTCAGCACCCTCACGAACTTATTACCTATGGTGGTAACGGTGCGGTGTTCCAGAACTGGGCTCAGTATCGCTTGGCGATGAAGTATTTGGCTGAGATGACCGACGAGCAGACATTGGTTATGTACTCTGGTCACCCATTTGGTCTCTTCCCATCACATAAGGATGCTCCACGTGTGGTTGTTACCAACGGTATGGTTATCCCTAACCACTCGTCACAGGACGATTGGGAGCGTATGAACGCTATGGGCGTATCGCAGTATGGTCAGATGACTGCGGGCTCATATATGTACATTGGCCCTCAGGGTATCGTTCACGGTACAACAATTACCGTTATGAATGCTGCCAGAAAGCGTATGAAGCCAGGTCAGAAGGATTTGCGTGGTATGTTGTTCGTAACCGCAGGTCTTGGTGGTATGTCGGGTGCACAGCCTAAGGCAGGTAATATCTCGGGTGTGGTGAGTATCACTGCCGAGGTGAATATCGCGGCTGCGGAGAAGCGTCACAAGCAGGGTTGGGTGGATGAGTTGTACACCTCACTCGACGAACTTATCCCACGTGTTCGCAAGGCTGTGGAGAATAAGGAGGTTATCTCGTTTGCCTACGTAGGTAATGTCGTAGACCTCTGGGAGCGTTTGGCTGAGGAGAATATCAACGTAGATCTTGGCTCTGACCAGACATCGTTGCACAACCCTTGGGCTGGTGGCTACTACCCAGTGGGCTACTCTTACGAGGAGTCTAACCGTATGATGGCCGAGGAGCCTGAGCGTTTCCACGAGTGTGTTCGTGAGTCGTTGCGTCGTCAGGTGGCTGCTATCAACAAACTCACTGCACGTGGTATGTACTTCTTCGACTACGGTAACGCCTTCCTCTTGGAGGCTTCACGTGCTGGCGCAGATATTATGGCTGAGGGCGGTAAGTTCCGCTATCCATCATACGTTCAGGATATTATGGGTCCTATGTTCTTCGACTACGGCTTCGGCCCATTCCGTTGGGTTTGTACTTCAGGCTTGGAGGAGGATCTTGAGACCACCGACCGCATTGCTGCAGAGGTGTTGGAGGAGATGCTCAAGGAGTCTCCAAAGGAGATTCAGGGCCAGATGGAGGATAACCTCCACTGGATTCGTGAGGCTAAGCAGAACAAACTCGTCGTTGGCTCACAGGCTCGTATTCTCTATGCCGACTCTGAGGGTCGTACACGTATCGCTTTGGCCTTTAACGAGGCGATTAAGCGTGGCGAGTTGAAGGCTCCAGTAGTCTTGGGTCGTGACCACCACGACGTATCTGGTACCGACTCTCCATACCGTGAGACTTCAAATATTTATGACGGCTCGCACTTCTGCGCCGATATGGCCGTACACAACGTCATCGGCGACTCATTCCGTGGCGCTACCTGGGTATCTATCCACAATGGTGGTGGCGTAGGCTGGGGCGAGGTTATGAATGGTGGCTTCGGTATGGTTATCGATGGCTCTGACGACTCTCGTCGCCACATCGAGGAGATGTTGTTGTGGGATGTGAACAACGGTATCGCTCGTCGTAGCTGGGCTCGTAACGAGGGCGCTATGTTTGCTATCAAGCGCCAGATGGAGCGCACGCCACTTCTTAAGGTCACTATGCCTAACTTGGCGGATATGGATCTTATCGAGAAGATTTTTAACGAGAATAAATAATTGATTTAACGAAGAATAAGTTATGATTCACTATATTAGTTCAGAGCGCCTCACAATCGCACGTGTTGAGGAGATTCTTACCAAAGGTTATAAACTCGCCTTGAGCGACGATGCTAAGGCTCGTATCATCAAGTGTCGTGAGTATCTCGATAAAAAGATGGAGGATGCTGGTCGTCCTATCTATGGTGTCACCACTGGCTTTGGCTCGTTGTGCAATATCTCGGTAGAGAAGGAGGGTTTGTCGCAGTTGCAGAAGAACCTTATGATGTCGCACGCTTGCGGTACTGGCGACCGTGTGCCACGTGAGATAGCACGTCTTATGATTTTGCTCAAGGTGCAGTCGTTGTCTTATGGCCATTCAGGCGTACAGCTCATTACCGTAGAGCGTCTTATCGAGATGTTCAACAACGATATCATCCCTGTAGTCTATGAGCAGGGTTCGTTGGGTGCTTCGGGCGACCTTTCACCTTTGGCTCATATGTGTTTGCCACTTCTTGGCTTGGGCCACGTTGAGATCGACGGCGAGGTTGTTGAGGGTAGCGTGATGATGGAGAAGATGGGCTGGGAGCCTATCACACTCTGCTCTAAGGAGGGTCTTGCGCTTTTGAACGGTACACAGTTTATGTCGGCATACGGTGTTTATTCACTTATCAACGCACAGCGTCTCAGCCTCTTGGCTGACTATATCGGTGCTATGTCGTTGGATGCTTTCGATGGCCGTATGGAGCCATTCGAGCATAACGTACACGCCATCCGTCCTCATAACGGCCAGATTGAGACTGCTAAGAACTTCCGCGAGATTTTGGCTGGTAGTCAGATTGGCGCACGTGCTAAGAGCCACGTTCAGGATCCTTACTCATTCCGTTGTATCCCACAGGTACACGGTGCTTCGAAGGATACTATCGCATACGTTGCTACAGTCTTGGAGACAGAGATTAACTCTGCTACCGACAACCCAACCGTATTCCCTGATAGCGACGAGGTGATCTCAGCAGGTAACTTCCACGGCCAGCCTATCGCTGTGGCTATGGATTTCTTGGCTATCGCCGTAGCGGAGCTTGGTAATATCTCTGAGCGTCGTACTTATAAACTTATCTCGGGCGCACGTCAGTTGCCTAACTTCTTGGTTGCTAACCCAGGTCTCAACAGTGGCTTTATGATTCCTCAGTACACCGCTGCCTCTATCGTGAGCCAGTCTAAGGGCTTGTGCTGGCCAGCATCGTGCGACTCTATCCCATCGTCGCAGGGTCAGGAGGATCACGTAAGTATGGGTTCTAACGCCGCTACTAAGTTGTGGAAGGTGGTTAATAACACCGAGCGTGTGTTGGCTATCGAGTTGATGAATTCGGCTCAGGCCTTGGAGTTCCGCCACAAGGAGGATGTTCGCTCTTCAGCAACTGTGGAGGCTATGTTCGAGGCATACCGCAAGGTTGTCCCATTCGTGGACAACGATACGGTGATGTATCCACATATCGCTACATCGGTTAAGTTCCTCAACGACTATGAGATTGCTCGTTAAAAATATAGGCACTCTCGTCGGTATCGACGAGAGTGGCCGATTGAGGGTGTGTGGCTCTGATATGGCCAATATTGCTACGCTCGAAGGTGCGTGGCTCTTGGCCGAGGAGGGTCGCATCTGTGACTATGGCACTATGGATAACCTCCCTTCGGAGGAGGACTGTGAGGTCCTCGATGCCGAGGGTGGTTGGCTCTTCCCATCCTTCTGCGACTCGCACACACATATCGTCTATGCTGGTAGTCGCGAGCAGGAGTTCTTGGATAAGATTAATGGCTTGTCGTATGAGGAGATTGCTAAGCGTGGAGGAGGTATCTTGAACTCTGCGGACCGCTTGCACGATACCTCTGAGGATGAACTCTACCGTCAGGCTATGGAGCGTATCGATGAGATTATCGCTATGGGTACTGGCCTTGTGGAGATTAAGTCTGGCTATGGTCTCACGTTGGAGGATGAGCTCAAAATATTGCGCGTCATTAAGCGTATCCGCGAGACTTCGCCTATCGCTGTACGTGCTACATTCCTTGGCGCACACGCCGTAGGTCGTGCCTATAAGGGTCGTCAGAGCGACTACGTGGACCACGTATGCCGTGATATGATTCCTGCGGTGGCTAAGGAGGGTCTTACCGACTTCGTCGATGTCTTCTGCGATAAGGGTTTCTTTACCGTGGAGGAGACAGCAAAGATTATGAAGGTGGGAGCCGAGTATGGTCTACGTGCTAAGATTCACGCCAACGAGTTGGCTGTGTCGGGTGGCGTAGAGGTCGGTGTTGAGCATAACGCCTTGTCGGTGGACCACTTGGAGTCTATGGGCGACGAGCAGATAGAGGCATTGCGTGGCACGAATACTATGCCTACGATGTTGCCTGGTTGTGCCTTCTTCCTCGGTATTACCTACCCTCCAGCACGCAAGATGATTAATGCGGGCTTGGCTGTGGCGTTGGCTTCGGACTTCAATCCTGGAACTGCCCCATCGGGTAATATGCGCTTTGTGGTGTCGTTGGCATCTATCAAGATGAAGATGACCCCTGCGGAGGCTCTCAATGCTGCTACGCTCAATAGTGCTGCGGCTATGGGCGAGAGCAACGACTATGGCTCTATAACACGTGGCAAGGTGGCTAACTTCTACATTACTAAGCCTTTGCCATCGTTGGCTTATTTGCCTTACGCACACCAGACACCTATCATCAAGCGTGTTGTGCTTAAGGGTCAATTGATTAAATAGTGGAGTTATGAAAAAGTTTGTAAAATCGCTAATTTTGTTTGCTACAGTTATGGCATCTGTTGGTTGCTCTGAGGCTGTTAAGTGCGACGACTGTCGTGCGAAGGAGGAGGCGGTGAAGGAGACAATTCTTACCCGTCGCTCGATACGAGACTATAAGGAGGAGCCAGTATGCCGTGAGGCTATGGCCGAGATTTTGCAGTGTGGTATCTATGCTCCAAGTGCAATGAATATGCAGACTTGGGCCGTTAGAGTCGTTGATAATAAGGAGTTTATCGATGGTGTTACGGCTATTGCGGTGAAACAGAATCCTAAGATTGCTGAGCAACCAGGCTTCCGCAACTTCTTCCGCAATGCCCCTACGGTGGCCTTTGTTGCTTGCCCCGAGGAGAGTTATAGCGGTGAGTATGACTGCGGTCTGTTGTCGCAGAATATGATGCTTGCAGCGTGGAGCAAAGGTATTGGTTCTTGCTGTTTGGGTAGCGTCGTTCCAGTGATGAATTCCGAGGAGGCTAAGCCATATTTAGAGCGTTTGCAGTTGCCCGAGGGTTATAAGTTGCTCGTGGGTATTGCCTTTGGTTATCCTGCTTCGGAGATTCCTGTTGCTCCAGAGCGTGATGCTACTAAGGCATTCTACGTAGAGTAGGCGGTAACGCATATTTAGTTTAGTTGGATTATTGGGTTTTGATTTTTTCGAGACTCAGTAGTCCAACTGACTTTTTTAGGGCTGTGTCGTAGGGTAACACTCAGATATTTTAGAGGTTATTGTTTATTAACTTTTTTTTTAGTATCTTTGCACGATTATATCTCTTAGTAGAGATAAAAGTGGAGAAATGTACCAATATAGTGGTAATTTAGTTAAAAATAGAATAAACTATTAACGCAATGTTTTTTGAATTGATACCGTTGGAGAGTTACAATCTCTTCCTTATAGCAATGGCTGTTGTGGCACTCTTTGTCTTTATTGCCCTCTTCTTTGTTGAGGCTGGCTATGGCTATCTCTTTAACCCTAAGTTTGGCTTTCCTGTGCCAAATAAGGTGGGTTGGGTGTTGATGGAGTGTCCCGTGTTCTTTGCTATGGCGGCTTTGTGGTACGCTTCGGACTACGGTATGGAGGCAGCCCCTCTGTTGCTCTTCCTCATCTTTGAGATGCACTATTTCCAGCGTTCGTTCATCTTCCCTGCCTTGATGCGTGGTAACTCGAAGATGCCTATCGGTATCGTGCTTATGGGTGCTATCTTCAATACACTTAATGCCATTATGCAGGGTGGTTGGATCTTCTACTACGCTCCCGAGATGGGCTACTATGATGGTTGGATGTCGAAGCCATATATCTACATCGGAATCGCTGTATTCCTCTTCGGCTTCATTACCAACCTCCACTCAGACTATATAATTCGCAACCTGCGCAAGCCAGGTGATACGAAACACTATATCCCTAAGGGCGGTATGTTCCGCTATGTCTCTTCGGCAAACTACTTCGGTGAGTTTATGGAGTGGGTGGGTTTCGCCATCGCTTCGTGGTCGTGGGCAGGTGTTGTCTTTGCGTGGTGGACATTCGCAAACCTTGCACCTCGTTCAGCATCGTTGTACAAGCGCTATGAGCGAGAGTTTGGTGAGGAGTTCACCTCGTTGGGCCGTAAGCGAATCATTCCATTTATCTACTAAAATATTATGGAGAATCAGAAGAAATTGGAGGAGTCAAAACTCTTTACTCCTTACAAATTAGGTAGTGTGACGCTCCGCAACCGTGTGATACGTTCTGCGGCATTTGAGTCAATGGGTAAGGATTTCGGCCCTACCCAGGCGTTGAAGGATTACCACGTTAGCGTGGCTCGTGGTGGTGTGGGTATGACTACTGTAGCCTATGCCTCAATCAATCGTAGCGGTATCTCGTTCAATAAGCAGTTGTGGCTTCGCGATGAGATCGTGCCAGAGTTGCGCGACCTTACCGATGCAGTACATAAGGAGGGTGCAGCAGTGGGTATTCAGTTGGGCCACTGTGGTAATATGACCCATTGGTCTACTGCGGGCAGTTTCCCTGTGTCGGCCTCTAATGGTTTTAATCTCTACTCGCCAACCTTCCACCGTCGAATGACCAAGAGCGAGATTACGGAGTTCGCTAA
This sequence comes from Alistipes sp., assembly GCA_017555905.1. Classification (GTDB taxonomy): domain Bacteria; phylum Bacteroidota; class Bacteroidia; order Bacteroidales; family Rikenellaceae; genus Alistipes. The sequence goes on along the minus strand of JAFZFP010000008.1, from coordinate 12,175 downwards.
GGATTTTGGTAAGGCCGTAGATACAGCCTACAACGCAGGTTTCGACTCTGTGGAGATTCACGCAGGTCACGGCTACCTTATCTCGCAGTTTCTCTCGCCATATACCAACCATCGTCGCGATGAGTTCGGTGGCTCACTCCAGAACCGTATGCGCTTTATGAATATGGTCTTGGAGGAGGTTATGGAGATGGCTCGCAAGCGTGGTATGGGTGTCCTCGTAAAGCATAATATGGAGGATGGCTTCAAGAGTGGTATCCAGGTGCCAGAGTCTATCGAGATTGCTAAGCAGATCGAGACCTTCGGCGTCGATGGTATCGTACTCTCTTCGGGCTTCGTCTCTAAGGCCCCTATGGCAGTTATGCGTGGCCGTATCCCTACAAAGACTATGGGCTACTATATGGGTTGGAACGAGTGGTTGCAGAAGATTGTCGTGTCGCTCTTTGGTCAATGGCTTATTAAGCAGTACGACTTCGAGGAGTGCTACTTCTTGGAGAATGCAAAGAAGTTCCGTGAGGCTTTGAAGGGCCCATTGGTATATGTTGGTGGTTTGGTGTCACGCGAGGGTATCGAGCGTGTCTTGGATGAGGGCTTCGAACTTGTGCAGATGGCGCGTGCCTTGGTCAATGACCCAGCCTTCGTGAATAAACTCAAGGCGGGCGATATGTCCACACGTAGTGGTTGCGACCATCGCGACTACTGTATGGCACGTATGTACTCGGTAGATATGCAGTGCTGTCACAACTGCAAGGAGCATATCCCTGAGCGTCTTTGGAAGGAGATCAACAAAATTAAGTAGTCCGAAGAAACTATGTGCTTTAAGAGAAAGAATAGGGGCGAAGTTGTTCGTGGCTCGGCTTGGGCGTTGGTCACTGGCGCAGCCTTGGGCATCGGTCGTCAGTATGCTGAGCGCTTGGCGGAACTCGGCTACAACTTGGTGTTGGTGGATATCCTTGAGCAGGTCGCTACCGAGGCAATGATTATTGCCGAGAAGCATAAGGTGGATTGTCGCTATGTTGTCAAGGATTTGGCTACTGCCTCTGCGGGCAGGGAGTTGTACGACTGGAGCGTTTCGGAGGGATATACCTTCGATGTGGTGATTAATAACGCTGGAATGTTCTCGTTCTGCGACATATTGAACACCCCTCAGGAGCGCCTTGAGCGCATCATCCTTTTGCACGACTTGACCGTCACCACCCTCTGCCGTCTCTATGGCCAGGATATGGTCAAGCGCGGTAAGGGTCGTCTGTTGAATATGTCGTCATACTCTATCTGGATGCCATTCCCAGGTCTTGCATCATATAGCGCAAGTAAGGCCTACGTCAAGAGTTTTACTCAGGCCTTTGCTAAGGAGTTGCGTAAGACGGGTGTTACGGTTACGGCGCTATGCCCTGCTGGTATCGCGACAGACCTCTATGGCCTTTCGAAGGATTTGCAGAAGTTTGGTGTTAAGTGGGGTATATTGATGTCACCCAAGAGTTGCGCACGCCGAGGTATCAACGCTATGTTCAAGGGAAAGAGTATCGTTGTTCCCGACTGGTGGTTCCGTCTCTTTATCCCTATCTGTCGCTATTTGCCTGGCTTCTTGGTGCGCCCATTGCGTAACTTCACGATTAAGTGGCAGAAATAATCAAAAGTTAGATAATAAGAGAACTAAAAACCTATGCATCAGGTCGATATGAAAGCAGAGTTGAACGATGTCGTCACAAATGAGGAGCCTAAGCCACGTCGTAAGTGGGGATTTTGGCGTATAATGCTTACTACGCTTGGCGCTATTGTTGCGCTCTTGTTTGTGGTCTTGGCCGTTGCTATTATATGGCTTGGCCCTATCGCCGAGAAGTATGTCGAGAACCACGACACGGAACTTATTGGCCGTAGCCTTACGATGGACAACCTCTCGATTAAGTTGTTCTCGGGCGATGTTGCGGTGGATAACCTCGTTCTCTACGAGGAGGACTGCGTGGCAGAGTTTGTGCGCATCGACCGTTTCGAGACCAAACTCTCGGTTTGGGATCTGTTGAGTAGCCTTGTGCAAGTCGATTTTGTTAGGGTGCAGTCGCCAAAGGTGCAGGTGTTGCAGGGTGAAGAGAGTTTCAATTTCGACTCACTCGTCGATTATATCCTTGCTACATATACCTCCGAGGAGGAACCAGAGGAGGAGAGCGAGCCTTCGGCGTGGACTATATCTATAAATAATGTATCGTTGGAGGGAGGAGAGGTCCTCTATCGTGATGAGACTATCGATCAGGATTGGTCGCTTACGGCTCTCAATGTCTCTACCCCAAGTGTGGAGTTGGGCGAGGAGCCTATGGTTGTAGCCCTCTCTACGGCAATCAACCAGGAGGGTGCTTTGGATGGAGAGTTGAACTTCAATATGGGTACTCTTGACTTTATCTTCGACGGTCGTCTTAGCAACTTCAACTTGGCAGATACATACAATTACCTCACCTCGACACTCAACATATCGGCTTTGGAGGGTACGTTGTCGGTAGATTGTAGCCTTAAGGGAAATGTTGATGATGTTATGGCGATGAATATCGAGGGTAATGTGTTGGCAAAGTCGATGAAGATTAGTGCTAAGGATGGTAGCAACCTCTTTAGTGCCGAGACCATCGATCTCACGGCCGAAAGACTTAACCTCGACGAGCAGTTATTTGCCTTTAGCACCATCGCCGTTGATAACTACGCCACACGTTTTGCGCTCTTCGAGGATGGTACAACCAACTTCGACGAACTCTTCTTTAGCGACCCTGAGATTAGTGTGGAGAGTACCGCTGAGTCTGTTGGCGACCAGATGTATGATGTCAAGGAGCGTGTAACGGTGACAACTTCCGAGGAGGAGGCACCTTTCGAGGATGTTAAGTTTAGCGTCGGCACACTACGTTTTCGTGGTGGTGAGGTTAGTTATGAGGACTATACTATGCACGAGCCTTTCACTTATGCACTTAGCAACCTCTCGGTGGATAGCAAGGGTTTCGAGTTGATGTCAAAGAATAGGATTATTGTCCGCTCGCGCCTTCCTAAGCAGGGTGATGCTATGATTCAGTGGGAGGGTTCGCTCACCGACTTCTACAACCAGAGCATCTTGGCGATGCTCTCGAATGTAGATATGCAGGCCTTTTCGACCTACGTCGAGCATTTTACTGCCTTCCCCGTGGAGTCGGGAAATATGACTATACGTTCGCAAAATGTCGTAACGAATGGTGCGCTTAGCGGTGTAAACCAGTTTGGAACATACAACTTCCAGGTGGGCGACAAGGATAAGAGCCTTGATGTAGAGTATAAGTTGCCTATGAAACTCGGCATCTACGTACTCACCGACCATAACAAACATATCGACCTCGATATACCTATCTCGGGAGATATAAACTCTCCGGAGTTCTCGTTGCGCAAGGTTATCTGGCGTGCTGTGGGTAATGTGTTGTTGAAGGTCGCTGCCTCACCTTTCCAGTGGATGAACCCACTTAAGCAGGAGACATTCCAGAGTGTACCTATCGATATCTTGGCCCTAGGTCTTGATTCTGAGGACTATGCTCGTATCGATGCTATGGCCGAGGCTATCAAGGCAGATACTACGCTCAAGGTGCGCCTAACACCACGTGTGAACTACAAGCGTGCCGTGCAGAAGATTAGTGATCTCAACCTCAAGATTGCCTATTACAATGCTACTGAGGGTAGCCAGAGCGGTTTCCTCGATATGTTGGATTTCGCCCGTATCAACGATATGAAGATTTCGGGTAGTGCCGTGCGTGACTTTGCAGACTCTATGCTCGTGGCACGAGGTATCGACCCACACGGTATGACCTCGCACGACAAAGCCAAGAGACTCTATGGCGATATGGCCGACGAGCAGTTGCTAAGACTTATCAGCCAACGTAATAATATCGTCTCGCGTTATGTTGCTTTCCAACATAAGGAACTTCCTGCCGATGCGTTTACCCTTAAGGATGTGACCATTGAGAGTCTCAAGGAGTATCTCGGCAAGGATAAGTATGGCGTGTCGTTGATTATTGGCGACGACGAGGTCGAAGTTGATGCTCCAGAGAAAGAGGAGGCCGAGGAGGTAGCAGAGGGCGAGGAGACTCCAGAGACCGAGGAGGTTGTAGCGACTGAGGAGCAGGAAATCAAGGAATAGAAAAGCATATAAACAATATTTTAAAATTAATTAAACGATGAAAAAAGTAGTTCTTTTTGTGGTAGCTGTTGCTACCTTGTTGAGTGTCACAGGTTGTGGCAGCAACCGATCTAAGCAGATCGATTCATTGTCTTACGCTATCGGTGTTGATTTGGGTATGAACCTCCGCTTCGGTATGGAGGATTTGGACTTGGATCGCGACATCATCATTACAAACCTCAAGGATTTCTACAAGAATGGTGACCTCGAGGGCGAGGAGGTACAGCAGCTTCGCAACGATATGATGCAGTACCAGTTCACTGTGTTGATGCCATTTATGAACACTAAGCGTATGCGCGAGATGTCTGGTAGCGACCAGCCTGATACACTTCCAGCATTGCCTCCAGTATTCAATGAGGAGTTCACACGCGAGCGTGTATCTACTATGATTGGTAAGAACTTCGGTGCTGCTGTTAAGTCAGTAGAGGCAGATATCGTGTTGAAGGATATCCTTGGCGCTATGGACGATGCTTTTGCGTTGGAGAGTGTTGAGTTGGCTGACTCATTGCTTCGTATGAACACTCAGCAGATCAACCAGGCTTTCGCTAACCACTCTAAGCGTATGCAGGAGAAGGCTGCTGCAGAGTTCGCAAAGGCTAAGGAGGAGAATGCCGCTGCTTCAGCTAAGTGGTTGGAGGAGGTAGAGGCTCAGGAGGGCGTTGTTAAGACCGCTTCTGGCTTGCTCTATCGTATCGACCGCGAGGGTAACGACGTTTTCGCTACTGAGGATACCGATGTAGTAAAGGTAGACTACGAGGGTAAGACTCGCACTGGTGAGGTCTTCGACTCAAGCTATGAGCGTGGTGAGCCTATCTCATTCGCTTTGAACCGTGTTATCAGCGGTTGGACTGAGGGTATGAAACTCGTTGGCGAGGGTGGCCAGATCACTTTGTGGATCCCATCTGAGTTGGCTTACAAGGAGCGTGGTTCAGCTCCAAAGATTGGTCCTAACGAGGCTTTGGAGTTCAAGGTTGAGCTTCACAAGGTAAACCCAGAGGAGTAATCTTTGTAGAAGAGATTCGATAAATGATGAGGGTGTCCGTTTCGGGACACCCTCACTCTTTTTTATGTTGGCTATGATAGCGCTACATCCAAGATCATCATTATTACAAAACCTACGGCAAAGGCTATAGTTCCGATGTCGGAGTGTTGCCCCTGCTGCGTTTCGGGGATTAACTCCTCGACTACGACGTAGAGCATCGCTCCTGCCGAGAAGGAGAGCAAGTAGGGTAGTAGAGGGGCTATATGGTCGAATAGGAGTATCATCACTATTGCCGATATAGGCTCGACGATGCCAGAGAGCGCTCCGAGTGAGAATGCTCGACGACGACTCGCTCCATCGGCACGTAGCGGAAGAGATATTATAGCCCCCTCAGGTACATTCTGTATTGCCATACCTATCGCCAAGGCGGTTGCTGAGGCTACGGTGATTCCCGTATTTCCCGTAAGCGCACCCGCAATAACTGCTCCCACGGCCATACCCTCGGGGATGTTGTGTAGTGTCACGGCAAGCATAAGCATCTGTCGCTTACCCAACGATGACTTAAGTCCCTCGCGTGTGTCGGTGCCAGGGTGGGTATGAGGCACGAGGCTGTCGAGCAGTAGTAGGAAGAGCATACCGAGGATGATGCCTACGGCAGCAGGTATCCAACTTAAGCGTCCCATCCATTCGGCGAGATCTATCGAGGGGATGATGAGTGACCAAACAGAGGCTGCCACCATCACTCCTGCCGCAAAGCCGAGTAGGGCATTGTTGAGCCGTGCCGAGACACTTCGACGCGCGAAAAGTACCGTCGAAGCACCGAGGATTGTTCCTAAAAATGGAATTGCTATGATTGATAGAGTGTTCATAGAATCTCCTTAAGCAAAAAATAGCCCAACCCCGATTGGGGCAGGGCTATTTCTATTGGTTTTGTAGACTATTAATAGTTCTCAGCCTTGATCTGGAAGTAAGCCTGTGGGTGAACACATACTGGACATACCTCAGGAGCCTTCTGGCCTACGTGGATGTGACCGCAGTTTGAGCACTGCCAGATCATATCGCCGTCGCGAGAGAATACTAAGCCACCCTCTACGTTAGCCAAGAGTTTGCGGTAACGCTCCTCGTGCTCGCGCTCGATCTTACCAACCTCCTCGAAGAGGAATGCGATGTGGTCGAAGCCCTCCTCACGAGCATCTACTGCCATCTGAGCGTACATATCTGTCCACTCGTAGTTCTCACCCTCGGCAGCAGACTTGAGGTTCTCAGCAGTTGAACCGATGCCTTTGAGCAACTTGAACCAAATCTCAGCGTGCTCCTTCTCGTTAGCAGCAGTCTCCTCGAAAATCTTAGCAATCTGAACGTAGCCGTCCTTCTTTGCCTTTGATGCAAAATATGTATACTTGTTGCGTGCCTGTGACTCACCAGCAAAAGCCTCCCACAAGTTCTTCTCAGTCTTAGTTCCTTTCAAATCTTTCATACTCTTTTAAGTTTTATAGGTTTATTGTTTTTGTTGTTATTTCCTTTTCCTGTTGCAAAGATAATACATATTTCGTCAATTGCAATAGGTTTTCTATTCTTTGTTTTTATTTGGGTATAAGGAATATTTATAGTACAGGTAATTGCTAAAGGCACAGTCTATCGCCTTTATGGTGTTTAATGTTGAATATCAACAAGATAGTGGTATAGGGCTACGTTTAATTGCCCTAAACTGTATATGAAACTCTCAAAACGTCCTAAAATTGTGGGAGTTTGACCTATACCTATATATATAATATACGCACGCGCGGTGTGATTGGCCTCTATAATTTTTTCGATTTGCACTATAATTGCGTAATGGAGGGTGGTATTATTTAAACTTCAATGTTATGCAGAGTAATAGTAAGTCTATGGCCTTTCGTCTTAGTGTGATGACGTTGGCTATAATGAATGTTACGGCCGTGGTGAGCCTTCGAGGTCTGGCCACAGAGGCCATCTATGGTTTGCAATCGGCATTCTACTACCTCTTTGCTGCCATAGTCTTCCTCATCCCTACGGCGATGGTTGCGGCCGAACTTGCCGCTATGTTTGCAGATAAGCAGGGCGGTGTCTTCCGCTGGGTTGGTGAAGCCTTTGGCGCGCGAGCAGGTTTCCTTGCCATTTGGTTGCAGTGGATCCAATCGACAATTTGGTACCCTACGGTACTTACCTTTGGTGCTGTGAGCATTGCCTTTATCGGTATGGACACCACCACCGATGCAGCACTGGCCTCAAATAGGCTCTTCACGCTCATCGTCGTTTTGGCCATCTATTGGATTGCGACGTTTATCTCGCTCAAGGGTCTCGGCTGGGTCGGCAAGGTGAGTAAGTGGGGTGGTATCATCGGTACGATCATCCCTGCGGGTCTGCTCATCATCCTCGCTATAATCTACCTCGCCACGGGTGGTCACAATAACTTGCCGATGAAGAATGGCTTCTTCCCCGACCTCACGAATTTCGATAACCTCGTCTTGGCAAGTAGTATCTTCCTCTTCTATGCTGGTATGGAGATGATGGGTATCCATGTTATGGAGGTCGATAACCCCAAGCGTAACTACCCACGTGCTATCATCATTGGCTCGCTCATCACGGTATTGATATTTATCTTAGGTACGTTTGCCCTCGGTATCATCGTTCCTGCTAAGGATATTAGCCTTACGCAGACCCTGCTCATCGGCTTCGACAACTATTTCAGTTACTTGCGTATGTCGTGGATGGGCTCGGTGATAGCCATTATGTTGGTCTTTGGTGTCTTGGCAGGTGTGCTTACGTGGGTTGCAGGTCCTTCGAAGGGTATCTTCACCGTGGGTCGTGCAGGATATCTGCCCCCATTCTTCCAGAAGACAAACAACCAGGGTGTTCAGCGTAATATCCTTCTTGTGCAGGGTGTCATCGTCACCATCCTCGGCCTGTTGTTCGTGGTGATGCCTTCGGTGCAGAGTTTCTACCAGATTCTCTCGCAGATGACCGTGTTGCTCTACTTGATTATGTATATGTTGATGTTCGCTGCTGCTATCACCCTCCGCTATAAACTCCCAAAGAGGGATCGCCCCTTCCGCCTTGGTGCTAAGGGTAACGGCCTTATGTGGATCTTGGCGGGCTTGGGATTCTGTGGTTCGCTCTTGGCCTTTGTCCTAAGTTTCATTCCACCTTCACAGATTGCCGTAGGTAGCAAGACGGTGTGGTTCGTGGTGCTTATCGTAGGTGCTATTATCTTCGTGGGCATACCATTCATCATCTACGCCTTGCGTCGTCCTACGTGGCGCAGTGCCGATTCCGATTTCGAGAAGTTCGAGTGGGAGAAGTAGGCGTGGGGTATTACATAGTACTCTTTTCGGGGCCGGGTCGTTAGAGATTCGGCCCCTTCTTGTGTAAAAGGGTAGTGAGGTTTGGGTTAGAAACTAAAATAATTTTTGTATATTTGCCCTTGTGCTTAAAAAATAGATGTATGAAACTAAAGTATAATATCGACGATAGGTTGCCCATCGGCCAGATGGCGCTCTATGCTATGCAGTGGTTTATCTTGGCTGTTGCTGTGGTCGCTACGAGTGTCTTCGTGGCGCAGGGTACGCCTGGCGAGAAACTCTTCTATGCTCAGAAACTCTTTGCCGTGATGGGCATCACGGGACTCGTACAAGTGCTTTGGGGCCACCGTATGCCGTTGGTCGTAGGCCCTGCTGCGGTACTTCTCGTCGGCGTGTTGTCGTCGTTGGGTGCTGGAGCGAGTGTCTCGGCTATCTATACCTCAATAGCCCTTGGAGGAGCGTTGGTGTCTCTGCTCACCTTTGGCAATATGTTGCGCTTCGTACAACGCCTCTTCACCCCACGCATAGTCATCGTTATCCTTATGCTCATAGCCTTCACCCTCTCAACAGTCATCAAGGGACTTGTATTCCCTGCAGGTGCCTCTGAGGGTGTTCACCTCTTTGGCCTTGTATTTGCCGTTGTGGGGTGTGTCGCTATGGTTGTTATGAATCGCACGTTGAAGGATGTGGCTAAGAGTTTGGTTATCCCCATTGCTCTGGTCGTGGGAAGTGTTGCCTACTATCTCATCTTTCCTATGCCTGAGTCGGCCGAGAGTGCTGTATCGCTTCGTGGCCTCTTCCTTAGCGATGTGGAGGTTAGTGCGAGCCTTGTAGTAGCCTTTGTTATTTGTTATATCGCTCTGTTGATTAACGATATCGGCTCTATAGAGTCACTTGGCCGTATGCTCAACCTCGAAGGTATGGACTCGCGCCTAAAGCGTGGTGTCCGCATCACGGGAGCGATGAACATTGTGTCTGGCGCAATGGGAGTCCTTGGCCCTGTGAACTACTCGATGAGTCCAGGCGTTATCGCCTCTACTGGTTGTGCCTCACGTTGGGCATTGGTACCCGCAACTATTCTGTTGGCGCTGTGTGCCTTGTGGCCCGACCTTATCTGGGTGTTGCTCAATATCCCTAATCCCGTTATCGGAGTTATACTCCTCTTCTTGATGGGTACGCAGTTGGCTGCTGGTCTAGAGATGACACACAACACAAAATCTGTCCAGAGTTTTGCCGATGGTCTCACCATAGGTCTTCCTATTATGGTGGCACTCCTCTTCCAGATGATGCCTCGCGGAATCGTTCCTTCGGTCATTGAGCCACTCGTTGGAAATGGCTTCGCTATGGGCGTTATTATGGTTATTGTGATGGAACACCTCATAAATCGCCCTGCTAAGTAGTCGGGAGGTGATAATTTTATAATCTGTTGATAACTTTCCTTTGGCGAAATGTTTGAAGTAATATAAAATTTACTAATTTTGTAGGCGTAAAATTATGTCGCTATTTCGCGCGACTTTAAATATTGAAACTATGAATAACACATTGGTTGTTGTTGGTGCCCAGTGGGGTGACGAAGGTAAAGGAAAAATTACGGACTTCTATGCTGGCGGTGCCGACGTCGTTGTGCGCCATCAGGGAGGTAACAACGCTGGTCACACTATCGTCTTCGACGGTAAGAAGTTCGCGTTACAGTCAATACCATCTGGCATCTTCAATCCACATATCATCAACGTAATGGCTAACGGTATGGTCATCAACCCAAAGTCGTTGCTCGAGGAGTTGGAGCGCTTGCATAGCGCAGGTATCACCGACTACCAGCTCTTCATCTCCGACCGTGCCGCTTGTGTAATGCCATATCACTCTATGCTCGACGGTGCTTACGAGGCACTTAAGGGTGGCCGTCAGATTGGTACAACAAAGAAGGGTATCGGCCCTGCTTATACCGACAAGTATAGTCGTGTAGGTATCCGTATGGGAGACCTCTTGGATAAGGAGTATTTCGCTGAGCGTCTCCGTGATGCACTTGTTCAGAAGAACTTGGAACTCCAGGCTCTTGGTATGGAGCCTTGCGACTTCGATGCCATCTATAACGAGTACCTCGCTCTTGGTGAGAAGTTTCGCCCAATGATTTGCGATACATCAGTCTTGTTGAATCGCCTTGTTGAGGAGGGTAAGAAGGTATTGTTCGAGGGCGCTCAGGGTGTTATGCTCTGCATTGACCACGGTACCTTCCCATTCGTAACCTCGTCAAGTCCTACCGCTGCAAGTGTTCCAGTGAATACTGGTCTTGCTCCACGCTATGTAGATAATGTTATGGGTGTTGCTAAGGCCTACACCACACGTGTTGGTGAGGGTCCATTCCCTACAGAGTTGTTCGACGAGCGTGCCGACTACATCCGTGAGCGTGGCCACGAGTATGGTACTGTAACGGGTCGTCCACGTCGTGTGGGTTGGCTTGATGCTGTGGTGCTCAACCACGTGCGCCGTATTAGTGGTATCAACTACCTCTCGTTGATGTTGTTCGACGTTCTTTCGGGTCTTGAGAAGATTCGCATCTGCACAGGCTATAAGCTCGATGGCAAGCAGATTGACTACGTTCCATCGACTATTGCGCAACTAGAGCGTGTCGAGGCAGAGTATATCGAACTCGATGGCTGGAGCGAGGATATTACTGGTGTCAAGAACTACGAGGATCTTCCAGCCAATGCTAAGGCATATATCGCAAAGGTCGAGGAACTCACTCGCACTGAGGTAGCAGTAGTCTCTGTAGGCCCAGATCGCGAGCAGACTATCATCCGCAAGGAGATTTTCTAAGAAATTTCTAAGAAAGTAGTGGGGTAGTTGCCCCTCTCTGTAGCGAGCCATCCGATATTTTCGGGTGGCTCCTCTTTTTTATTCTATCTTTTTGCGGACTGTTTCACGATAGTTTCACTTGCTGATGCAACCTGTTCGGCATCTCTATAGAAGAAAATTGCGAGTAATCTTACCATTATATCAGATGGATTAATTCCCTTTTTGGGGGATTGAGCAAATTAAAATCAAGAAAAATTCGGACTTAGAAGGGGATAAATGGATGCTTTTGCCGAAAAAGTTTCACATCCTCTCGATTGTACCAAAATAGGGAAAAAGGACTATACCTATATATATTATATAAAGGGAAAATGTCTCTGAAAAATCTTTATAACGTAAAGTATTGAAATACAACGCAGTTTAAAAAAGTGGCTAAAAATAATGTGAAAAAAGTTTCAAAAATGTTTGGAGATTAAAAAATATGTACTACCTTTGCACCCGCAATCAAGAAATACAGCGTATGACTTGAAAGCACAAAGGTTCTTTAAAAAGGTGATGAAAAAAAGTTCATCAAAAATTTGGTAGTTTAAAAATTTTGCCTTACCTTTGCAACCGCTTTCGCCTCTAAAACTGGCGAGGCAACGCAAAAGGTTCTTAGAAAAAATTTTTAAAAAAAAATCTTCCAAAAATTTGGTGGTTTGAAAAATTTGCCTTACCTTTGCACCACTTTCCCACCTCAAAAATGAGGTTCGAAAGTGAACTAAAAATGGTTCTTTGATTTACTGGTTTTTATATTGAGAGAAAAGTGTAGTATTTATCTGTCAATTTCCTTTTAGGAAAAATTGAAACAGTCAGGACTCTAACAATACATTATAAATTTTTTTACAATGGAGAGTTTGATCCTGGCTCAGG
>JAFZFP010000007.1 GCA_017555905.1 Alistipes sp. | reverse complement strand
TGGTGCTTGGCAGTGATGATTGCCATCTTGAATCCGCACTCGGCAAGGGTACGTACCCACTGCTCGCAGTCCAACTCTGTGGGGTTGAAGAGTGCAGGATCGTCGCTACCATCGCCCCACTCGTTACCCGTGAAGGTGTTGATGCCGAAGTGGAGGAATGCAGAAAGTTCCATCTGTTGCCACGCCAATTGCTGAGGGGTAGGCACTAAGCGCGATACCATATCCACCTTCTGCTCGGCAGTAGCCCCCTCGGGGAATACGACGTGCTTGGGGTAGAGGGTTGGCTGTTGGGCGCAACTGCAAAGGAGTATAGCGCAGAGAAAGAGTAAGTTACGTAACATAGAGTGCATATATAAAGAGAGGGGCTGTCCGACATATCTATTGGACAACCCCTAAGTGGTTTGGAAGAACTAAATCAATGACTTAGAACGCCTTGCCGATGCCGATGAAGTCCTCAGCCTTCAACGCTGCACCACCAATAAGGCCACCATCAACATTCTCCTTAGAGAAGATCTCCTCAGCGTTTGATGGCTTGCAAGAGCCACCATAGAGGATAGGACATTCCTCGGCCTTAGTACCGAACTTCGAGCGCAACACCTCGCGGATGTATGCGTGAATCTCCTCTGCCTGATCTGCTGTAGCGGTCTTGCCTGTGCCGATAGCCCAAACTGGCTCGTAAGCGATAACGAGGTTTGCGAACTGCTCCTCCGTAAGGTTGAATACTACCTCCTCAATCTGAGCCTTGCAAACGTCGAAGTGGCGACCTGCCTCACGCTCCTCAAGGTTCTCACCTACGCAGTAGATAGGGGTGAGGTTGTTCTCGTAGGCACGAGCCATCTTCTTATTGAGGGTCTCGCTGGTCTCGCCATAGTACTGACGACGCTCCGAGTGGCCAAGGATAACATACTTGCAACCCAATGATGCAATCATCTCTGCTGATACCTCACCAGTGTATGCACCCTTAACCTCGGTAGCGCAATCCTGTGCGCCAACCTCTACGTTTGAGCCCTTGAGGGTCTCGATAACAGAACTAAGGTGTGTGAATGGAGGGCATACGATAAGTGTCACGCAGTCGCAAACATCCTTGCGGCCTGCTGCTACACCCTTAGCCAACTCCACGCCCTCTGCTGGGAGGGTGTTCATCTTCCAGTTACCTGCTACAATCTTTTTTCTCATAATCGTATATGTTGTTTTAATTATTTACCCTTACTCAGCCTTCTGTGCCTCGATCCAAGCCTTAATCTCGGCAGTTGCTAAGCCTAACTTATTCTTCTTGTTGAAACCGCAGAGGTCGTTGAAGAGTTTCATACCGCCACTCTGAGCCGTGCCACGGAATGCCTCGAGGGTGATGTAGCCCATCTTCTGAACCACAGCAACCCACTCCTGAGGGATGCCAGCCTCGGTATATACCTCCTCGCTATCTGCAACAACCTTCTTCTCTGGGCGCATAGTTGGGAAGAATAATACATCCTGGATAGAGGTCTCGCCAGTCATAAACATTGTCAAACGGTCGATGCCGATACCCATACCTGAGCAAGATGGCATACCGTACTCCAAGGCGCGAACGAAGTCCATATCGATAGTCATCGCCTCGTCGTCGCCCTTCTCCGAGAGTCGCATCTGCTCCTGGAAGCGCTCCAACTGGTCGATAGGATCGTTAAGCTCTGAGTAGGCGTTACACAACTCCTTACCGTTTACGAACAACTCGAAACGCTCGGTGAGGTCCTCGTTGTCACGGTGGCGCTTACAGAGTGGCGACATCTCGATAGGGTAGTCGGTAACGAAGGTTGGCTGCACGAGGTGCTCCTCGCAGTACTGGCCGAAGATAGCGTCGATAAGTTTACCCTTACCCATAGTCTCGTCAATCTCGACGTTGAGACGCTGGCAAGCCTCGCGCAACTGCTCCTCGCTCTGACCTGTGATGTCGTAACCGGTCTTCTCCTTAATAGCATCTGTCATAGTGATACGGCGGAATGGAGCCTTGAACGAGATGGTCTTACCATCGAGGACAACATCCGTAGTGCCGTTTACTGCCATTGCCACACGCTCCAACATCTGCTCAGTGAACTCCTGCATCCAGATATAGTCCTTGTAGGCAACGTAGATCTCCATACAAGTAAACTCTGGGTTGTGTGTGCGGTCCATACCTTCGTTACGGAAGTTCTTACCGAACTCGTAGACACCGTCGAAACCACCTACGATAAGGCGCTTGAGGTACAACTCAGTAGCAATTCGCATATAGAAGTCGATATCCAAGGCGTTGTGGTGGGTGATGAATGGACGTGCTGCAGCACCACCAGGGATTGGCTGAAGGATTGGTGTCTCCACCTCCAAGTAGCCACGCTCGTTGAAGAAGTCGCGCATAGTCTGCATAATCTTAGCACGCTTTACGAAGGTATCCTTGACGTGTGGGTTTACCACCAAATCCAAGTAGCGCTGGCGGTAGCGTACCTCAGGGTCGGTGAGTGCGTCGAAGGTCTGACCATCCTTCTGCTTAACAACAGGGAGTGGGCGTACCGACTTCGATAGTACGGTAAACTTCTGGCAGTGTACCGACAACTCGCCAGTATTGGTGTGGAACGCAAAGCCCTCTACACCGATGAAGTCACCGATGTCGAGCAACTTCTTGAATACGGTGTTGTAGAGTGTTGGGTCTCCCTCAGGGCAGATGTCGTCACGACGGATATATACCTGGATACGACCAGTGGCATCCTGAAGTTCGAAGAATGATGCAGAGCCCATAATACGACGGCTCATAATACGACCAGCGATAGATACCTGCTGGAAATTACCCTTCTCAGGGTCGAACTGCTCGGCAATCTCGCGTGCTGAGGCATTCACCTCGTAGCGTGCTGCTGGGTATGGGTTGATACCGAGGTCACGCAAAGCCTTAAGCGATTGGCGGCGTAGCTGTTCCTGTTCACTAAGTTCAATACTCATAATCTACTATATTTTAATTTCTTTGTACTCGATTTAGTATAAAGGCTCATTTTCGGCAAAGGTACAAAAAAAGTTGAATACTGCGCTGTTATTTACACGATGTTTCTACATTTTTATAGGTTTTACCTATAAATTGCTATAAAACGCCGAGAGGTTGCACAACTCTATGGTTGGCAACCTCTCTATTTATGTGGGAATAAGCCCCGACGTATAACCTTTGGCCTTAAGCCGCGCGGTCAATCTTACTCTTGGCGTACTCCAAAGTTATGCGGAACTCCTCGCCCTCGGTAACGGGCATATCGAACATAATGTCCATCATCATAGCCTCGCAAATCGAGCGGAGACCACGTGCGCCAAGTTTGAACTCGATGGCCTTATCTACGATGTAGTCCAACACCTCGTCGTCGAAGGTGAGCTTGATGTTGTCCAATGCCATAAGTGTCTCATACTGACGGATGATAGAGTTCTTAGGCTCGGTGAGAATCGAGCGAAGAGCCTCCTTCTCCAATGGCTCCATATAGGTTAGCACCGGGAGACGACCGATAAGTTCGGGAATGAGACCGAACGAACGGAGATCCTGTGGCTGAATGTGCTGCATAATGTTGCGCTCGTCGATGCGCTTTGCTGCACTATTGCCATAGCCTATAGCGTTGGTATTGAGACGCATAGCAATCTTCTTCTCGATGCCGTCGAAGGCACCACCGCAGATGAACAATATGTTTGAGGTATTGACCTGAATATACTGCTGGTCTGGGTGCTTACGGCCTCCCTGAGGTGGTACGTTTACCACTGTACCTTCAAGAATCTTGAGCAGGGCCTGCTGTACACCCTCACCCGAAACATCGCGGGTGATAGAGGGGTTGTCGCCCTTGCGAGCAATCTTGTCGATCTCGTCGATGAAGATGATGCCTCGCTCGGCAGCCTCCACATCGTAGTCGGCGGCCTGCAATAGGCGCGAAAGGATGCTCTCGACATCCTCGCCTACGTAGCCGGCCTGAGTGAGGGCCGTAGCATCAACAATCGAGAATGGCACGTGGAGAAGGCGGGCTATAGTGCGAGCCATAAGGGTCTTTCCCGTACCCGTAGGGCCTACCAAGACGATGTTTGACTTGTCGAGTTCCACATCGTTGGTCTTACCCTTAGCCAAGAGGCGCTTGTAGTGGTTATATACCGCCACCGACATATACCTCTTTGCCGTGTGCTGGCCGATGACATACTCGTCGAGGAAACTCTTGATGCGGTCTGGGCGCATTAGATCCTCCTTGGTGAGTGGCTGGAACTTAGAGTTGCCACCCCTCTTCTTTGCCTTCTTGGCGATACCGTGTTCGGTAATGAGTTCGTAGCCGTGCTCAATGCAGTTGCTACAGATGTTTGCGCCCGTACCACTGTTGAACATCAATGTTACCTCGCTGGGGTCGGCGCCACAAAACGAGCAACATCCGTTATGCTCTGTACCTTTACGTGATTTCTGTGTCATTAACTGTAATCCTTAAACTACTTTCTCTTAGTCAATACGTTGTCGATAAGACCGTACTCCTTAGCCTCGGTAGAGGTAAGCCAGTAGTCGCGGTCGGCATCCTGCTCAATCTTCTCGTAACTTGCGCCAGAGTGGTAAGAGAGAATCTCGTACAACTCGCGCTTGGTCTTCATAATCTCTCGAGCCGTAATCTCGATGTCTGAAGCCTGACCCTGTGCGCCACCCAATGGCTGGTGAATCATCACGCGCGAGTGGGTCAAAGCCGAGCGCTTGCCTGCAGCACCTGCGGTCAAGAGTACAGCACCCATAGAGGCTGCCATACCAGTACAGATGGTTGCCACGTCGCAAGAGATAAGTTGCATAGTGTCGTAGATACCCAAACCTGCAGTGACTGAGCCACCTGGTGAGTTGATGTAGAGGTTGATATCCTTATCGGCACCGATAGACTCAAGGAAGAGCAACTGTGCCTGAATGATGTTTGCGGCATCGTCGTAGATAGGCGCACCAAGGAAGATGATGCGGTCCATCATAAGGCGAGAGAAGACATCCATAGCGGCTACGTTGAGTTGTCGCTCCTCGATGATGGTTGGTGAGACGTAGTTGGTGATATCGGCACGATAGTCGTGCATAGTCATAGAGTTGATGCCACAGTGCAAACGGGCAAATTTTTCGAATTCAGTCATTGTGTTAGTCTTTATTACGGTTATACAATTTCAATTTCACTCCACAAGCGCACTTGTGCGCAACAACTATGAGGTTTAGACAACAATTCCCGAGCAATACTACTCGGGAATTGTCGTATATGACTCTCCTCGAGTCAGCATCAGTGATTACTGAATCTCTGATGCCATCTTAGCGAAGTCGTCAGCAGAGATAGCCTTCTCGGTTACCTTTACCTTGCCACGAACGTACTCCACAACCTTCTCCTCGTAAAGCTTCTCATAGATCTTCTGGAGTTGCTCCTTGTTATCCATAATCTGCTTAGCGAAGTTCTCGAGCATATCAGCAGGTGCTGAAGGCATACCGTACTGAGCGAACTGCATCTGTGCGAAAGACATAGCCTCAGCCTTAGCCTCCTCGTTGCTTACCTTAAGGTCGCCCTCAGTGATGAGGTGCTTCTGCAAGTAGTTCCAAGTGAACATCTTGATAAATGCAGCGAAGTCCTTCTCGATCTCCTCACGTGAGAACTTGCCCTCGTTGATAACATACAACCAACGCTTCAAGAACTCCTCAGGCATCTGCAATGCAGCCTTCTCAAGGATGAAGTTACGAACGGTGTTAGCGAACAAGAAGTCGCACTCACGCTTCAACTCCATCTCGATCTGCTCGTCGATGAATGCCTCGAACTGCTCCTCGTTAGTTACGTTGCCAGCAGGGAAGGCCATCTTGAAGAACTCCTCGTTAAGCTCAGGCTCAGAGAAGCGACGAATCTTGGTGATCTCCAACTCGAACTCAGGCTTGATGCTAGCCAACTCCTCCTCCTTAACTGAGAGGATTGCTGCACGCTGCTCAGGCTTCTTGTAGAGTTCCTCTATGTTTACAGTGGTCTTGTAGCCTACCTTCTTGCCCTTCCACTCCTTGCGCTCCTCCTCGGTCATAGAGATAAGGCCTACGTAAGCCTCCTCGATACGCATATCACCGTTGTCGAGAGTTACGTTGAGTGCCTCGTCGTTAGCAACCTTGTCTACGTCTACCAAACGGCCGTAGCGACGCAAGTAGTTAGCACGGTAGTCACCACGCATCTTCTTGTCGATCTTGATCTTGTTGTAAACAACCTTATCCTTTGCTGACAACTCAAGCTCAATCTTTGGAGCCTCACCGAACTCGAAGACGAACTCGAACTCAGTGTTGTTCTCGAAGTCGAAAGCGCCCTGCTCCTCAGATGGGATGATGTCGCCTACGTAGTCGATGTTCTCCTTCTGCAAGTACTCGAATACAGAGTTTGATGCAAGGTGGTATGACTGCTCAGCAACAACGTGCTTGCCATACATCTTCTTAACGATCCCCATAGGTACCATACCTGGACGGAAGCCAGGAACATTTGCCTTGCGCTTGTACTCGCGCAACTGCTTCTCTACTGCCTGACCGTAGTCAGCCTCGCTTACAACGACCTTTACAATTGAAATGCCGCCCTCGCGCTGTTCACGTGTAATGTTCATAGTTCTTATTGTTATTTATTGTTTATTTGTATATGCTTCTTGTCGCATAAGGTAATACGCCACACCTTATTATAATAAATAATCGCGCAAAGATATATAAAAAACTCTTAAACCACAAATTATCTTTAAATATTATGCAATTCTTTGATTTATTCCTATCTTTGCAAAACTATGATACTCGACGTTTCACGACATAAATTCTCCGAGGGTTTAGTTACCCTCCTTCTCTTTGCCGTAGTGGCTTCGGTTGCTGTGGCTCTCTCGTATGGCGATGCCCCAGAGATTCTCGGTGGTGCGCAGGCTCCGTTGCAACCCTTCATCAAGCAGTTTCAGGTGAATCACCCTGTGCTTGCCCCGATACTCTTCGGCCTGCTCTATGTCTATTCCGTGCTAAGAGTCTCGCGTGTAACCGTGAGGGTAGACCTCTATACGTTGGGTACTATGGCGGGTGTTGCCCTTAGTGGTGTAGCCCTCTTTGGAGCAGTCGTTAGTGCTGATTATGCGCTACTTATCGTTGTAGCGATGGTTGTGGCCGAAGCCTTCGGTCGCCTCTTCTATTGCTTCGGACATAGCGTAAGGTCGCACTATCTCTTTAGTGCTATGCTAGCCTTTGGCACGATGCCTCTTATTGATGGAGCGCTTATACCGTTGGCATTGCTGATCCCGCTATTTACCGTTGCTATTCGCTCTACGGTGAGAGAGTCGTTGCTTGTCTTGCTCGGTCTGGCCACTCCGACATTTATCTATTGTTATGTCGTGTGGTTGCTTAACGGAGATTTTGGCCAAGCCTTCCTCTCTATCTGGGATAACTTCCAACTGACGTCGCATCTATCGTTGGGTGTCTACCTGACGTTGCCCCGCTTGTTCTATCTCGGAGTACTCGTCTTCCTATACCTTGCTACGGCTATGGTGTGGTACTCGGTGTCGCTGCCGCTGATGAGTGGCGCTCGCTTTGTGTGGTATATCCTTCACCTCGCGATGCTTCTGCTTATTGCCTCGCTACTCCTTCTGCCCACAGTCTCTGCTTCGCTACTTGTGGCCATATCGTTGGTCGTTGCCGTGATGTTGCCACTGCTCTTCATACAGGCCTCTACACTTCAGGGCGTGTTGGCCTATATGCTTCTCGTTGTAGCGACCATCGTTGCTGTGGTCTAAGTGGTCGATTTTCTTCCCAAATTGGTCTAAATAGTTAGATATTTTTTGCATATCGAATCTATCACTATGTAAGAAAAATTGCATTGTATTTAATAAATATGCAAGAAAAGTAGAATATTATGCAATAAACATCGAAAATATTAAATAAAAATTTGGTTTGTAAGAAAATTGTGCTTACATTTGCACTGCAAACAAGGTGTGATGGATATTATCTCGAATAATTCTCATGGACACACCAATTCTTTCCATCGCATTAAAATTCTCATTAACCTAACTAAACACGAGGGGAGCGCAATCTGTGAAGACGTGCCCCCTCATTCTCTTTATGGTGCTTAGATCTTGGATTAAAGGGTAAATATATGTGGAAGTATAGGATAAAACTTTTCTATTTTACTATTTGTCTCTCAAAGTGGCCTCTTCCTGGGGTGATAAAAAGGTAGAAAAATATTTAAAACACTGAAAATCAATAAAATAACGTTTTATCTATAAATGTGGGATTATAACTTTTAAAATCGCATAAGAATATTTTATCGATATTTTAGGGGTTTTGGGCAGTTTTAGCAGAAAAAAGTATGTATATATATTGTAATTCAAAATTTTTTCGTATCTTTGCGGGCAATTTCCTTTAAAGTGGAAATGAAACAGTAAACAAAAATTTAAAAAGGACAAAAATTATTTAAGATGCCAACAATTCAGCAGCTTGTAAGAAACGGTCGAGTGTCTATGGTGGAGAAGTCTAAGTCTCCAGCACTCGCTGCGTGTCCTCAGCGTCGTGGAGTTTGTACTCGTGTGTACACTACTACTCCAAAGAAGCCAAACTCAGCGATGCGTAAGGTTGCACGTGTTAGATTGACAAATGGCAAGGAGGTCAATGCCTACATCCCAGGCGAGGGCCACAACTTGCAGGAGCACTCAATCGTGCTCGTTCGTGGCGGTCGTGTTAAGGACCTCCCAGGTGTACGTTACCACCTCGTTCGTGGTGCCCTTGATTCAGCAGGTGTAGATGGTCGTCGTCAGCGTCGTTCTAAGTACGGTGCTAAGCGTCCAAAGGCAGGTAAGACAGCAGCACCAGCAAAGGGTAAGAAGTAAAAAGAAATTTAAGGAATTTATTAATTAATTAGCAGTAACAATGAGAAAAGCTAAGCCAAGAAAGCGAATTCTACTTCCGGATCCGAAGTTCAATGACGTGGAGGTTACACGTTTTGTGAACAATCTTATGCTGGATGGTAAGAAGAGTATTGCTTACACTATCTTCTACGATGCGTTGGAGTTGGTAGGCAAGAAGATGAAGGATGCTGATAAATCTCCTATTGAGGTCTGGAAGCAGGCCCTTGAGAATATCACACCTCAGGTCGAAGTAAAGTCAAAGCGTATCGGTGGTGCGACATTCCAGGTTCCAACGGAGGTTCGTCCCGAGCGCAAAGTTTCGATTTCCATGAAAAACCTTGTCCTTTATTCACGTAAGCGTTCGGGCAAGTCAATGGCAGAGAAGCTCTCAGCAGAGATAGTAGATGCCTACAACCAGCAGGG
>JAFZFP010000029.1 GCA_017555905.1 Alistipes sp. | reverse complement strand
GACGAGAACACTGAGCTCGACACTATCGAGACTCGTATCAAGCAGGTTCAGTACCTCGCTGCTAAGCTCGATGAGTACGGCATTCCTTACCAGCGTCCTGTAGGTGGTCACGCATTGTTCGTAGATGCTGACAAGGTGTTGTCTAACATCCCTAAGGAGGAGTTCCCAGCACAGACCCTCGCTATCGAGCTCTACCTCGAGGCTGGTGTTCGTGGTTGCGAGATTGGTTACATCCTTGCTGACCGTGATCCTGTAACTCGTGAGAACCGTTTCGGTGGTCTTGACCTTCTCCGTTTGTGCATCGCTCGTCGTTCATACACTAACAACCATATGGACGTTATCGCTGCTGCTTTGAAGAACGTATATGACCGTCGTCACGAGATCACACGTGGTGTGAAGATCGTTTGGGAGACTGAGTTGATGCGTCACTTCACAGTTAAACTCGAGCGTTTGTAATATACCCAAGTGGTGGTGAGTGATGAGGGGTCTCCCTTGTTGCGATGACGAGGATTAAGCCGAGTCGCGCTGCTACCTAAAGCGCAGAGCGCATCTCCGAAAGGGGATGCGCTCTTTTGTTTTTTTAGGTGGGAGAGGGAGGCTAAGGAGGCTAAGGAGATTAAGGAGGTTATGTAGTTTTGGGAGAATGTACTATGCTTGTGGGGTACGCAGGCCTCCCTAAACTCTTTAATTCCCCTACTGCAAAAGCAGGTAATACAACGCATAGCACCTTTGGGTCAGCGACCGTATCGCTTACTTATACACACAAAAAAGGCTGTCTTTTCGGACAGCCTTTCTTGCAAATATTTGTTGGAGTATTACTTAGTAACGCTCTCCAAGCGCTTCATCATCACAAACATAAAGAGTGCTGAAAGCAAGCAGAGAACGATGAATACTGTCCATACTGACCACAATGGAAGACCTGCCCAGAGGAAACCACCAACAGCAACCAACATATTACCGATAGCAGTAGCCACGAACCAACCACCCATCATCAAACCCTTGAGTTTTGGAGGAGCAACCTTCGATACGAATGAGATACCCATAGGTGAAAGGAGCAACTCAGCAAATGTGAGGATCAAGTAGGTAAGGATCAACCAGTATGCAGAGGTACGTGTTGAAGGCTTGGTATCTGCCTTGATAGCAGCGAGTGTAGCCTCAGCCTCAGCAACTACTGGATCAACTGTAGGCTCCTCAACAGCCACGATCTCAGCCTCCTCAGAAGCCTCCTCTACGATAATCTCTGTTGTAGCCTCCTCAAGAAGGATAGCCTGCTCCTCAGCCTTTGCAGCAAGGATAACTGTCTGTGCGTCGAATACCTGGTCGAAAATCTCCTTGTTCACGGCAGTAAGTTTGCCCTCGAAGTCGCTCTTAGCCTTCTCAGCAACCTTCAAAGCCTCCTCATCGCCCTGAGCGTTGAAGATGTTCTCAGCCAAAACCTCAGCCTTCTCAACTGCGATAGCGCGAGCCTGGTCGTTAGGGGTGTTCAAGCCACGTGAGCCGATAGCCATAATAGCGAAACCGATAGCAGCAACCATCATACCGTAAGCAATCTTACGTGGTGCTGAAGGCTCCTTGCCGCTCTTAGCCAAAGCACCAAAGATAGCCATTGATACTGGGGTCAAAGCAACAACGTAGAATGGGTTGAACTGCTGGAAGATAGGAGCAGATACGTTTACAGTAGTCTCAGGAGTGATGCCATAAGCACGATATACCAAGAATGCCAAAACTGCAGATGCGATAGCACCTGAGAGAATCTTACCCTTAGCGGTTGTGCTCTGGAAAATAGAGAATGAAGCGTAAACAGCGATGATGATCAAGGCAAGGTTCCATACGTTGAATACCATAGTCTCGATACCCATTGCAGAGGTCTTTGTGAACTCGTCAGCGAAGTAAGTCAAAGTCAAACCGTTCTGGTGGAATGCCATCCAGAAGAAGATAACTACGGCGAACACGAGGCACAAAGCAACGATACGCTGCTTGGTCTGCTCTGGAGTGAGGTCATCAACGATCTGTGCAGTCTCACCCTTCTTCTTACCACCCTCAACGTGGCGGAAAGTAGAGCGGAATACGTAGTAGATGACGATTGAGAGTACCAATGCTACACAAGCAACAGCAAATGCGAAGTGGTAAGCGTCGTTAGAAGAGAAGCCGAGGCTGTTCTGTGCCCACTCCTTGATACCTACAGCGGTTGTAGGGGCGAACAACGAACCTACGTTGATAGCCATATAGAAGAGTGAGAAACCAGAGTCGCGCTTATCAGCATACTGTGGGTCGTCGTAGAGGTTACCAACCATTACCTGGAGGTTACCCTTGAACAAACCTGTACCAAGGCTGATGAGCAACAACGCTGCCATCATAGCAATCATAGCGATAGTGTCGCCACCCAATGGGAATGAGAGCAACATATAACCGCCAAACATTACGGTAATACCGATAGTAACCATTCGGCCGAAACCGAACTTGTCAGCGAGAATACCACCTACCAATGGCATAAAGTAAACCAAGCCAAGGAAAGTTGAGTAGATCGCACCTGCGGTACCCGCAGCCAAACCGAAGTTCTCGCGAAGGAATAGGGCAAACACTGCCAACATTGTGTAGTAGCCGAAACGCTCACCAGTGTTAGCAAGGGCTAAGGCATAAAGACCTTTAGGATGTCCTTTAAACATAAATAAAAGTTTTTAGTTAATATAATTAATTTGTTAATTGTTATAGCAATAACACAAATCGGCGACGAAGATACGAACAAAAATAGAATTTACAAAACTTAAATGCTACTTAGACCCAAAATAGAAGAGGGCGCCCACACTATTTGCGGGACACCCTCAACTCTATGGTCGCCAGAGCGACCCTATGTATATATGGATTAAGCGTTAGTTACGCGCTCAAGCCACTTAACCATACCAAGCATAATACCCATAGAGATAAGGCATACTGCGAGGAATACTGTCCAGCAAATCCAGATTGGAGCAGCGTTGTAGATAAGTGGACCAATCCACAAGAGCAAGTTACCTACTGCTGTAGCACCCAACCACAAGCCCTGGCACAAACCGAGCATATGCTTTGGCGCTACCTTCGATACGAATGACAAACCAAGTGGAGAGATAAACAACTCGGCAACGGTCAAGAAGAAGTAGAGTACCAACAATACCCAAGGACCTGACAATACAACACCCTCGGCACGAGCCTCAGTTGCTGATGGGTAGCCCATAAAGTAAGAGTATGCTGCGAGGAATACGTATGCAGTACCTGCGATAGCCATACCGATAGCGATCTTACGAGGGGTAGAGATGTACTTGCCACGACGACCCAACGCACCGAATACCCACATAATAACTGGGGTAAGGATGATTACGTAGAATGGGTTGAGTGCCTGCCATACCTCTGGTGCCACGCTGTCAGACTTCACGAAGTCGCGTGCGAACATTGAGAGTGAAGTACCGTTCTGGTGGAATGCGAACCAGAAGAAGATAGCGATAGCCAACACTGCGAACAACGCATACATACGCTGCTTAATCTCTGTTGCTGCTGCGATACGCTCCTCTGGAGTATAATCTACGTTTGTATTAGCAACCTTCTTTGCAGGGGTTGGGAAACGCTTGCGTGTAGAGATGAAGATTGTCAAAGAGATGAGCATAGCGGCTACAGATGCGATGAACGAGTAGTGGATACCCTCGTTGAAGATCTGGAGGTAGTCACCGCAGAAGGTTGCGATGTCACCCACAGGCTGTAGGCTTGACTCTGCTGCGAGTTTAGTGAGGTTCTCAGTCACCTCGCCAGTCTCCTGGTACTGGTGGCAGAGAGCTGGAAGCTGTGCATTGTAGAGCATATCGTGAGCCTTCAACCACCACTCGCGGAGCAATGGAGCAACGAAAGGAGCGATAACACCACCCACGTTGATAAATACATAGAAGATCTGGAAACCAGAGTCACGCTTATCCTTAGCAGCCTTCAAAGCCTCCTCGCCCTCCTTAGCAGCCTCAGCCTCGAGGTTGTCATACATCTGACCTACGATAGCCTGGAGGTTACCCTTGAAGAGACCGTTACCGAATGCGATGATGAAGAGTGCAAAGCAGGTGAGTGGGAGCAACCAGTTGATGTTGGTTGATGTAGCGAGGATAGGGATAGAGAGCAATACGTAACCCATTGCCATCACCATCAAACCTGCCATAATGGTACCCTTGTAGTTCTGAGTCTTGTCGGCGATGTAACCACCTACCAAGGCCAAGATGTAGATACCTGCATAGAAGCAAGAGTAGATAATAGAGCTTGTCTCTTCGCCCAAGCCAAACTTCGAGCAGAGGAACAATACGAGAACGGCGTTCATAATGTAGTAACCGAAACGCTCGCCCATATTGCTAAGAGCCGCTGCTAAAAGACCTTTAGGATGTCCTTTGAACATAGTAAATAAGTTTTAGTTAATATTATGAGTTGTAATTGTTACAAGTTGTAGGTCAAATTATGCCTCATATTGGACAAAGATAGCAAAAAACTTTGTATCTTTGCTAAAACTAAACCGAAAATTCTATGAAAGAGCAAAATAAAAGGCTCGCAATGGTGGCTGCTGATGAGTGGCTACAGCCTGTAGAGGAGGAGATTAATCGCAGACATAGTATGTATGAAAGCCGCCTTAAGGAGATCGAGAATGTGGCTGGTACTATCGTGGATTATGCCAACGGATACCGCTTTTTCGGCTGGCAGTACGACGATGTTATGAATGGCTGGTGGTTTAGGGAGTGGCTGCCCGAGGCCAAGGATGTCTATATTTTTGGTGATTTCAATAATTGGCAACGCACCGAGTTGCGCCTTCAGCGCACGAAGGATGGCGTATGGTCTATCTTCTTGCCCGATGCTTTGTATGGCGAGCGTCTTGTGGATGGTGCGTTGTACAAACTACATATCCACGGCCATAATGGATGGCGTGATCGTATTCCTGCCTATGCTAAGCGTGTTGTGCAGGATGAGGAGACTAAGAACTATACCGCACAGTTTGTCTTGGATAGGCCCTACGAGTGGAAGCACGACGACTTCCGCGCCCCAAAGGTGGGAGAGTTGATTATCTATGAGGCCCACGTGGGTATGGCCCAGGAGCGTGAGGGTGTCGGTACCTACGTAGAGTTCCGCGACGAGATTCTTCCTCGCATCAAGGAGGCTGGATATAATGCCGTACAACTTATGGCTATCGCCGAGCATCCCTACTATGGCTCGTTTGGCTACCACGTGTCGAGTTTCTTTGCCCCTTCGTCACGTTTTGGTACTGCCGAGGAGTTGCGCTCGATGATTGACCGCGCCCACGAATTGGGTATTGCGGTGATTATGGACCTTGTTCACGCCCACTATGTCAAGAATTTCGACGAGGGTATCAACGAACTTGATGGCTCGAAGCACCACTACTCTAAGGAGGGCGATGCGGGCTACCAGCAGTATTGGGACTCTATGATTTTCGACTATGGCAAGCGCGAGGTCGAGCATTTCTTACTCTCGAATGTTAAGTATTGGTTAGAGGAGTTCCATTTCGACGGTTATCGCTTCGATGGTGTGACCTCGATGCTCTACTATCACCGTGGCTATGTCGATTTCGACTGCCGTGAGCGCTTCTTTGACGAGGGTGTGGATCGCGACGCTATCGTCTATCTCACCCTTGCAAACAAACTTATCCACGACTTCCGCCCCGATGCTATCACCATTGCTGAGGATGTGAGCGGTATGCCAGGCTCGTGCGTTAAGCCAGAGGATGGTGGTATGGGCTTCGACTATCGCCTTGGTATGGCTATTCCGGACTACTGGATTAAGTTGCTCAAGGAGCAGAGAGATGAGGATTGGAATATCTGGGAGATGTGGTCGGTGATGACCAATCGCCTCCCTTCGGTACGCACTGTGGCCTATGCCGAGTCTCACGACCAAGCCTTGGTGGGCGATAAGACCATCGCCTTTAGACTGATGGATAAGGAGATGTACTTCTCGATGGATCGTGCCTCGGAGAACTTGATGATCGACAGAGGTATGGCGCTCCATAAACTCATTCGCCTTATGACAATCACTACGGGAGGTGAGGCATACCTCAACTTTATGGGTAATGAGTTCGGTCACCCAGAGTGGATTGACTTCCCACGCGAGGGTAATGGCTGGTCCTATCAGCACGCCCGTCGCCAGTGGTCGTTGGCCGAGAATGGCTTCTTACGCTACTCTTTCCTTGCCGAGTTCGACAAGGCTATGGTGGCTATGGTCAAGGAGTATGGCGTGTTGGGTGATGGCTACCCATACAACCATATGATGGATGAGCATAACAAGACTATGGTCTATTCGCATAAGGGTCTCTTGTTTGTATTGAACTGGCACCCCACAGCCTCTATCCCCGATTATGAGTTGTGTGTGCCTTGGCCAGGTAAGTATACCGCGCTCTTCTCTTCGGATGAGGCCCGTTTTGGAGGTCTAGAACGTGCTGAGGTCGAGAGCGAGCACTTCACTACCACACACCAGCGCGAGGATGGCTCGGAGTACTATACCATTAATATATATAATACCTCACGCACGGGCGTAGTCTTTAAGTGGGAGGAGTAAGTAGGATGAGACGAGTTGCGACATATCTTAACAACGGATTCCTTTTGGGCCTCTTAGCCCTTGTTATGGCTGTGGCCTTTGGTCAAAGAGCCTATGGTGCGTCACCTTTGGATGCCGACTCCGTGGCCAACCATATCATCATCTCGAAGCAGAGGATGGCCCTCGAGGTATATAATGCCGAGAGCGAACTTCTGCGTAGTTATCCCGTTGCTTTGGGTAAGAATTATGGTAATAAGCGTCTTAAGGGGGATATGAAGACCCCCGAGGGAGAGTTTGTTGTCAAGCAGATACAGCCCTCGTCGTCGTGGTTGTACGACTATGGTGATGGTAGGGGCTATGTCGAGGGTTTCTATGGCGACTGGTTCTTGCGCTTGGATGTGCCTGAGTTTTCGGGCATAGGCATCCACGGCACGGGGGATGAGGCGAGCCTTGGCAGACGTGTCACGGAGGGTAGCATCCGTCTTGCGAATGAGGATATCAAGGAGTTGGTGTCGATGATTAAGGTGGGTATCTCTGTGGCTATCGAGGGCTCCTCTAAGGATCACGAGGCCGATGGCATTGTCGATATGCAGAGTAGTAGGCCTACGGCAGTCATTACCGACGACCCTGTGCTTCCTGCGGAGGAGCAGGAGACGGTAACTCCTGCGGCTGATGAGACTGTGCGGAAGAGCCAACCCGCTGTGTCTGAGGGCGATTACGACTGGTATACCATTCAGGATGGCGACCTCTTGGGTCGTGTGGCTCAGCGCTTCGGCACGACACTCTCGGAGATTAAGAGACTCAATCCCGACATCAATGTCGATAGGATAAGCATCAACCAGCGCATACGCATACCTCGCAAGGGGGCAGTTGTGGAGCAGAAGAGCGTAGAGGTTAAGCCAATCATCGAGAATGAGGGCGAGGTGTGGTACACCATTCAGGATGGCGACCTTGTGGGACGCATTGCGCAACGCTACGGCACAACATCCAAGCGGATAGCCGAACTGAATCCCGATATCAATATTGATAGGATTAGCATCGGACAGCGCATCCGCGTTAAGTAAAAGAGTATGGGTCAGGCATTACTGCTTGACCCATATTAGTTTTTTTGTGTCGTAACCTCGCTTGGTTGCTATGTCGAGGATGTGGCTGAGAGTCTCTTCGGGGAGCGATGGTGTGCGCGACAGAATCCATAGGTAGTTAGGCGACTTGCTACCGACCAAGGCCCATTGGTAGTTGTCGTCGAGGGCTAAGATGTTGTAGTCGGAGTAGAAGAAGAGGAAGAAGGATACTCGCAACTGGCCGACTCGCTTACCCCGTTTAGCCTTGCCAAAGGAGCTTTTCTCTCTGCCTGTGCGACTGTTGAAGCCGCTATTCTCCACTACGATATCCCCATTGGGCATCTTCGTATAGTGCGCTTTGCACTGCTCTAAGTTGCGCTCGAAACTGTGGTCGAAGCGGGCGAGTTCATACCACCGCCCCATATATCTATCCACGTTAAGCGATGTTACCGTCGTGCGGTCAATGTCGTGGCGCTGTGCCTTGCATCCCAAAGTTGCCATAACTATAGCCAATAGAATAAGTGTTGTACTTCTCATAAAATTCGATGTTTTGTGAGGAGGCATAACACACATATAGTGCCAAAGAAATGGGACTATGCGATACAACGTATAAACAAAGAGAGGGTGTTCGTATTACTGAACACCCTCCTCGTTATATGGCCGTTTTGCGATTACTTCATCTCAGCGAAATACTTATAGAAGTATGGCAAGGTCTCAAGGCCCTTGTAGAACTGGTCGAGACCATAACTCTCGTTAGGAGAGTGGATAGCATCCTTCGAGAGACCGAAGCCCAACAAGATAGACTTGATGCCGAGGATGTTCTCGAAGCCCGAGATGATTGGAATTGAACCACCAGAGTAGAATGGGAGTGGTGTAACACCGAAGGTTGTCTCCACGGCCTTCTCTGCAGCCTTATATGCTGGAAGGTCGGTAGGCGATACGTATGGTGCGCCACCGTGCAAGAACTCTACCTTAACCTTCACGCTCTTAGGAGCGATGCGACGGAAGTGCTTCTCGAAGAGTTTAGCGATCTTCTTGAAGTCCTGGTTAGGAACCAAACGCATAGAGATCTTAGCGTATGCCTTAGATGGAATTACGGTCTTTGTTCCCTCGCCAGTGTAACCGCTCCAGATGCCGTTTACATCCAACGATGGGCGGATACCTGTACGCTCCATAGTGGTATAGTCCACCTCGCCAGCGACGTCGCCCAAGTCGAGAGCCCTCTTATACTCCTCCAAAGAGAATGGTGCTTTGTTCAAGGCCTTGCGCTCAGCGTCGCTGAGGATGCGCACGTCGTCATAGAAACCAGGGATGGTGACACGGCCGAACTCGTCTGTGAGTGACGACACCAACTTAGCCAATACGTTGGCTGGGTTAGCAACAGCACCACCGAAGAGGCCTGAGTGAAGATCCTTATCTGGACCAGTAACCTCTACCTGCATATAGGTAAGACCACGCAAACCAGCGGTGATGGTTGGGGTGTCGAGGCCAATCATCGATGTATCAGATACGAGGATGATGTCGGCCTTGAGGAGTTTCTTGTTGTCGGCGCAGAACTTATAGAGGCTTGGAGAGCCAATCTCCTCCTCACCCTCAAGCATAAACTTCACGTTGCAAGGGAGGGTGTCGGTTGCTACCATTGCCTCGAATGCCTTAGCGTGCATATATAACTGTCCCTTGTCGTCGTCAGCACCACGACACCAGATGCGGCCATCCTTAATCTCTGGCTCGAAAGGATTTGTCTTCCACTCGTCGATAGGGTCCTCTGGCATCACGTCATAGTGGCCATAGACAAGCACGGTCTTTGCCTTAGGGTCGATAATCTTCTCGGCATATACCACAGGATTGCCCTCGGTAGGCATCACGTCGGCACGGTCGGCACCAGCCTTAACCAATGAGGCTGCCAACCACTCGGCACAACGTACCATATCCTGCTTGTGGAGCGATGGCTGTGCGCTGATTGAAGGGATGCGAAGAAGGTCGAAAAGTTCCTCTAAGAAACGCTCTTTGTTCTTGTCGATGTACTCGGTTGCAAGTTTCATAGTCTATAATTTTAAGGTTTATATTATCTGTTATTAGGCTTTGCAAATTTGTTCTATTTCGGAAATGAAACGCTGTGCCAAAGCATCGGCCTCAGACATACTTTTTGCCTCGGTGTAGACACGGATGATAGGCTCGGTATTCGACTTGCGGAGGTGTACCCAGCACTCCTCGAAATCGATCTTTACGCCGTCAATGTCATTGACCCTTTCGGCTGAGTATCTTTGCTTTATCTCTACCAAAATCTTGTCTACATCAATCTCTGGTGTAAGCTCAATCTTGTTCTTTGAGGCGAAGTACGCAGGGTAACTCTTTCTAAGTTCCGACATTGTGGTATTAAGGCCTGCAAAATAGGTCAAAAAGAGAGCAGTGCCCACCAAGGCATCGCGGCCATAGTGCAACTCAGGGTAGATGATTCCGCCATTACCCTCGCCACCGATAACTGCGCCAGTCTCCTTCATCTTCGCTACGACATTCACCTCGCCCACAGCAGCCGCTGAGTAGCGACATCCCTCGTAGCGAGCCGTAACATCGCTCAGGGCGCGTGACGATGATAGGTTCGACACGGTATTACCCTTGGTGTGGCGAAGCACGTAGTCGGCAACGGCTACCAAGGTGTATTCCTCAACAAACATCTCGCCATTCTCCATAACGAAGGCCAAGCGATCCACGTCGGGGTCTACGACGATACCGAGGTCGGCACCCTCACGACGGATGACCTCCGATATCTCGGTGAGGTTTTCGGGGAGTGGCTCTGGGTTGTGTGCGAAGTTACCCGAAGGGTCGCAGTTGAGTTCCACGACCTCGCAACCCAACTCCTTGAGTAGCGCAGGGATGACGATGCCTCCGACAGAGTTTACGGCGTCTACCACAACCTTGAACTTGCGCTTGCGCACAGCCTCGACATCAACGAGGTTGAGTGCCAATACCTGCTCGATATGTTTGGGGTTGAAGTCCTCGCGCAAAACCACCTTGCCGATATGGTCAATGGTGGGGTATTCGTAGGTGCTATCCTCGGCCATAGCCAATACCTCTCTACCCTCGCTGTCGTTGAGGAACTCGCCGCGCTCGTTGAGGAGTTTTAGGGCGTTCCACTGGCGTGGGTTGTGCGAAGCGGTGATGATGATGCCACCATCGGCCTTGTGTGTGATTACGGCCATCTCAGTACCTGGGGTGGTGCAGAGACCTACGTTGATGACGTCGCAGCCTGTGCCGAGGAGTGTTCCCTCGACCAACGAATCGACCATAGAGCCCGAGATACGAGCGTCACGGCCAACCACGATTGTAGTACGCTTATTGGGGTTCTTGGCCTTGATGAAGCGTGCGTAGGCAGTGGTGAATTTTACGACATCAATAGGGGTTAGGTTCTCCGAAAGGGCGCCACCTATGGTGCCTCGAATACCTGATATAGATTTTATGAGTGTCATACGCAATGGTAATTTACTATCGTTATTTAAAAAAACGGGGCAAAAGTTTTGCTATCTTTGACAAAATTATTAATTTTACGCGAATATTAAAAATATTTTAGAATAAATTATCGGCGATTATGAGAACTATACCATCTTCAGAGTTGATTATCAATGGTGATGGCTCAATTTTCCATCTCCATCTAAAGCCCGAACAACTTGCCGACGTGGTTATCCTCGTGGGTGACCCAGGCCGTGTTGCCCTTATCTCGGAGTATTTCGAGACTAAGGAGTGTGAGGTGGCAAACCGAGAGTTCCTTACCGTCACAGGTACATATAAGGGCAAGCGTATGACGGTGATGTCTACGGGTATCGGTATCGGCAATATCGACATCTGTGTTACGGAACTTGATGCCTTGGCAAATATCGACTTTGCTACCCGTCAGGTGAAGCCCGAATTTAAGAAATTGACCCTCGTGCGTCTCGGTACGTCGGGTGCTATTCAGGAGGATATCGAGGTGGGTGAGATAATCTTCTCGCGCACATCGCTTGGCTTCGACGGCCTCGTGTCGTACTACGCTGGACGTGATAATGTCTGCGACCTCGAACTTGAGCGTGCCTTTATGGAGCATACGGGATGGTACGAAAAACTCCCTGCACCATATTTTGTGGATGCCGACAAGGCTCTTTACGACCTCTTCAAGGATTCTACACGTGAGGGTATCACCATCGCTGCACCGGGCTTCTACGCCCCACAGGGTCGCTGGGTGCGTCTCCAGCCACACGACCTCGACCTCAACAAGAAGATTGAGTCGTTCAAGTTCGATGGTCGTCGCATTACCAACTTCGAGATGGAGGGTTCGGCCTTGGCGGGTCTTGCCTCGCTTATGGGTCATAGCGCAGCAACCATCTGCACTATCATCGCACAGCGCGTAGCCAAGGATGCTTGCACCGACTACAAACCCTTCGTGCGCCGTATGATTGAGATGGCACTCGATAAACTCGCAACACTTTAGTACAGAATAAAATATAAACAAAATAAAACGATTAAAACTATGAAATTTACAGTATCAAGTTCTGCATTGCTCTCACTCTTGGCAACTACAGGCAAGGTTATCAGCAACAAGAATACC
Source organism: Alistipes sp. (assembly GCA_017555905.1). GTDB lineage: Bacteria > Bacteroidota > Bacteroidia > Bacteroidales > Rikenellaceae > Alistipes. The sequence goes on along the minus strand of JAFZFP010000029.1, from coordinate 84,182 downwards.
CTTCCTATCCTCGACTACTTCCTCCTCGAACTCAAAGGTAACGAACTCACCGTGACCACCTCTGACCTTGAGACCACTTTGGTCGGTCACCTCACCGTTGAGGGTGTTGAGCGCGAGGGTGTTGTTGCTGCTCCAGGCAAACTTATGCTCGATTCACTCAAGGAGTTCCCTGAGATGCCTCTTGAGTTCGACGTGAACGACTCAACTTGGGAGATTAAGGTGCGTTGGGCGAGCGGTTCGCTCTCAATCCCTGGTGCAAGTCCAGTAAGTTACCCTGCTATGCAGACTATCGGTGCTGAGCATAAGGAGATCCTTATGGATGTAGATGTGCTTATCGCTGGTATCAACAAGACCATCTTTGCTACCGCTGACGATGAGTTGCGCCCAGTGATGAATGGTGTCTACTTCAACTTCGAGGAGGGCAAGGTGACCTTCGTGGCTACAGATGCTCACAAACTCGTGCGCTCGGTATCGGAGTGTGCCGACGTAGACTTCAACGCATCGTTCATCCTTCCTAAGAAGCCTGCGAACTTGCTCAAGAACGTGTTGCTTAAGGAGGAGGAGCCTATTCGCATCACCTTCGATGCAAAGAACGTGACCTTCGAACTCAAGAACCATAAGTTCGTGTGCCGTCTTATCGAGGGTAACTACCCTAACTACAACGCGGTAATCCCTACGGCTAACCCTAACAAGGTGCTTGTAGATCGCGTAGAACTCGTGAATGGTATCAAGCGTGTGGCAGTCTGCTCGAACCCTACCACAAACCTTATCCGTATGGATATCGCAAACAACCGAATCAGCCTCGCTGCTCAGGATCTCGACTTCTCGGTATCGGCTAACGAGACAATCTCTTGCAGTTACGACGGTCAGCCAGTGACTATCGGCTTCAAGTCTACCTTCCTCGTGGAGATCTTGTCGAATATCGACACCCCAACCGTGATGATTGAGTTGGCAGACTCTACACGCGCCGGTGTCTTCAAGCCTGTTTACGACAACAAGCACGCTGGCGAGGTGTTGATGTTGTTGATGCCTATGATGATCAACGCATAATATTGTAAAAGACAGAGATAGATTGAGGGTGGGGTTCTCACAGGAGGGCCCCCACGCTCTGTAAATGGCTCAGAACGTATGAACCTAAAACTTAATCGCCCCATTGTCTTCTTTGACTTGGAGACTACGGGTGTCGATTCGGCTTCGGACCGCATCGTCGAGATATCGATGATAAAGATTGAGGTCGATGGCAAGAAGACAGTTAAGACACGTCGTATCAACCCCGAGTGCCATATCCCCGAGGAGGCTACGGAAGTACACGGCATCACAGATGAGGATGTAGCAGGAGAGCCTACATTTAAGCAGATTGCTAAGTCGTTGGCCCAGTTTATCGAGGGTTGCGATTTCGGTGGCTTTAACTCCAACCGCTTCGACTTGCCTCTGCTTGTTGAGGAGTTTATGCGTGCGGGTGTCGATGTGGACTTCCGCAAGCGTAAGTTTGTAGATGTGCAGACAATCTTCCACCGCAAGGAGCAACGCACCTTGGTTGCAGCCTATAAGTTCTACTGCGACAAGGATTTGGAGAATGCACACTCTGCCGAGGCCGACACTATGGCCACCTACGAGGTGCTTGAGGCACAGATTGCTCGCTATCCCGACATCGGCTCTACTGTGGAGGAACTCGCTGAGTTTTCATCGAATGGTGCGAATGTCGATTTTGCGGGCCGTATTGCTCTAAACGACAAGGGCGAGGAGGTCTTCACCTTCGGTAAGTATAGGGGTTGTAGTGTGGAGGAGGTCTTCCGCAAGGAGCCAAGTTACTATTCGTGGATGATGGATGGTAACTTCCCTCAGTACACCAAGAAGGTAATTACCGAGATTCGCCTCAGAATAAAATAGTTATAGACGCTGAATGAGAAACCTAAGAACACTTCTTACACTGCTCTTTGTGGCCATCGCTGTAGTGGCCTCGGCTATCGAGCCCTCGAATATTGTGGTAAACCTTAATGGCAAGGAGTACTACAAACATAGGGTGGAGAGTGGCCAGACGCTCTATGCCCTTGCTAAGGCCTACGGTGTCACGGAGCAACAGATTATCGACAGCAATGTGGGCCTTACGGCGACCTCGTTGCGTGCCGATGACTATATCCTTATCCCTCGCACCAAGAGCAAGACGTATGGTAGTGAGCGCAAGGTGAGCCTCGATGCAGATAAGCAGGAGGGTGAGAGTAAGTTGTCGAAGAAGTTTCTCATCCACGAGGTTAAGTCGGGCGATACGCTCTACTCCATCGCTCGCAAGTACAAGATATCGTTACAGATTCTTGAGGAGGATAACCCCGAGATAGAACTCGACAAGTTGGCCATTGGCGACCAGATAAAGGTGCGCCGTACGGATAGGGGCTATGCCACTACCGCAGAGATAGAGCAGGAACTCAAGGAACGCAATATTAAGATCAATGCAGTGGTCGAAGAGGTTGTAAACCAGAGTGTTGCAACAGAGTGGCAGGAGCATACCGTGGCCATCGGTGAAACCCTCTACTCACTCTCGCGTGCATACGGTGTTAGCGAGGAGGAGTTGATGAAGTTGAATAACCTGCAAACCACAGCGGACCTCAAGGCGGGTATGACCATCCGCATTAAGCCACTTCAGGAGCCTAAGGCTGTTGAGCCTGTTGAGGCCGTTGTTGATGCAGTCGCTGAGGAGGAGACTCCCCAGGAGTCGCGTCGCAAGGAGCGTGAGCGTGGCCGACAGGAGAGCGAGGTTAAGGATGAGAGTGCCGAGGAACTCATTGATGTTGAGATGAGTGCCGACAGCCTCCACCCCGTAGATATTCTTGAGGGTGATGAGCAGAGCAACATAACACCTATCGAGGTGGAGTTTTCGCCGCTAAGTATGTACCATACGCTCAAGGTGGCGCTGATGCTTCCGTTCCATATCAACAATAAGGTGAATCCCTATTTCGTTGATTTCTACAACGGTATGCTCTTGGCAATGGAGGATTTGAAGAGTGAGGGCTACGACATAGAACTCTCGGTTTTCGATACGTATAGTAGTATCGACCGCATAATCGACCTTGTTAGTTACGAAGAGGGTGTCCTTGATGCTCAACTAATCATAGGCCCCGTCTATGAGGATGAGTTGCGCCACGTGGTTGGTATGGCCGAGCAGAATGAGATACCTGTGGTCTCGCCATTGGCAGATAATGAGTCGATAAAGAGCCCTGTGCTGTTCCAGATGCAGGCCGAGCCAGAGTGCAAGTATGATAGGTTTACCTCGCTTTTCGATGCGTCGAAGGAGATTGTGACTATCTATGCTAATGCTTCGGATAAGGACTTTGTGGCTGAGATAGAGCAACTTGTGGAATCACCTACGCGCACTAACCTCAACTTTGTCTTCGACCGTGGAGCCTTCTTCTATAACCGTAGGGCAGATGGCTCGAATGGCGAAGAGGTAGATATTACGGAGTTTATGCGTACGCCAACGCCCAAGACCTTTATCATTGCCTCGGCAAATGAGACCGACGTAGATAGAATCCTCACCACGCTGGCTTCGACACGTCTGGCTATCGTAGCACGTAGTATCAACTTCGGCGACTATGTCGTTGTGGGTAACCGTAAGTGGAAGCAGAGTAACAATATTGATAAGCAGTCCTTCTTCCGCAACAACATAATCTTCTTCTCGCCCTACTTTGCGAGTCGTGGCAACGAGGAGGTGCGCCTCTTTGATGGTCGCTACGTGAAGGCCTATAATGCTCTGCCTTCGATGTACTCATATCGTGGTTACGACGCAGCGATGATCTTCTGTCGTAAGATGTTTACGGGTATCGACGGCACCATCCTCGAGGAGTATTTCACACCACTCTCTACGACCTATCGTTTCGAGTTCAAGGATGGCATCTACCAGAATTGCCACTGGACGGGCGAGCAGTATAACTCTAACTTTACCATCACGGCTAAATAGTTGGTAGATAGGTAAATAACCAAAGAAAAAAAGTAATGGCTAATATATCATCATCTATACCCGAGAAGACCATTGAGCGACTCAGCGAGTACCGCCGAACACTTATAAAGTGCCACGCTCAGGGCATTACCCACATCTTTTCGCACGTCTTGGCAGGTATGCACGGCATCACTGCGGTACAGGTGCGTCGCGATCTTATGCTTATTGGTTTCTCGTCGGATACCAAGAAGGGCTACGACGTGAAGGTTCTTATTGACTTCATCGATGGTATCCTCTATAGCCAGAATACGATGAATATGGCCATTATCGGTATGGGTCACCTCGGCCAGGCTGTGACAAAGTACTTCAATGGCAAGGGTCTTAAGTTGCGTATCACCGCGGCCTTCGATGTTGATGAGAATAAGGTGGGCAAGACCATCGACAATATCCCTTGCTACCATATTGACGAGTTCGAAGAGCGTGTCGAAGAACTCGACATCAGCATTGTCATCGTCTCGTCGCCAACCTCCGTGGCCTCGACCCTCGTTCTGCCAATCATCAACGCAGGTATTAAGGGCGTGCTTAACTTCACCTCTGCGCCCCTGAACTTCCCTCAGGGTATCGTCGTGGAGAATTACGATATCACCACCCTCTTGGAGAAGGTAGCCTACTTCGTTAAGGTTGCCGAGGAGAACGCATAATATATATAGGTATTGACAAAGGGTGAAGAGTTCTATCATTAGATATGGTTTCGAGGCGCTCAGCCCCGATAGGAAGCGTGTGGTCACCATAGGCTCGTTCGATGGTGTCCACGAGGGTCATCGCATCCTTTTGGACCACCTCAAGGCTATGGCCCGTAGGCTCGATGCCGAGAGTGTTGTTGTCACCTTCGACCCCCACCCACGTATCGCTATGGGTAGGGATGAGGGTATGGGTCTGCTTACTACCGTTGAGGAGCGAGCCTTGCTTCTTGAGGCGGAGGGTATCGACCACCTTGTCGTTGCGCACTTCGACGAGGAGTTTCGTATGCAGCCCTATAGCGACTTCGTGACTAATAGCCTTGTTGCGAGGCTCGGTATGCGAGGTATGATTGTGGGGTATAACCACCGCTTGGGCCGTGGTAGCGAGGGCAACTACGAACGACTTGTGCCTATTGCAGAATCACATAACTTCGAACTTGAGTGCGTGCCACAGCACCGCCTTGATGGGGCAAAGGTGAGTTCTACGGTGGTGCGCGAAGTTATCGCCAAGGGAGATATGGAGCGTGTTGCCGAGTTGTTGGGCCATCGCTACGTTGTCGTGGGTGATTCTCAAGGTGGCGTGGTCGATGTGGCGAATACTCATAAGATTCTTCCGCCTGATGGAAGGTACGTTGCCACAATCGAGCAGTCGGGCCATACTCAATCTATAGATGTGGATATCCAAAACCGCAGGATTCATATTAAGGATATTGCCGACGGAGAGGTCGTGATAACGCTGTAGTTTTTTCACAGACGCATAAAAAAAGTGATAAATTGCCATAGTGACTAATGGGTCGCTATGGCGATTTCTTTATGAGGTTACTCCAGAAAAATTGAGATTTTGAGGAGATTTAGATCTAAAAATACAATATAAACATATATTTTATATTGTATAAAGGTCATATCGCTATTTTGACCAAAAAACGATTTTTAGTATAAATATTTTTCTCTAAATTTGTGCAAAACAGTTATAGATAGGGTAATAATACCTGATAAAAGAAAGAGTTAGATGAATAGTTGTACAAGTGTAGAGACCCTGTGTAGGGTAGACGAAGAGTGTATGGAGGAGATGCCACGCAGTGTCGAGAAGAGCGTAAGTGTCGATCTTAGTAGCGAGGGGCTATCGGGTGAGATGGTCATCAGGTTTAGTATTGATATGAATGGTAAATTCAAGGTCTATGATCAGCGCGAGGAGGAGCGATTTCATCAGGCGCTGAACTACGGTATTCGTCATAATGCTCAGATAAATGAGTTGGCAGATATGTGTTGTCTTTCACCCTCTACCTTCAAGCGTCGCTTTAGGGAGCGTATGGGGTTATCTCCCCATCTATGGTTTGTGCAGCACCGTATGAAACTTGCCCATGACATCCTGCTCAAGGCCGATATCTCCACCACGGAGTTGGCACGCCTCTGTTGCTATAACAACACCTCCTACTTTATCACCGTCTTTAAAGGTTACTATGGCATTTCGCCTGGCCGACTTAAGAAGAGTCTGCAACAAGAGCAAGCCCGCGATTAGTGAATAAAGGAGTGAGCCTACCGAATTTTTCGGTAGGCTCACTCCTTTTATATATTAAGTATCAATTCTTTATGAATGTCATCCTCTCCCAGATACAACGGGGAATTAGTCGCCAGAAGAGTACCAGCAACTTAAATTTCCAGTCGAAGATTATCACACGCTTCTTACGCTTAAGCCCCTTAAGGATGTGGCGTGTGGCCTCGGCTGGGGTCATAAGCATAGGGTAGTGCTTCTCGGGGTTTAGAATCTCGGTTGCTACGAATCCTGGGCGGATGTCGCTGAATAGCGCTGGGATATCGTACATACGCACATACTGCGCAAGGGCCGAGAGATAGGTACTCTGCATCGACTTTGTTGCCGAGTATGCAGGGGCCGAACCCATACCCTTGGTGCCTGCTACGGAGGTGATTACGGCGATATGAGCCTTGTGCTTGGCATCGTACGACGCCGACTGCTTCACGTAGCGCAGAAAGTGTGCAACGAGGCGCACCATACCCATAGAGTTTGTTGCTACGGTGTTTAGTTCTATCTCGGGGTTTAGTTCGGGATTTTGCTTGCCTATGCCCGAAGCGTAGAGCAGAAGGTCGGGGTTGCCCACCTTCGCAATGAGCGAGTCGAGTTGGTCGGTAGCCTCTTGCGTGGTTACATCCATCTCGGCAATATGTACCCTCTCCTGGCCGAACTCCTGTTGTAGCTCCTTGAGGCGCTCGACACGACGACCTGCGATGCCTACAATGACACCTTGCTTAGCGAGTGTACGAGCCACTTCACGTCCTAAGCCCGAGGTGGCACCTATGATTATCGCACGTTTCATATTAGTTAATCAACTTGTCGAGGCGCGAGAATATGCTCTTGCGCAACTCCTTGAGTTCCGTAACCTTTGCTCTGTTCTTACGTGCTACGAAACGGCACGAACCCATAAACTTTTGGAACATTCGCATAAAGTTCCACGCCAAGACAAACATAAACGGAAAGGCTACGAAATAGCCCAATGCCCACCAGAAGCCCGCGAATATCCACAATAGTATGGATGGGATAATCAGACAGATAGGCACAGACACGAAGGCGCTAACACCCACATTGAACGAACTAATGAACATCTGGTCCTTGATGAGGATATTGAGGAATATCTTTGGGATGATGAACAGAAGTGCCGTAGGTATTATCGAGACGATAAATAGTGGAAGGAGTAAAAGAAGTCCCAATCCACGGAGTATAGGCGCCTCGATGCCAGGGTTGTGGATGAAGAGCCAGTCGCGGATGTTGAGTTCCTTTAGTCCCTCCGAGAAGCGACGTGTATCGGCATATACGCCCTCCATCTCTTCGTTATTCTCGGTGTATGCTCTCTGGAGTTCGGCCACAAGTTTCTGGTCGGAGAGTAGGCGCGAGGGGAGGTAGTTGAATTTGTAGCCGTGTTCCTTGGCGTACTTTCTGCCGTAGCCCGACTCGCGGATAAAGTCGATCTCGTCGTAGTGTTCGAGGTCATCGACGTGGAGCATCATCTGCTGGATTGTGTCGCGCACCAACGTATTAATCTCCATCATAGTCTCGCGAGGTGACTCCTTATATCGCTCGTAGTAGGGCTTGAGCGAGATAGGCTCTGCAAACTTGATGAGCATATCTGTACGGGCGTGGAAGTAGTTGGAGTAGTGGTTGCACGAGGGCAGAATCATAACGTCTTGCTCGAAGTTCATCTTCTCGGCAGCCTCGAAGGCGATGCGGAGGTAGCCCAACTTGAATTTACCCAACCAGCGTTTGTCCTGGTGGTCGGCCTCGGGGTAGAGCATTAGGGTCTCGCCATCGGTCAGAGCCTGACCAGCGTCGTCCATCGTCTCACGGTTCTTGTTGATTGCGCCGAAGCCCTCGTGGCTCATACGGTAGGCAGGTAGGAGGCCCATAGCGCGGAGCGCCTTATTGAATATCGGATTCTTGAATACGTTGGCACGAGCGATGAAGTTCATCCTTCGGTCTGTCAGTTTTAGGCAGACACACAAGGGGTCGTTCAAGCAGTTCTGGTGGTTAGATACCACGACTACGGGAGTGCCATCTACGGGTACATTCTCCAGACCCACGATATGCTCCTTGCGGAAGTACAACCACGAGTTTACGTATTGCAAATATGTTCTAAATGTCTTGAGTAGTAGAGAGTGTTCTCTTGGTTTTCTAATACGTGGCATAGTAGTTTCTATTCAAATTTATGCAAATATACTCAATAAAAACCAAAGAGATATCGCTGACGGGCCATAATAGCCTGCCAGCGATGCAGAATAGGTATTTATACCACTTATTTTTGTCTATTTCGGACCTCTTATTCCGTTGTTCCCTCCTTGAGGTCGAGTTGCTGACGCACCGACTCCTCGTGGATGGCACTAAATATTTGGTGGATGAACTCCTTGCGTATGCTCATCGACTCGGCCTTTGCCTCGGCAGCTACGAGGAGTTTGTTATATCTGTCGTGCTGCACTACGGCCATTCCGTGCTTACGCTTGAAGTAGCCTATCTCGCGAGCGATGTCCATACGCTCGGCCAACAACTCTATTATACGGCTGTCGATGGAGTCGATGTGTAGGCGGTAGTCACTCAGGAGGTCACCCTCGCTGGTACTTCTGCGCAGGTGTAGTTGCGCTATGAGTTCCTTGAGGTTCTCGGGAGTAATCTGCTGTTGTGCATCGCTGAGTGCCTCCTCGGGGTTGGGGTGACACTCTATCATAAGGCCCGAGAATCCTAAGTCGAGGGCCTGCTGCGCGAGTTGTGCTACGAGGTCTCGTCGTCCGCCTATATGGCTGGGGTCGGAGAGTATAGGTAGGTTGGGTAGTCGGCGGTGTAACTCGATGGGTACCGACCAGTGTGGCGCATTGCGGTATGGTGTGGTCTGGTGTGTGCCGAAGCCACGGTGTACGGCAGCGAGGCGGCGAACGCCACTGTTGTAGATGCGCTCTATGGCACCCACCCAGAGGTCCACATCGGGAATTACGGGGTTCTTCACTATCACGGCAGTATCTACGCCACGCAAGGCATCAGCAATCTGCTGTGTAGCAAAGGGGTTTGTCGTTGTTCGAGCACCTATCCACACTCCATCAACACCTGCCTTTAGGGCAAGGTCGAGGTGTTGGGGTGTGGCAATTTCGGTTATTATGCGTAGGCCATACTCCCTCTTAGCCTCTGCGAGCCACTCCAGCGCCCTGTCGCCAATGCCCTCGAAGGAGCCTGGCTTGGTGCGAGGTTTCCAGATACCGGCACGCAGAATCTCCACCCCTGCACGCTTTATGCCACGTGCTGAGGCGAGCAGTTGTTCACGGCTCTCGGCACTGCACGGGCCCGCAATGTAGAGGGGCTCGGAACTCTGTCCAAGGAATAGGGGAGTGAGGTCTGTCATAGTGGTTACTCCTCGACGATGGTTATTGAGAGGATGAGGTCACCTGGGCGGATGTCGTCGATAACATCCACACCCTCAACTACCTTGCCAAAGCAGGTGTGAACGCCGTCGAGGTGCTGGGTGTTCATACGGTTGTGGCAGATGAAGAACTGTGAGCCTCCGGTGTTAGGGCCACGGTGTGCCATAGAGAGTACGCCACGGTCGTGGTACTGACGCTCGGCACGGGTCTCACAAGGGATTGTGTAGCCTGGACCACCAGCACCATTGCCGATAGGGCAACCACCCTGAATCACGAAGTCTGGGATTACGCGGTGGAAGGTGAGGGCGTCGTAGAAGTGGCTCTCAGCGAGTTTGATAAAGTTATTTACGGTGATAGGGGTCTCCTCGGCGTACAACTCCGCCTTCATATCGCCCTTTTCTGTCGAGATAATTGCGTATTTCATAATTTACGAGTGTTTATATCTTCACAAAGATACGAAATGCTGAGGTAAGAAAAAAATCTTTATCCCTTTTTCTTGCTTTACCTATATATAAATAAGAGGAGAGGGTGTCCCACATCTTCTGTGGACACCCTCTCCTTTATTTGGCCAAAGCCGATTTCGTTTGTCAAAGTATGTGTTACTCAGCAGTTACGAACTCGAATGCCTTGCTCTCGTTTACTGGGCAGTACAATGAGTTTACAACCTCCCAGCGATTATTCTTATCCTTAGCGCTAACGATTACGATAACGCCCAAGTTATCAGCAACCCAAGTCTTGCTTGTTATACCGAGTGTGCGTGAGTACTCTACTGACTTACCTGCCTCGATAGTGCCAAGATCCTCACCAGAGATATCTGAACGAGTGATGTTAAGACCGTTACGGATAGCGAAGTCGTAGATGTAGTGCTCAGGCTTTGTAGCACCAGACTGGTTTGGGCTATAGATGTCGCTCTCGAGCAACCAAGCAGTAGCGCGGTACTCGTTAGTCTTAGCAGCCTTAATCTCAGATGCGAAGTAAACGTTCTCGCTGTCGCCACATACTGCCATAGAGATACCTACGTCAGCACCATCCAACTGGATGTAACCCTGAAGAGTTGATGCCATAGCGTTGTAGTCACGGCTGATACCTGTGCCGTTGAAGTTCATAATAAGGGTTGGGTAACCTGAGATACGACCACCATAGTACTGGTTCAAAGAGTTAGCAGCAGCGCTGTTTGCAGGGTCACCACCAGCATAAGTACCAGCGTGGCAAGTTACCTCGTTGAAGTGAGGCCCCCAACTTGTCTTCTCCAACTTAATCAACTCGTCAATCATATCAGGGCAGAAACCGCAGTTTACACCTGTGAAATCAACGAGGATAGCACGGTGGTTGAATGCGAGGTTCTCTGGCTCTGGATTCTCTGGGATCTCAGGAACCTCAGCCATAACTGAAACCTTAACATAGTTAGAATTCTCGCTGCCTACAGTAGCGAAGAACTCGTAAACACCAGTAGTTGCTGCAGTCCACTGGCCAGACTTTACTACGTTCAACTCAGCATCGTAGATGTTAGCCTGTGATGTTACGTCCTGGTTCTCAGCATCAGTAACAGTGAATGTTACAACCTCACCAACTGCAACAGAGAGCTTGTCAGCAGAAAGAGTGATGCTACCTGTTGGCTCAGGACGATCTGGACCATCGGTACCACCCTGCTGAGGGCCATTGTTGTCACCACCATTGTTGACTTGCTCACAAGCAGCAAAAGCAAATGCTACAGCGCCAAGAAGCGCAAAGAATTTTGTGATTTTCATAGTTTTGTGTTGTTTTTAGTTAGATAATATTGTTTAACTTATTTCTTGTAATCGTATGTCACACTGCTATTTACTGGGCAAATAACGACGTTTACTACCTCGAACTTGCCTGCACCATTCTTAGCCGATGCAATAACCATAACCTTGAGGTTGTCGCGGTTCCACTTGTTGCTACCTGCACCTGTGATGGCAAGGTTCATTGCCTGAGTTGCACACTTACCAGCCTCGATAGTTCCGAGGTCGAAGCCCGAAATAGGGTTGAGGGTTGCAGCCTGACGGATAGCATTGTTGTGGATGTTCATCCAATCCTCGGTAGCATTCTTCTGAGTACCCTCGATGCCATCCTCCAACAACCAAGCGGTAACGCGATACTCGTTAGCAACGGCAGCCTTAACCTCTGCGTTTACAACAACAGATGTTGTAGCAAGGCTTGCTGAAGCAGCGATACCAGCGTCAGCATACTCCTTCCAGATGGTGTTGATCTGCTGAGCGATATGGCTCGCGTTACGATCCGACTGAATGTCGTAAACAAAGTTGTAGGTAAGACGTGGGTAGTCCTTTACGCCATAGAATGTTGAGATAGAGCCTGCTGCTGCAGAGAATGCAGGGTCAGAGGTGTTGTAAGAGTGTGCCATAGTCTCATAGTACTTGTCGTGCATACCCTCCATAGCCTCAACCTCCTTCAACGCCTTCATCATCTCAGGGCAGAAACCACAGTTAGTACCAGTGTGGTCCACCAAGAGGAGACGGTGGTTGAACGATGTGTTTGTTGGCTGTGGATCCTCTGGAAGAGCAGGGATGGTTGGAACAACATCAATCTTAATGGTGTTAGAGATAGATGTGCCAGCCACAGCGTAGAACTCATACTGACCATCCTCTGTAGGGGTGAATGGGTTTGAGACCTCCATGTAGTTGTGAGTCTTGTCGAAGATCGTTGCATTCGCAGTTACATCCACGTTTGCAGCATCCTTGACGATAAAGTTGATAGGGGTATTAATCTCTACCGAGTAGTTTACTACCGAGAGGGTTACATCACCCGTTCCAGAGGGACCATTCTGATTTGATCCTTGCTCAGGATCCTCGCAAGCCACCATAAGGGTAGCTACGCCACAGATAAGTCCAAAAAGATTCTTAAGTTTCATATTCGTTTTCTAAAGTGATTAGAATGAGAGTGTCAAAGCAAGGTTTGCACCGGTGAAGGCTGGCTGCTTGCGGCATACACCACCCGAGCAAACGATACCCTCGCGGTTACGGCCGTAAGAGAGCTGTACGCGGAGGCTGTTGTATGTGAAACTTGCACCCACCTGGTAGTAGTGCAAAAGTTCGTGCTTGTATGGGTTCTCGTACAACGCAGGGTCGTTAGAGTTGGCCATACTGTAGTGGTAGAAGTAGTTACCATAACTACCATCCTGCATAGGCTCGCAGTTCCACATATCGCTCACGTAGAAACTGAACATTGGAGCGAAGTTGTACTCGATGGTTGCTGCTACCCAGTCACCCTCGTAGTTGTTTGCAGCGAGATACTGAGCCTCGAAACGCAATGAGTGCTTCTTGTTCACCTTGTAGGTTACGTCAGCAACGAAGATATGTGATGGGCAGTAGTGTGCCTCAGGCATATCGTACTGGTCGCTATCACGACGCTGGAACGAGTAGAAGAAGGTTGTCTTAACAGACTTATTCCACTGACGCTCAACATCGAAGTTGAAATCAAGCCAGATGTTACGACCCTCGCGGATGTCTGAATCAGAGTTCAAGGCAACGTGGTCGTAGGTATTGAACATAGAGAAGTTAGCGTGGAAGTTCCAATACTTGCCACGAGCCTTCTTGTTGCGCAACGAGTAGTACAAGTCGATCTGACCGCCAATCTCGTTACCCGATGGAGCGCCCATAAATGGGTTGAGACCTGCCAACGAGTAGGTGTGCTGACGAGTAAGAACTGGGATGTAGTTCAAGAGGTTACCACCAAAGATGTTGTCCTTACGTGGGTCAATCATTGTTGTCATACCCTCCAAACGACGGAATGTTGCAGTAGCAGAGAAGCGCTTGTAGTTGTAACCCAAGTCTACGTAGATAGCGTTACCCTTGCCTACGTTTGCAGCATTGTTGAAGAGGTCGTTGTTGAGTTTCGCAGCGTACTCACCACGAAGAGTGATACCCATATACTCGAAGTTGAGACGACCAGAAACCATATTAATGTGCTGACGACCAAGGGTGTTGATCTCCTGTTGTGTCTGCCAGTCAATTACGTTGAACTCCGAAATATCGCTATCGTAACGGCCTACGTAACTACCCTCCAACGATACAATACCGTCGTTCCAACCTGCCATATCAGAGATTGAGAGTGAAAGGTCACCACCATATACCCAGTTGTTGGTGCGGATATCGTAGAGACGTGGCATACCTGCCAAAACCTTCACATTCACGTAGTTGTTGAAGTTGTAGTAGGCACGAGCGCCTGCCAACGAGTTGTTGAACGCAAGGTTGCGGTCCTCATAGGTACGGAAGATAAGACCATTACCAAACTGGTCGTAAATATCACCAACGCGAACACCCCAGTTCTTATCCTCCCACTGGATGTACTTAGAGAGGAAGCCCGAAAGCTTAGAGTCGCGCTGTGAGTACTTGTAGAGGTCGTAACCGTAGAGTGGTGGGAGGTAAGCATCAACCTGAAGACCTACCGAAAGACCCTTCCAAGAGTAGTCGAGTTTGAGGTAGTCGTTAGAACCGATGTTGCTACGATCTGGACCATCGACAAAACTAAACTCATAATCTGGATCAGGATTGTAGTTGGTGTACTTACCAATATCCTCCAAAAGTTTATCCTTAGCGTAGTAACTTGTGCTGCTCTCGAAGGCGATAGAGAGACGACCCTCCTCGCCAACCTTAATCTGCGCTGAAGCCTCATTAACACAAAGTGTCGCACAGAGAGCGACGCCTAAAAAGAGTATAAATTTCTTCATCCTACAAAGTTTATTACTTTACACAAAGGGGAGTTACTGCAATGTAACTCCCTGTGATATAATCGGTTTAACTTATTATTTGAGTGCCTTAATCTTCTCGAACAACTCCTGCTCGCTACCTGGAGTGTAGCCAGAGTGTGAGTAGACGATGTTACCCTTACCATCCATAATGAATGTGTGTGGGGTGAGGCTCACGTTCATAGCACGCTTGAAATCCTGGTTCTTGTCGTAAACGCATACGTAGTCGTCCCAACCCTGACCCTGAGTCATAGCACGTGCGCGGCTCAAAGTACGAGCATCATCAACAGATACGGCAATCACCTTGAACTCTGCCTCTTCCAACCAATCGTAGAGGTTGTCGTTGATGGCGTTGAGCTCCATAATACAAGGCTTGCAAGTGGTAGACCAGAACGAGATAATTGCTGGAACACCATCCACCAAGTTGCGAGTAGAGATAACCTTACCCTCCTGGTTCTCAAGTTTAACATCTGGAACCATCTGTGCTGATGCGCTAACACCTACGAAGAGCGCAACCATCAAAAACAATAACTTTTTCATAATCCTATTAGAAGTTTTAAGTTAATATTTATCTATCCTTTTCCCTTAATAAGTCCTCCGAGACCTCTATAATACTAACGCATTAATAGCCTTCCTCTTATTCCTTATTTACTTTATTTGTGCGCAAGATAGTGATTTTTCATTAAACCGCCATAACTTTTCGTAGAAAAAAGTGTGAATGGGCATAAATGGGCGGTGAACTGACTAATTTTTGTAGTTATAATAGCGCATCTACTGCCGCTAACGAAGTCGTCTAACAAGGCTCCTTTGGCGTTGCACTCGTTCTCAAAATTCTCATTTACGCTTAGTAAACTCCGCTTTTTCGAACTTCGTGCGCCTAAAATTAGCGCTTGCTATACGACATCTTTGAGTGCTATCCGTTGGATTTCTAATTATCAACAGGTGGGGACATCAGGTGCGTAATGATAAAAAAGCGAGGTTGCCAAACCCCAAGGGGTGACAACCTCGCTTCCTTAACTATATATCTGCCGTGCGACGAAGGCTCTATCGCTCGGGCTTGATATCCTTGATGCGCAACTGCTTGCTCACCGTACCACGGTAGTGGTTCTCAACAATCTGGTAGCATACCGACACGGGCTTGCCCGCACGTACCCACTCATAATGAGTAGGCTGCTGGAAGGCGATAGCAGGAATAGTGGTGTGTGGCTTCTCCCTCTGCATAAGATCCATACGGAGGTGGTCGCACTCCACGCCCACAAGTTTTGCATCGCCACGGTTGCTCACGCTACGTGTCATAAACACCGGCGCACTATTTCCTGGGCCAAAAGGCTGGAAGTTGTTGAGCTGACGGTAGAAGTCGTCGGTGATCTCCGAGAAGAGCAACTCACAGTCGATATCTACCTGTGGCACAAGAATATTTGGGTCTATGTTACTCTCAACATAGTCGTTGAAGCGCTTGGTGAAGGCCTCAACATTCTCCTCCCTCATCGTGAGACCCGCAGCGTACATATGTCCACCGAAGTTCTCCAAGAGGTCGGAGCAAGATTCGATAGCCTGGTAGAGGTCGAAACCTGCAACCGAGCGTGCCGAGCCCGTCACAAAACCATTCGACTTAGTAAGTACCACGGTAGGGCGGTAGTAGGTCTCGATGAGGCGAGAGGCTACGATACCGACGATACCCTTCATCCACTTAGGATTGTAGATAACCGTACTCTTAAGTGCCTTAAGTTCAGGGTGCGACTCCACGTAGTCGTGTGCCTCCTGAGTGACATTGCGGTCGATGCTCTTGCGGTCCTGGTTGAACGAGTCGATAACCTCGCCAAACTTTGCTGCCTCCTGTGCGTCGCCCTCGATAAGAAGGCTCACAGCGGCGTGACCGCCTGAAGGTGCCGCATTCTCATCATCCTCATCCATACGCATACGGCCTGCGGCGTTGATGCGTGGACCAATCTTGAAGACTATGTCATCGACGGTGATATTGTGGTTCTCAAGGCCACAAATCTTGATAATCGACAACAAACCCTTTGAGGGTGAAGAGTTTAGCTTGCGCAAACCGTAGTATGCCAAAATGCGGTTCTCGCCCACAAGTGGCACAATGTCCGAGGCGATGCTCACTACCAACAAGTCCAACAAATGCTCGATCTCGGCAAAAGGAATCTTGTTGCGTCGTGCGTAGGCCTCGACGAGTTTAAAACCAACGCCACAACCCGACAACTCATCGAAAGGATAGTTGCAGTCGGTGCGTTTGGGGTCCAATACAGCCACTGCCTGAGGAATCTCCTCGGCAGGTAGGTGGTGGTCGCAGATGATGAAATCTACGCCACGCTCTTTGGCATAGACGACCTTTTCAACGGCTTTGATGCCGCAGTCCAAGGCAATGACCAAGGTTACGCCCTTGCGGACGGCGTGGTCGATGCTTCGGATTGATATGCCGTATCCATCAACATATCGGTCAGGAATGTAGAACGATAGGTTCTTGTGTCCTATCTGGCTTAAGAACTTGTAAACCAGCGCCACGGCAGTGGTTCCGTCGACATCGTAGTCGCCATAAATCATTACCTTTTCGCCAGCCTTCACAGCCTTCTCGATACGCGCCACGGCCTTGTCCATATCCTTCATTAGGAAGGGATCGTGCAAGTCGCGTAGTGCGGGTGAGAAGAATTTCTTGGCCTTCTCTACAGTGTCTATGCCCCTCTGAACTAATAGGTTGGTCAATACAGAAGACATTCCGAGCTGTGAAGACAAAGCCTCCACTGTGGCGCGGTCGCCTTGTGGCTTGACTACCCATCTTTTTTCTATGGGCATAACAATTATTTTTTATATTTAACATTTAAATTTTTCGTTAAGTGATTGATAAACTTAGGCATAACCTCCTCCATTGTCACCTCGCGCTGGGTGAGGGTCTTAAGTGAACAAACACCTCTGTCGGTAAAACCACAGGGGTTGATGAGTTCGAACCAACGGAGGTCCGTAGCGACATTCATCGCCAGACCGTGCATAGTCACGCCGTGTGAGGCACGTACACCGATGGCGCACAACTTAACCAAGCGGTTACCCTGTGTTACCCAGACACCCGAAGCACCCTCGCTACGGTGTGCCTCGATGCCATACTCCGAAGCAAGGTCGATAACCGACTGCTCCAGTGCCTCTATATAACGACGAATACCCAAACCTATTGCATCAAGGTCGATGATAGGGTAGCAAACAAGTTGCCCTGGGCCGTGGAAGGTGATGTCGCCACCGCGATCAATGTGGAAGAACTCTGCTCCGAGGCTCTTCAAATACTCCTCGGTAACGAGCATATTCTCCTGGTGGCCACTCTTGCCTAAGGTATATACTGCGGGATGCTCGACAATGAGAATGGTGCCGTGCGCCTCACCTGGGGTGATTCGCTTCTCCAACTTCTTTTGGCACAATGCGTCGAAAAGCGTGCGCTGGAGATCCCAGCACTCGCCATAGGGCATCTGCCCTAAATCTCTGATTTCTACGATTACTTCGTTCTGCATACCTCTCTCACTGCTTCAAGTGCGGCATCCGCCAAATATGAGGAACGCACAAGTGGTGCGCTCGCACAATAAGCGAAACCCATCTCGAGAGCCTTGAGTCGGTACTCTTCGAACTTTTCTGGAGTGATGTACGCCTTTACGGGGTAGTGCTCCTTGGTTGGTCGTAGATATTGGCCGAGGGTTACGATAGATACTCCCACCTCTCTAAGGTCTTTGAGGGTCTGGAGTACCTCCTCTTCGCTCTCGCCCAGGCCGAGCATAAGTCCGCTCTTGGCCACTGCTCCGCTATCGGCAATATGCTTCAATGTCTGAAGCGATGTGCGATATTTGGCGCGTGAACGCACCTCGGGAGTCAGTCTCTCGACGGTTTCGATGTTGTGTCCCACGATGTCGGGACGCGATGCTAATACCGTGTCTAACAACTCGGCACGAGCATCCATATCAGAAATAAGGAGCTCTATAGTTGAGTCGGGGTTTTCACGACGAATGGCCTCCACGGTCTCTGCCCAAATCTGAGCGCCGTGATCAGGGAGGTCGTCACGTGTCACCGACGTTACAACGACGTGTTTCAGGCCCATAAGGCGAACGCTCTCGGCAACCTTCTTTGGCTCCTCGACATCGGGTGGCAAGGGGCGACCTGTGGTGGTTGCGCAAAAGCGACAGTTGCGAGTACAGATGTCGCCCAGAATCATAAACGTAGCGGTACGACGGCTCCAGCACTCTGCCTTGTTGGGGCACATTCCACTGGTGCAGATCGTATGCAGACACCTACCCTCGACGATCTGTTCGACGTCGGCGGTGTCGGCCGTACTACGTAGGCTAATTTTTAGCCATTCGGGCTTCCTCAGATACTCTTCGCGTTTTGGTACCTTCGACATTTTTAAGTTCACTTTTTTCCAATTGATGCAAAAGTACAAAAAAATTCAATAACAACAAATTTTTCGTATAAAAAAGTGAAAAGAGACCTATTGTTGGTACCATATAGAGCAAAATAGGGGCGTGCCCTTAGGTTTTTGGACACGCCCCTTATCTGTTGAAAAAAATCGCTATTCCGTAGGAATATCCTTGTTTACGTTCTTCGAACCAACGAGGGCGTAGAAGAGGAGGTAAGCCAAGCCAGCAGCGATTACCCAGTAACTTACCAAGTAGTTGCCTGAAAGGTCTACGACATAGTTCTGGAGCAATGGCAAGATGCCACCACCGCAAACCAATGCCATAAAGATACCTGAAGCCTTCTCGGTGTAGCGACCCAAACCCTCGACAGCGAGGTTGAAGATACCACCCCACATTACCGATGTGCAGAGACCGCAGAGTACCAAGAGGGCAGCGTTGATAGGTACATTCTCCATACCGAAGCCCTCAGTACCCTTGAATACTGGGAGGTTTACGCTGATTGCTGGGTCGAGGAGCATTGCACCCAATACCAAGCCAAGGCCGATAACAGATACTGCGGTGAGCATACTCTTAGCCGAAACCTTTGCACCCAAAGCAGCACCAGTGAGACGACCCACGAGCATCAACAACCAATAGGTTGCAGCCACCGTAGCAGCGATACCCTCAGCGCCAGTCTCAACGCTCAAACCACCATTCTGCAACCACTTCTGCAATACGTTAGGAATACCTACCTCGACACCAACGTAGATGAAGATTGCAACAGCGCCCAACACAAAGTGGCGGAACGACATAGGGCCGTACTGCTCCTTTTTCTGATTGGTGGTAACCTCTGGCTTGCTCTCAGGGATGTTGGTGAAGATGATTACGACAAAGGCCAAAGCGAAGATAGCCAAGGCGATGAACATCAATGGGAATACCTGCTTAATCTCGGCATTAGCGATGCTTGGCACGAAAACACCAGTGAGGAAGATAACGGCAGTACCCATCAACGAGTTGAATGAGCCACCTACCTGCAACAACTGGTTGCCGCGGTTACCACCACCAGCGAGTTTGTTAAGCATAGGGTTTACCACGATGTTGAGCATACACATTGAGAAACCTGCGATGAATGCACCGAGGAGGTAGACACCAAATGCTACGTCACCATTGAGGAGACCTGCGATGGTCTGAGCGCCAATGCCAGTGAAACCTACGGCTACGGCAGCCAAAGCGGTGAATTTGTAGCCATACTTCTGCAAGAGGTTACCCGCAGGGATACCCATCACGGCATAGGCGATAAAGTTGGCAAATACGCCAAGTGTTCCCATCCAGTTGGCAACGCCAAACTGATTTTTGAGAACGTCGCCCATAGGAGAGGCGAGGTTAGTCACGAACGAAATCATTCCGAAGAGCAGAATCATTACGATAATGGCCAGCAAATTACTTCTTTTTTCTGTACTCATATTCAATTGTTTTTTAGTTTATTAAATGCTAAAATTGAGGACTATCTATCGCGCTCGGCAATGAACAAGCAGAGGTCGAGCAATGATTTGTGATAGGGGGAGTCGGGGTATTTGTGCAATAGGTGCATAGCACGTTTGAGATAGGAGGTCAATATCTCCGATGCGAACTCTATGCCACCGCCATTGATAACCTTTTTGTGGAGCGTATCGAGGGCCTCGTCGCTTTCGTTGCACTCCTTGAGGAGTCGCTTAATCTCCTTTGCCTCCTCTTCGGTTGCTTTCTCCAAGATGCCGATGAGAGGTAGGGTGATCTTATGCTCCTTGAGGTCGTTGTTTACGGGCTTTCCAGTGTTATTGTCGCGCTGGTAGTCGAGGATGTCGTCCTGAATCTGGAAGGCGATGCCGATGGCCTCACCAAACTTACGCATACGGTCTACATCTTCGCGTGAAGCACCTACGGATAAGGCACCGAGGGCAGCGCTCACACCAATAAGGCTTGCCGTCTTTCGATATATAATATCGAAGTAGTCGTCGCGTGTGGTGTCGAAGCGCTCGGCGTGCTGGCTCTGCAATACCTCTCCCTCGCAGAGGGTTGCCATCGCTGTACCGATATAGGAGATGAGGTCGTATTGTGCCGATGCCATACCGAGGGCCATAGTTCGTGCAAGGATGTAGTCTCCGAGGATTACAGCCATATTGCTCTGCCACTTGGCATTCACCGAGGGGTGGCCTCGTCGCTCGTCGGCCGAGTCGAGAACGTCGTCGTGTATGAGCGAGGCGGTGTGTATCATCTCCACAAGCATTGCCGCGAGGTATGTTCGCTTTGTGCAGTGGCGTTCGTTGTCGTTATGCTCTGCGCTTGAGAGTGGGCTGTGGAGCGATGCCGAAAGGAGTGTTACAATGGGGCGTATGCCCTTGCCACGTGAAGATAGGGCGTATGTTAGCATCTCCTGAAGGAGTTCTCCCTCAGCCGAAAAGTTATCTGCAATAAAGGCGTCGAAGGCCTCCAAATCCCCTAAGATGGGTTTGCGAATGTCGTTAATAGAAATCATCTCATTAGGTTTCAATTAGGCAAATATACGAATTTTTTGTAAACAAAGGCCACTTATCACCTCAATATTTGCTAAAATTGTTCCTTTGCCCTCCATTGGTTAGCGGAATTGTCCCCTTTTTCTCCGTGGTAGTTCGATGTATTCGGTATAGATTAGTTGGGTGTTTGGGTTAGAGGACCACACCTCTTGGCGTATTGCCTTTGTGCCGTAGCGGAAGAACCAGAAGCGTCGTGGCACTCGGTGGATGATTTGGTGGAGGGTATCGATGCTACGTACCGAGAGGGTTAATGTGTCGCTACTTAGGGTTGCCGAAATGGCGTTGTGAGGATCCGTGGCTGAGGCGTGGAGGAGGGGTTGTTCGAGGATGATGGTGTCTCGCAGAATTAGGGTATATCGCAGGGTTGTGGAGGTCACGCTTTGGGCGACGCTCTCCACATTGCGGAGTCTGATTTTTAACTCACGAATGGTCTTTGTGTCGGAGGCGTGCAAAAGGCGAAATTCATCCAATTCGAGCGAGAGTGCCTCGACCGATGCTGCGTAGTTGTTAGCCTTGGTGCGATAGAGTGTAATGCCCTGTTGTAGAGCGTGTTGGTTGTTGCGCAAACGGCAGTTATCCTGCCATAAGTTGAGCACTGTCGCTACGAGTGAAATGGCGACACCCATAGCGACGAAAAGGAGTACAATTCGTCTCATAATTTTAAGATTATTTAGTTAGGATTTTCGTTGCAAATATACAATAATTGAATCCGTAAGTCAAGTATTTTAATGAATAATTTTAAACTTTTTTCTTGGCCGATGGGTGGACTGGTGGCAACCGTGTCGTAATCAGCGTGTAGGGAGTTAAAAATGTGGTGAATCTTCTTTTTAGTTTTGCAAAATTTTTGTACCTTTGCGCGATTTATTCTTTTAAATAAGGTATGGAGAAGGTAAAAGTGGATGAGCATAGCGTGAAGGAGTCCCTTTTGCGAGTGGCAAAAATGGTTGCTCCTTGGCTGGTGGCGGTGCTTGCCTTTTGGGCGGTGAGTTACATATTCTATGCTCCTCAGTTCGACGATAAGTCGCTCTCGCAGGGCGATATTGCGCAGTATGCTGGTATGTCGCAGGATATACGTGAGCATCGTTCCGCTACGGGCGAGGATCCTCAGTGGACAGGAGGTATGTTTTCGGGAATGCCTGCCTACCTTATCGATGTGAAGTATCCTCAGCAGTATGTCAAGCGTGCGGCTTCGCCTATCATCAAGAGTGTTGGCGATCCGATGAATATGACCTTTTGGGCGATGGCGCTTATGATGGTTGCGGTGGTGCTTATGGGTGTTAATCCTTGGCTTGGCATCATTGCGGGATTGGCATACGGCCTATCTACCTACTTCTTCCTTATCATCGACGCAGGACATATAACCAAGATGTGGGCTTTGGTCTACGCACCACCATTGGTGGGCGCTGTGTGGTACGCCTTAAAACGTAACCTATGGCTTGGTGCCTCGTTGGCTGCCCTCTTCGGCTCGTTGGAGATTGGTGCTAACCACCCACAGATAACCTACTACTTCCTCCTGGTCTGCGTGGCTATGTGGTTGTCGTTGCTCGTGGAGGCGTGGCGTGATGGCGCTGTGGCTCGCTATTTTAAGCGCACGGCAGTGCTCGCTGTTGCAGCGTTATTGGCCGTGGGCTCAAATATTTCGCCATTGTGGTATACACTTGAGCATCAGAAATATACAACCCGTGGCGTGAGCGAGGCTGTGGATGCCGAGGTGGCTCGACAGCAGAAGATAGAGTATAATACGGCTTGGAGTTATGGCATTGGTGAGAGCCTCAATATGCTTGTGCCAAACTATATGGGTGCATCCTCTACCGACATTAATAACGAGGTGGTGTCTGTGTTGCAACAGCCTATGACTCAAGGTGGTATCTTTAATTTGGCCGTGGATGAGTATGCCGACGCTATCGCTGGAGTGCGTCGCTCGGATATCATCGCTCGCTTGGAGTCGGGCGACGAGAGGTGTGTTCAGGATGTCGAGCGTATCTACAGCGCCATTAGCGAGGAGGCGTGGGCATACGCCTCGAACTATTGGGGCGCACAACCCTATACCGCTGGCCCAACCTATATCGGAGCGGTGGTCATCTTCTTGGCCTTGTTGGCCCTGATGCTGTTGCCCTTTAGGCGTGTGGCGTGGATTGTTGCAGTGTCGCTCTTTGCGGTGCTTTTGGCCTGGGGAGCAAATATTATGGGCTTCTACGAGGTTATGTATTCCATTTTGCCTGGCTATAGCAACTTCCGTACGGTCTCTATGGCGCTGGTTGTTGTGGAGTGGGCTATGCCTTTGTTGGCGGTGATGGCACTCTGGGCGATAATCAAGAGTGAGGTGTCGAAGCAGGAACTTATCAAACGTATAGCGATAGCCTTTGGTATTGTGGTGGTTACTGTTGTGGTGATGATGCTCACGGCGAACTATGGCCTTGAGGGTATTAATGAGCAGTTTGGCGATAGACTTTGGGTCGAGCAGTTGCGTTCGGCAGCCTACGAGGGTCGCCATTCGGCACTCCTTGCTGATGCCTTGCGCACGACGCTCTATGTGGCCCTTGTGGCGATGGTGTTGGTTGCTTATGTGGTGATGCGCGAGAGGTTGCGCCAAAGGGCAAATGTTGTGAAGTGGCTCACCGTGGCGATGACCCTTGTGGTGGCTATCGTGATGGTTAAGGATTTGGTGGGTGTTGCCCAGCGATATATCTACGACGAGAAGTGGCAGGATAAGGCCCCTACGGAACTCGTTGCTACGGCGGCAGACTTGGAGATTTTGGAGGATAAAACCCTTGGCTTCAGAGTCCTCGACCTTACGGGAGATCCCTTCAATAGCGCCCGTGCGTCCTATTTCCACCGCTCGGTGGGTGGCTACCACGGTGCTAAGTTGGGCCGTTATCAGGAGGTTATCGATAGGTATCTGCGACGCTTCGATGCCGAGGTGCTCGCTATGTTGAACACTCGCTATGTTATCTACGACGGTGAGCCAATGCTTGCCGAGTGGGTTACGGGTGTTGAACCATACGGTGCTGCGTGGCTGGTAGAGAGTGTCAAGGCGAAGGAGGGGGCAAAGGCGCAACTTGAGGCCTTGGATGGTGTGGACCTCCGCACAGTGGCTGTTGTGGATGCTGCAACCAAAGGCCTTGCTACCTACTACGATGCTGAGGGCGAGATAGAGTTGGTGGAGTATGCCCCAAATAGGTTGCGCTACGACTACCGCTCTGCGACCCCTTCGTTAGTGGTCTTCTCGGAGATATACTTCCGTGATGGCTGGAGCCTCTATGTCGATGGCCAGCAGATGGAGTATTTCGTTGTTGACTATATCCTGCGTGGTGCGGAACTCCCCGAGGGAGAGCATAGTGTGGAGTGGTGCTTCGAGGCCCCTCGCTGGGGAGTACTCTCGGTGATAATGGCAATTTGTAGCATCGCAATATTTGTTGCCGTTATCTGTGCTTGTATGTTGAAATCCAAAAGTGAAAATATATGTCAAAGGATAGAAGAATAGAGCGCAAGGTACGCCGTTCGTATATAATCTCTACGATGAGTATCACCCTCGTACTCTTTATGTTGGGTGTGGTGTCGTATGTCACCTTTACGGCGGTGTCGGCAGCCGCACGCCTTAGGGATAGTGTTGTGGTGTCGGTGGAACTCTCGCCAGTGGTTGAAGAGGATACCTCGCGAGAGGAGTTGTTCTTGGCTATCGAGAACTCTGGAATGAGTAGTAGGGTGGAGTTCCTCAGTGGCGGTGCCAAACTCGAGGACGAGGCCTTCCGTGAGCAGTTTGAGGTGGATTTAGAGATGTTGCTTGGCGAGAATCCGTTGCGTGATAGTTATGAGGTCACCTTGGCTAAGGAGTGTTCTACGGTAGAGCGTGTCGAGGAGTTCGTGGCAATGGTCGAGGAGTTCGAGTGTGTGGAGTATGTGGCTGTGCCACCCGTGGAGATTGTCGAGAGTATGCATAGCACTATCTCGCACGTGACAATGGGTCTCATAATCTTTTTGGGTGTGCTGTTGCTCATCTCGTTGCTCCTGCTCAACAACACTATCCGCTTGGCTATCTACTCTAAGCGCTACCTCATAAATACGATGAAACTCGTGGGTGCTACGAAGTGGTATATTATGAAGCCATTTATGGCGACGGCACTCAAGCAGGGTCTCTTGGCTGGTATCCTGGCGGCGTTGATGGTCTGTGGCATCGTCTATGGCGCAGAGGTTGTTAGCGTCGAGGGGTTGTCGTTGCTCGACTATCGTGAGGTGGGCATCATCATCGCCACTATCGTAGTTATGGGTCTCGTCATTACGCTGTTGTTCAGCCTCTTTGCGGTGAATAAGTTTGTAAATATGAAGTCAAATAAAATACATCTCTACTAAGAGAATAACGAAAATATTATGTCTACTAAGGGAAATAATCAGGGCCAGAATCGTATGCCCTTTACCACGAAGAACTACGTTATGATGCTTGTCGGCGTGTTGGTTATAGTCGTGGGCTTTATCCTTATGTCGGGTAGTGGTAACCATACTGCCGACTACTTCGACGACTCTATCTTTTCGTTCCGTCGCATAACCCTCGCTCCGATAGTTGTTATCGTGGGCTTTGTTGTTGTGGGCGTGGCGATAATGAAGCGATTTGATATTACGGATAAGGAGTAGTGGGTATGACAATTCTTGAATCGGTGATATTGGGTGCAGTGCAGGGCCTCACGGAGTTCTTGCCTGTGTCGAGCAGTGGCCATTTGCAGTTGGCCAAGGAGTTGCTCGGTGTGGAACTCGAGGATAACCTCACCTTTGATGTTATGCTCCACGCCGCCACGGTGCTCAGCACTATTGTAGTGCTGTGGCACGAGGTGTGGGCTCTGTTGCGAGGTCTCTTTACCAAGGGAATGAACGAGGAGAAGAGTTTTATACTAAAACTGATAATCTCTATGATACCTATCGGTATCGTGGGATTCCTACTTCGCGACCAGATAGATGCTATGCTCGGCTCGCAGTATATCATCCTCATCGTGGGCGCTATGTTGTTGCTCACCTCGGCCTTGTTGGCCTTTGCCTACTATGCTCGCCCCCGACAGAAGCAGACGATCTCCTACCGTGATGCCTTCATTATCGGTGTGGGTCAGGCTGTGGCCTCTATGCCAGGACTCTCGCGTTCGGGTACTACGATTGCTACGGGATTGTTGCTCGGCAACGACAAGGCTAAGGTTGCTACCTTCTCATTCCTTATGGTTTTAGCCCCCATTATGGGTCAGGCACTCTTGGATATTGTCGGTGGAGGCTTCTCGCTCACGGGAGTTAGCACAGCGTCGTTGGTTGCGGGTTTCTTGTCGGCCTTTGTGGTGGGCTGTTTGGCGTGTAAATTTATGATAGGTGTAGTCAAGCGCGGTAAGTTGATATGGTTTGCTATCTACTGTGCCGTTGTGGGCTGTGTTGCGCTTGGAACATATATCTTATAATATATAGTATATGGAAGATTTTACATTACAGGGCGTAGATTTCCCTGAGGGCTATGTGGCGGTTATCGATAAGCCCTACGAGTGGACCTCGGCGGATGTTGTGCGCAAGATAAAGTTTCAGTTGCGTAAGTGTGGCTACCCCAAGATAAAGATTGGTCACGCAGGTACGCTCGACCCTCTGGCTACGGGAGTGTTGCTGGTGTGCATCGGCAAGGCGACTAAGCGTGTTGAGGCCCTTCAGGCTGAGCGCAAGGAGTATATCGCAGAGTTGCAACTCGGTGCTACAACCCCTTCGGGCGATATGGAACACGAGGTAGATGCTACCTATCCTACGGAGCATATCACCCGTCAGAGCCTTGAGGAGGCCCTTGAGCGTCTCTGTGGTGAGCGCGACCAGCTCCCTCCGCTCTACTCGGCAAAGAAGGTGCAGGGTGTGAGGGCCTACGAAATAGCACGTGCTGGCGAGGAGGTGGAACTCAAGCGAGCAAGGATTAACATCTATGCAATGGAGATTTTGGAGTACGATATGCCACGTGTCAAGATACGTGTAGAGTGTAGCAAGGGTACCTATATCCGCTCGTTGGCCTTCGAGATTGGAGAGGAGTTGCAGAGTGGTGCCTACCTCAGTTCGTTGCGTCGCACACGCAGTGGAGAGCATAGCGTAGAGTTGGCCCATACGCTCGACGAGTTTATGGAAAAGTTGCGCGAGTGTGAAACAAAATAGAGATTTTTACGTATATATATTGATTGTTAATTGTTTTTTTTTGAAAAGATATGAAGTTATCGCAGTATGGCTTTGAGTTTAACGAGGATATGATTGCTAAGTATCCTACGGTAAACCGTGACGATGCCCGACTTATGGTCCTTCACCGTTCAACAGGCGAGATTGAGCACCGCACCTTTAAGGATATTATCGAGTACTTCGACGAGAAGGATATGTTTGTGTTTAACGACACCAAGGTATTTCCTGCACGCCTCCAGGGCTGTAAGGAGAAGACGGGTGCCGACATCGAGATTTTCTTGCTCCGAGAACTCAACCGAGAGTTGCGCTTGTGGGATGTATTGGTAGATCCTGCACGTAAGATACGTATCGGTAATAAACTATTTTTCGGTAATGACGAACTTATGGGTGCCGAGGTTATCGACAACACCACCTCTCGTGGTCGTACCTTGCGTTTCTTGTATGATGGCTCTTACGAGGAGTTCAAGGAGGCGCTCTACAACCTTGGTGAGACCCCACTCCCACGCTGGGTGAGAGAGAAGGTCGAGCCAGAGGATGCTGAGTGGTATCAGACCATCTATGCCGAGAAGGAGGGTGCTGTGGCGGCTCCAACGGCTGGTCTTCACTTCTCGAAGCACCTTATGAAGCGTATGGAGATTAAGGGTATCGATCGTGCGTTTATCACCCTCCACGTTGGTCTCGGTAACTTCCGTACCGTAGATGTTGAGGATTTGTCGAAGCATAAGATGGACTCTGAGCAGTTCTTCGTCACTGAGGAGGCGGCAGAGACTATCAATAAGGCGAAGCGTGATGGTCGCAAGATTGTAGCTATCGGCACTACCGTTATGCGTGCTATGGAGACTGCGGTCTCTGTGGGAGGTATGCTTAAGCCTATGGAGGGTTGGACTAACAAGTTCATCTTCCACCCATACCAGTTCACCTCTGCTGATGCCTTCGTGTCTAACTTCCACTTGCCATACTCAACCCAACTTATGATGGTTGCGGCATACGGTGGTTACGACCTCGTTATGCAGGCCTACGAGATTGCTGCTAAGGAGGGTTATCGCTTCGGCACTTATGGTGATGCTATGTTGATATTGTAAAAAATTTACTATCTTTGTATAGGTAAAATATTGTTATTATGGCAACAAACAAGATTTTGTACGTTTGTCAGGAGATATCTCCCTATCTTCCAGAGACGGAGTTCTCGAAACTCTCACTCGAGATGGCACGTCAGATGCAGGAGAGAGGTTGTGAGGTGCGTACCTTTATGCCTCGCTATGGTTGTATCAATGAGCGTAGAAACCAGTTGCACGAGGTTATCCGCCTTTCGGGTATGAACCTCATCATCAACGATAACGACCACCAACTTATCATCAAGGTAGCCTCAATCCCTGCGGCTCGCCTTCAGGTCTATTTCATCGACAACGACGACTACTTCTCACGTCGTGCGGTTTTGCAGAACGAGGCTGGCGAGATGTTTGAGGATAACGATGATAGAGCGATCTTCTTTGCACGTGGTATGTTGGAGACTGTCAAGAAGTTGCGTTGGTCACCAACCATCGTACACTGCCACGGCTGGTTCTCGGCTATTGTGCCTATGTACCTTAAGAAGGTCTTCTACGATGACCCACTATTCAAGGATGTGAAGATTGTGTTGTCGCTCTCTGACGATAAGTTCGACACCTTGCTCAATGGCGAGTTCAAGCAGAAACTCGAGGGCGAGGGTATCTTGGATAGCAATATGAAGATTTTGGAGGAGCCTTCATACCAAAATCTCTACCGTTTCGTTATAGACTATGCAGATGGTGTTGTTGTGACCTCGCCAAATGCAGATGCCGAGATTGTTGAGTATGCTAAGCAGTGTGGCAAGAAGGTACTCGACTATGTCGAGGGTGACGAAACAGAGGTCTACGATAATTACAAGAGATTCTATGACGAATTGTAGATTGTTACTCCTCTCTATGGTGGCGCTCCTTATGGCCTTTGTGGGTGTAGGGTGTACTACGGAGGTGGACTACAATATGGGTGAGGAGTTTGTTCCCACCAACCAAAATATGGAACTTAGGCGTCGTGTCTACGCCTTGGGTAAGAGCACTGAGGGTGACAAGGAGGTCGATTGTCCGTTGGTCACCACTCGCCTCTATCGTAGCGACTCGCTCCAGTCGGCAAACCTCCAGAAGGGCTTCTTCGGTCGTGAGGTTAGTGCTGTCTATGGTGAGCGTACGGCCTGCTTTATGTCGCAGATGCTATTTAGCCTCTCACTCCCTAAGGAGCGTGGCTGGGGTTACCGTCCTATCTTCGATAGTATGGTGTTGTCGTTGTGTGTCTCGGATTATCAGGCTGTGGATACTACAAAGAAGCACCGCTTCGAGGTCTATGAGATTACCTCTAACGACTACCTTACAGCAGTGGAGGATACCACCTTCTATATCAACTTCGACCCTACCCCATATATCTCCGAGAAGCCTATCTTCACGTTCACCTATCCTAACCAGGAGAAGGGTGTCTATATCGGTGATATGGAGAAGCCAACGAATAGAGAGGTGTTGCTTGAGGAGACCGACCAGACAATGGAGTATATCTCTCGTCTTATGTTCTTGGGCGATGTAGATGCTAATGGTGGCTACGCCTTGGATAAGGATAGCATATATGTTAGTGGTCACGAGCGCGAGTTCTTGGATAGGGTACGTGGTTTGTGTATCAAGCCTGCCGACGATATGGATGGTGCGATGTTCGTAACGGATCTTGAGAAGACGGCACTTTTGCTCTACTCGCGAGGCCGTTATGAGGAGGATCCAACGATTATCCGTGATACTACTTATATGATTTATAACCTATACCTTAGCCCATCCTCTTACGACATTAAGGCGGGTAACGTATCGGTTAATAGCGTGAAGTACGACACAACTGCCTCTACCGTAGGTTCAGCCTCTACCGAGGAGCAACTCTCTACGACATACGTAGAGGGTCTTGGTGGAGCGGTTACAGAGGTGATGTTTACCGACGAGTTTATCCAGTCGTTGGCCGATATAGCACTTGAGGCTGAGGGTGACGCTGTGGTATCGGTGAATCAGGCGATGATGTCTATCTACCTTGAGGGCTCGAATTATGACTATAATTTCAGCGACCCTCTTGGAATGGCTACGATTCTCGATGGCGCACTTGGTCGTATCGGTCTGTATACCGACTATAATAAGTTGGTTACGATTAGTGACTATGCTTATAGTTTAGAGTCGAGCAACGCGCCACTCGACTACGATGGCTACTTGAGTCGCTCGTTGGCTTGTTATAAGGTCAATATATCGAACTACATCCAGTCGTTGATAAACTTGGCGTTGAAAAATGTGGATGAGTCGGGCAAGGTGAACTTGGAGAAGTTCTCGGCTGACTACCAGCCCGAGGAGGAGTCATTGGTGACCTCACGTAGGTTCTATATCGCTCCAGAGGCCTATTCGCTCTATAGTTTTAAGCGTCAGGCAGTGTATGGAATGTACTCGGGTGACGAGACGGTTGCTCCGATAAAGTTGGAATTGACCTATACGGTTGTAAATTAAATGGTTAGAAGAAAATAGTATGATATATCAGCGAGCCTAAGTTTACCACTTAGGTTTTGCTGTGTATAAAGAAAAGATATTGTGATGCAGGAAAATTTGGTTATAGTAGAGTCTCCGGCTAAGGCTAAGACCATCGAGAAGTTCCTTGGTAAGGATTATATGGTTAAGTCGAGTTTCGGACATATCCGCGACTTGGCGAAGAAGGGACTCGGCATTGATATAGAGAATGAGTTTGAACCTGTCTACGAGATTCCTGAGGATAAGCGCAAGGTTGTCGATGAGTTGTCACGCTTGTCACGCGAGGTGAAGACCGTGTGGTTGGCATCCGATGAGGACCGCGAGGGAGAGGCTATTGCTTGGCACTTGGCCAAGGTGTTGAATCTGCCTATCGACCGCACTAAGCGTATCGTCTTTCACGAGATTACGCAGCGTGCTATCCTTACGGCTATCGAGAATCCACGCTCTATCGATCTTAATTTGGTAAATGCCCAGCAGGCACGTCGTGTCTTGGACCGCCTTGTAGGTTTCGAACTCTCGCCCGTGTTGTGGAAGAAGGTGCGTCCAGCACTCTCGGCAGGTCGTGTTCAGAGTGTTGCCGTGCGCCTTATTGTAGAGCGTGAGCGCGACATCATCAACTTCAACACCTCGGCACAGTATCGTGTTGTCGGTCAGTTCTACTCGTCGGAGGATGCGTCAAAAACTCTCTTCAAGGCGACCCTCTCGCAGGCCTTCGCTACACGCCAGGAGGCAGAGGCATTCTTGCAGAGTTGCGTAGGTGAGCATTTCACCATCTCTAAGGCCGAGGAGAAACCCGTACAGCGTTTCGCAGCGCCACCATTCACCACCTCTACACTTCAGCAGGAGGCTGGTCGTAAACTCGGTATGAGTGTTTCGCAGATTATGTCCGTAGCACAGAAACTCTACGAGCAGGGTCTTATTACATATATGCGTACCGACTCTGTGAACCTTTCGCAGATGGCTATTACGCAGTGTAAGAATGAGATTACCCGCCTCTTTGGTGCTAAATACTCCTACCCACACAACTTCAAGACTAAGACTAAGGGCGCACAGGAGGCTCACGAGGCTATCCGCCCATCATATATCGAGCGTCAGGAGATTGAGGGTACAGCAGCCGAGAAGCGCCTCTACGAACTTATCTGGAAGCGTACCGTGGCTTCGCAGATGGTACCAGCGGAGTTGGATCGCACGACCATCGTCGTAGATATGTCTAAGCGTTCGGAGCAGTTTGTTGCTCAGGGCGAGGTGGTACGTTTCGATGGTTTTATGCGCCTCTACTCGGAGTCTGTGGATGAGGATGCACAGAACGAGAGTGAGGGTGGCATCCTCCCAAAGATGGAGGTTGGCGATACCGTTATCTCAACCACCATTACCGCTATGGAGCGTTATAGCGTAGCGCCTACACGATATAATGAGGCAGCGTTGGTTAAGCGTCTTGAGGAACTCGGCATCGGCCGTCCTTCAACATACGCTCCAACCATCACCACCATCATCAACCGCGGATACGTCGTTAAGCAGAACCGCGATGGTCAGAAGCGTCAGGTGCTTCACCTAACCCTCTCGGGCGACAAGATTAGTGAGAAGATGGTTACCGAGAGTTATGGTAAGGAGAAGAATCGTCTCGCTCCAACCGATATAGGTATGGTTGTGAACGACTACCTCGAGACACAGTTCGCATCGATTATGGACTACCACTTCACTGCAAATGTAGAGAAGGAGTTTGACCGTGTTGCAGAGGGAGAGATTACGTGGACCGATATGATTCGTGACTTCTATGACCCATTCCATAAACTCGTGGATGGTGCTGTAGGCACACAGAGCGACCGCAGTGTGCAGTCGGCTCGCGTGTTGGGCGTAGATCCTAAGACAGGTCTTACGGTCAAGGCTCGTATTGGCCGCTATGGCCCTATGGTAGAGCTTGTTAGCGAGGATGGTGAGAAGGGTCAGTTTGCCTCGCTTAAGAAGGGCCAACTTATCGAATCTATCACCTTGGAGGAGGCCTTGGAACTCTTTGCCTTGCCCCGCAACTTGGGTGACTTGGATGGCGAGCCTTTGATGGTTGGTGTCGGCAAGTTCGGCCCATACGTTCGCCACGGCAAGACCTTCGCCTCATTGCAGAAGGGCGACGACCCATATACGGTAAGTCGCGAGCGTGCCGAGGAGTTGCTCAAGGAGACTATCGAGAAGCAGCGTGCCGCATCGGAGCCATTGCGTACCTTTGCCGAGGATAGCGCTATGGTGGTCAAGAACGGACAGTATGGCCCATATATCGCCTACAACGGAAAGAATTATCGCTTGCCTAAGGGTACTAAGGTCGAGAACCTTACCTACACCGACTGCCAGCGTATCGTAGCACGAAGCAAGAAATAACATAAATAATTTATACTAATCATCAATCTAAAACTATTAAACTATGAAGAAAATCTTCGTTTTGGCACTCGGTATGTTGTTCGCTACTGGTGCTATGGCACAGGATGCTGAGCTTGAGTTCTCTGTAGTGAAGGAGAATCCTATCACAAGCATCAAGAACCAGAACCAGGCTGGTACTTGCTGGTGCTACTCATCATTGGCATTCATCGAGTCAGAGCTTTTGCGTATGGGCAAGGGTGAGTACGACTTCTCTGAGATGTTCATCGTTCACAATACCTATCTCGATCGTGCTGAGAAGGCTGTTCGCACACACGGTGACGTATCGTTTGCACAGGGTGGTTCGTTCTACGATGTAATCTATGGTATGGAGGCATTTGGTCTTGTTCCAGAGGCAGAGATGCGTCCAGGTGTTATGTATGGCAAGGAGCTTAGCGTTCACAACGAACTTTCAGCAGTTAGCGACGCTGTAGTTGCTGCTATTGCTAAGGGTAAGCACCGTAGCCTTCAGGTAAGCCCTGATGGTGAACTCTTGTGGAAGAAGGCTATCACCGCTATCCACGATATCTACCTTGGCGAGCGTCCTGAGAAGTTCACTTACAATGGTGTTGAGTACACTCCACAGTCATTCTACGACTCTTTGGGTTTGAATGCTGACGACTATGTATCATTGACCTCTTACACTCACCACCCATTCTACACCTCTTTCGCTATCGAGATTCCTGATAACTGGCGTTGGGCTCAGTCATATAACCTCCCAATCGACGAGTTGATGGAGGTATTCGACAACGCTATTATGAATGGTTATACTGTAGCGTGGGGTAGCGACGTTAGCGAGGCCGGCTTTACTCGTATGGGTACTGCTGTACTTCCTGAGGAGGCTGCAGGTAACGACCTTCAGGGTTCGGATATGGCTAAGTGGCTCAACTTGACCGAGGAGGAGAAGAAGAACACTCCAAAGCCTACAACTCAGAAGTGGTGTACTCAGGAGGAGCGCCAGATCGCTTACGACAACTGGGAGACTACCGATGACCACGGTATGCTTATCTACGGTATCGCTAAGGATCAGAACGGTACTGAGTACTATATGGTTAAGAACTCTTGGGGTGAGGCTGGTACCTACAAGGGTCACTGGTATGCTTCAAAGGCATTCGTTCGCTACAAGACAATGAACATCATTGTTAATAAGAACGCACTTCCTAAGGATATCCGTAAGAAGTTGGGCTTGTAATTAAGCCGTTAGCGAGGAGGTTGAGGCCTTCTTGATAGAGATAGAGGGTGTCTGACAGATTCTGTCGGACACCCTCTTCTATCTGTGAGGTATGGCTCTACTTGGCAATGAACAACTCCCAGCAGAGTTTTATGAAGAATATAACTAAGACAACTACGATGATTGGCTTTACGAAGGCAGCACCCTTTTTGGTGAAGTATCTTGCCCCAATGAAGTTGCCAGCAATGCCGAATAGCGCAGCGACGATAGCAAGAGGGAATAGCACCTTGCCGTGAACGAGAAATACGCTCAGCGAGGCTACGTTTGTCGAGAGGTTTATCACCTTCGTCGTACCCACAGCCTCCTCAAGGCTTACGTGGGCAATGCCGATGAGCATAAGCATAAGGAATGTTCCTGTGCCAGGGCCGTAGAAGCCGTCGTAGAGACCCATCATCAGTGCCAAAAGTGTGATAATGATTGTGGTCTTGCGTGTGGTGTAGGGGCATCTATATTTGCTAAGCATTCGTTTGTTTAGCACCAAGACTCCCGTGATTGGCAGGATGACGAGCATTATGATTTTGAATATGTCGTTGTCGATTAGTAGGGCCAGACGTGCGCCTATCCACGAGCCAACCAGCGCCGTGCCAATCGCAGGGAAGAGTTCCCTCCAATGGATATAGCCACAACGTGAGTAGCGTATCGTAGCCACCGTAGTACCACAACTCGCACTAAACTTATTCGTACCAATCGCCTCGATGGGGCTTAGTCCCGCCATCAAGTATGCTGGAAGAGATATCAAACCTCCACCACCAGCAACAGCATCGACAAACCCTCCCAAGAAGACGAGAGGGCAGACAATTAAATAATCTACCATTTTGTGAAATTTGTGCAAAGGTACGATTTATATCGTGAACCGTTTCCAATATTTATCGAAATAATAGATAAAAAGTGGTGTATCGTTGCAGAAATGATAAAATTGTTATAACTTTGTCTATATATGTTGCCTCCATTAGTGGCCTCTCTGGCTCGTTTTGAGGAAAATAGCACAACTTAACACAAAGTTTGATATGAAGAAATTTGTTACAATTATACTCCTTTCAGTTATGGCGATGGCGTGTGGTATGTTATCGCAAAAAGGTAACGGTACAACCGACGATGTTCAGCCAGCCGAGGTTATCGAGGCCAACGTAGCCCCAACTAAGGATATTGATACGCTTAGTGTCGAGGAGCGTGTGGAGTACTATCTCCTACGCTATTCGCACGAGACCTCTACAGGCGAGAAGGCCTCGGCTGAGGCTACACGTGCTGAGATGATGGAGTGGCTCAACTCCCTTTCGGATGAGGATAAGCGTCGTGCTGACGATGCTTCTGACGAATGGTATGGCAAGAATGCTCACCGCATTTAGTGTATCCCCCCTGTTTCCCACTAAAGTAGGAGTACAATCAGGATTAGACCCTTATGTTGAGAGTCTCTCGCTTAGTTTAGCGAGAGAAGTGTATGTCGCGCTCCATACGTCTGAGTTTGCGTATCTGGAGCGTGAGGAGTATCGTCGCGATAATCACCGATAGTGTATCGGCCAAAGGCATCGAGATCCAAGCACCGAAGGCGCCGTAGCGTGGCGCAAGGGTGAGGAGCAATGGAAGAAGGAAGAGCAACTGGCGTGTTGTAGAGAGGAACATCGCCAAGGGCGCACGACCGATATACTGGAAGAAACCTCCCGCAACAATCTGGAATCCCACCAATGGAAATACCATCATTGCAAGGCCAAGGCCCTGTGCTACAACCTCTACCATAGCCTTGTCGGCCTCTCCTGTCGAACTATCCACGAAGGCCGAAGCCACCTGGTAGGGGAATAGTTGTCCGACCAAGAAGGCGAAGGTGGTCACACACGTAGCACATATAATCGTATATTTCAGCACCTTGATAACACGGCCATACTGCTTTGCGCCGTAGTTATATCCCACGATAGGTTGCATACCCTGATTGAATCCGTTGGCAACCATAATGAAGAGCAGAATCACACGGTTCATAATACCATAGGCTCCCACATATACATCGCCCACATTTCCTGCGAACGACTCTGCCGAAACAACATCATATATGCCCGTACCGCCATAGTGCAGTAGTGTGGTGTTCATAAAGCGTGTCACGAACGAGGCGCATAGGTTGAGCAGGAAGGGTGCCATACCTATAGATATAATAGCCGTTACGATATGTCGCTTGAAGCGGAAACTGCGACGGCGGAAGCGCAAGAAGTTCTTCTCGGAGGTGTAGTGCTGAATCTGTATTCCGAGCGATATGGTCTGCGCAATCACCGTAGCCAAGGCCGAACCCTCGATGCTCCAGCCAAAGCCGAAGATGAAGAGGGGGTTGAGGATGGTGCAGATGGCCATCGAGAGCAACATAATGAACATCGCCTTACGAGGGTAGCCCGAGGCACGCAACTGCTCGTTGAGACCCAAGTAGAGGTGGGTGATGATGTTACCGAACATAATTATTCGCATAAAGCGACGTGCATAGTCCAGAGTCTCGGCACTCGCCTCGCCACCCGAGAAGAAGAGTAGGATGGGGTCGAGGAAGAGTACGAAGATGAGCATTATGGAGATGCCGAGCGTGATGTTGAGCAACACGGCATTACCCAAGATATCCTCGGCAGCACGCTTGTTACCCTCGCCCAAGCGGATAGAGATACGTGCCGCAGCACCCACGCCGACCATAGCGCCAAAGGCCGCAGCGATATTCATAATGGGGAGTGTCACTGCCATACCCGATATCGCGGCACCACCGATGCCGTGGCCGATGAAGATACTGTCGATGATGTGGTAAAGCGATGATGATGCCATCGCAATAATTGCTGGAATGGCATATCGTGCAAGTAGTTTGCCTAAGGAGTCCGTACCTAACGATACGGTGTTGTTATGTGCTGACATCTATTTTTGTTCGTTTCTACTCTTTGGTAAATGTCGCTACGGCAACGATATTGTTGTCGTAGTGACGTATCTCTATTTGGGCCTCTGGTTCGCCCATTAATTCTCCTCGCATGGTCTCGCTTGTGGGATCGAAACTCTTGATTCGCAGGTCGTTGCTGAGGTCTATGCCACGTCTGCCATATAGTTTATACATAGCCTCCTTGGCACACCACACGTAGCCCGCAAATTCACTCTTATCGCAGAGAGCCAACTCCTCACAACTCATAAAGCGGGACTTGGCACGCTCGAAGTCGCGCTCTTGGCACTCTATGTCGATGCCCACACGCTCTTCAGCAATAGCCACAGCCACCATACCCGCGCCGTGCGCTACGCTGATGAAACAGTTGGGCCTATCCACTATCGGCGCATCCACCTCGTTGTATGAGATGGAGGTGTGGATGCCGAGTTCTCCTCTTACCACACGTCTCCAGGCGAGGTGTTCGCGGCGACGACGCTCGTTCTGAAAGCGCACAGCCGAGGCTATATCCTCGGCCGTAATTAGACTTTCGCAGCAGGCGTAAATCTCTGGTACAGGCTCAACTATAATCTTAACCATTGACCTCTACCTTAATCTTATCAACTCTTCGACCATCCATCGTGGCGATGAAGAACTTCACGCCGTGCGACTCCAACTCATCACCTCGACGTGGGAGGTCGCGCTTAAGCTCCATCATCAGACCTGCGAGGGTCTCGGCGTGGCCGATGACATCGTTGAAGGCCTCTTCGTCGTAGCCTATGGCACGCACGAATTCGCCTATATGTATCTTAGCATCGAAGATGTAGGTGCGCTCACCAATCTTCTCGTAGAGTTTATCCTCCTCTTCGTCGCTCTCGTCGGTGATCTCGCCCACAACCTCCTCAAGGATATCCTCTAACGATATAAGTCCCTGAGTAGCACCATACTCATCTACGACGATGGCGATATGTACCTTGTCCTTCTGGAATCGCTTCAGCAGGTCGTCAATCATCATCTTCTCGTGTACGAAGTAGGGCTTGCGCAGTAGCCTCTGCCACTCGAAGTCGTCACCCTGGTTGATATGTGGCATAAGGTCCTTGACGTAAAGGATGCCTCGCACATCATCGAGGTCGTCGCCATAGACTGGGATTCGTGAGTAACCCGTCTCGACGATTATCTTGCGCACCTGGTCGTAAGTAGCCTCATACTCCAAGCCCGTGATATCTACTCGTGAGTGCATAATCTCTACAACCTCCGTTTGGCCGAATGCAACGATTCCTGAGAGCATCTTCTGCTCCTCCTCCGATCCCGTCTCCGCGAGGTCTACGGCATCCGCCAGCTCCTCGATAGATATCTCGGCATTGCGGCTGGCAAGGCGACTCACACGACTCGAAGTGCGTATGAGGATGAAGGCCAAAGGGTAGACTAACCACTGCAATATCTTGAGAGGGCCAGAGACCAACGTCGCCATCTTTATAGGGTTGGTCTGCGACAACACCTTAGGCATAATCTCGCCAAAGAGCAAGAGTAGGAAGGTGATGACGATGGTGTTGAAGACAAACTCCCAGACGCTCGAGAATATGAATAGGGCATCTGCCAGTTGTGTCGCCACGATAACCAAGCAGATGTTCACCATATTGTTTGTCACGAGTATCGTCGCAAGCAGCCTGTCGCCATTGTCCA
The DNA here is from genome assembly GCA_017555905.1 of Alistipes sp. GTDB lineage: Bacteria > Bacteroidota > Bacteroidia > Bacteroidales > Rikenellaceae > Alistipes. The sequence continues at coordinate 45,029 of JAFZFP010000029.1, read as the reverse complement.
GCAGGGCAAGCACACGGCGTGATGAGGCAGTGTTGCGTGCCTCAAGGTCTGCTATGTCGTTGTGCGTGAGCGAGAAGAAGGCAACTTCTGAGGCCGACGCCATTGCCGAGAATAGCAGAAGGAGTAGTGTCAAGCCACCGAGGATTGCGATATGTGCAATGTCGAGGCTCTCTCTTAGCGTTATAGCATCCATTCGTTAATGCTCTGTCGTTCTTAGTTTAGTTCTGGAAGAGTGAGCCACCGAGGTCTGAACTCTCCTCCTGCTCGTTGCGACGTGCAGGCTGGAAGGTTGTCGTAGCGGTATTCTCGCTCTCGTCCAAGAAGGTGGCGTTGTTGCGCACGTAGGCTGGCTCACGCTTCTGGGTTGCTATGTTCTTGTATCTGTCCTTAGGGGCTGTTATTACCACAGGTTCCTGATGGATGATGGTAGGCTCCTTGATTGGGGCCTGCTCCACCACGGGAGTCTGCGCCGTAACCTCCTCCTTAGGTTGCTCGAATGGAGTGTCGAAGTCAGGGTTTACGTACTCGGTCTTAATCTTGAGTTCGTTGCCATCGGCGAAGCCCGTAGCAACAACTACAATCTCCAACTCGTCATCCTCCAAGGTGTGCTTCTGGCTTGCACCCCAGATGATATCTGCCATGTGGAGGTCGCCATTCTCATCCTTGTAACGTGCGCACTCCTGGATATACTTCATCGCCACTGTGATATCGTCGTGGGTGAGGGTGTCGATATCCTTCACGGAGTAACTGAGCAAGATGCTCTTAGCACCAGAGATGTGGTTGTCGTCGATGAGTGATGATTCGAGGGCCTCCTTAGCAGCCTCCAAGGCGCGATTCTCGCCACTCTTCTTCACTACCGACATGTGGGCGCGACCACTACCACGCATAACCTTCTCGACATCGGCGAAGTCCACACGTACCAAAGCCCAATCTACGGTGATAAGTTCTGCGATACCCTTAGTCGCCATACCAAGCACGTCGTCGGCACGACCGAATGCCTCCTTAAGTGGAAGATTACCATACTGCTCACGTACGCGCTCGTTCTCGATGATAAGGAGCGAGTCCACATATTTGTTCAACTCGTTGAGACCCTTCACCGCGTTATTGAAACGGCCATTACCCTCCATCACCAGTGGCATAGTCACTACGGCTACGGTGAGGATATTCAACTCGTGAGCAATCTTTGCAATGACGGGCGAAGCACCAGTACCAGTACCACCACCCATACCTGCTGCGATGAAGAGCATACGCACGCCTGAGGTGTCGAGCAAGTCGCGCAACTGCTCCTCACTCTCGAGGGCGAGTTTACGACCCTTCTCTGGGTCGTTACCAGCACCGAGACCTGGGCCAATCTGAATCTTGTTGCCTACGCGGCAGTTCTCCAATGCCTGCTTATCGGTGTTACACACCACGAAGTTCACGCCCGATATCTCCAAATCCTGCATGTGGTTTACGGCGTTGCCACCAGCACCACCGACACCGATGACCATAATCATCGAACTGCTGTCGAGTTTGAGATCCGAGAGTTTGCCACCGCTGACGGCCAAGGCGAGGTCGTCAATTTCGCTATTTGGGGTGTTGTTATATGTATAGTCGCTCATAGTCGTACTTGTTTTAACTATATGATAAGTAATGTGTTAAGTAAAGATTAATACTCCTCGTCCTTGCCAGCGAATGTGTCGCCCAACGAACTGATGGCTTTAGTAAACCAGCCCTTGAAGCCCTTAGATTTAGGTTGAGTCTCGATATCGAACTCCTCGTCTTTAGTATCCTCCTTCTGGTCACCCTTCTTATCCTCCTTGCTCTCCTCCTTTGTCTCAGGCTTTGGCGTTGGAGTAGGGATGATTGGGTTTAGAGGTCTTGTTGGCACCTCCTCCTTTACCTCGTCGTTATGCTCCTTCTCCTCGCCATTGTTGGTTGGTGTAGGCTTAGGGGTAGGAGTTGGGGTTGGGATTGGGCGTGGGGTTGGCTTTGGTATGCGTGTCTCACGCTCCTCGTTGCCCTGACCGTAAGGGTTGTTAGGGGTGCGAGGCGTAGGCTTTGGCTCTGGGGTAGTATATACCACAGGGCGCTCCGCAACACTGCAACAGCCGATATTAGAGCCGTAGAGCAAGAGCGAAAGGATTGTCGCAAAGGCGCGGTTATCTACCTTCTCGCCGAGGCTATTCTCGGTGAAGCCATACTCAGGATATACTGAGCGCACCTCGTCGTAGCCGAGTTCGCGGGCGAAGAGTGCCTCTATAAATGGGAGTTCTGCACCACCACCAGTGAGGAATACCACAGGGGCGAAGCGAGGACGGCAGTTAGCCTCCTTAATCTCGCGCTTTACCCACTCGCAAATCTCCTTCAAGCGCTCCTCGATGATGCGTGCGAGGTTACGACGACGGATGCTCTTGGTAGTACCCTTGCGAGCCTGGTTGAAAGAGATCTTGTCGTCCACAGCATTCTCCGCTATGGCACAACCATACTGCACCTTGAGGCTCTCGATGTATGAGCCAGTGATGCCGTAGGCGCGGATGTCGTCGTTGATGATATCCATACCGATAGGAATAGATGCGATGTAGCGCACCTTGCCGTTGTTAAGCACCGTAACGTCGGTGATGCCACCACCGAGGTTGATGACGATAGCACCCTCCTCCATATCCTCGGTGTTGGTGATACCGAGGTGTGACACAAGGGCGTTAGGTACGAAGCGCTTCACGGTAATATCCTGCTTGAGCAAGCAGTGCATAAGGCGCTCACGCATCTCGTGGTCGCAGAGGATGAAGTTGTAGGTTCCTGCAAGCACACGGCCATAGGCACCCACAGGCTCGCGTACCTCCTTATCATCGACCTTGAAGCAGAGAGGCTCCTTGGTGATAATCTCCTCCTTGTTGTCGGGGAGTTTCACGCTCTGCATACGGCGGTCGAGACTCTCAAGGTCTCGCTCGGTAATCTGGTTGCAGCCGTTGCCCTGCTCATCCTGAACATATACGTGGTCGGTGACGGGAACACAGCGGATATACTCTCCTGAGAGACCTGCGTAGGCCTCTGTAATCTTGATGCCGAGGCTGTTCTCGAGACGCTCCTTCACGGCACGTACGGCACGACCCACGGTCTCACTATTCTCTATGCGACCTGCATTAACACCGGTCACAGGCTCGGATGCGACACCCAATATCTCAATCTGGTCTCCCTCCTCTACGGAGCCTACGGCCATAACTACATTCGTAGAGCCGATATCAATTGCTACAATCTGTTTACCTTTCATTGTTCTATCCGTTTTTTATTTATCTTTCCTATCCTAATTCGGTGTGCGCGAGAGAGTAACTCTCTTTCGGTTGGTCACTCGTCACTTCCATACACACTCTCTGTCCATCGACCTGCGATGTCCTATAGTCGGGGTGTTATCTACATACCACCTGACCTCTGTAGCGCAGACTAATGTTGCGATACTTGTCCCAGCCGACGTTGTTGAGACCATTCTCGTAGAAACGACGCAGTTTGTTGAGTTTCTCTACGAGGTTTTCCATCGTGCCGAGGTCTACGGTGAAGCGACCCGAACGAGGGATAATGGCGAGTTGGAGAGGCTCACTACCACCTCCCGAGGCGATAATTTGAACTATCTCTGCATTCCAGAACTCGTCCTCGCCAATAAATGTAAGCAACTCCACCAAAGCCTCGAAGTCTGTCGAGTGGTTGCGGATGGTATGTTGCTTCTTGCGAGCATCCTCCTGTGCCTGGCCCAGAGCCGCTATAGCACTATTGATGCGACGCTTGTTGTTGCTATAATCCTCGGTGGCCTTGCTGAGCCCCTCCTTATAGGCTGAGTACAATATGTCGAACTCGGCCTTCGAGTCGAAGATACTCTTCTTTGGGGCCGCACGCTTCACACTGCGCAACTGCTTGTTGTTGGCGATGAGGTCGCGGTAGTGGGGCAACTTATCATCCTCAAGGGTCGCGATATGTTTGTCGAGCATAGCGATAGAGTCGAGTGCCACATCCTTGGCATAGCCTATGAAGTCGCTCTTGAACAGCGGTTTGAACGAACCCGTAATCACGGGAACGTGCACGGCATAGACATCCTTGGCAGGCAGGAGATAGCCCTCACGTGTGAGGTACATATCATATCCCGAGATGCGCAAGCGTGCGATTGGCTCTCGCTGTGTTATCTCCACCTCCATCTCGCCATCGTAGGTGACAAAGACGTTGGCTTCGGCCACGGCATTGTGGTTGGTGATGGTCTGCTCTATGGTGGCGATGTCCACGTTGTCAATCACACTACCTATGGGTGTGATGCCGTGCTGGCCAAACCACTCTAAGAGCGATGTCTGGTCGATGAGAGGGTTGTCGCCACCTCCCTCGATGTCTATCTCGATGGTGGTGACGGGCACACTCTTGTTGTGCTTGGTCGCAAGTCGCTCAGCACTTATCACAACCACGATGATAAGCACCCAGAGAAGTACGAAACCTATGCCTTTGCCAACCTTCTGCCACATAACGCCCTAAACTACTATCTGTTACACTTGTCCTTGAGAGTCTCGGCTACAGCGCTACACACCACGTCGATATTGCCCGCACCAAAGGTCACTACAACGTCGGTGTCGAGACTCTTGAGTGTTGAGGCTATGTCGTCGCGCTCGACCATCTGCCACTCGGTGGTGAGGTTGCGTCCGATGAGTTCGGATGTCACACCCTCGATTGGTAACTCGCGAGCAGGGTAGATAGGCACCATAAGCACCCTGTCGGCCATCGACAATACCTCGGAGAACTCCGTAGCGAAGTCGCGTGTGCGAGTGTAGAGGTGGGGCTGGAATACCGCCGTAATCTTGCGATTAGGGAATATGCCTCGTAACGATGTCATCGTAGCCCTCAACTCCTCGGGGTGGTGGGCGTAGTCGTCGATATATACCTGCTCGGGGGTGTTGAGGTAGACCTCCATACGGCGCTTGACACCCTCGAAACTGTCGAGGCCTCGACGTACAGCCTCCTTATCAAACTCCTTGCCCTCGATACGTGCTGCTGCCCATAGCATTGCTACTGCAGCAATGGAGTTCTCGATATGTATCTTGCCCAAGATGCCGAGACGGCAGCCCTCGATGCGTCCATCGGGAAGAACTATGTCGTAGCGGTAGTGTCCGCCCTCGATGAGTTCTATGTTCTCGGCGTGGAAGTCGCCCCCCTTGTCGCAAGAGTATCTATATATTTGACGCGCTGTGTTATCGAAATCTATCACTACCCCCTGCTTAACGATTAGCGTGCCGCCCTCTTTTATCTGTGAGGCGAACTCCTCGAAGGCCTTAACCATAGCCTCTGGAGTGCCGTAGATGTCGAGGTGGTCGGCATCCGTTGCAGTAATTACCGCCACGTCGGGGTGTAGGCGTAGGAATGAGCGGTCGTACTCGTCGGCCTCCACAACGAGGCGTCGTCCCTGGCCCAAGACGAGGTTAGAGGCGAAGTTGCGCGAGATACCTCCAAGGAAGGCGCTGCCCTCGCCTGTGCAGTGGTTTAGCCACGAGGCCATCGTCGAAGTGGTGGTCTTGCCGTGAGTGCCAGCAACGGCCATCACGAGCTTACCGACGCTCAGGTGTCCGAGCATCTGCGAGCGCTTCTCGATGGTGAAGCCCTGCTCTCTGAGCCACGCCCACTCCTTGTGGTCGTGAGGAATGGCAGGGGTGAGTACTACCAATGTGTTCTCGGGATTGCGCATAGTCTCGGGGATGAGGTCGGGGTTGTCGTCGTAGTGTACCGATGCACCCTCGGCCTCCAAGGCACGAGTCAGAGGTGTTGCCGTGAGGTCGTAACCTGCCACAGCATACCCCTCGTGGAGGAAGTAGCGGGCAATGGCACTCATACCGATACCTCCGATGCCCAAGAAGTATATATTCGAAAACTGCTTTTCCATTCTAAAACCTATTTTGTGGCGGTTAGTAGCGCCTCAATCTCCATTACTACACGCTCTGCTGAGTCGCTGATAGCCAACGAGGCGATATTTGCTGATAGCTGCTCACGGCGCTCTGCGTCGAGGGCGAGGGCCACAGCCTCACGCATACCTCGCTCCACAGCCTCGCTGTCGCGCACAATCTCTGCTGCACCCTTCTCCACCAAGGCCATAGCATTCTTTGTCTGGTGGTCCTCAGCCACATTGGGCGATGGAACGAAGATGGTAGGCTTAGCCACCAAGCACAACTCCGATACGGTGCAAGCACCACTGCGTGAAAGCACCACGTCGGCAGCACCGTAGGCGTAGTCCATACGCTCGATGAATGCACCCTGCCAGATGTTCGCTGTGGGATGCTGGGCGAGGAACTCCTTCATCTCGCTCTCGTAGAACTTACCTGTCTGCCAGATTACCTGCACTGGGGCTGTGCCATTGAGAGTGAGTATCCAGGCCTTCATCATCTCGTTGAGGGTACGAGTGCCAAGTGAGCCACCCACAACCAATACTACGGGCAACTCCTCATTGAAACCATAGTGTGCGAGTGCATCCTTGCGGTCGTTGTTTGTCGAGAATCGGCCTCGCAAAGGATTTCCTGTCATTACGATACGCTCCTTGGGGAAGAAACGCTCCATCTTGTCGTAAGCAACACAGATGCGCTTGGCACGCTTCGAGAGCAACTTATTGGTGAGACCTGCGTATGAGTTCTGCTCCTGAATAATTGTGGGGATGCCGAGACGCTGGGCCGCCCAAAGGATAGGGGCTGAGGCGTAGCCACCAAAGCCGACAACGATGTCTGCACCAAACTCGCGGATTATGCGCTTGGCACGACGGATACTTGCCACGAGCCTAAATGGAATGGTCAAGTTGGCGAGTTCAAAACGGCGCTGGAGACCCACCACGGGGAGGCTCTCGATGCGGTAGCCCAAGGCTGGAACTTTCTCCATCTCCATCTTTCCTTCAGCACCCACAAAAAGTATCTCTACATCCTCGTTATATTTGCGCTTTAGGGCCTCTGCCACAGCGATAGCAGGGTATATATGTCCGCCGGTACCTCCGCCCGACAAAATTATTCGTTTCATACGTTGCGTTATAGTGCAAAAAATAGTGTTTGTGCAATATTGTAAATATGTGATACTCAGACAATTAGTTGATTCCAATTTGTCATTTGGGGATATGTCTGCAATTTCACCCTACAAAATTATATATTCCCACGAAAAAATACAAATCTAAGAGCCACCATTTTTAAAAAATATTTACACCTTTGTAGTCGGAAAAATCGTGTGGCGAAGCACCCTCGCTATGGTCGAAAAAGTGGGTGGTTTGAGGCTAAATAATTATCACTTTTTGTGGGGATGGTGTTGTAATCGGGAAAAATGTGTAATTTTGTGAAAAATTAGTAAACACAAAATATTAAAGAGATGAAGAATTTTAAAAGATTATTTCTCCTTTTAGTCGTGGCAATGGTCGCTTTGGTGGGATGCTCAGAGTTTGGCAAATCCCCTGTAGATAACATTATTACGGTTAAGGACGGACAGTTTATTCGCAATGGTGAGCCATACTATTTCGTGGGTACAAACTTCTGGTATGGAGCAATCCTCGGCTCTGAGGGCGAGGGTGGCAACCGTGAGCGTCTCGTTAGGGAGCTCGATTTTATGAAGTCCCACGGTATCGACAACCTCCGTGTGCTTGTTGGTGGTGAGGGAGAGAATGGTCTTTTGGGTAAGATTGAGCCTAACCTACAGCCTGAGCCAGGTCTCTATAACGACGACGTATTGGCTGGTCTCGACTTCCTTATGATGGAGTTGGGCAAGCGTAATATGACTGCCGTACTCTACTTCAACAATGCTTGGGAGTGGAGTGGTGGTTACACACAATATGTGGCTTGGGCAAATAATACTCCGGTGTTGGTGCCACGTGTCGATGGCTGGTTCTCGTACAACGCTTTCGCTGGAGAGTTTGTGCGTAATGAACGCGCTAAGGAGTTGTTCTTTAATCATTTGCGTTATATCATCACACGTACCAACCGCTATACTGGTATTAAATACATCGAGGACCCAGCGATCTTCTCTTGGCAGATTTGCAACGAGCCTCGTGCCTTCAGCAGCAAGGAGCAGGACAACAAGGAGGCCTTTGCTGAGTGGATTGAGGCCTCAGCGAAACTCATCCGTTCGCTCGACCCTAACCATATGATCTCTACAGGCTCTGAGGGCTTCTACGGTTGCGAGTGGGATATGGCTCTCTGCGAGCGCATCCACGCCCTCGACGAGATATCATATATCAACTGCCACGTATGGCCCTACAATTGGAAGTGGATGCGTGGCGACAATATGGTTGCAGATCTCGATCGCTCTTGTCAAAATACCAAGGAGTATATCGATATGCACATAGGTCTCGGCCACTCTATTAACAAGCCTGTGGTGGTTGAGGAGTTCGGTATGCCACGCGACAATATGGACTTCCACAAGGGTAGCCCTGTTGTGTGCCGCGATAAGTACTATACCTTCGTTTTCGACCTCATTCTCAACGACAAAGAGAACAATGGACCCTTCGCAGGTTGCAATTTCTGGAGTTGGGGAGGCTTTGCTAAGACTAATGTCGAGGACCACGAGTACTGGGCTAAAGGTGACGACTATACCGGTGATCCAGCACAGGAGCAGCAGGGTCTCAACTCAATCTTTGTTGAGGACAGCTCTACGCTTAATATTATTCGTGAGGCGAATGAGCGACTCGGCAATTTGTAGTTTCTTGTGATAAGGGGTGATTGCTTCCCCTAACAAAGAATGCCTCGAATGGGACGTACGTTCAGTACTACCCATCCGAGGCATTTTTACAGATCGGCACCCTTCTGAAAAGAAATTCGGTCGTGGGGTGTGGAAAAGGGGTAGATTAGGGAGTTTAAGTAGATTAGGGAATATAGCGAATGTAGGGAGTGCTTAGGCCGGCAGGTCAGTGCGATAACTTTACGCGTTGCGCAAGCCCTCCCGCAACAAAAATATACCACTACTCTCGGAAAATTCAAATAATTTTTCTACCTTTGTAAAGGTCTCATTTTGTGATAATAAATCTCAAAACAATACGACTATGGAGATTATCAGACAAGCCTTTAATCCTGAGGGTGGCAATGCAAGAGCCGCTTGTGAAAATATAGATGACAGATATGCCGTGGGCTTAATCGTTAAGGGTGACGATGCCGACGCTATTATTGCCAAGTTCCGTGAACAAGCCCCTACCATTGATCTAAGTGCCAATTGGTCGGGTCTTAGTGATCTGTTCGACTCTTTGGAGACCAACTCTCCAGTGATAATGTTTTGTCGCAATACGCGCGAGGAGGCGGAACAGTATAAATGGATGGACTGCTTCCACAAAAACTTAGGCAAGAAACCCGATGATAAGGCGGAGATGGTGGGAATTGCTGCTAATATGAAGTTTGATAGGCTTGAGGTGGTTAGTGTGGCAAGTAATATTATCAATGCCAGATTTAGTAGTAATAGGAGTGTAGTCCTAATCGCATCTACTCCATACAACAAGGAGCGTGACTTCGAACCTCTAACCAGAGTGTTAGAGAGGGCTTATGCCTCGCTCTGCTACGAAAAACCTGAGGAGCATTGGGCAGAGGTTGAAGAGTTGTTGCACAATGAGTTAGGCAAGGATAATGGCTATATACTTATCGTCGATGCCGAAGGGTGTAGCAAACGATTTATCTGGAATGTAGCCCTTGGTGAACCAACCAATCACCGCCTAAAGATTGATTGGAAGAAGACGGGTTGGAGCATTGGTCAAGATTATAATGAGCATACCTCCGAAATTGTTAATGCTCGTACGGGTGTTATCTCCTACGAGAGTTTCCAGGGTTGTATAACTGAAATAACCGACGATGCGATGACCATCAAGTTAGGTGATAGGACCGAAACCCTCACCCCTGGCAACAAGTTAGTGTTTAGGAATGGAGATAGTTACGAGGACCACGAGGGCGTCGAGCATTATGATATCTCCTACATCCTCGAAATCGAGTGGCTAAAGGAGTAACCATCGCTCCAATAGTAACAAAAAAAGAGATGACTCCAAGCGGAGTCATCTCTTTCTATTTAGGTATAGGTCAATTACTTGAGCATAGCCTTTACCTCCTCGGCAACAGTCTTGCCGTTGTAGCCGAACTTCTCGTCCAATACCTTGAATGGAGCAGAGTAGCCGAAGTGGTCGAAGCCGTGGATGAAGCCCTCCTCACCTACCAAACCGATAAGGTTGATAGAGAGACCAGAGGTCATACCGTAGCGTGGCAATGTGCCCAAAACCTCTGCCTGGTACTCCTTAGGCTGGTCGCGGAACAAGCCCTCACTTGGGATAGATACCACACGTGTAGCGATACCCTCCTCAGCCAACAACTCAGCACCCTCAACCAAGGTAGATACCTCAGAACCAGTAGCAATCATAGTAACCTTGGCATCCTTATTATCCAAGACTACGTAACCACCACGCTCAGCCTTCATAGCCTCAGCACGACGTGACTCGCCACCCAATGCTGGCAACGACTTGATGTTCTGGCGTGAAAGGATAAGGGCAACTGGGCGCTCCTCCTCCAAAGCCATCTTCCAAGCAGCAACGGTCTCCTCGCTATCTGCAGGACGAAGAACGAGCATAGAGCGCTCGCCAGAGTGGTTGTGGAGATGCTCCATAAGGCGAATCTGTGCCTCGTGCTCAACAGGCTCGTGGGTAGGACCGTCCTCACCTACGCGGAATGAGTCGTGTGTCCAGATATAGATGACGTGCTTGCGCATAAGGGCTGAAAGACGTACTGCTGGCTTCATATAGTCTGAGAATACGAAGAAGGTACCGCAAGCAGGGATGATACCGCCGTGGAGTGCCATACCGTTCATCACGCAAGCCATAGTAAGCTCGGCAACACCTGCCTGGAAGAAGTTACCAGAGAAGTCGCCCTTGGTGAATGCCTTGGTCTTCTTGAGGAAGCCGTCGGTCTTATCTGAGTTAGAGAGGTCGGCAGAAGATACCACCATATTCTCTACGTGCTCTGCGAAGTAGCCAAGCATAGTTGCTGAAGCAGCACGTGTTGCCTGGTCTGGCTTGAGTTCGATAGCCGAGTAGTCGATCTCTGGGAGCTTGCCTGAGTAGAAGTTGTCCATCTTCTCAGCCAACTCTGGGTTAGCCTTACGCCACTCAGCCTCGGTAGCCTTCATCTGCTTAGCCCACTCTACGAGTTCCTTGCGACGCTCAGCGTAGACCTCCTTAGACTCCTCGAATACTGCGAATGGCTCCTCTGGGTTACCGCCGAGGTTCTTGATTGTAGCAGCGATATCTGCGCCAGCAGCAGTAAGTGGCTGACCGTGTGTAGATACCTGGTTCTCGAAACTTGTACCATCGGCCTTACGTGCGCCATAACCCATAATGGTCTTACCGATGATGAGGGTAGGACGCTCGGTCTCAGCGTTAGCAGCCTTCAACGCAGCGCGAATCTCGTCGATAGACTGGCCATTTACTGTGATTACGTTCCAATTCCAAGCCTTATATTTCATCTCGATATCCTCAGTATCTACCTCGTCGCACTTAGTAGAGAGCTGAACATTGTTCGAGTCGTAGTACATAATGAAGTTAGAAAGACCGAGGTGGCCAGCAACGCGACCAACACCCTGCGAGATCTCCTCCTGTACAGCACCGTCAGAGATGAAGGCGTATGTCTTGTGTGCCATCCACTCGCCAAAGCGCGCTACCATAAAGCGCTCAGCGATAGCAGCACCGAGAGCCATAGCGTGACCCTGACCAAGGGGACCAGAGGTGTTCTCAACACCACGCAAAACATCTACTTCAGGGTGACCAGGGGTTACACTCTCCCACTGACGCAACGACTGCAAATCCTCGGTAGTGTAGTTACCAGCCAATGACAAAACTGCGTAGAGCATTGGAGACATATGACCTGGGTCGAGGAAAAGGCGGTCGCGGTGTGGATACGCCATATTCTCTGGGTCGTAGCGCAAGAACTCTGTGTAGAGTACGTTGATGAAGTCAGCACCGCCCATAGCACCGCCAGGGTGACCAGACTTAGCCTTCTCAACCATCGAAGCAGCCAAGATACGGATGTTATCGGCTGCTCGCTGTAGTTTGTTGTTTTCCATAGTTAGGTTTTTTTTATTTTGTTTGTAGTAATTTATTGCTCTTCTGTAAAGACGGTGGTTAGTCGTTCTTCAAAATTAACAGACAAAGATAAGAAGAACTTAATTAATAATAGCATTTTTAGGCGAAATAATTGTCCTAATGGTGCAAATAAGAGCAACCTGCCTAACCACGGGGTGTCAGGCAGGTCGATAAACGGTGTTTTTATGTCGAATTACTACGTAAACTATCGCATCTTGAAGTCGGGGTCGGCCATCTGTGGGATAGGCTTGATGTACTCGCCAGCCTCGAACTTAGCACGCACAGCCTTGAAGGTGTTGATGGTGTACTCCACATCCTCCATCGTATGTGCTGCGGTAGGTATCACTCGAAGGATGATCTCGCCCTTTGGGATTACGGGGTAGATGACAATCGAGCAGAAGAGGCCGTAGTTCTCGCGAAGATCCACGATGAGGTTTGTACCCTCCTCGTTACCACCCTTCATATAGATAGGCGTTACGGGCGACTGGGTTACGCCGATGTCGAAACCGTTATCCGTAAGACCCTTCTGCAAGGCGCGTGTGATCTCCCACAACTTCTGCTGATACTCAGGGTGTTTGCGGATGAGGTCGAGACGCTTGAGCGCACCGATAACCATAGGCATAGGCAACGACTTAGCATACAACTGCGAGCGCATGTTGTAACGGAAGAGGTTGATAAGCCAACGAGGGCCTGCCACGAAGGCTCCGATGCCCGCCATAGACTTAGCAAAGGTGTTGAAAAGTACGTCGATCTGGTCTTGAACGCCGAAGTGATCTCCCGTACCGCGGCCATTGTTACCCATAGTTCCGAAGCCGTGAGCATCATCTACCAAGAGGCGGAAGTTGAACTCCTTCTTATACTTAACGATAACATCCAAGAAGCCGAGGTCGCCCTTCATACCGAAGACACCCTCGGTGATGACCAATACGCCACCACGCTGTTGTTCAGCGAGTTCTGTGGCGTGTTGGAGTTGTAGGCGCAACGAATCCTCGTCGTTGTGGGCATAGACGAAGCGCTTGCCTGGGTGCATACGCAAGCCGTCGATTATACAGGCGTGACACTCCTTGTCGTAGACAACGACGTCGCGTGGGGTAAGCAAGCAGTCGATAATCGAGATCATACCCTGATAGCCAAAGTTGAGAAGGAAGGCATCCTCCTTACCTACGAACTCGGCCAACTCCTGCTCAAGTTGCTCGTGGTACTTCGTCTGGCCCGACATCATACGCGCACCCATAGGGTAGGCCATACCATACTTCTTAGCACCCTCAGCATCTGCCTCGCGCACCTCTGGGTGGTTGGCCAAGCCGAGGTAGTTGTTGAGGCTCCAGTTCAGGACGGGCTTGCCTCTAAACATCATGTGAGGGCCGAGTTCTCCCTCCAACTTGGGGAATGCAAAATAGCCGTGAACAGCCGACATATACTGACCGATAGGGCCTCCTGCGTTCTTCGATAAGCGATCAAAAATATCTACCATTTTTGCAAAATATTAAGTTAAATTCTCAATAGCCTAATTGCCGAGCCTAAATCGCGACTGGGCTAATTATCACCTCGGGCAAAGGTAATTATTTTTTGTTTCGACGGTTGAGAAATGGGCAAAAAGGGGTGCAAAATAGGTAGAAATACGTATGATTTATGACCATATTTCTTATCGTAAGGAGGTGGGTTTGCCCCTATGTTAGAAGAGTTCGAGTTGCTCGGGCGACGAGTTGAATGTTAGTCGGTGGTATGGTGAGAGACCGTGTTCGCGGATAGCCAGACGGTGTTCGCGAGTGGGGTAGCCCTTGTTTTTCTGCCAGCCATACATAGGGAACTCCTCGGCCAGACGCATCATATATTCGTCGCGGTGGGTCTTGGCAAGTACGGATGCCGCAGCGATATTGGCATACTTGCCGTCGCCCTTAACTATTGTGCGCCAAGGGGTTGTGAGGTCGGTATGGAACCTGTTACCATCTATGACGATAAACTCTGGCGATATCTCTAAACCCTTGATTGCGAGGTTCATTCCCTCGATTGAGGCGTTGAGGATATTGATTTGGTCGATACGTTCGGCAGTCACCTCTATCACCTTCCACGCCACGGCTTCACGCTCGATAATCTCTCTTAGGGCGTTACGTCGTCGCTCGGTCATCTGCTTCGAGTCGTTGAGTAGGGGGTGGTGAAAGTCGGGAGGTAGTATTACTGCAGCGGCAAATACAGAGCCTGCGAGACAGCCTCGGCCCGCCTCGTCGCATCCCGCCTCAATAAGTTCGTGTTGGTAGCAAGTCTCAAGCATAACTGTCCGTGGTTTAGTTGGTTGAGGCCTTCACCTCGAATTGACGAATGGTGGCATCGGGGGTGTAGCCCTCCTCCTGGAATGAGCCTATGTGGCGGAGCATAGCCTCACGTACGGTGATGTCCGTATTTACGACTGGTGAGGCCAATGTGCTGAGGTCGATGTAGTTGTTTGTTATGTAGTTACATAGTGCAACGCGGTAGGTGCGACCCTCCTCCAACTCCATTACAATATCCGTAGCATCTGGGGCTTCGAGTGGCTCTTGGCCAAGGATGATGGTGTAGGGGATGTTCGAGGCGAAGTAGATGTAGTGCGACTCCTTGTCGGCCTTCTCTGCCGTTCCGCTATTATACTTGTCGAGGATGAAGCGACGCATCTGTTCGGCTGTCATCTCGGCGAGGGTGATAGATGATACGAAGGGGTCGTTGTTGAGTATATCGACACGCTTGACGTCGCCCTTGGGGAGCGAGTCGATGCGGATGCCTCCTACGTGGTAGAAGACCACCTCGGGGACAAAGCCGTTGTCGTAGGGATAGGTGGCCAGCGATTCGAGTGTGAAGTTGATTACGCCCTGGCGATCTATGGCCTCGGTGGTTGTGCCAACTACGGCATTTAGTTCGGGGTCACGTAGTTTGATCTCTTCCACCCTCTTCATCATCGTCGCATCGGGGGCGACGTCGGAGAGTGGCAACTGCTCGTAGGTGATGCTCTCTATCTTGCCGTCGAGGATTGTTATGTCGGCAACGGTGACGTATCGTATATTCTTGTTATTCTGCGATATATGCACTCCGTTGAACTCCTCGTTTACGAGACTGTGGCTATGTCCGCTGACTATCCACTCGCAGGCAGGATTGCGCTCCGCAAGTTGTTTGTCCACGTCGAGACCCATGTGTGAAAGCAGCACAACAAAGTCGCACTCGGGGGCTATCTCCGAGCAGGTGTCGTAGGCCGTATCTATGTCCGATGAGATCTCGTAGTTGATGTACGAACTCTTGTTTCCTAACGGAAGCATACCCTCGCTGTCGGTATCTACCACGCCCACGAAACCTATCTCTATGCCACAACTCTCGATGATGGTGTAGCGAAGGGGTGTGGTCGCTCCGTTGATACCCGTGACATTGGCGCAGACGATAGGAAACTCTGCGACCTCGATTGCTCGGTCGATAGAGGTTGAACCCTTGTCGAATTCGTGGTTGCCGAGGGTGGCAACGTCGTAGCCAATGGTGTTCATAAGGTCGATAATGGGTATTCCTGGCTCGGTGGCATCATCGACGTATGCGTTACCAGAGACCCTGTCGCCAGCATCCACCAAGAGGACTTCGCCCTTGGCCTCATACTCCGCTACGAGGGTTGCTAATTGCGGAAAGGCATCGATAGTGGAGTGGATGTCGTTGGTAGATATGATGTAGATGTGGTCACACTTTTGGTCGTTACATCCTGCTAAAAGCAGGGTGGCGAAGAGGAGTGACGATAAAAAAAATAGAATTTTTCGCATAAGTTATCACATTTATTCGTTACAAAGTTACAAAAAATTACTATCTTTACACACCATTAATTAAAAAATAGGTAGGCTATGGCTAATAGAGTAACTTTGCGACTGGTCAATAATGCGACCTCTTTTGAGGTTGAGATGGGTGCTTCGCTTATGGATGTGCTTCAGAGCGTGGCAATCGACCAACCTTACCCTATGCTTGGCGCGAGGGTCAATAACTGCTATAAGGAACTGAGTTACCGCATCTACAAGCCAGTCACCGTGGAGTTCTTCGATATCCGCCATTTCGAGGGCTACCGCATCTATCAGCGCACGCTCTCTTTCGTGATGCAGATGGCCTCGGTGGAACTCTTCCCCGAGTGCAAACTTCGTATCCGCCACACCTTGGGTAATGGTTTCTACGCTGAATTCGACGATAAGGATGGAGTCTTGGCCGAGGATGCCGTGTTGCTCAAACTGCGTATGGAGGATATCGTGGCCCGTAACCTGCCTATCACCCGCACTAAGGCTCTTGCCGAGGATGTGGCTAAGGAGTATGCTAAGTATGGCTTCGACGATAGGTTGGAGTTGCTCCAGACACGCCCACACCTCTATCGCACGGTGAACCACTTGGGCGATATGCCTGGCTACTTCTACGGAGCATTGGCTCCCTCGTCGGGCTATGTGTCGCGCTTCGATGTTGTGCCATACTACAATGGCATCTATGTTGCTCTTCCTGCACGTACCAACCCAGAGCAGGTGACTACGGCCATCAACCACGACAAGATGTTCGACATCTTCCACGAGTACCAGATGTGGATAGATGTTATGGGTGTGCCTACGATTGGCGATTTGAACCGCCGCGTAATGAATGGCGATGCGTCGGAACTCATCAAGATTGCCGAGGCCTTCCACGAGAATAAGATTGCCTCTATCGCTCGCTCCATTGCCGAGGCTAATAGTGAGCGTGGTGTGCGCATGGCCCTTATTTCGGGTCCTTCGTCGAGTGGCAAGACCACCTTCTCGAAGCGTCTTGGCGTGCAGTTGAGGGTGTTGGGTCTCGACCCTGTGCTTATCGCCCTCGACGACTACTTCGTCGATAGAGATAAGACCCCATTGGACGAGGATGGTAAGCCCGACTTCGAGGCTTTGGAGGCTATCGACCTCGCAACTCTTAACGACCACCTGCGTCGTTTGACTAATGGTGAGAGTGTGGCTATCCCACGCTATGACTTTATCTCGGGTCGCAGACAGTGGCACGAGAAGCCCCTCAAACTCACCGACCGCTCGATACTCATTATGGAGGGTATCCACGCCCTCAACCCACAACTTACGCCAAGTATCTCGGATGGTGAGAAGTTCAAAATCTATATATCGTGCTTTACCTCAGTGGCGATGGATAACTTCTCGCGCATCCCGACTACGGATAACCGCCTCTTGCGTCGTACTATCCGCGACAATGCTACCCGCGGCAATGATGCCCTACGCACACTCTCGATGTGGCCATTGGTGCGTCGTGGCGAGGAACGCCATATATTCCCCTACCAGGAGAATGCCAACGTGATGTTCAACTCGTCGCTCTTCTACGAGATATCAGTATTGAAGGCCGTGGCAGAGCCAGTTTTGAGGGAGGTGCCAGATACTGCTCCAGAGTATGCCGAGGCGCGCCGTATGTTGAAGTTCTTGGATAACTTCGTGCCTATCGCTCCCGACGAGATTCCACCAACCTCGCTTCTTAGGGAGTTTATCGGTGGCAGTTCGTTTAAATATTAGTGGCTTTAGGCCGTTGAGATAGATTAGAAATACCAAAACAACTAATAAACAATAACACAATGAAAACCTTTGACAACTTTGTAGATCGCCACGTCGGTCTAAATTCTAAGGATGATTTGCAGCAGATGCTTGCTACCATCGGTGTAGGCTCTGTTGAGGAACTCTTGCAGCAGGTTATCCCTGCGAATATTCGCCTTAAGAAGGCTCTTGACCTCCCAGAGGCGATGAGTGAGTATGAGTATGCACAGCATATCGCACAGTTGGCAGCCAAGAATCGCACCTTGCGTTCATTTATCGGTATGGGCTACTATCCTAACGTAGTTCCTGCGGTTGTTTCGCGCAACGTCTTTGAGAACCCAGCGTGGTACACCTCTTATACCCCATATCAGGCTGAGATTTCACAGGGCCGTTTGGAGGCATTGCTCAACTACCAGACCGCTATCCTCTCGCTTACAGGTATGGAGGTAGCAAACTGCTCGCTCTTGGATGAGGCAACTGCTACTGCCGAGGCTATGCTTATGATGTATGCTTTGCGTTCGCGTGAGGCTGTTAAGCAGGGTCGCAACCAACTCTTCGTGGATGAGAATATCTTCCCACAGACCTTCGACGTGCTTATCACACGCTCTGAGCCATTTGGCATCGAGATTATCCGTGACGACTTCGCAACCTATGAGTTCACAGGCAAGGAGTTTGGTGCTGTTGTTCAGTTCCCATCGGCCAATGGTGAGGTTCGAGACTATGCAGGCTTCGCAGCGAAGGCACACGAGGCTGGTGTATTGGTTACTGCTGTTGCTGACCTCCTCTCATTGGCATTGCTTAAGTCTCCAGCGGAGTGGGGTGCAGATATCGCAGTAGGTACAACCCAGCGTCTCGGTTGTCCTATGGGCTTGGGTGGTCCAAGCGCTGGCTATATGGCTACACGCGATGCTTATAAGCGCCAGATGCCAGGCCGTATCATTGGCGTTTCGGTAGACCGTCTTGGCAATAAGGCTTTGCGTATGTCGTTGCAGATGCGTGAGCAGCATATCAAGCGCGAGAAGGCTACTTCTAACATCTGTACTGCACAGGCGTTGATGGCCTCTATGGTTGGTTTCTACTGTATATATAATGGTAAGGAGGGTCTCCAGCGTGCTGCGCTCAATGCACACACTGCTGCCCTTACAGTTAAGGATGCTTTGGAGGCTATGGGCTACGTTGTTCGCACCAAGGCGTTGTTCGACACGTTGGATGTTGAGGCTGAGGCATCTGTGATTCAGGATATCGCTTTGGCTCGCGAGATCAACTTCTACTACCCAACCGACGACTGCGTTCGTATCGCCTTCGATGAGGTTACTACCGACGCTGAGTTGCAGAGCGTAGTTGAGATCTTTGCTGAGGCACGTGGCAAGAAGGCTAAGGCTGTTAAGCGTGTTGAGGCTCCACGTATCGCTGACGAGGTAGCACGTAAGAGCGACTTCTTCACCGAGTCTATCTTCAACTCATACCGCACCGAGACCGAGATGATGCGCTATATCAAGCGTTTGGAGTTGCGCGATATCTCGTTGATGAACTCAATGATTTCGTTGGGCTCTTGCACTATGAAGCTCAACGCTGCACAGCTTATGCAGCCATTGTCGTTGTCGGGCTTCCAGAATATGCACCCATTTGCTCCTGCCGACCAGGCTGAGGGTTACCGCGAGCTTATCGCTAACCTCGAGGGTTACTTGGCTACTATCACTGGCTTTGCGGGCTGTACACTCCAGCCTAACTCAGGTGCTGCTGGCGAGTACACAGGTCTTATGATGATTCGTGCTTACCACCAGAGCCGTGGTCAGGGCTACCGTAACGTTATCCTCATCCCATCGTCGGCACACGGTACTAACCCTGCATCGGCAGCTATGGCGGGTATGAAGATTGTCATCGTTGCTTGCGACCAGAACGGTAATATCGACGTTGAGGACTTGAAGAAGAAGGCCGAGGAGTACTCTTCTGAGTTGTGCGGTTTGATGGTTACCTACCCATCTACCCACGGCGTCTTCGAGAGCCGTATCCGCGATATCGTCGATGCTGTTCACGATGCAGGCGGTCAGGTATATATGGATGGTGCTAATATGAATGCACAGGTTGGTCTCACCAACCCAGGCTATATCGGTGCTGATGTCTGCCACCTCAACCTCCACAAGACCTTTGCAATGCCTCACGGTGGCGGTGGTCCTGGTGTTGGTCCAGTATGTGTTGCCGAGCACTTGGTTAAGTTCTTGCCTACCCACTCATTGATGGAGACTGGTGGCGAGGAGGGTATCACCGCTGTTTCGTCATCACCTTGGGGTTCTGCGATGTTGCTCCCTATCACCTACGGTTATATCCGTATGCTTGGTTTCGAGGGCTTGCGTCGCTCTACCGAGTTGGCTATCGTGAATGCTAACTATATGTCGTCAGCCTTGAAGGATGAGTATAAGACCTACTATTCTGGTGAGACTGGTCGTGTAGGCCACGAGATGATTCTCGACCTCACCCGCTTCAAGCACGACTATAATATCGACTGTGGCGATATCGCCCACCGCTTGATGGACTATGGCTACCACGCTCCAACCCTCTCATTCCCTGTTCACGAGACCTTGATGGTTGAGCCTACTGAGAGTGAGTCTAAGGCGGAGATGGATCGCTTCATCGAGGCTTTGATTCAGATTAAGCGCGAGTGCGAGGCTGCCGCAGCATCGGGCAATAGCGACAATGTTGTTGTCAATGCGCCACATACCGCCTTAGAACTTGCTGGCGAGTGGTCACACCCATACTCACGTCAGGAGGCTGCCTTCCCATTGGATTGGGTTAGCCAGGGCAAGTTCTTCCCATACGTCACTAAGATCGACAACGGTTATGGCGACCGTAACCTCGTTTGCCGTTGTATGGAGTAAGGGGTTACCTATTTATATATAATGGTTAAATAGCAAGTGCCTACCCCGAAAAGGGATAGGCACTTACTATATTTATATGCTCTTGTGGAGCGAGTGGCTAACCGAGCAACCTCTTAAGAGTCATAATATTGCGCTCGTTGCTGATGCTCTTACCCTCAGGGGTGTAGGCGTGGGCAATGGCCTCGCTAAAGTGCTTCTCGACCTTATTGCGCACAACCTTCATAGTGCTATTAACCAAGCCATTCTGCTCGGTGAAGGCCTCGTCGGCAAGGGCTACAACGGCAGGTACCCAGCGGTCGGGGAACTCATCGCCATAGATGCCTCCTGTGCGGTACTTAGCGACCTCACCCCCAAGAATCTCGGCAGCCCTCACATAGCGCTCGTCGCCCGTGAGTTGCTCCTCGTCCAAGCGACGATTCAAGGCCTCCTTAGAGCCGACTACCAAGGCGATAGTATAGGGGCTTTGGTTGTTGTAGACGATTACCTGGTCGATA
This sequence comes from Alistipes sp., assembly GCA_017555905.1. GTDB lineage: Bacteria > Bacteroidota > Bacteroidia > Bacteroidales > Rikenellaceae > Alistipes. The sequence goes on along the minus strand of JAFZFP010000029.1, from coordinate 24,061 downwards.
AATGGCGACTTATCAACGATAGCCTCCTCCATACCCTCAGGGCTATACTTCTCGCCGTCAGAGGAGATAAGCAGGCTCTTGAAGCGACCCAACACATAGAGGAAATCATCGGCCGACATATAGCCCATATCGCCCGTATAGAGCCAGCCATCACGTACCGTGTCGGCAGTAGAGTCGGGATTCTTCCAGTAGCCAGCCATAACATTCTCACCCTTGATGACAATCTCGCCCTTCTGGCCTACGCCCAACTCACGACCCTCGTCGTCGAGAATCTTTATCTCCAAAGGCTTAACTAAGCGACCTGAAGAGCCGAATCGGTGGTTGCCCTGGCTGGGGGCATTAGTAGAGATGACGGGCGTAGCCTCCGAGAGACCATAGCCCTGATACATAGGGATACCAATGGCGTAGAAGAAGCGCTGCAACTCGCTGTCGAGCAGTGCGCCACCGCCGATGAAGAACTGCAACTCGCCACCAAAGGCCTCGCGCACCTTAGAGTACAAAATCTTGTCGAAGAGTGCCACTGCGGGCTTGAGCAAGCAACGCAATCCCTTACCCTTAGAGTAACCATCAGCCTGGTAGAGGTATGAGGTCTTGAGTGCGAGGTTGAAGAGGCGCTCCGTGGTCTTACCCTTCTTGCGGATAGAGGTCTCGATATTCTTACGGAAGTTCTTTGCCAGCGCAGGAACAGAGAGTAAGAAGTGAGGGCGTACCTCCTTGATATTCAATGGTATATTCTTTAGGGTCTCCATAGGAGTACGGCCTACCTCGGTCGTAGCCACCGACGCACCACAGGCAATCATAATGTAGAATCCCACGACGTGTGCGAAGCAGTGGTCGAGAGGAAGGATGATGAGTGTGCGCCAATCCGAAGGGATAGAGACCACCGAGAGTGCCTGCTCCACATTAGCCGTATAGTTGCGGTGGGTGAGGACTACACCCTTAGGATCTGCTGTAGTTCCCGAGGTGTAGGTGATGGTTGCGATGTCATCGTTCTGGAGTGATGCACCAATAGCCTCGAAACTCTCGCGATTGGTTGCCAAACGCTTGTCGCCCAACTCCTTAAGTGCATCCAACGACATCTCGCTATCAAGGAGACCTCCCTCAACATCGCCCCAAACAACGATATGTTTGAGGTCGTTCAAGTCGGCTACGATAGAGCGAATCTTGCGCAACTGGTACTTTGACACGAAGATAAGTTTGGCGTCGGAGTGCTTGAGACGGAAGAGAAGGTCGTTGGCCTCCTCCAACTTTATAGATAGGGGTACGCTGATAGCGCCAGCATAGAGCAAGCCCAACTCCGAGATAATCCAGTTGTTGCAGCCCTCGGCCAAAATCGAAACTCTGTCGCCACGCTCGATGCCCAAGGCCACAAGACCTGCACCGATGCGCTGAGCCTCGCTCTTAGTGGTGTTATACGACGTAGGCTCGAACTTTCCGTTATGTTTCTCCAAGAGGAACTCCTTCTGGCCATACTTGGCTACCGACTCCTCGAAGAGATCTATAATTGTACGTTTCATACGTTTAAGGTTTTAATCTCCCAAAGTTACAAACTTTTTCTAAAAAAATAACCCGATTGGCCGTAAAAATAGGTCAATCGGGTCATTATCATAGAATTGGTGCGCGGTTATGCCCACTTAACCAATGCGAAGTCCATACGATGCTCCAACTTATCGTTTGCAGGGAAGATACGAAGAGCTACGTCGAAGGTACCTGTATGGGTAGGAGCGTAGTCGAGAGCAAGGGTTACCTTACCGTCGTTAGCCTCAACAACCTCAAGGCGACGGGTCTCGATAACATTTGCTGCCTGACCAGCCTCAATCTGTGTAGCAACAACCAACTCAGCACCGATATCCTCCTTGCTCAAACCTGCAAGGTCGAGGGTTACCTCGAAGTGGTACTTCTTGCCTACGTAGATTGCCTCAGACTCGATCTCTGCACGCTTAACGTCGAGGATAGCGACATTGTCCCAAGCGGCAGATACCTTACGCTTCCAAGCCGCAATCTGGCGAGCCATAAGGTAGTTGTTGTCGATGATGAGCGACTTGCGAGCAGCGAGCTTGTTGTAGAAGCGCTCCTCGTAGTCGATAAGCATACGGTTGGTTGTGAAGTTAGAAGCGATGTCTGCAACACACTTCTTAACAGCATTTACCCAGCGGTGTGGCACACCATCCTCGGCACGGTCGTAGTACAATGGTACGATCTGCTCCTCGATAGTGTTGTAGATCATCTCGGCATCGAGCTCATCCTGGAAGCGCTGATCGGCATAGGTGCGCTCCATAGGCAACATCCAGCCTGCGCCCTCCTTGTAGCCCTCAACCCACCAGCCGTCGAGAACAGAGAACTGCATAACACCATTCATAACACACTTCTCGCCTGAAGTACCTGAAGCCTCCAATGGACGGGTAGGGGTGTTGAGCCATACATCGACACCCTGAACCATACGGCGTGCCAACTCCATATCGTAGTTCTGCAAGAAGACGATCTTACCTACGAACTCAGGCATTGCTGATACCTCAACGATGCGCTTGATGAGATCCTGACCTGGCTTATCGTTAGGGTGAGCCTTACCAGCGAAGATGAACTGTACGGGGCGCTCCTTGTTGTTTACCAAAGCAGACAAACGCTCCAAGTTGGTGAAGAGGAGGTATGCACGCTTGTAGGTTGCGAAACGACGAGCGAAACCGATGGTCAATACATCTGGCTTGATGCTCTCGGTAACCTGTACCATCTGGCGAGGCGACTGGAGACGAACCTGTGTTGGGTCGCTGTAGCGCTTGCGGATGGTGTTGATGAGGCGGTTCTTGAGGAACATACGCTCCTGCCAGAGCTCCGTATCATCGATCTTATGTACGTTCTGCCACTCAGGGATGTTGTAGGTATGACCCTCGAAGGCATTGCCGAAATACTTAGAGTAGAGGCGACGGAGGTTCGATGCCACCCAAGTTGGGAAGTGAACGCCGTTAGTTACGTAGCCAATGTGAAGTTCGCTCTTGAAGTAGCCTGGCCACATATTACCCAAGATATCCTTAGATACCTCGCCGTGCAACCAAGATACACCATTAACCTCCTGTGAAAGGTTACAAGCCAAAACAGACATCGAGAACTTCTCGTTAGGGTCGTTAGGGTTTGTCTTACCGAGGTTGATGAACTGATCCCAAGTGATGCCCAATACCTCTGGGTAGTGTGACATATACTGACGAATCATCGTCTCAGGGAATGCGTCGTGACCTGCAGGTACAGGGGTGTGGGTAGTAAAGAGCGAAGATGAGCGGATAACCTCCATAGCCTCAGAGAATGACAAACGCTTCTTAGAGATGAGGTTGCGGATACGCTCGATGCCGATGAAGGCTGCGTGACCCTCGTTGCAGTGGTAAACCTCCTGCTTGATACCCATCTTTACGAGGGCGCGGATACCACCGATACCCAACAAGATCTCCTGCTTGAGACGGTTCTCCCAGTCGCCACCGTAGAGGTGGTATGTCACCTGACGGTCCTCCTCGAGGTTAGCCTCGTAGTCGGCATCCAAGAGGTAGAGGTCAGTACGACCTACCTGGCACAACCAAACACGTGCTGTGAGGGTACGACCAGGGAATGCTACCTGAGTAGTAATCCAGTTGCCGAACTCGTCACGAACAGGTGAGATAGGGAGTTTGAAGAAGTTCTGAGCCTCGTAGGTAGCCTCCTGAGCACCCTGAGCCGAGAGACGCTGGGTGAAGTAGCCGTAGCGGTACAAAAGACCTACAGCAACCATACCTACGTTGCGGTCAGAAGCCTCCTTGAGGTAGTCACCTGCCAAGATACCGAGACCTCCAGAGTAGATCTTAAGTGATGAGTGCAAACCATACTCCATAGAGAAGTATGCAACCTTAGCGTGCTCTGGTGCTGGCTTCTCGGCCATATACTCGGTGAACTCCTTGTATACTGCGTCCATACGCTTGAGGAACTCAGTGTCCTTAGACAACTCCTCGCAACGAGCCGTTGAGAGCTTGTCCAACAAAGCGATAGGGTTGCGATCAACCTTTACCCACAAAGCCTCGTCGATAGACTCGAACAAGTCGCGAGCAGCGGCAGTCCAGCACCACCACAAGTTGCGTGACAACTCCTCCAATGGCTTAAGACGTGCTGGAATACCCTTCTCGACCATAAGACGGTGCCAAGATGGGCGGTTTGAGGTGAGCTGCTGGCGCACGAAGTTGATCTGCTCACCACGGCTACCACCGTCGATAAGTACACGGTTGGTGCGTGATACAGAGTTGTCCATAGCCTCCTCGTATGCATATTTGTACTCGTTGAAGAGTTTGCTCCACAACGCTGTAGTCGAGATCTGCTGTGCTGCAGTACGTGCCTCGCTAAGCTCCTTCTCGTTCATCGAGAGGTAGTGCTTAATGACGTCGGTAATCTGGAGGACAACCTCGCGCTCGTTGTAGTCGTCACGACGAACGATATCTACACCCTCGTGTGAAGAGTGCTTTGCCACCCACATACCGAAGCCTGCAAGGGTAGTAGTTACGGTAGGAACGCCGTAGGCTACTGACTCGAGTGGGGTGTAGCCCCAAGGCTCGTAGTATGATGCGAACACGGTGAGGTCCAAACCTGCCAAGAAATCGTAGTAAGGCATATTGAAGATGCCATCCTGACCATTGAGGTATGTAGGGATGAATACAACCTTCACACGTGATGCTGAAGTCGAAAGGATGCTACCATCAACGCTCTGAACAACCTGATCCCAAGCCTCTGACTCGAGGTTGTGGGTGAGGTAGCGCTTCTGTGAGTTGTCGATAGGGGTGTTGTTCTCGAGACGCTCGATAAGGTCGCGACGTGCGCCTACGTTACCTGCAGGAACAGCGATAACGGCCAATACGTCACGGTCGATATTGCTTGTTGCAAGCTGCTTCAACGACTCAAGGAATACGTCGATACCCTTGTTGCGGAACTCGTAGCGACCACTGGTACCTACGATGAGGGTGTTCTGTCCGAAGTTGTAGTCCCACATAGCGCTTGCCACCTCCAAGATCTTCTTGCGAGAGGCCTCACGCTGCTGCTCGAGGAGCTTGCCCTCAGGTACGAAGCCATTCTCGAAGCCGTTAGGAGTGATGCGTGTCACCTCGCGACCGAGCAAGTAGTTACACTCGTTAGCGGTGATGTCGCTCACGGTGAGGAAGGCATCAGCATAGGTTGCTGCAGACTTCTCCAAAGAGTGCTTTGCCATCACGTTGAACTGGCGAGCCAACTCGTCGGCGTTGAACTTGTGGAGGTCGTTGTAGAGTGGGAGACGGTTGCCTGCGATGCAGCGACCCATAACCGTAGCGTGGGTAGAGAATACGGTTGCTACGTAAGGGGCATTGTCGCGCAAGTAGAGCGAACCTGCTGCAGCCATCCACTCGTGGAAGTGAGCCACAACCTTATTTGTTGTAGCACCGAAGGTCTCAGCGAAAGATGCGATAACTACACCTGCAGCGTGACCGAAGAGTACTGGCTCGATGTAGTCCCACTGGCCTGAGAGTGAATCTACGTTGTATGACTCCCAAAGTTGCTTAAGGATGTTGTCCTTCTCGCGGATGAACGACTTGAAGTCGATAAGGATTGCGATAGGGTTGCTGTCGATAGCCCAACGGCCGATACGAACACGTACACCCTTGTTGTAGAGAGACTCACGCCAAGCGGCCAAGAGAGTTGTATCCTCCTTGAATTCTGGGTTTGCAGTCTCGAATGAGAAGTCTGGGCCGATGGTGATGTACTTGTCGCCCAACATCTTCTTTACAGTAGGTGCCTTCGAGGCGATGACAGTGTGAATGCCACCCACCTTGTTGCACACCTCCCAACTCACCTCAAATAGGTAGTCGGGGGTTAAATTAACATTACTCATATCCGTTATTATTATAGATTTTCGTCTAATTCCGTGATATTCTATTCTTTTAGTATTTAGTGGTTTACATAAGAGAATATATATCAGACTGCAAAGATAATACATTTATTTAATAAAGAATAATAATTTTAAATTATTTTAATAAGTAGTGCCATTATTGCTCCGAATGGTAGAAAATTGGGAGTGAATGGGGCTATTTTGGCGAGGGATGGGAGGTCGTTAAGCGAAGTTTCGTTGTTAAGTTTGAAAGATTCGTAGTGAAACGCCTCTTAGTTGAGGAATGAGGGTCGGGGGTGACGTTGCTTAATTCCCAAAGTTGGATTATCTTTGCACTCTATGACAATGAAATATTCGAAATACTACAAACAGATTCTTGCCCTTGCTACCCCCGTGGTACTTGCTCAGGTGGGGCAACTTACCACACAATTTGCCGATACGGCGATGGTGGGTAACTTCGGTGGCGAAGACCCCGTACCTTTGGCTGCTGTGGCCTTGGGTAGTTCGCTCTTCTTGCTAATCTATCTCGCTTCGTTGGGTCTTGGCTTAGCCATAACTCCTATCGTAGGAGAGTATTACGCACGTGGCGATAGGCGAGAGGTGGGTCGTTTGTTCGAAAATAGTGTACTCTATACCACCATTATAGGTGTTGTGGCTACTGTCGCAGCCCTCTTGTTGCGCCCCTTTATCTCGGTGCTTGGTGAGTGGATGAGCGCCCCAGGACAGAGTGTCGAGCAGGTGGCCGAGATGGCCCTACCGTACTACGATATGTTGGTATGGAGCATTATGCCACTGATGATATTCCTCTCGGTGAAGCAGTTCTTGGAGGGTATCGGCAACACCAAGACGGCGATGTGGATAACCCTCGGAGGTAACATCCTCAATATAGGCCTTAACTACATCTTTATCTTTGGCACTACGACAATCGAGGCTATGGGTGCTGAGGGTGCTGGTCTGGCTACGCTGTTGTCGCGCTTGGCACAGATGGTGGCTATCGTGGCCTACTTCTTTCTATCGCGTCGCTTGCGCCTATATAGGGTATTCTTCGAGCCTGACGCACTGAAACTCAGTTATTTGAAGGCTTTCTTTAAGGTAGGCTATCCGATATCGTTCCAGATGATTATGGAGTCCTCAGCCTTCATCCTCACCTCTATCCTTGCCCTGTCGTTTGGCGAAGCCGCTGCGGGTGCTATGCAGGTCTCGTTCAGCATCGCCAATATAGCGTGGATGATTACCGTGGCTATTGGCTCGGCTTCCACCATTCTCGTCTCGCATATCTACGGAAGTAGCGACCGTCGCGCACTCCGCCCTATGATTACGGCGACCTATCACTTGGGCTTTGCTTGGGCAATCATTATGGCTGTAGTCTTTGTAGTTTTGCGCAGACAGATGGCTGAACTATTCACTGATAACGAGGCCGTTGTTGTGCTTACCTCGGAGTTGATGATCCTTATTGCCATCTATCAGTTCTCGGACGCTGTGCAGGGCCTCTCGATAAGTATGATGCGAGGCCTTCAGGATGTCAAGATTATTATGCCGATTGTACTTTGTAGTTACCTCGCCCTAAGCATACCTATCGGTTGCTGGCTCGCCTTTGGCCTTGATATGGAGTGTCACGGCTTGGTTGTCGGCCTTATCGTAGGCCTCAGCGCTGCTGCCATACTAACCTTCCTTCGCCTCCGAGCAAAGAGCGCTGAACTGATTAAGGGTTAGACGATTAGGCGTATAAAAATGAAGAGTGCAGAGTTGATCCCTGCACTCTTTTTCTATCTGATACGATAGCCTATTATAGCGAAAGTTTGATGCCGATGAAGTAGGTACGTGGCATCGATGGGCCATAGATGTAGGTCGAGTCGCGGCCTGCGCCCCAGTCCAAGTCGGTCTGGTAGGCGTCGAAGATATTCTTGACACCGCCATTAATCTCCAAGTTGATAAGGTTTGTAAGGTTAAAGGTGTAGGACAACTTTATACCTGCATCGAAGAATGATGGGGTAGTGACGTTGCAATCCTCGAAGTCGATATCGCCTACGCTATGGGCATTATGCTGAACGAGCATTGGGCCAGTGAAGGTGGCAAACAACGAGCCGTTGAAGCGCTTGGTGAAGAAGAAGTTAGAGCTGAGATATCCGTAGTGGTCAGGCGAGCGGAACATACGGCGCTCTGCCTCTACGACATCGCTCCACTGCTCGGCTTCAACATATTTGCTCTGCTGGTAAGTGTAGCCCAACTGAAGGTCAAAAATCTTAGGGATGCCCAACTTAACCTCGGTAGTGATACCTCCCACACGTGCGCCCGAAGCGTTGGTACGCATACGGTAGATCGTGGTTGAGCCATCCTCGTTCACCTTCTCGCCGTTGTTTACTAACGTAAAGACGTCGTTGAGCATAGTGTAGAAGCCCTCGACAAGTATGTTCATCTCCAAACGACCGAAACTTTGGTAGTAGTCGGCTGAGGCACTTAGCGAGTGCGAGAACTCGGGGCGAAGGTTTGGATCCTGCACGATGAGCGACACGGCGTGGTTGAGGGCGTCGATATGGAGATCCTCGTTATAGGCCTGTGGGGCGCGGTAACCACTTGAGTAACTGAGGCGTAGACCGAGATTCTCGATAGGGCTGTAGCGCAAGTTGGCACGTGGCGCAAAGATTGGGCGGTCGATCATATTGTGCTTGTCGAGACGGAAGCCGACGAGGATGTTTAGTTGGTCGCTCTTCCACTCGTTCTGGGCATAGATACCGTATGTAGAGGTTATCTGCTTGAGGATGCGGTTTGTGGCTACGTAGTTGTCGTAGAGGTTGTTATAGTTGTACTCAGCACCTACGGTGAGTTCCGATGGGAGACCCGCCTTGTAGTTGTAGGTGTATTGCGCACCACCCACCGCCGTAAAGTCTCGTGTTGTGCCGTAGGCATTAGGGTTCATATCCGTACCAAAGTAACTTGAGCGGTTGATGCCCTGTGCTGAGACGAAGGCCGAGAAGCGGTGACGAGAGTTAGGGAAGAGGTCGAACTTAAGGCCTCCACCGTCGATATTGTGGTCCAACTGCTCACAAATCCAGGCCATGTGAGGGGCCTCCTCGAAGTTGTCGCCACCACGACGGAATTCGTGAATATGGTGATACTCAGCCGTTAGGCGCGAGTGTGTAGATGTCTTGTAGTAGCCTCTGAAGCCGAGGGTTTCGGAGCGTAGTTTCGTAAGGTCCGAGAAGCCGTCGTCGTTGCGGTCGTAGCCTCCACGGTTCTTCACCTGTCCGAAGATGTATGTGCCGAGTTTATAGTCATCCGACACGAAAGCGCCACCAATAGAGGTGTTGATGTCGGGTGTGCCGTCCTCCATAATGTTTGTGGTGTTCGAGAGAGAGAGGGTGTTACGCACAGGGTCTTTGGTGATGATGTTCACCACGCCACCAATGGCATTCGAGCCAAAGAGTGCCGAGCCACCGCCACGGATAACCTCCACACGCTCGACCATTGCTACGGGCATAAGGTCGAGGCCATAGACGCCTGCCAACGATGAGAAGATGGCACGGCTGTCCAACAAAATTTGTGAGTACTGACCCTCCAAACCATTGATTCTCAACTGTGGCGCACCACAGTTGCCACACGTATTCTCCACGCGCAAGCCCGATTGGAAGTTCATCGCCTCCGAGAGGCTCGACGAGGCTGTTCCCTCGAAGAGTTTTGCTGATGCCACATTCACTACGGTAGCCGTATTTCGGCGGTTTGTCTCGTTACGAGTAGCCGATACTACCACCTCGTCCACCAAGGTAGTGGTCTCCACAAGGGCGATGTTCAACTCCTGAGACTCGCCCTTTACAGTGGTGTGTGTAATCTCCTTAGTCTGGAAACCTATGGCGCTGATAACCAACGTGATCTTGCCCGCAGGGAGGTTGTTAAGGGTGTAGTGTCCCGAGCCATTTGCCGCACAGCCGAGGGTGGTATCCTTTACGGCAATTGTGGCGTATGGGATATGCTCGTTGCTATTTGCAGAGATGATATGTCCGAAGATGTTGGTGTCGTTGGCGCGCTGTGGCTTGTTACTTACCTCGACGATAGGTGATGTAGGGATGTCGGTTGAAGCGTAGGCTACAAGGGGTAGCAGGGTCAATAAAGTTAATAAAAAGTTCCTCATTGTGTGTAAAAAGTTGTGTTACCTTTTTGGAGAAAAGGTAGCGTTTTAGCACAGTGGCGTAGTTGCCATCGTGCAATAAAAAGTAGTGTAAATGTCCCTATGTTAGGGTGTTGTGATTGTGGGTGTTACACCAATGAGGGAGGGGCCCTGAGCGAGCATATTGAGCCTTTTGCCGAATCGCAAAATTCGCTGTAGGTGGCTCTGTAGAGGGTTGTTTGTGTCGTTATACAGCACTCGACGCTGATAGTCGATACAGATACGTAGTCGCTATTTGTGAGGCGTGAGATGGTGTCAAAAGAGGTTGCCGAGTGGCTGTGTGAGGCTGGTGTTCCACTGAAAGGGTGGGAGTGGACAATGCTTCTGCCATCGACATTATGGGTGTGGATAAAGAGAGTACTACCACCCACATAGAGACCTATGATGAGTAGCAGTACAAATGATATTATCCTCTCCCTGCGTAGCATTATACCTCGGATGTGAACTTGAAGCGAATATCCTTAAAGTTCTCCTGAGCCAAGGCCAAGGCGTAACTTGTGTCGGCAAGGAATACGTCACGGCCGTGCTTATCGACAGCCATATTGGTATGCTTACGGCGCTTGAAGTCGTTCAACTGGGCCTCGTTATCCGACTCAATCCAGCAAGCCTTGTGTATCGAGATAGGCTCCCAGCGACACTTAGCACCATACTCGTGCTCCAAGCGGTACTGGATAACCTCGAACTGGAGCGCACCCACTGTGCCGATAATCTTGCGACCATTGAGCGACGAGGTGAAGAGCTGTGCCACGCCCTCATCCATAAGCTGGTCGATACCCTTAGCCAACTGCTTGAACTTCATAGGGTCGGCATTCTCGATATAGCGGAAATGCTCAGGCGAGAATGATGGAATACCAGTGAACTTGAGCTTCTCGCCCTCGGTGAAGGTGTCGCCAATCATAAAGGTTCCTGTGTCGTGAAGACCCACGATATCGCCAGGGAAGGCCTCGTCGATGACCGACTTCTTCTCGGCCATAAAGGCTGTTGGTGATGAGAACTTCAGTTGCTTGCCACTGCGCACGTGGAGGTAGTTCTTGTTACGCTCAAAGCGTCCCGAACATATCTTCATAAAGGCGATACGGTCGCGGTGGTTAGGGTCCATATTTGCGTGAATCTTGAAGATGAAACCTGTGAGTTTCGCCTCCTGTGGCTCTACGATACGGGTCTCGGTCTTGCCGTTGCGTGGTGATGGAGCGATACGGATGAAGCACTCGAGCAACTCTCTGACACCGAAGTTATTAACCGCAGAGCCAAAGAATACTGGAGCAACCTCGCCACGGAGGTATGCCTCGCGGTCGAAGGTGTCGTACACACCCTCCACGAGGTCGATATTTTCGCGGAGTTGTGAGGCGAACTTGTCGCCAATATATTTCTCTAAGTCCGAAGATGAGAGGTCGTTAATCTCCACGGTCTCGGCATCGGCAGTCTGTCGCTCGTCTGTAGTGAAGAGCGAGAGGTTACGCTCGTAGATGTTGTACACACCCTTGAATGTGTCGCCCGAAGAGATTGGGAATGCCAAGGGGCGCACCTTAATCTTTAACTCACGCTCAACCTCGTCCAAGAGGTCGAATGGATCTTTCGATGGTCGGTCCAACTTGTTGATGAAGACAATAACAGGGGTGTTACGCATACGGCAGACATCCATCAAGCGGCGTGTCTGAGTCTCAACACCCTTCGCACCATCAATAACGATGATTACAGAGTCTACGGCTGTGAGGGTACGGTAGGTATCCTCTGCGAAGTCCTCGTGACCAGGGGTATCGAGGATGTTAATCTTGACATCCTTGTACTCGAAGCCCATCACTGAGGTAGCCACCGAGATACCACGCTGACGCTCAATCTCCATAAAGTCCGAAGTAGCACCCTTCTTAATCTTGTTGCTTTTCACAGCACCAGCCACGTGGATAGCGCCACCAAAGAGGAGCAACTTCTCCGTAAGGGTAGTCTTACCCGCGTCAGGGTGTGCAATAACTGCAAATGTACGTCGTCGTGTAATCTCGTCAATAAGAGCCATATTGTTGTAATTTTGTTAATTAGCGTGCAAAGATACGAAAAAAATCGAATGGGTCAAACTTCAAAAATAAAAAAACTGTTGCTTAATCCTCTGTCGCTTAGGCGGTGAGGCAAAAAAGTAAGGAGCGTGATCCACGTGATGGATACGCTCCTAATCTTTTCGGCGAATAAGCCTCGACCTAATCTGCTATCGGCAGACTAGTTGTACTTGAATGTTGCCTCGTCTGATACGGTCAACTTCTTGCGACCCTTAGCGCGACGTGCAGCCAATACCTTACGGCCATTGGCAGTAGCCATTCTCTGACGGAAACCGTGCTTGTTGATTCTCTTACGACGAGAAGGCTGGTAAGTTCTTTTCATTGCCATAGTTGTATCTGTTTTTTATTGTTTTGTTTCCTTTAATTTCCGCTCTAACGCTTCTTTTGCGAGGTGCAAAGGTACAACGATTTTTTATAATTGCAAAGAAAATCGCAAAAAAATCTCTCCTCCCACCCCTTTTGTTGCTATAAACCTGCTGTTTAGGCCTCCTCGAAGAGGTCTATTTCGCCACGTTCGGCCTTGCCATACATCGCTGCTAACTCACCAATCACCGGAGAAATCACCGCCAAGGTGTCGGCAATGGCGCTCTCGCCACCACCCTTGATGCGGTAGAGGAGCGAGGCGTAGAGGGCGCGGAAGCAGAGTTCCGTGTCGTTCATCTCCTCGTTCTCCATAATGGTACGTAGGTGGGGCAGTTGCACCGCCAAGGGGGCATACGTATTGCGGTAGTGCTCGCCCACGGGGAGTTTCATCAGTTGGAGGTGTAGGTTGTGAAGGTCGCCAATGAGGTGGAGCGTATGGTCGATATGGCCCTGCTTCTCCTTGCCCTCCTTGCGAAGGAGTTCCACAATCTGCATATACCAATTAAATATGTTCTCGCGCTGTTGCTCATCGGTGCCCTCGGTCTTGGCCACGAGGGTTGCGTAGATGGCCTCGGGGCTGAACTGCAAGGCACGGAGGAGATCCTCTATCTGCCAGATGTAGAGGATGTACTCGGCGATATTCTCTCTGCGTTTTTGAAGTGCTATCAACATAGGTTATAACCAATCTGAAGTGTTCAACGTACTCTTTGGGGCGTTAGGCACATTCTCGAAGTAGGTGAAGCCTGTCAAGCGCTCCAACTCCTCGATGGTGATGAGGTCGCGGGCCTCAGGTTTGTGTCCCTTGCTCTGCTCGTGGCATATCACAAAGGCTGCACACTGCAACTCCGATGCCGAACACTCCTTCACGCTCTTGCCACTATTTCCGCTCTTTGTGCGTAGCAGAGCGTAGTAGAACATCGTTGGGCATGACACGTCCGAGCGACCACCAAACGATATTTTAGCGGGACGTCCCGTATTGCCATACTTGTCGGTGTAGGTCTCGAAGTAGCAACCCACAACCTCGTAGAGGGTGTCGCGACATACGAGGTCGTCGATGTGGTCCTCGAGGTTGTTCCACGCACCACCTCCTGTGTTGAAGGTGTCGCTATACTGTGGGGCGATATTCGAGAAGTAGAATACCTGACGGTTTGTACCCGTTGAGGATGTGCGCTCTGCCGAGCCAAGCATATGACCATTGTTGCAGCCGCTGTCAGCATCCTTACGAACATACTGGATCTCGGTTGGAATCTGTGGGTCGTGCGAGTAGGCATCTGTGCGGTTTGCCGAGCCTACATACATCGAGTGGCGTGGCGCTGCCACCCATACTGGGCAGTGATGCTTTGAAGAGAAGCATACCGAGTAGTTACGAGCCTTGCCGTTACCCTGAGCGTTGCGCTCACCTCCGTCGCAGAGGTGGTGGGCGTAGTAGTATGAGTCGTTATTGTCGTCTACGCCATTGTGGTCGGTGTCGCACTCGATAGGCAACTCATACCACCCCATACGGTAGGTGCTACCCTCCACTGGGGTCTCATCTCCAGGGCCTGGGTCTGGTGTTGGCTCTGGCTCTGGCTCAGGAGTTGGGTCTGGTTCTGGCTCAGGTTCAGGAGTTGGCTCTGGCTCTGGTTCTGGCTCTGGTCCAGGAGTTGGAGTTTCGCCCTCGGCGAGAGTTTTGAATTTTTCGCCCTTGAAGGTCCAACTATCGCCATTGGCACGCACGAAGACACGGTATTCGTACGATGTCGATGGCTTCAAATCATCGACACGAAGGTCTATAGTGCGACCACGCTTTGTGGGCAACCACTCGAACTTCTCGCTTCCTTGACGTGCAACCATAAATCCTACAGACTCCACCTTGCCAAAGTCGGTGGCGTTGATGGTTGCGCTGAGGCAGACGTATGTTGCTCCTACCTCCTCGATTTCGCTATCTACGAGGGTACAGGCAAATGGCTCCTCTGTGCTACAAGCAACGATGGTAGCAAGGGAGGCTACAATGCTAAAAATAAGTAGTTTAAGTCTCATTTATTCTCTGTTCTTAGAGTCAATCCATATTGTTACGGGGCCGTCGTTGATAAGTTCTATCTTCATATCTGCGCCGAAACTTCCCGTTGCTACCTTGCGACCCAACGCACCCTCGACACTTCTCACAAACTCCTCATATAGGGGGCGCGAGATGGCCTCGGGGGCAGCCTTAATCCACGAGGGGCGGTTGCCCTTCTTGGTCATTGCGTGGAGGGTGAATTGGCTGACTATCATCACGTCGCCCTTGATATCCTCCACCGAGAGGTTCATCACGCCAGCCTCGTCGTCGAAGATGCGTAGTTGTGCTATCTTCTTCGTTAGCCACGCTATATCCTCTTGTGTTTCGTCGGTGCCTATGCCGACCAGCACAACTAAACCCTTGCCGATAGATGAGAATACCTCGCCATCAATTCTGCAACGGGCCTCGGTGACACGCTGAATTAACACTCTCATTGCTGGGCCTCCTCGAAGAATCTCCAAAGGTTATCCTCCTGTGGCACAGGGGCTGTGATGGCTATGGTAGCACCTCCCACGGGGTGCTGGAACTCTACACGGCGCGAGTGAAGCGAGATACCTCCATCCTTATTCGAACGCTTTGCACCATACTTCAAGTCTCCCTTGATAGGGCAACCTATGGCCGAGAGTTGGGCGCGAATCTGGTGGTGACGGCCTGTCTTGAGGTCCACCTCGAGGAGTGTGTAGTTTGTCGAGGCGCTCAATACCTGGTAGTCGAGGATTGCCTCCTTGCCATCGCCCTTTGGACGCTGGTGTGCGTGAGAACGATTGGTTTTAGGGTTGCGCACAATCCAGTGGTGGAGTGTTCCCTCCTCTTCGTTGGGGCGAGCCTCGGTGATTGCCCAATATGTCTTGCGAATCTTGTGGTCGCGAATCATCTCGTTGAGACGAGCCAAAGCCTTTGAGGTCTTGGCAAAGATAACTGCACCACTCACAGGGCGGTCGATGCGGTGTACCACGCCAAGGAATACTGCTCCAGGCTTGTGGTCACGTATCTTTATCATAGCCTTAATCTGATCCTCGATAGCCTCCGTGCCATCGGGATCGCTCTGCACCAAGTCGCCAGCGTGCTTGTTTACTATGAGGAGGTGGTTATCCTCATAGAGTATGTCATTAATCGTAAACATCGTTATAGTTTAAAGGTGAATGGGAGCAACTTCTCGGCGGAGTCTACCACCGTAGCACTTCCTGCTCCTGTCATAATTACACGGATAGGGCTCTGCTGTCTGCGCTCCACATCGACAATCACCTGTCGGCACTGTCCGCAGGGGTAGCACTCTCGTTCTGAGGGGTTTGAGGCAATGGCCAAGGCCTCGATTATGTCGTCGCCGTAGTTGGCCTCGACATAGAAGAGTAGCGAACGCTCGGCACAGAGGCCAGCAGGGTAAACCTCGCTCTCGAAGTTCGAGGCGTGGAGTGTGCGACCGCTCTTTAGTCGTAGGGCCGCTCCCACGTGGAAGTTCGAGAATGGGGCATTAGCACTCTTTGTTGCCTCTTCGGCCTCCTTAACCAAGGCGTAATCCTCCGCAGGCAACTCCTCCAATGAGGGGTAGGAGTCGTATGATGTCTCCAAAATACGTTTCATACTCAGTTGGAATATAGTTATATAATGTGCAAAGGTAGCAAAATTTTTTAATTAAAGAGAGGCTCCCCGAACAAATTGTCGAAGAGCCTCGTTGTCAGAGTGTTGTTACGACCTACAGATAGTAGTATAGGTAGTCGTAATCCTCTACGTCGATGGTCGTGCGTAGGAGTGTGCCATCTGCCGAGTAGTCAAGGTAGATATCCGTAAGGAAACCATTGACCACTATCGTAGCCTCGATGAAGTAGATGGTGTCGTTGTTGTTGCGCTCCAAGCGCTCCACATCATCTACCGGTGTCTCAGCACCGTATTCGCTTTCGAAGGCGTTACGTACTGCTGCGGGGAGGTCGCTATACCTCATATCGTAGGCAGTCATCACCCAAGCACCCGCCTTGGTGTACCACGCCTCGCACTCTCCCTGGCCTGGGAGGTAGAACTCCGCAACGGCATAACCACGCTTACTCTTCCACTCCACATCCACCGCTGTAGGGTACTCCGTGCTGAAGGCGTTACGGATGGAGGTGGGGGCGTCGTAGTGGTTGCAACCCACGACTGTGAGTGCCACTACGGCCATAATTGCAAACATTAATCGTCTCATAACCTGTAATTTATATAGTCAGCCTAAAGACCGTTAGTCGTCGATGTCCACCAAGTGCATATCCTTGTTGAAGGTGAGTTCGAAGCCACCCGTGATCTTTACCTCCCACTCGTTGTAGTCGCGCTTGAGTTCGGTGATTTGGTTCTTGGGGTAGTGCGTAGCCACGTACTCTCGAATCTTCTCGGGAACGAGGTTGTCAGGGACATTGCTGTAGCGACAATCTATCTCGGTCCACTTGCCATCCTCGCTGAATTCGAGTTTTATGCCCGAGATGAAGATTACGCTATACTCGTCGTTGAGGATGCCCTTGTCGATGGTGACGTGTGAGATCTCCTCCTTAGCAAAGTTCTTGGCAATGAATGTCTTAGCCTCTGCTGGGAGTTCGTCGTACTTTATAGGATAGTCGTCGCTGCTATTTAGTCCTACTGCCATTGCGCTTGTCAAACCGAAGAGGAACGCAGTCAAGAGTGTCATAAATCGTTTCATAGTCTTTTCTATTTTTTGTGTTTTACGTTTATAAGTTCTTTGCTATTGCTACTGCAAAGGTCGTACACAAAGTTGAAAAGAATTTGAAATTTTTATGCGTGGCGACAAAAAATGTGAAATTATTTTCGCTGGCGAGTGTTGAAGTCTATGGTGAAGAGGTGCTTTTTCGCCTCGAAGCGGTAGGTTAGCACGTGACCGTAGTGGTCGCAAATAGATTTTGCCAGTGCGAGACCTAAGCCCGTAGAGCCTTCGCGCGATACCTTGGTATAGAATCGCTGGAAGAGTCGCTCCTTGTCGAGGGGCTCGGTGCCGTCGTTGGCTATGGTGAGGGTGTTGCCCTTGAGTGTAATGGTAATCTCGGCACCTTTGGCGCTATGCACAAAGGCGTTTTTTGATAGGTTGGTTATTACGGTGCGGAGCAACGACTCATTTATATATATGCTTAGGTCGTTGCCAATTTCGAGGTTGCATCGCAGGGATTTCTCTGCAAAGATGTCGTTGCAGGTCTCCACCGCATCGCTGATGATGGGGGCTATCGCCACGGTCTCACTCTCGGCCACCTCGCCACTCTCTATGCGCATCAGTTGTAGGAGTATGCGGTTGAGGCGGATACTCTGGCGTAGGGTAGACTCAATCTTTGTGAGTTCGGCCATCTGCTCCTCGGTAGGGTTGGTGCTGTCGATGAGATACTCGATACGATTGCTAATTACGGCCAATGGGGTCTGTAATTCGTGTGAGGCGTTGCCGATGAACTGTCTCTGTCTTTCGAGTAACTCCTCGGAGCGGTCCACGGCGCTCTGTGCCGCGAGGTTTAACTGTTGGAACTCCTTGATATCTGTGTCGTTAGGCACAGGTTGGTTGCCATTGCCTGGGGCGTAGTTGTCGAGCCAGTGGAGTAGTTGGTAGAGGGGGCGTAGCGTGCGACGTATAGCGAGTGTCGCTAACGCTATGACGGTAACTACCAAGATAAGGAAGAGGGCGATTGTCCAGTAGAGGATGGTCTCAAGCAGGTCGTCGCGCTCGAATGTTGGCGTAGCAACCTTTATGAGTAGGTAGCCGCCTCGCCCATCCTCGTATGCCTGTATCATCACACGGGCTGGCTCGGTCTCCATCTTTTCGGGGATGTAAACCTCCTCGTCGTAGAAGGAGGGTTTAAGATACTGCTCTGCCTCCTCGGCTGATATGGGGGTTATGGAGTAGCTGTTGTTCGAGCCATCGTTGAGCGAAGGGAGTACGCGCCCCTCACGGCAACGTGTTATGATCAGTGTGGCATAGTCCTCCAACGAGTCGTCGGCCTCGTCGTTAATCTCGTTTATCATCGTGAAATAGAAGAGCGTACCCCAAATGGCGATTAGGGGTAGTGTGACGATGGCCAAGCCTCGGATTATGCGTGGAGTGAGCCTCATAGTTCGTTGTCGGAGTTATCTACGTCGATAGGGGCCAACTTGTAGCCAAAGCCATAGACCGAGCGAA
This sequence comes from Alistipes sp., assembly GCA_017555905.1. GTDB lineage: Bacteria > Bacteroidota > Bacteroidia > Bacteroidales > Rikenellaceae > Alistipes. The sequence goes on along the minus strand of JAFZFP010000029.1, from coordinate 5,452 downwards.
TCTCTATCGAGGCACCCGCCTCCTTGAGCCTGCGACGTAGGTTTTTAATCTGTGCATAGAGGAATTGGAAGTTGTCTGACTCGTCGGCAAAGTCGCCCCAGACGGCCTCGGCAAGTACAGCCTTATCTACCACGTGGCCAGGGCGTTGCATAAAGTATAGCAAGATGTCGAACTCCTTCTTCAGAAGGTCGAGTCCGCGTCCCCCGATGGTCACTTGGCGCGATGAGGGCGAGAGGATCACGTTGCCCTGCTCGATAGTTAGTTCTCCTCCACTGAGGCCTCGGCGCAGGACACTGCGTATGCGTGCCACGAGTTCCGAGAGGTGGAATGGCTTTGCGAGGTAGTCGTCTGCACCCAGTTCGAGGCCTGCCACGCGATCCTCTACCGAATCGCGTGCCGAGATGATGATAACATTCTCCCTGCGTCCCATACGCTTCAGATGCTCCAAAAGTTGGAGGCCTGAGCCACCAGGGAGCATGATGTCAAGGAGGATACAGTCGTAACTATATCCCGAAATCTTGGTCTCTGCCGAGATGAAATCGCTGGCACTCTCAACCACATATCCCTCGTTGCGTAAAGTTCGCTCGATGAGTTCTCTAAGCGACGCTTCGTCCTCTATTATCAATATTTTCATACCCCAAAGGTAGTTAAAAAATCTGAAATAGAGTAGAAATAATGGTCTCTAATGAGATAAATATGCGCATTTTTTTCAGCCACAGTGGCTGTAGTTCCAAAAAAATGTATATCTTTGTATGTCTGTAGTTATAGTAGTGTGCAGATTCGGTGTTATAGTAATCGACAGATATGGCAAAAAAGAGTTATAGATTGGTTGAGGTTAAGGTTGGCGAGGGTCGCACAGAACGCGATTTTCTCGATTTACCCAAGGTTATATACCAGGGTAACCCCAATTGGGTCTGTCCCTTCGACGCCTCTATCAAAGCGGTCTTTGACCCCGCAAAAAATAAACTTTTCAAGGATGGCGAGGCTATCCGCTGGGTGTTGTACAACGAGGCTGGCGAGTGTGTAGGTCGTATCGCTGCCTTCTACGACAACCTCCACGCCTACAGTTATGAACAACCTACGGGAGGTTGTGGCTTCTTCGAGGCTATCAACGACCAGGAGGTTGCAAACATCCTCTTCGATGCGTCGCGCGAGTGGCTTAAGGAGCGAGGTATGGAGGCTATGGATGGCCCTATTAACTTCGGCTCACGTGATGCGTGGTGGGGCTTGCTTGTCGAGGGTTACGACTATCAGCCACTCTTTGAGAACCCATATAACCCGCCCTACTATAAGGAGTTGTTCGAGAACTACGGCTTTCAGAACTACTTCAATCAGAATACCTACGTGTGGGATGTCTACAACGACGATGTCAATGAGGTGGTTTACGAGCGTGTCAATCGCCTGATGTCTACCCCAGGATACAGGTTCGCCCCTATTGGTAACGAGGATCTATACTCGGTGGTGGAGAAGTTCCGCACGATATACAATAAGGCGTGGGCGCTCTTTACGGGTGTACAGCCTATGAGCGAGGAGGAGGCGCGTGCTATGGCCGATACGATGCGCCCGATTGTCGATCGCAACCTCATCTATTTCGCCTATTTCAACGATGAGCCGATTGGCTTCTTTATTATGGTGCCAGACCTTAATCGCTTAATAGGCAAGTACAATGGTAAGTTCTGCCTGATCAATAAGTTGCGCCTTATGTGGGACTTGAAGGTAAGGAAGAAGTGCGATCGCATCTTCGCTATCGTCTTCGGTATCACTCCTGAGTTCCAGGGTAAGGGCGTAGAGTCGGGCTTTATGAAGGCTATGCTCGACAACTATATACGCACCGAGAAGAACGAGTATCGCACCGTGGAGTTTGCGTGGATTGGCGACTTCAACCCCGTGATGAATCGTATGGTCGAGCGCTACATCTGCGCCCGCAAGCATAAGATGCACACCACCTACCGCTACCTCTTTGACCGCACCAAGGAGTTTACACGTTGTCCTCGCATAGGTCTCAAACCACGACCCAAGGCCGACGCTCCACAGGAGGCGTAGTCATACCATATATTATATATGTAGAAATAACCAATAACTTAAAACTATAATAGACCAATGAAAACAACAGCATTTACCAAGTACCATATCGCAAATGGTGCAAAGATGGCAGAGTTCGCAGGCTACAATATGCCTATCGAGTTCTCAGGTATCAACGACGAGCATATCAATGTTCGCGAGAAGTGTGGCGTCTTCGATGTTAGCCATATGGGCGAGATCTGGGTTAAGGGCCCACGCGCGACAGAGTTCCTCCAGCGCATCACTACTAACAACGTATGTGACCTCTACGACGGTAAGGTTCAATATACTACTATGCCTAATGGTAAGGGTGGTATCGTTGATGACGTGTTGGTTTACCGTATCAACGAGCAGAAGTATATGCTTTGCGTTAATGCCGCTAACGAGCAGAAGGACTGGGAGCATATCTGCAAGCAGGGTGAGGAGTTCGGTATGAAGGCTGGCGAGGAGTTGGAGAACAGCTCTGCAAAGACTGCTCAGCTCGCTATCCAGGGTCCTTTGGCTATGAAACTCGTTCAGAAGATGACCGAGGAGCAGGTTGAGGATATGGAGTACTACACCTTCAAGATTTGCAAGGTTGCTGGTTGCGAGGTAATCCTCTCTACTACAGGTTATACTGGCTCTGGCGGTTGCGAGATCTATATGTACAACGAGGATGCAGATACCATTTGGGAGGCTATGTGGAAGGTAGGCGAGGAGTTCGGCTTGAAGAATATCGGCCTTGGCGCACGCGACACCTTGCGTCTTGAGAAGGGCTTCTGCCTCTATGGTAACGATATCGACGATACTACTTCTCCTATCGAGGCAGGTCTTAACTGGCTCACTAAGTTCGTTGAGAACAAGCCATTCATCGACCGCGAGTTGATGGAGAATCAGAAGAAAAATGGTGTTAGCCGCAAGTTGGTGGGCTTCAAACTTATCGACCGTGGTGTGCCACGTCACGAGTATCCATTGACCGACCTTGAGGGTAACCACATCGGTCACGTGACTTCAGGTACTATGTCACCTTGCCTTAAGATTGGTATCGGTATGGGTTACGTTAAGCCAGAGTTCGCTAAGGCTGGTACACAGATCGCAGTAGAGGTACGTGGCCGTCTTTTGAAGGCTGAGGTAGTACGTTTGCCTTTCGTGTAACGAGATAAAAATAGGGTGTTCGGTACATCTTTTGGTGTGCCGGACCCCCTATTTTACTTTTTTTCGGTAAAAAAAGTCAAAAGAGGGGTACAATTCCGATTATTTGTTATATATTTGTAGAGAATTAGCGGACATTGTACGCTTGACAGAAGAAAATAAACTAGTTAATCTTTTATATTATAACCTTTTAACTTAACTAAAACTATGGATGTAAAAGTTATTATGGCCAATTTGGAGGCCAAGCACCCAGGCGAGAGCGAGTACTTGCAGGCAGTTCAGGAGGTATTGGAGTCTATCGAGGAGGTATACAACCAGCACCCTGAGTATGAGGCAGCAAAGATCGTAGAGCGTATGGTAGAGCCAGATCGTATCTTCACTTTCCGTGTAACATGGGTTGATGATGCAGGTCAGGTACAGACTAACCTCGGTTACCGTGTTCAGTTCAACTCTGCTATCGGTCCTTACAAGGGCGGTTTGCGTTTCCACCCAGCAGTTAACCCTTCAATGTTGAAGTTCCTCGGTTTCGAGCAGACTTTCAAGAACGCTTTGACTACCCTTCCTATGGGTGGTGCTAAGGGTGGCGCTGACTTCAACCCAGTTGGTAAGTCTAACGGTGAGATCATGCGTTTCTGCCAGGCATTCATGCAGGAGTTGTGGAACAACATCGGCGTAGATACTGACGTTCCTGCTGGTGACGTAGGTGTTGGTGGCCGTGAGATCGGTTTCCTTAACGGTATGTACCAGAAGCTTGCTCGCAAGTACCACACTGGTGTATTGACTGGTAAGGGTGAGACTTGGGGTGGTTCTATCCTTCGTCCTGAGGCTACTGGTTACGGTGCTTTGTATTTCGTTGAGTATATGTTGGCTAAGGCTGGCAAGGATATCAAGGGTAAGACTGTTGCAGTTTCAGGTTTCGGTAACGTAGCTTGGGGTGCATCACAGAAGGCTGTAGAGCTTGGCGCTAAGGTTGTTGCTATCTCTGGTCCAGACGGTGTTTGCGAGATCCCTGGTGGTATCACTAACGAGATGATCGACTATATGCTTGAGATGCGTGCTTCTAACCGCAACAAGGTTGAGGATATGGCTACTAAGTATCCTGAGGCTTGTAAGTTCACTGCTGGTAAGAAGGCTTGGTCTGTTAAGTGTGACATCGCTCTTCCTTGCGCATTCCAGAACGAGTTGAACGAGGCTGACGCTAAGGAGCTTTTGGCTAACGGTACATGGTGCTGCGCTGAGGTTTCTAACATGGGTTGTACTCCTGAGGCTATCAAGGCATTCCAGGATGCAGGTATCCTCTTCGCACCAGGTAAGGCAGTTAATGCTGGTGGTGTAGCAACTTCAGGTCTTGAGATGACTCAGAACTGTATGCACATCTCTTGGGCAGGTGAGGAGGTTGATGAGAAGCTCCACTTCATCATGAAGTCTATCCACGAGGCTTGCGTTAAGTTCGGTACACAGGCTGACGGTACTGTTAACTACGTTAAGGGTGCTAACATCGCAGGCTTTATGAAGGTTGCACAGGCTATGCTTGAGCAGGGTATCATCTAATCCCGATCCCTTCAAACGATAGTGGCTTATCTTAGCCACTTCAATCCAAGCCACCAATGGGTTCTACTCATTGGTGGCTCTTTTTATATTCTGTGCTATGTGCTTCGGATTGGTTGCTATATCCTTCGGCCGAGTGTTGAATCTCTCGGCCTAAAATATATGAGGCGTTATGCTCTTATTCTTATCCAAAATTTAGGCTATACCTATATATAATATATATACGTGCGCACGAGCATTTTTTTCTAAGTATCTATTATAGCCTGTGATAAATTCTACCTATCGACTAAAAGTAGGGTAGGACCCACCTAAAAGGGACAAAATAGAGGTTTTTCACAAGAATTATGCAAAAAGTTTAAAAAATATTTGGATGATTAAAAAACTTGTTCTATCTTTGCATCGCTTTTCGCTCATAAAAAATAAGCGAGGGGTGCGCAATGGTTCTTGAATATTTTTTGAAAAAAGTTTCCAAAAAATTTGGAGGTTTCAAAAATATGTATTACTTTTGCACCGCTTTTCCGCTTTAAAAAACGGGGGAGTAAAAAATGGAAGTTCTGATGCAAATTAGAATATAGTTCTTTGAAGATTTTGAGCAGCTAAAGTTTTATCCATCTCTTTATAAAGAGATGATTTCAAACAATACCTTTGAGATTAGAGCTACGATATAATTCAAAATTTTTTACAATGGAGAGTTTGATCCTGGCTCAGGATG
>JAFZFP010000028.1 GCA_017555905.1 Alistipes sp. | reverse complement strand
TCATTAGGCTTTACCGAGTGGACATTGAAGAATGGTATTAAAGTGATAGTTCGCCCATCAACACTAAAGGCAGATGATGTGGTTATCAACGCTGTGTCAAAGGGCGGTTGCTCTATGCTCAACGATGATGAGTATTACCACGGTCAGTTCCTCGGTATGGTGATGAGTCAGTCGGGAGTGGGTAAGTTCTCTGCTACGGAGTTAAACAAGCAGTTGGTTGGTAAATCTGCTTGGGCATCCACCGCTGTTGCTGCATACGAACACGCAATAAATGCAGGTGGCTCGCCCAAGGATATCGAGACGATACTTCAACTTGTATATCTCAACTTCACTGCTCCTCACTTCGATGATAGCGACCTTAACAACCTAAAGAAGATGTACGCCCCATACTTTGCCAATATGGAGCAAGACCCTAACTATATATGCTCAAAAGAGTTGCAAAAGACACTTTTCAACAATCACTATCGCCAGCAGATTACTTCGGCTGCACAGATTGAGGCTTTGAATATCGCTACATTGCAAAGTGTTCACTCGCAGTTGTATGGCTATGCTGATGACTTCCGCTTTGTTATCGCTGGCAATATTGATTTAGAGACTTTGAAACCACTCGTTGAGAAGTATATCGGCTCACTACCTACATCTAAAAAGGTGGAGTATGCAGTGGTTGATGATGGCGTTCGCACAGCCGAGGGTAAGGTAACTAACGACTTCCGTACTCCTATGCAGCAGCCAAAAGTCTCTGTTCGCCTAAACTATACTGGTGCTATCGAGAATAACGCAAAGAATCGCCTTATTGTCGATTTGTTGGGTAGAGCACTCGACTCTCGCTATATGGTCTCTATCCGCGAGGAGAAGGGCGGTACATACGGTGTCGGCGTAAGTGGCAGCATCGATAAATATCCAGTTGAAACATACCAGTTGTCTATTGGCTTTGATACTAACGAGGCACTTGCAGATGAACTAATCGAAATTTGCGATGCCGAGATTCGCAAGATTGCAGAAAATGGTCCATTGGCAGAAGACATCGCAAAGTCAAAGGAGTTCTTGCAGAAGAACTACCACAATGTCCTTGAGAACAACGGTGGCTGGATGTCGGCTATCTCACGATACTACGACGAGGGTTATAACTACAAAGACGAGTATCTCGGCATCCTCGAAAGCGTAACCGCCGATGATGTTAAGGCATTCGCTCAAAAACTCCTCAACGACGATAACCGCACCCTCGTAGTGATGCGACCAGAGATTGTTCAATAGCCATCTTTGAGTCTCACAGCATCTCAAGAATGAGAAATTGAGAAGAAGCGTTCAAGTGAGAAAGCGTGCAAAAACTAAATAATAATTATTTTATTGGTTATCAATGTATTAAAGGGGCGTAGATGGGTGCGTTTGCGGTGCATTTTTGCCACTAAAAAGTTGCACCGATGTGAGACTGATAGAATAGTATGCGAAGATTGAGAAGGTGAAAAGGCGGATAATTTACCCCGATATCCCATCGTGGAGCGTATTATTTGCAGTATGAGGCACATACAAAAGGGGGTAATAATATGGTAAAATTGGGCCATAATCCAGTGCCCTCCGCTTTTTTTTACGAAGCATTTGTAGCGACCGAGTGGAACTCGGTCGTTTTTTTTGTTATTCCGCCCTACTTATGCAAGCATACAACAAAACAGGGCTTATTGGTCAAAAATAGACTTTTTACTCAACCTCTTTTTGTTATTACATATTTCACATACCCTCTATTATATCTGCCAACAGCGCAAACCTATCGATGATATAGTCGGCCTCCACCGAGGCGAGTTCTTCGGCGGTGGCGTTGCCATAACTCACGGCTACGCACCTCACACCGGCATTATGCGCCATAAGCACATCGACGGGCATATCTCCAACGACAAGGGCCTCGGATGGCTTTACGCCATACTCGGCAAGACTCCTCAATACAGGCTCTGGGTCGGGCTTATGCTTTGTCACGTTATCCGAGCCAAGGACAGTGCCGAAATAGTCGGCAATGGCCATATTGCGAAGAAACAGTAGCAACGACGGAGAGGAGCGCGACGAGGCAATACTCATCTTTATATCCATAGCGTGGAGACGAGCCAGCGTATCACTAACACCCTCGAAGAGGTTGGGGGTGAGTTCCTCGATGCTCTGGTAGAAAATCTCGCGATAGGTCGCCACACACTCCTTAGCCTTAGCCTCATCTATTTCTGGATACATAGTTCTAAAACTATCCTCCAGCGTAAGGCCAATGGTTGAGGCACACTCACTCTCAGAGCGCAGGGGTAGCCCCAAAAGCGACATCGTGCGTTGCAGGGTGACAACGATATTATGACGGGTATCGCCAAGAGTTCCATCAAAATCGAATATGACAAGCGTAGGTTTCATACCACAAAGATAACCTTATTCCTAATAAAAACAAAGGCGAGACCACCCTTTTCGGTAGTCTCGCCATAGCATAGTTTAAGGAGCTACTAATAGATCAACTCCAAATCATCAATCATAAGATTACTCTGTGTCGAGCCAGTGAAGTAGTCACCGAAACGAGAGCCAGTGAAGACGATGATAAAGTGTGTAGGTACCTTGGATGTGGTACGGTAGTCGAGAGGTAGGGTGAACTCTACCCAGCCATTGCTGCTCTGGGTGAGAATCAACTCTCCAACACCGATAACACCCTCAGAGTTCTTATTGAAGTAGGTACTCTCCTTGCTGGTATCTACCTGAACAGGGCAAGTAGCAGTACCGCCATATACCTCAGGAGTCCAGTCGCCCACAGCGATAAGTATCTGACCCTCATCGCTATCACCCTTCTTCAACTCAGGGCGTGAGGTAGGCACCTTGCCGACCTCGTCGATAGTTCCGCAGTTATACTTGTACCAGCCGTGCAAAGCCACAGGGCGTGCAGTAGATGGGCGACCGAAGTTCACAAGGCCGTTGAAACCCTGCAAACCACCGAACTCTCCGACAAAGAGGTTACCAGCAGCAAACTTACCAATACCTCCAATGGCTGCCTTCTTCGACTGCAACGATGCTGAATACTTACCCTCAGAGCCTGGACGTACATCCTCCGAAGGCTCGGTGAGTGTGGTCTTAGCCATAGCGGCACCCTCGTTTCCTGTAGCCCAGAATGGCGAGAATCCCTCAGCGTATGGGTAGACGATTTCACCGCTTTTGTGCCACTCCTCAAGGCCAGCATTAGGCAACTCAAAAACATCCTCCGTAGTGACGGTCACAACATCGGTAGTCTTATCGTTCGAGAAGGCATATACCTCATACGAGGTGAGAACATCGAGGCCCTCGACAACGGCACTGAAGCGACCGCCATCAACGGTAACACCCTCGACATCGATCCACTCCTCCTGGCCCACCTTGCGGTACTTGAAGCCGAGATCTGAGTTAGCACGACCCTCACCATAGAGCCAGATGCGCTTAGCCCAAGCATCAACGCCAGTAAACTCAACCTCGACATCCTTAGGCTCGATAGAGAGAGTCCAAACCTCCTCAATATCATCGTGATAACTTACCGTAATGTTACGCACACTCTCGTAGAAGTCGGTCAAGTTGGCAAACTCCTCAGAGTAGTTGGTGATATCCTTAGGGCCGAGTTTAAGGTCGGTAATAACGACATTGTGTAGATCGTAATCCATAGGCACGTATGCCTTAGCGATACGCTGGTCTGCATCAATTACAGACTCACCAATCTGACCCTCTACGTGGAAGTAGCGCTCGATGCTCTGGTCAGCAGTGATGGTCCACTCGTAGTCCTGATACTTCGAAAGCACAACATACAACGGAAGGCGAAGGTCGAAGTAGCCAGGGAAGACAACATCCGACTCAGCACCCTCGGTAAGGATTACGGAGGTGATATGCACCTTGCGAATATCGGTAGTCTCCTCCAAGGTCATCTTCACGGTATGCTCCACGTTATCAATAACAGGCGAACCGAGAAGGCCCTCAGCCTCCATGGCCTCGATATCGAGTTTGATTACTGGATATGGTACATCGTTCTCGATACAAGACGATGTGAAAGCCATTGCGACGATTGCTGTAAATAAAAATCTAAATATCTTGTTCATAGCATATTACTTATTTTTATTCCACAAATGCGCCACAACACCAATCTGTATGTCGGCGAGGTTAAACTTAAACTTCAAGGCCGAGTGGTCGCGACGACCTGTCTCCACGCCCAACGCATCGTACTGACGAATATTGTTGTACGAGAGACCACCAATACCTACGGTAACGGTCACGCAAACCTCTGGGAATACATAGACCGCAAGACCTGGGTTGATATTCAACTTTGTTGCGAAGTTCTTGCTCACGGTATTTGTACGGCTATCGCCCGAGCCTGTATAGAGCGACGATGTGCCAGTCTTAACCAAGAGTTCCGCCTCAAGGATAGCGCCCACTATACCACGACGGTCGAGACCGATATAGTTGCGGTGGAACAACGACCAAGAGTAACTATCGCTACGAAGGCCTATGTCGGCCAACGACAATGACAAGTCGGCACCCGAGCCAAGGTTTAGCGACACATTACCCAAGTCGCCCTTGATGAAGTCGTAACCGAAGCGGAGACCTACGGTCTGGTTATCACGGTAGGCATAGGCGATAAATGGCATAACCGAAGCACGGCGCACACCGAGGTTGATGTTATCCACCAACAACATAAGGTCGCTATCCGAAACGTCAAGGGTACCATACGATGCCGCGATACCGAGCATAAACTCGTTCTTGAAGACAAACTTATTGCGGTCAATATTTCTATCTACACGGCGTGTGGTAGGCAAAAATCGGCTCTTAGCAGCCTCGTCCACAACAACCGAAGTTGCCGTAGCATCAGAGGTGCTAACCGCCTCCTGCTGTGCTGTGGCTGTTGCTACGCTAAACACTACAGCCAAAAGTAAAACTAATCTCTTCATAGTGCTGTAATATTAAAGGTAGAACGATACACCAAAGCCAATAGATAGGAGATTGACCTTGAAATTCATATTACTCTGTGAGACAACTCCCGTATCCACCTGATTCTGTACCTGATGTGTACGCTCGTAGCCGATACCAAAGACACCGATAGACAACTCCAAAGCGATGTTATTGGTTACAAATGCCACGATACCTGGCTGGAGGGCTACGGAGCCTCCATAGGTCTCGGAGAAGGCACCACGGTAATCAACATAGTTATCCACAACGCCATTCTCGGCTACCAAGCGCGACTGTGCAGCGGTGAAGTTGAGTTGCACCTCGGCAAAGATAGCGAAACGGTTGCTTGTTCCTAGTGGGATATAGGGTCGCCAGAAGAGTGAGCCTGCGAAGGTGTGCTTAACCTGGTGGTAATAATCAACCATGAGGTTGAGGCTCTCACCAAACGACAATGCAGCACTATCCAAAGCGAGCATCGAACGGCCATAGCCGAAGCGGATACCCACAGCCATATTGCGCCAAGGGGCATAGGCAATCATTGGGCTCACCTTAACGGTATAACCCTCGGAGTCGATATCGTTGATGATGGCGAGGCGATAGTTGTCGTTCTTGTGGGTAGAGTAAGAGGCTGTACCTCCAAAGATCCACTGACCCTTAGGCACGAAGTTGGTGTCGGAGGTGAAACCTCGCTGAGCGCGCGCCTCGTTGGGGCTAAGCACCACGGGGCAGGTCTGCTCGACCTCGGCAACACCCTGCGTCTCCGCAACCTCAACATCCTCCTGAGCCATCACAACAACAGATGTCGCTACGAGAAGTATTGATAGTAAAAATTTCTTCATCGATAAAGATATTGGGATAGTGGCAAACATCTAATCTGCCACTACCCCATTAGTTACTAATAGTTAAACTGAACGTCATCGACATACATCTCCGAGTCGGTAGAGCCACAGAAGTAGTCACCATAACCCGATGGAGTGAACGACACGACAACCATCTTTGGAGTCTTAGTCTCCCAACCATCAACGTAGTTGAGGGTTACGGTCTTCTGTACCCAATCCGCATTAGAGTCGGTGTCAGAAACGTAGCCATAGGCGATAATGCCTGGCAAAGAACTGAGTCTATCAAAAGCGAGGAACGACGACTCGTCGGTAGTATCTACGGCATATCTGTTACCCTCGGTGATAAGTACCATTGCGGTATAGATATCTGTACCAGAGGCCTGGCTACCGTTATCGATAGTACCCTGTTTGTTCTTCATCCAGAACGAGAAACTCTTAGGGCTTGCGTTGAATGAGAAACTCTTACCGAAGGTTACAACACCACTCATAGATGAGATGTTAAGTTGGAAGTCACCGGTAAAGAGGTTACCCGCAGCAAATTTCATTTTATACTGAGAGTCCAAGAATGCAGCATAACTACCTGAGTGAGCATCTGTGCTACGTGTCATCAAGGTCACGAATGAGTTGTTACCAGAGTTCCAAAGACCACCAGGAGTCTTGTCATCATTCCACTCCTCAAAGCCTGGGTTAGGAAGCTGAACACCATCCTTTGTTGTGTATGTGAGAGCCTTACCGCGCTCTACACCATCAACCTTAAGACGGTAGGTATAGTTCTTACCCGCAGAGAAGTCGGTACCCTCGGCCACGTAGAAGCCATCTGCACCCTGAGTAGCAACTGCCTCATTCCAAGTAGTGCCATCAGCGCTATACATTACAACGATGCTGGTTGCTGCGCTATTCAAGACGTTAGCCTTGAATGTAGCCTTTCGAGCCCACAAGTTGCACTCATCATCGTTCAAAGGCAAGATACCCTGAATGTTATAGACGATGCTCTTATTAGCCTTACCACCATCAACATCCTCGATATGGAAGGTGAGGTCGTGTGAACCACCAGCCACATTGTTGAAGAACTCTGAAGTAACCACTACGTTATAGTTTGTAGCGTCGTTCTTCACAACCTGAACGCCTGAAACATTACCCTGCAAGAGGTCGAATACATCGCCCGCAACCTCAATATTGAGTACGTTGATATCAGCCAATGAAGATACGAGGTATGTACGTGACTCTGTTGTAGAGAGTTGAACATCAGTAAGTTCGAATGTACCATCCGACATAATGGTTGGATCTGGGCTAAAGATGATGGTATCATCCTTCTCCTCAACGCTAACATCCACGGTTGCCTCAATCTTGAGGTCACCAGGAGCATCCTTCGAGTACTTCAACTTAACGGTGTACTTATAGCCAGGCTTAATCTCTGCAATGGCTGCCTCCTTAACGATATCGCCCTCAACAGGGTGAGTACCCTCGAAGTGCCAGAAGAGTGTTGTCTGACCCTCAGGCATTACGAAGTAGCCATCCTTAGTAGTCTCGTAGTTCAACGCAAAGACATCACCAACAGCGATAGCCTGAGCATCGTAGTTCTCGGCTACGGCTACAGCAGTGAAGTAACCCTCGTTGAAAGCCGCTGCTACAGTAGCGTCATACTCCACACGTACTGTAGTAGAGAGCAAGTTGCAGACAACCTCTACATCAACAACCTCACCATCGGTAACGGTGAATGGCTGCTCACCGATGAAGTAGCGCTGGTCGAATGAAGCAATCTGACGCTCACCAACCTGTACCTTTGCTACATAGTCGCCTGAAAGCAATACGAGATACTTTGGAACATCGCTCAATGCCTCATAGCGACGGATGAGTTTCTGCTCCTCTTCCTCGACCTTATATATCTTAACGAGAACGTCATCCTCAGCGCCTATCTCCGACTGCATAGCGATACCGAAACGCATTGCGCCCTCGTTAATCGCCATCTCAACTACAGGCTCTATATCCTTTGAACAAGATGCCAACACAAGCACCGCGCTCAAAAATGCTAATATCCTCTTCATAGTCATAATCTCCTATATATATTAATTATGCTACAATTAGTTAAAGTGAAGCATTACAGTCTTAGTGGTCTTAGTACCATTGTTATCTGTAACGGTCATCTCAAAGTCGTGGTCGCCAGGGAAACCAGAGAGGATAGCCAAGAAGTTGGTAATCGAGAGGTTGAGTTCTGTCTTACCCTTAACAGCATCACCCACTGGGAAGCCAAGCGTTCCGAGAGATGCGAAGAACTGTGAATCGTTCACAAGGCTAAACTTAGCAGCCAAACCCACACTCTGCAACTCACTATCAGTAAGGTCGTTAGAGATAATATTAACCTCAAAGTCTGCGATAACACCTGGAGCGTTAATCACCAAGTCGCAAGTCATACCTGGAGCATATACCTGACGCTCATCGATGTTGTAACCATCCCAAGCGATAGATGGAGCAGCAACAGGGCCAGCCTCGCCATACTTAAGAGTTACGTTTGCTACGCTCTTACCACCATTGACGTCGGTAACGGTAATCTCGTAGTTGTGAGTACCCTTGTATGTGCAGAGCATCTCAGCCTGAGCAGCGAGTTTGATGCGTGTAGCAGTTGCACCCTTAGCATCGGTTGGATAACCCATCATACGGAGCAAAGCGTTAGAGGTAGTACCGTCGCAGATATCGCACTCCAAAGGCATAATCTCTGAATAAGCAGTCGTAAAGTCTGGGTTGTCAGAGGTAACCTTAACTACTACAGAGTTAATCTCTGCCTTAGCAGTGATATCGAGATTGATGCTCGACTTGAAGTTGCCGTCAGCATCGAACATATCGTCGGTGATTACAAATGGTTCAGCAAGGTCGTGACCCTCCCAGTTGATTACTGGCAAGTCGGTATCATCCACCAACTCCTCCTCCATAAGCATAACGCTTGTGTCGAAAGGCAACTCCTCGTCGTAAACCCAAGTCTCACAAACAATGCCAAGAGAGCCAGTACCCTCGCCAGCGTGCTGAACAACAACCAAAATCTTGCGCCACTCAGCAGCCTTAACACCCTTAATCTCGTTGGTCATAGTGATCTTCTTATCCTCACCCTTGTAGTAGCACTCGAAGGTAAGTTTAAGGGTATTCTCCTTAGCAACGGGAGCAAAGTATCCTGCGCGAGTCTCCTCGTTGGCATAGACCAAAGAGTTCTCTTCCAAGGCTACAGTCATAGTAGTTCTGTCGAGGTCGAGTTGCTCACGAAGGTCGGCAGCATAGTCTACAGAGACCTTAACATTCTGCAAACGGCAAACTAAATCATTAACGGTAGTGGTCTCCTTACGCTTAATGATAACCTCCTTCTCTACGCCGTAGATAGGCTTCTCCCACTCAGCGCCAACCATAGGCTCTGACGACAACGCGATCTTGTAGACGCCACCATCAAGGGTGATCTTCTCTGGGCGGTTGCCATACTTGAACGATGCCATAGTCTCGCCAGCGTTGTTTGTTACCACTACGTCGAAGTTGTTGATATCAACCTCCTCGGCACGTGTAGTAGATGATGAGGTCACATTATCGGTATCCTCCATCACTGTTACCGACATACCGCCAAGTGCCAAATAACCTACGTTATTAGTGCCACCATTCTCGGTATCCTTATAATCTATATTGTCCTTGCTACAAGCACCAAGCGTTAGAAGAAGCGCTGTAGCAATACCCAAAAATCGTACAACAGATTTCATATATATCTTCATTTTTTATTGTGCATTATCATTAAGTTCAGTGTCGATAACAACACTCTCCACTGGCTCGTCGTTGAGCGTAATAGTGAGAGTTGCCTGACCAGCGTGCTCAACATCGAACTTTACGGTGTAGAGTGTCTGAGCCTCAACACTCTCAGCCTTGAACTCAGGAAGTGTAACAGTGACACCCTCGCTACCTGACTGGTTAGCCTGCTTAGTTGCGATACCCTTCACGGTAAAAGGTGCTGGAGCAACAAAGAGTGGGTTTGCATTAGCTGTTACATCCTCGAAGGTATTGCGAGCCTCGGTAACAACATCGAAGGTGTAGCCACCCACGAAGTAGTTAGCAAAAGCCTCGGTAACCTCCACCTTAACCAAGGCGTTAGCGATGTAGGCAACAACCTCTGCCTCAATCTGCTTACGTGGCTGGATGGTAAACTCCTGGCTACCAACAAATGTTGGTTTGTTGTAGCCCTCCTCAGTAACATCTCCTGCAACTACAGTAGCCTTGTACTGACCACCTACGAGGTAGTAGTCGTTGTTGAACTCGGCGATGCTTGCAAAAGACTCGCTAAAAGTGTGATCTACGCCCTCGATAGTCAAAGAGAAATCCTCCTCGCTTGGGGTCTCACACTCAATAGCGGTTGTGGCACGTGTAACCTCAACGACGCTGTCGATAGAGAGGTTAATCTTCACACGGCCTTCACCCTCAACTCCGCTCTGAGACTGCTCCTCGGCACACGATACCAAAGAGAGCGCTACGAGCGTCGCAATAGTGAAAAACTTCTTCATAATTGTTTAATTTTTAATGTTTATATTTTATGTTCTATTTTACTATCTGAACCTTGATGTTATCGACATACATCCAGCCGTAACCATTATCAACTTTCCAACTCTTATAACCCATATGACCTACATGCCAAGAGAGACGGTGCTCCGAGGTACATCCAGAGATCGTATATGACATACTTGCTGTAGCCGCAGAAGCAGAGCCACTTGTAGGGATATTAGAGATTGTAACCGCACCATCGATATCTGTGAAGGCCTCATTATTATCAAACTGCGTAGCGTAACCATTTTGCAAACCAGATAGTGTGGTATAGCCACACCTTCCTACTGGATAGTAGGTTGTACTTCCCGATCGGCTACCACTATAGGTAAACGACACCTTGACACTGACCTGTTTGCCTGCCTTGATACTGCTCATCGCAGGAGAATCCAAGCGACCGTAAGCTCGTGTGGCGCCCAATATAACGCAGTCTACACGACCTCCGACAAGAATTGCAGAGCCTGCGGCATCACAACCCGTACGTGCGCCTGTCCAACCTGAAGGAATACCATAAGCCGAGAGGTCTTGAGCAGCCGTAGATGCTCCATCAACACTTGTGTAAGGGCCACTTGTATAGTCACCATCATAGGTCTGCAAAGCACTGAAATCCTCAGCAAAAAGGTAAGGAACTATTACTGAGTACGACTTCGAGGTATAAGCAGTAACATCGCCAAGGTTTACAGAGGTCTCAACTACAGCGTTGTTCGAGTCAAAGACCAAGCGGAAGGTCTTGTTATCGTATACATCGGCATCGAGTTCGCCCTCGTAACTTACAATATACTTATTCGAAGCATTGCGCTCGAACTTACCCATAAGAGTCTCACCATCATAGACATCGAAATAGTTGAAATCCTCGCCAAGGTTATTCTTATCCACCGAGAAAGTTACCTCTGTATAGAGTGGATATACCACAGGAATCATCATACGCACAGGGGTCACGTGGCCACGCTCCAAGGTGCGACTCATAGGGAAGGTGGTATACTCCGAGTGGCGACGCTCACCACGCACACGGTAGGTAACATCGCCCTCAACAGTGCCTGGAAGTACAAATACCCAGATATCATCACCTACATCGAAACCCTCCTCGCGCTCTACAACGATAACATTCGAGGTGTTAGTGTAGGTAGGCTCGGCATTAGGGTCTGAAACATCCACGGTGATATCACCCACAACATCCGAAGGGAAGGTGATCTCAAGGCGGTAGAAACGGTCGCCGTATAGGTTACGACCCTCGGGAACATTGATCTTCAGGGCGTGCATCTGGTGCTTAGTCACCGTGTTAAGCTCCACGCGCTCCTTAGCCGACAAGGCCTTAGCAACCACAGGTTCAGCAACCATAATATCGTACTTACCGTCGTAATTACCCGACTGCGTAGCCGACACGGTATATGTCGCCAACGTACCCTCGACAGCGACAGGCTGTGGGTAAGAGAGTAAGTAGGTGTAGTCGCCCTCGGCCATCTCATTGATATTTGCTGAGAAGTAGGCGTGGTCGAACTCTGTTGAGTAGTGGCGCATAGAGAATAGCGCATTGCTTAGGACGAAGTCGCCATTAGCATCCTTTGCCCATAGCGCGAGTTTATCGCCTGGAGCCCAACGGGTACTCTGACCATCAGGGTCGATAGATGTACGGGTTGTAGCCACGGGCAACGAGAGACATACCTCCTGCTCGACAGTTGGGGCTGTTGGGTGTGAATCTACCCCACTGCTACAAGCAACAAAGGTTGTTGCGATGGCAAAGAGTGAGGCAATAGTTTGAAGTATCTTCATAAATTTACGTAAATTGTTTCAAATTAAACGTCGCAAAGATAAAATAATCTTCCCCACGTAAAAAATAAATTCAACGAACGCCCCTATTTGTACAATATAAAAAGAGTGACTACCCGACTTTTTGTCGCCGTAGCCACCCTTTTCTACTGAATTTTATGCCTTTAGACCAATCTGTCTAAAAACAACTATTTATAATAGAGTCATCCTATCGGCTAAAAATAGCACCCGAACGACGCTCCCTCTTCACGATAGTTTTGCAAGGCTCCTCCTTAACCTTTGCCTCCAACTGAGCGACGCCCAATCCCTCGTCGAATACCACACTCTTAAGCTGTGAGCCATAGGTTGTGATACCACCCATATAGAGGTCGATAAACTCCTGAGCATCACCAACCTCCTCCTTTACACAGGTGAAGCAATGGCGATATACTGGGCTTGGGTTATCATCCTTATCGAAGGCCACCGCAGCAATCATCATAGGCTTATCCCACACACCTCGGAAATAGGCTGGAGACCAATAAGCACCGACGTTATAGAGGTTGTCGATAAGGATGTTATCGTCGTACTGCTCAGGATCCTCAAGACCCTCGACATAGTCGAAGATAGAGTACAAGAAGCCCGAGCAATCACCATCAACCTCCACGGTCATAGGGATAATAACATAGCCCTTATACGAGGTCATATAGTCGGGATTAATGGCATACGCCTCGTCGCCATCGTAGTAGGCCTTGAAGCCCGCCCAGATACTAATATCGGCAATCACAGCATCGGTTGTCGTAAACTCACCACCGAAACGGATATCGCCCGTAAACTCATACCTATCTGGATTCATCGGCACAATAGCAATCTTATACTCTGTCGAAGGGGTCAATTGGCGAAGACGGCTCTCTACCTTACCTTGACAAATCTCGTAGTAACTGAACTCCCAATAGTCGGCATAGTAGTCGCGGTTGTAACTCTGCTCGATGTAGGCAAGCAC
This sequence comes from Alistipes sp., assembly GCA_017555905.1. Lineage (GTDB taxonomy): Bacteria > Bacteroidota > Bacteroidia > Bacteroidales > Rikenellaceae > Alistipes. The sequence continues at coordinate 10,887 of JAFZFP010000028.1, read as the reverse complement.
ATCCTCCTCGGTAGCGTCTGCCTCAAACACATTCCAATAGTACCACACGCTATAGTCCGAAGGGGTGATGCGAATATCTGCCTCACGGTCATCGACATTGCTAATCTCGATATCATAGATGCAGGCGTTGATATCGCCAGCCTTTGCTGTAGTTATGTTCTGACGAACGATAGATGTGGTAAGCACTCCCGCCTCATAGCCAAAGAGCAACACCGCATACTCAGTACCAGCCTCAAGGTCACTAAACGTACCCGACACATCACCCTCGCAGAGGTAGTAGGTGAGTCCCGAAGTGCCATAAGTTTCGAGCAAGTAGGCAAAGATATCCTTATCGCTACGCAACTTTGCAATCTCCATTGTCTTAACAGGGAAGATCACATAAGGGTCGTTGTTGGTCGTGGTGATATCCACATAGAAGGTAGTCTGCGTAACGTCCGAAATCTCCATACTCAACACATTATCCGATGGAGGTATATCGCCAATCGAGAACCACTCGTACGACACCTCGCTAAGACGCTCACACTGCTCGTTCCACTTGAAGGCAAAGGCCACATACTCCGTATTGGCAATAGCCTCGAACTGATAGTTTGTCGCCACATAGTCGGTATTGTACTCGAAGACCTCGCCAAGGGTATAATCCCACGCCAAGTAATCATCTATAGTCTTGGCAATCACGGCATCAGCGGCTACGTTGATATCGCCACCGTAAGCCTCAAAGTCCTCACGTGTGATGAGGTTGTTGTAGTATGCTACACCCTCGTGCGAAGGGGTGATGGTGATATCGGCAATGGCACGGTCACAGGTGATGTCAAAGTCGAAAGTGACATCGTTACCCTGATATGGAGCGGTAGTGGTAAACTCCTTAGAGTAGATAGATGTGGTCTTTTCGCCCAAGGTGTTCATACCATAGATATATACTACGTAATTGGTCTCGGTTTCAAGGCCACTCATACGAATCCCTGAGTGAGAGCCACGGCTAAGGATATTAGCGAGGAACGCCTCTAAGGTCATTTCGTTATCCTCGGCAACGCTATAGTAGTAGTTCATATCCTCGGCAAAGATATCCTCCTCGCTGTAGGCCTCGAACCACTCCTTACCTACCACCTGACCAATCCACGTGGTATCCTCCTCCTTGGTAGCGACAGAGATTACAACCGCCGTTGCCTCAACCTCGTCGATGGTGAGTGTCAAAGGATCTACCCAAGCGCTCTGCACCACCTTCAACTCCTTTGTGTAGCCGTTGTAACTACACTTGAGCGAGGTAGAGCGCTCTGCGCCAGAGTCATTCTTCGTAATCTTGAAATCGATGAACGATGGGTAGATAGTCAAATCGGTAATCCACTCCGCATCGCACTTAACATCGAGAGTTAGACCCTCAACAGGTGCAAGCACCTCGTAAATAAGGCGTACCGACTCGCCCTCGGCCTTAACCTCCACCACGTCGCGATTAAACGAGAAGGTAGCACTCTCAACCACGGGCTCCTTCTGGCAACCCACAACAAACAATAGCGCCAACGAAAGGGCGCTAAGTATCCACTTCTTCATTTTTTGAATCTAATACTGATAAGGTAAATAAAAGAGGCTGAGAACTCTGCGGAGTCCCCAGCCTTTCGATAATTCTATGTTAGCGATTAAGCGACTTCTTAGCCATCTTGTTTGACACCTGATGCTTCAAGCCCTGCTTCTGCTTTACTACGAGCGACATCGCCTGCTCAGAAGGAACCTGGTTAGGATCAACGCCTGTCCAAGAGCCTGTGATATTATTGCCACGGTCGTCATAAGCATTAACCTCGATAGTGAATGTGGTGTCACCATTGTTTGTAATTGTCACATTACCAGACATCAATGGAGCATACTGAGTAAGGTCTGCTTTGTAATACCAACAGCCCTCCATATAACCGTAGTTATCCCAACCACAGTATGCAGTGAAGGCTCCGAGTTCGGTGGTGATTGTGTACTCGCCAGAGAGTACATACGACTCAAGGGTGTCAGAAACGAGGTCGAGTTGTAAGCCATCACCAGACTCTGTAGTAGGTGATACATAGAGCAACCAGTTGTCACAACCTACCTCATAAAAGTCACCATACCAAGTGTAATCGAGTTCACAACCAGTGAAGTCGCAATTCAAATCAGACTCCAATGTAGAGAGGTAACCATCGCCACCTTCTCCGCCACCGCCCATTTCGTCAGTGACATCATCGATATTGGTAACTACACCGTTATAGGTCACCTTGTATGTTACGCCATTCTCACCAAGGAGTTCTGCCACAATACCGCTGTCGCTAACGGTTACAGTACCCTCGCTGAAGTATGAAATCTCAACAGTGTCCCAACCAGAATCATCCAAGAGGTAATAGAATGAGTAATCAATATCAATGGTATAAGGATCGAGAGTGAAATAAGGGTCGATTGTATATGTTCCGTTAGGAATAACCAACTCACCATCAACAATCTCAGTATAGATATCGAAATTGTAGTACGTTGAATTAGGAAGTTCCCAACCATCTGCATCCCAACCGTTATCGCTAAGCATAATAGTAAAGTTGTCAGCAACACCTGGGCTATAGTAGTCGCCACGGTAGTATGCCATAGCCTCAGCAGCCTCAAACTCCTTAACCGTACCCTCTTCACCGCCAGCAACTTCACGAGTGTCGGCAATCTGAGCCTCGCCAGAGAATGTTACAGTGTGCTTCACACCAGCAACGACAACATTCAACACATAAGAGCCATCAGCCGAAACAACGAGTTCCGCCTCCTCGAAAGACTCGTCCACCTCAACAGTTGTGTCGTTAGTCTTAGTATATGATGAATATTTGTTGCCGATAGTACCAACCACCATAGTATCATTAGCATCAAAAGTATAAGTACCCTCAGCAAGTGCTACGAAATCACCTGTAGGCTCGTCCTCGCACAATGGAGCATATACGTCAAGTGCATAATATATTGAATTAGGGAGCATATAACCATCCTCATCGAAACCGTTGTCGGTGAAGAAGATATAGTAGTTACCTGCATCGGGGGTAAACTCGTCGTGGTAGTAGTAACCAACAAGCATAGGAGCCTCAAACACAACCTCGTCGCTTGGCTGTGGAACCTCAGCCTTAGCAGCCTGCTTAACCTTAACCTGCTCAACCTGCTCAAGGTATGTTACAACGATTACAGCCTCACGTGCTTCACCCTCATTGGCAGCAACGGTGAATGCACCCAAATTCTCTGTATCAAGAGTAATCCACTCAGCCTCGGTTGTAAATGCAGGCACTGGCTCTGGTACTGGCGAGTTGCGAGTAACCTCATTCAACTCCCACTCAATAACGCCCGTGCCACCCTCAGCAGGGAACTCCATCTCTGCATTTGAGGTAATCTCCACGGCGTACTCCTTTGGAGTCTCATTACCACCATCATTACCTGGCTCTACTGGAGCATCAGGCTCACACGCTGCAAATACCAATGGCAATGCAAGCAACAAATAGAAAAACTTTTTCATAATGCGATTTATTTAATTATTTAATTGTCAAACCATTAGACATTGAGCAACTCCTATCTCAGACCTCCGCCGGATAATATTTAGTATGCATCAATACTCTTCTTTTAGTCATTTTCCTTTTACAAATATATGAAATTATTTCAACATTCTCACTTTTTTGTTTAAAAATTTCAATCATTCACCCAAAAACCTCGCCATTTAAATTTCTTTTTACTACTTTTGCATCAATAATAAAAATATTGATACTGACTATGGCAATTACCATCAAGGCAAAATTTAAGTGTAGCTCCGAGCGCATCTCTCAAGTTCCCAAGGACGACCTCAAGGATATCGCCTTTATCGGCCGAAGCAACGTCGGCAAGTCGTCGTTGGTGAATATGCTTACAGGCGTGAAGGGATTGGCTAAGGTGTCGGGAACACCTGGTAAGACAAAACTTATCAACCACTTCCTCATCAACGACAGTTGGTACTTGGTGGATCTGCCAGGATATGGTTATGCACGTGTGTCGAAGACTGCCCGTGGCGAGTTCTCGAAACTCATCACCGACTATGTCCTCAAGTGCGAGAAGATGCACTTCCTCTTCGTGCTTGTTGATTCGCGCCTTGAGCCACAAAATATCGATCTTCGTTTCCTCGAACTCCTTGGAATAAATGGAATACCCTTTGGTATAATATTCACCAAGACCGATAAACTCTCTCAAGCCCAGACCAATCGCAACATCAAGGCCTACGAGCAGCGCCTCTTGGAACACTGGGAGGAACTACCCCCAATGTTCAGATCCTCAAGCGAGAAGGGCACAGGCCGCGAAGAGATTCTCAACTTCATCGAGGAGTGTTTGGCAAATTATTAGAAAATTAAGCATCGAAAAAGTTGTTTATTCGGATAGTTTGCCCTAACTTTGTCAAAAGTTAATTCAACCTTACTTAAATTATATTATGGCGATCCACAAAATCAAATTCTTCGCAGGTCGAGGCTCACGCTACCTCGCAGAGAAGATTGCTGCCGAGTATGGCATTAAGCTCGGTGACTCGGACGTTCTACAGTTTAGCGACGGCGAGTTCCAGCCCTGCTTCCACGAGTCTATTCGTGGCTGTACAGTATTTATCATTCAGTCTACTTTTCCACCTTCAGACAACTTGATGGAGCTTTTGATGATGGCAGATGCTGCTCGTCGTGCTTCGGCTCACCAGGTTATCGCCGTTATCCCTTACTTCGGTTGGGCTCGTCAGGACCGCAAGGACCGTCCACGTGTACCTATCACCGCACGCTTGGTTGCTAATATGCTTATCGCAGCAGGTGTTCAGCGCGTGATGACTATGGACTTGCACGCCGATCAGATTCAGGGCTTCTTCGATTTGCCAATGGATGCTTTGTACGCATCGGGTATCTTCGTGCCTTACATCCAGAAGTTACAGATTCCAGACTTGTCTATCGCTTCACCAGATATGGGTGGTGCAAAGCGTGCTTCATCATACGCAAAGCATTTCCAGGCACCTATCATCATCTCTCACAAGGAGCGTGCTAAGGCAAATGTCGTTGGCTCAATGACCGCTATTGGCGAGGTTGAGGGCCGTAATGTCATCATCGTTGATGATATGATCGACACCGCAGGTACTATCTGTATGGCTGCAAATATGCTTATGGACAAGGGTGCTAAGAGCGTTCGCGCTGCTGTTACCCACCCAGTTCTCTCTGGCAAGGCTTACGACCGCATCAACGAGAGTGCTATCCAGGAGGTTATCACCACAGATACCATTCCATTGAAGGAGGGCGAGGATTTGTCTAAGTTCACCGTATTGAGCGTTGCTCCAATCTTTGCTGAGGTTATCGAGCGCGTTCACAACTACAAGTCTATCTCATCTATCTTCTACCGATAGTCGATAGCATAAACAAACAAATAGGGGTATCCGCCACGGATACCCCTATTTTTGCATTGTGTCACTTACCTATTTCTGAGCGCACGAAGTTCGAAAAAGTCACTCTTTGGCGCGTGACCATTTTGTTGTTAGAGTGGTGTAGATACAACGCTCGGCTAAATTCGAGCCGATGGGCTGTACTTATGTGTACTGCCCATTGGCGAGATATTTAGTTAGCGGCAGTAGATGCCCGCTATAACAACAAAAACTACAAGGTAGATTTTGACTCAGCCTTAACCTCACGACTAACCTTAGAGACAAGACCCTGAAGTACGGTACCAGGACCTACCTCGGTATACTCGTCGAAGCCGTCAGCAACCATATTCTCAACGATCTGGGTCCAGCGAACTGGAGCAGTAAGCTGAGCGATAAGGTTGCGCTTAATCTGCTCGGCATCGGTATAAGGTTTAGCATCTACATTCTGATAGACAGGGCAGATAGGTGTCATAAACTCTGCCTCGGCGATAGCAGCCTCAAGTTCCTGACGTGCTGGCTCCATAAGTGGAGAGTGGAAGGCTCCACCCACAGGGAGACGCAAGGCACGACGAGCGCCCGCAGCCTTAAGTTTCTCGCAAGCCTCATCCACAGCAGCATCAGCACCAGAGATAACCAACTGGCCTGGGCAGTTGTAGTTAGCACCTACAACAACACCATCTACAGAGGCACATACCTGCTCGACAGTGGCATCGTCCAAGCCAAGGACTGCGGCCATACCTCCAGGCTGCTGCTCACAGCACTTCTGCATAGCCATAGCACGCTTAGAGACCAAGCGCAAGCCATCCTCGAAAGAGAGAGCGCCAGCAACAACGAGGGCTGAGAACTCACCCAATGAGTGACCAGCAACAGCATCAGGCTTGACATCCAAGGCCTTAGCCAAAATTACAGAGTGGAGGAATACGGCTGGCTGAGTAACCTTAGTCTGCTTAAGTTCCTCGGGGGTACCAGCGAACATAATATCTGTGATGCGGAAACCAAGAATCTCGTTTGCCTTCTCGAACATCTCCTTTGCCACTGGGACATTCTCGTAGATGTCCTTACCCATACCAACGGCCTGTGAGCCCTGACCAGGGAATAGATATGCGTGTTTCATTTGCTTTGTTTTCGTTAGTTTGTTCTAAATTTCGTGGCAAAGTTAAGAAAAAAATGGTAAAACAGAACACTACACCCTAAAAAAGAGCAATTTTACGTACCTTCGGGAAATAGTTTGGGGTGAGCAAGAAGTTCTGCCCACCCCATTTATCTCTCCTCGCTATCGCAAGAGGCATTGGTATTCCAACTCATCGACGAACTCTCCGCCACGGTTGAGCCACGCCCGACGCTGACCACATAGGCTAAAGCCACACCCCTCGAATAGCGCCCTACTCGCCACATTATCCTCGGCGACGGTAGCCCAAATCTGCTTAAGGTTGAGCGTTTGAAGAGCATACTCCTTGACCTGCTCGATAGCCTCACGAGCATAGCCCTTGCAACGATCCTCAAGGGCATATATAAGCACTCCTACCCCGAAGCGTAGGTGCTGAGGATCGAAGTCGAAGATATCGACACTACCCACTGCAACGCCCTCTACCTCAACAACAAGGCGCATCTGGCGTGTGGCATATAGGTCGTAGGTCTGCTCCTCGATAAACTGCAATAGGCGCTCCCTCGACACGGGGGCTACAGCGCCACTGACACGCCACACCTGAGGGTCGTTCTCCCACATATAGAGCAGTTCGACATCCTCTCTCTCCATCGCCCTAAGACGACACCTCGTATGGCGCAAATCCGACATATTACAAGCCTATAATCTTATTACGGATAAGCATCGCAACACCCCAAGCATCGGCATAGTCACCCATCTTCGAGACGCGGAACTTAGTATCTTTATAGACAAGGTTGAGCGAATACTTGTTGGTCGAAGACTTCAACGGCAACATAAGATACTCGCCAGCCTGTGCAAGGTTACCACCCACAATAACAGTCTCAGGATTAAAGGTATTGATAAGGAAGGCTACGGCCTTTCCTACCTTCTCGCCCGCCTCCTCGATAAGTTCGATGGCGAGGTTGTCGTCGTTTCGTGCCGCAGCAACAATGTCGTTGATATGGATGCTCTCGCCTCGGTCGTACATCTCCCTAAGGCGTGTATTTACACCCTTCTTAATAAGGTGCACAATCTTATCCTCGATAGCGATACCCGACACCTCGGTCTCCAAGCAACCCTTCTTACCGCAAGCACAGATAATCTCATTGTCGAAGAATGGGATGTGGCCGAACTCGCCAGCAAAGCCATTCTTGCCATAGTACAACTTACCATCGATGACGATGCCGATGGCCACTCCATGACCCATATTCAGATAGATAACATTACTCTCGTTCTTCGACTTACCCGTTGTGTACTCCGCATAGCAACGAGCACGGGTATCGTTCTCGAGCATCACACGAATACCGATGCGTGACGAGATTATATCAGTTAGCGACTCCTCACTTGATGTGAAGTACTTATACGAACGACCAGTCTCGGGGTTTACACGGCCAACCATAGAAACGCCCACACCGAGAATCTTACCCCTATCGACACCGCAGTCGGCAACGAAATGCTCGATATTTTGGCAGATGCGCTCCAAGCACTGAGGGCGATCTACGAGTTCGAAGGTGTTGTCCGTACGCTCGCTGATGACGTTATTTTGCAGGTCGGTAACTACGTAGGTCATGTGGTCACGACCCACGTTGATACCTATAAAATATATAGCCGAATTAGCCAAACCAAAGACATTGGGGCGACGGCCACCAGGGGTCTCGACCTTGCCGAGGTCGATAACGATGCGGTCATCGACGAGTTCCTGCACTAGTTTGGTGATGGTAGGCACGCTGATATGCAACTCTCGAGTCAATTCCGAGAGAGTACTCTCGCCATTCACCGCCATATAGGCGATGATATTTCGCTTGATGATATTGTTCTTATGCGTAATACCCTTGAGGGATTCGTTCTCGTTGATATTGAAAAACGCAGCCAATGATGTCATCTTCGTATCTTCTGTTTAAAAGTTTGTAATACAAAGATAATAAATTTTTTTCTAAAATAAGTGCGAAAATTTAAATATTTATCAAAAATTTTAGGTTTATTGATGCGATAGTGGCTCTTATTCAAGTACAAATATAAAAATATCGGAGAGACCATCGCGCTACTGATTACGCACGAGAATCTCTCCGACATTCATCATCTTTCGCTATCGCCTTAGGCTACAGCCACTTCTTAAATTTGAAGTACCAGTAGGTTACGCCCGACACCACGAGCATAAGGGCCAAGGCCCAGAGGTAGCCATACTGCCACTGCAACTCGGGCATAAACTTAAAGTTCATACCATACATACTTGCCACAAGCGTCGCAGGCATAAAGATAACCGCCGCCATAGAGAAGATCTTAACAATCTCATTCTGCTCAATATTGATAAGACCAAGGGCTGCATCCTGAATATAGTCGAGACGCTGGAAACTGAAGTCGGCATGGCTAATAAGTGAGTTCACGTCCTTGAGCATCAACTGCAAGCGTGGGTAGATATCGTTGGGGAATCGCTCCGAACGCAAGATAGAGGATAGCACTCGTTGGCGGTCAAAGATATTCTCGCGGAGCAACATAGTGTTCTCCTGCAAGGCATTGATGCGATACAATACCTCCTTATCGATCTTTTCACCAGCGCTGATGCCCTTACTTACAGCGGCTACCTGCTTACCTACCATCTCCACAAGGTCAGCATCGTAGTCAATACGCACCTCGAGCAACGAGATTAGGATATGGTAACCCGTTGAGTATGAGCGATAGTTCATCTGCAAGCGCTTCTCCGCCTCACGGAAAGTACGGAACTCGGCCTGGCGCACCGACACCAGCACACCCTCGTTCGAGATGATGAACGATACAGGCTCCACTGTGAAAGAATCACCCTGTGGCACAAAGAAGTTGGAGTTCGAGATAATAGCGTTCTCGGTCTCCGAATATTTAGAAGTAGACTCAATCTCCTCGACCTGTTGTTTTGTTTGGAGACTCAACTCCATAAAGTTCTCAACAGCCTTCTGTTCCTTGATAGATGGTTCCAAGAGGTCGATCCAGAGAATATCGTCAAAGCCGAGCTCGTCGAAGAGATCGGTGTCTGCGTTACGAATAATCTTGTTGTATTGCTTAAGATAGATAGTGATCATATCTCCTCCTATAAGTTTTATTCTTTTTTATTCAACTTTGCCCCTTGCTGGGGCTTTACTTGGGGCGGAATACAATGAACGCCCCATAGGTCGGAGGTAAGAAGTCGTGCGAAGTTTACTATGCCTTTGGCATCTCGCTCGACCTCTTTAATAGGATCGGGGGACTATCCTTATGCCAGCGTCCCAGAACTTCTTCAAAGCCTTATGTTTCTCCTCGTCGAGGATGAAGTCGATGTTGCGTGTGAGGTATTCGTAGGCGGTGAGGCCATTGTCCGAACCCATATAGTTTGACTCCGACACAGCCTCCCAGATATGCTCCACACCAAAGGTAAGGGCGTGCTGGAGTTGGTCGGTAATCTCATACGATACACCCTTGCGTGCCACCCATACGGCGAAGGCGAATGGGAGTTTCGTTGCCTCGCGCCACTCTACTGCCAAGTCGTAGACATACTTAAAGCAATTCTCATAGCCAAAGACCTTGTCGCCAATAAGTAGGAAGGCATCCCCAGGCTGGCAATTTTCCACTACCGAGTAGTCGCTCATAGCAAGCCATTCGGGGGCGATGCGCCACTTGTTCTTGGCTAGGTAGCCACACAATTGCACCGAGGTACGCGAGTGAGCATCGAGCCAGATGCGCTTGACATTTTGAATGGGGGTGTTAGACATAACCACAACCGTACGCACCGCTCCCACTGCACCTATGCAGTAGTCGGTGATGATGTTTGTCTGCTTGAGTTCGGGAACTACAGCGGCAGGGAGCAGGGCGATATCCGCCTTACCCTCGATATAGTTTTTCGCACAGTCGGCTGGGGGTGCTAATAACAAATCTGCACGTAGGTTATCTGCGTGCTTTAGTCCATAGACGAAGGGTATCGTATTGAGATACGATACGGCTGTTATTTTTGGAATGATTGCCATCGTCCATAACCATTTGTTATTAATTAGACCTCTGTGGCGTTTTTAGCCACCACAATATCAGTGCAAAGGTAGTATAAAAAATCGAGCCGAGCAAGAAAAATATTAAAAAAAGAAGCATATAAAACCATATTCGTTGGCTAATAAGTTAGTTAGCAGGGTGCGAAGAGTTGCCATTTTTATAATATAGTATAAAATATTGTGGGATATCTGTTGCAGAAACAAAAAATTGTATTACCTTTGTCGCCGAATTAATGATTGCAATATTAATTATAACAAAAAGACGAAAATGAAAAAGGGTATTCATCCAGAGAATTATCGTTTAGTGGCATTCAAGGATATGTCGAATGACCACGTGTTTTTGTGCAGGTCCGCCGTTTCGACAAAGGAGACCATCG
>JAFZFP010000027.1 GCA_017555905.1 Alistipes sp. | reverse complement strand
GAGCGGAAGACGAGGCTCAAACTCGCGACCCATAGCTTGGAAGGCTATTGCTCTATCAACTGAGCTACTTCCGCAAAAATACACCGTTCAGAGCTTGTCTATCGCCCGCAACTTGCAAGCACCTACAACTCCGACCGGTTATCATCGTGGGAAGAGATGGATTCGAACCACCGAAGGTAAAAACCAGCAGATTTACAGTCTGCCCCATTTGGCCACTCTGGTATCTTCCCAATATGTCTGAACTTCGAAACACGTTTCAAGTTCTGAGCCGATGGAGGGATTCGAACCCCCGACCAGCTGATTACAAATCAGCTGCTCTGGCCAACTGAGCTACATCGGCATATGACCATTTCGGGTTGCAAAGGTACGAACATTTTTCATATTTGCAAATTTTTTGCAAACTTTTTTCAAAAAAATATTCAAACAAGCCCTTTCAAAGAACTAACCGCCATACGTCGCTACGCTTTAGCGGAAAATCGAGTGCAAATATATAACTATTTTGTGAAACACGAAACACTATTGCCATTTTTTTTTGTGATAACCCCATTTTTTTTCGTATCACCCCAGTTTTCAGCACTATACCTATATATATAATATAGGCTTTGCGTATAGTCTCATCGGAAACAATTATAAATTTTGTGTCACTGAAATTTGGCAACTACAACTCAAGTAGTTATCTTTGCAACACTTTTTAGAAAAAAGGGTTATTAACTTAAAAAAACTGAGATATGAAAGTAGAGCAGGGTAAGACCGTATATGTAGATTATACACTTACAGTAGATGGTCAGATTGCAGACCAGTCACAGCCAGGACAGCCATTGCAGTACATCTGCGGTATGGGTATGTTGCTTCCAAAGTTCGAGGAGGCAGTTATGGGCAAGGAGCCAGGTGAGTCAGTATCATTCACCCTCGAGCCAAAGGATGGCTACGGCGAGATTATGCAGGAGGCTATCGTAGAGTTGCCTAAGACTGTATTTATGATCGACGGCAAGATCGCTGAGGACATCCTCTTCGTAGGCAGCCAGATTCCTATGTCTACCTCTGACGGTCGTCCTATGATGGGCGTTGTTAAGGAGGTTAAGGAGGAGGTCGTAGTTATGGACTTCAACTCTCCTATGGCTGGTAAGACCTTGAACTTCGACGTTACCGTTGTTGAGGTACGCGACACTACTCCAGAGGATCTTTCAAAGATTATGGGTGGTGGTTGCGGTTGTGGCGACTGCGGTGGCAGTTGTGGCGACCACGAGTGTGGTGACGGTTGCGACTGTGGCGGTTGCAACTAATCGACTCCCGATCAAAGAAGAAGGGCGTGTTCTCTATCGAACACGCCCTATCTTTTTAGAGTTTGTTACCAATAGTCCTATTTATACACAACCTCTACATCATAACGATAGACAAATCGCTCACCCTCGCTGGAGTACCACGACTCATTAACATCGCAACTTGATGGGCGGCCCTTCTGATCGTACTTCCACTCAAACTCCACCTCCGAAGATTTACGAGGATTACCACCATTCTCGGCAATGGTAGACTCAAGTGATGCTACAAGGTTATTAGATTTTATACCTGTCAGGCCTAACGCCTCACAAAGTGGCGTGGGAAGCATCACATCTAAGTCGCAGTAGAAGCACACCAAGTTATTTAGATTCATATTGACCATACTCTGGCTCTGGGCATTGTATGACAAACTACACTCTGTTGTCTCATCTGATGCCGCGCAACTAACTTTGGTCATATTACCACCTTTCCACTCGTAGTTATAGACATAAGTCTGGCCATCCTCAAATATATACTGAGACAGATAGCCATTACTATACTTATACTCGTCGCCCATAACATCATCCTTAACGAGTCCATTGCTATCAAGAAATAGTTGAAACTCCTCACCTGACTCATCATCACTTGAGTCGAGCAACTTAATCGTAATCTTATCCTTTGCCGTGTACTCAACACCAATCCTCTCCCAATCCGAGTCTTCAGGGTTCACCAAATCGTTCTCCGCGTAGTAGACCTCTACGATTTTGTCACCCTCATACTTGAATTGGAGGATTACATCATAGTTATTGTCAATATCCTTAATAGTAAGTTTTGACACTAGATTGCTCTCTGGCTCCTCAGCAGGAGGGTTTGTACCACCATCCTCAACACCATTCGTTGTAGTACAAGAGAACATTACACTCGACAGCACGAGTGACACAACCATAAATAAACCTTTCAAACTCTTCATAGTATAATATTTTAAATGTTTTCTAACTCAAAGCTACTCAATAATTTACAACCATCTAAACGCTACCCGTTACTTAACTATCGGGCGGATGATATAACCATAGGAGTAGTTATCGGCAGTGAGGCGATAGGGGTCGTGAGGCTCGGCTCCCCAAGATTGGTCGCCACCTAAGCCTCGCTGAGCGAGGTCTACGTGCAAGACAACCTCCCTGCGAGGCTCTTTATCGGAGTAGTGCATCTGCTTCTTCGTGAATCCCGGATCGAGATCCTCCGAGCGGTAAGGCATAGCACTCACACTGAGGGGTTGCAGACCCTCAACACGGATACCAACGCCCTCGCCATTGGTGAGCTCCAACCAACGCACATCGCACCTATTTCCCGACTCCTGAGGACGCACGTATGGGAACAACTGTTCGTCGGTACTCTGCTCGTAGAGCCCCACAAACGACGACTCCTTGCGATCCGAGTAGTTCTCCCAAGGGCCTCGACCGTAGTATGTGAAGTTTTTGTACTCCTCGCCAAAGATCATACGCATTCCCAGACGAGGTAACTCTGGCACGAACTCGCCCTTGCGCTCCCAATCGACCTCTACCTTGAGCGAACCATCTGCCATAAAGGTATAGGTCGTGGTAAAGAGTGACGGTGCATCTACCAACTCCCTCACATTGCGCACAACTACCCTATCCTCAAACTCTTCGACAGAGGAGTCGATGGTGCGGCCACGATTTGTGCGCCACACATTTGCCGTGCGCTGGAAACCTGCACCCCAGTCGTTATCTGTTGGCGCACGCCAGAACCAAGGCTCTGGCAACTGCACCATAATATCCTTACCATCTGCGACATAGCGTTCCAAGCGGCCATTTCGCGTATTAAACAAGACACCCACCTCTTTGGCGTATGCCACCAACCAGCCCTCGCCACGCTCAATCTCAAGAGTTCCCGTAGGCACAGTATGGTCAAAGTTGTAGTTGCTTAAGACAATCTGCTCTGTAGCAACGACATAATCCTGTGGGATAAGGGGATGCGAGGCGTTCTGCTTAGCGTAAAGGTTAAGCATATACTCCTTGTCAGCCATCTTCTCAGGCAACTCGACACCCACTATCACACTCTCTCCAGCCTTGCAACTCACCCCTTTAATCTCGTTAGAGGCAACTGAATGGCCTTCGCACAACACCTCATAGCTGAAGGCATACTCTGATAAGTCTCTGAAATTGAAGTCGTTGATTATTCTAACTTTACCATCATCAACCATCTCGAAATTGATATCCTGATATACCTTCTTGACCTCGTTTATACCTGGGTGGGGCGTACGGTCGGGAGAGACTATACCATTACAGCAGAAGTTCTCGTCGTGGGGGTACATCCAAGCGCCGAAGTCACCGCCATAACCCCAGTAGTGGCGACCGTCACGGCCCGTAGCATCTATACCCTGGTCGGCCCAATCCCAGATAAAGCCACCCTGCATATGTGGATGCCCCTCCATAATATCGAAGTACTCCCTAAAGTTTCCCGTCGAGTTACCCATAGCGTGGGCAAACTCGCACAAGATATATGGCTTACGCATATCGGTACGCTCGGCGTAGCGACGGAACTCGCCCATTGGTGGGTACATTGGGCAGACGATATCGGTATGTGGTCCGCCATAGCCCTGCTCCAACTGCACGAAGCGACTTCTGTCACGCTCCTTTATCCACTTGTACATCTCGCCATAGACCTCACCATCACTGCTCTCGTTACCCATAGACCATAGGATTACCGAGGGGTGGTTCTTGTCACGCTCGACCATAGCACGCACACGGTCGTGGTGCGCACCCTTCCACTCGGCACGATGCGAGGGGTGAAAGTCGGGATATGATTCGTGCCAACCCGTGCCACAGCCGTGCGCCTCGATATTTGCCTCATCTACGAGCAAGATGCCGTACTCGTCGCAGAGGTCATACCACTCGGTAGGCTGAGGATAGTGGCTGGTGCGCACAGCGTTGATGTTATGCTGTTTCATCAGGGCGATATCCTTAAGCATCAGTTCGCGGTTGATGACGTGGCCCGTAGCAGGGTTATGCTCGTGGATGTTCACTCCGTTAATCATCAGTCGCTTACCATTGAGCAACAACTGAGCATCGCGAATCTCGACCTTGCGGAAACCTGTGCGAACAGAGGTAGCCTCCACAACTGCGCCATCCTCACCCCTAAGCACCACCACCGTAGTGTAGAGGTTGGGATGCTCGTCGCTCCACTGCTTGACCTTGTCCACAACCTTAGTAAAGGTAAGTTCAAGACTCGCTCCGCCATCTATGGCGACCTCTCGTTTCTGATTTACTATCGAGAGGCCCTTGGCATCGACGAGGAACAACTCTGCAACACCGCTAAACGGCTCTTTGCCACTATTCTCTAACGTCACACGTGCATCCAATAGACCACTCTTATACCCCTTGTCCAAGTCGGCAATAACAAAGGCATCGGCAATGCGCACATCATCAACGCTATAGATCTTCACACCTCGGTCGAAACCCGAGAGACGCCAGAAGTCCTGATCCTCAAGGTAAGAGCCATCCGACCAGCGGTAGCCCTTAACAGCAAGGAGATTTTTTCCCGAAACGATATAAGGCGTGATGTCGAACTCCACCGCCGTCTTCGTACCCTCGGCATAGCCCACCGATGAGCCATTGAGCCACACCTCCATAGCGGCCAATCCTGACTCGAAGTGGAGAATCACACGTCTGCTCTCCCACGCCTCGGGGAGTTGGAAACTATGGCGATAGCATCCCGTAGGGTTATCGTCGTGGGGAATGAATGGCGGATTCTTCGGGAACGGATAGTTCACATTGGTATAAATAGGCACGCCATAGCCATTTATCTCCCAATTACCTGGCACGGGGATAGTTGCCCACGCCCCATCGTCGTAACCCACAGCCTCGAAGCCCTCGGGGGCCTCGGCAGGGGTGGCAGTCCAATGAAACTTCCAATCCCCACTGATATCCTTGACCCACTGAGACTCACCACGCTGGAGTGCCTCAGCGAAGGAGGTATAGGGGGTGAGTGTAGCTCTTGCAGGGAGCCTATTTATAGCGAATACCTCTGGTTGCTCCCAGTAGGGATGCTCCTCGGCAGAGGCGACGAGGCATCCTATGCACAAAAATAGAAGAGCGAGTAATGAGCGTTTCATAGGCTATTTAAGTATTAGATCATCGAGCGAGAGTTTTGGTACGTAGTGAATATTATTGGTGCGATAGTAGGTCAGCGAGTCGCCCTCGTGACACTCCACCAACTCTATGCTCTCCTTTGGGCGACCAATGGCCAACACCAACAACGGCTCGTAGGGGAGATTCAACGCCTCCTTGATAGGCTCGTGGTCGAAGGCACCGATACAGATACCGCCTAAGCCAATCTCCGTGGCCTGCAATAGCATCGACTGCGCAACGATGCCGAGGTCCATATCGACATATTTCGACTCCTCGACCGTAGAGCATATCACCACAAAGGCATTAGGCTCGCTGCCCGGAAATGGCAGATGCAGTTCGGGCAAAGCACCTCCGAGACGTATATGGCTAAGCACCTTATGGCACTCATCGCTAAGCACAGGCCTAAAGCGCAACACCTGCTGATTACGTGCCGAAGGGCATAGCGTAGCGACCTCGATAATACGTCGCAACTGGTCTTCGCGCACCACGAAGGAGTTATCGTAGCCACGGTAACTGCGATTATGGAGCAGGAGTCTACGCAGGGTCGCCGTGCGACGCTTGGTAGGTTGTGAGGCTCGGTAGTCCTCCATCTTTTTCTCGAGGTAGTTATCTGCCATAGGTCAATAGAGTTTAGTCATACAAATATAGCGAATATTTACCAATAAAAAAAGCGATGCGCCTACTTCGAAGGTAGGCGCACCGCAAATGTATGTTAGTCTACGTTAGTTGAGTGGACCGTAGACGCTCTCAACGTATGCACGCGCACGCTTGTGGAATGCCTCAGAACCTGCCTCGATAGGGTTCTCAACAACGAAACGGTTGATAACCTTAGGAGCATCAGGATTCATAGGAGTCATAGTGAATGAACGCTTCATAGGTACTGGAGCCTCACCCATAGACTCAACGGCATTAGATGTAGTCTGACCGAATGACTTGTTAGCCACCTTAGACTGAGTAGAAACGCCCTTACGAGTAAGAACTACCTCGCCACCAACACGTGGGTTAAGTGGAGTAGCCATACCCATCTGCAACTGTGCTACGCAAGGATAGTAGGTCTCAATAACCTCACCCTTATCATTCTTGTAAACGATAGGCTTGATAGTAAGAGTGTTCTTGTCCTCAGAAACCTCTACTGGGAAACGAGCCTCAATAACGAGCTTGCCCTTGTCGTCGTAAACATCACCACCGAGGTAAGATTTCTGACCTACAGCCAACATATAGAATGTGTAGTCGAGACCGAAGTTAAATGCCTCCAATGGGAACTCACGCTCGATATCGAGTGGCAACCATACATTGCCATCCTTGTCGATCTCAAGGTTCCACTTTGGACCGAAATCGTAGAACATATAACTTACCTGGCTTACTGAGTAATCCTTAGCGGTGAACAAATCGTATGGCTCAGCAACCATATCGAGCAAGTAGTCAGGAGATGCGAAGTTGTAACCAAGGCAGAGCAAACGGTTGAAACCACGTGTACGTGCGTTGTACAAAGTAGCGATCTCAACGAACTCAGCATACAACTCATCTACTGCATCCTTGTCGTAACCTGCAGAGCCATACAAGTCGTAGACCTCCTGTGGCAAAGTTGCAGGAATCTCAACGCCTGAAGCGATAGTTACTGCAGAAGTGTAGTTACCTACAGCCTCAGCAACATACTCACCAGTAGCATTACCCTCAGCATCAGTCTCAGCAGTGTAGTTCACCATAGGTGCTGTAGCCTCCCACTCGCCAAGGAGCTCTGTGAACAATGAAGAGTTTACACGTGCTGGGAAGTATGCGTGTGCAGTAGTGTTCTCGCAAACAGCCTTAGAATTAACGTCATCTGGGTTGTTGCTGCTACCCTCCCAGTTGTAAGCCAAGACAGCCAAACGAGTAGTCTCGTTATCGCGGCTTGATACTGTGAAGAGGAAACCAGCGTCAGAGTTGATCTGCTCGATATCTGCCTTATTGAATGGGTAACCCATACTCTTGATAAGTGATGAGTAAGAGTACTCCTTAAGGATAGCGTTGTACTCACGAACGTAGTTACAAGCGAACTTAGCCTCACTGATAGGGTTCTCCTTCCAGTTAGGGTTCTTGATGTTGAACGATACAGCAAAAGGATCGTCTGAATCAACTGGAGTAACCTCGATCTCTGGCTTTGGAAGAGTTACCTCTGGCAAAGTGAACTTAACAGTGTCGAAGCTCTGAATCTTACCATCACGGTCAGCAAGACCAGCAACCAATACATTGAGAGTCATACCTGCCATACCCTTAGTGTCAAGGAACCAACCTCCATTGCCACCAATCCAAATCTCATTAGTACCACTCATAGTCTGAGCACCAAGAGTCATCATAGCAAAGTATGAGCCAGTGAGCCAACGGAGGTGCTTCTCATCGTTGTTGATAAGAGGCAAGTAATCCTGCTCAAGCTCACTATCAGTACAGATGATTACGCAGTAGCTCAAAATCTCATCCTTTGGAGTGATTGTTACGCAAGCGTTGATAGGGGTCTTATCAGTAACCTTAATCTCAACACCAGTCTCCAATACCTCTGGCTCAAGAGACATAACATCCAAACGCTCGAAGTAACCAGTCCAGTATCTCTTGTTGGTCCAGTCGTAAATATCTGTATTATCTTTCTCTTCATACCACTTCGCCCAGTCGAACAAAGCAGCGTAGTAGCCTGGCTCCCAACCGGAAGGATACATAGGATCCTCCTCATCGTCCATCCAAGCAAACTCACCTACGAGGAATACGTTTGGCTGACCAGGAACGATAGGGTCGCTATACGATGCACCACCCTCAATAATCTCACCATTCTCATCCGTCTCGTAGTTGTGCTCCTCGTCGTAGATAATATCCTTATCCTCAGCAGTATACAGACCAGCATTGTAAAGAAGCATATCTGGCTCAATGTTCTGGTAAACTATGCGTTTGTAGTTGTACATCGGCAAAGATGTTACTGCGTAACGAAGGGCATTACCACGCTCCTTAACCTCCTCTGGGATCTGTACGTGTACAGCGAAACCATCCCACTTCTGGTCGGTAACGGTAAGTACCTTGTCACCATAGCCTGTAGTGGTGAACTCGGCAACCTTAACCTCCTCAAAGAATGAGTTGTCAGACTTACGGAAGGCAAAGAATACCTTGTAATTAGTGTAATTCTCAAGACCCTGAATCTTAATCTGGGTTGTTGTAGTTGTTGCTGGCTCAGCGATAGTACGCTTCTCACCAGCCTGCAAAATTGCAGTAACATCCAACGCTTCCTCACGCTGCATATAAGCGAACTCCTTGATGTTCTGCGTTGTTACCTCAATGTCAGCACCGTTAGGTGTAACATTTACCACCTTCACCTCAACGGTAGCCACCGCTTTCTGGTCATCGTTGGTTGGGGTGTCAGGGGTACAAGCGCTAATTGCAATAGCCACTACAGCAGCAACCAATGCAAATAGTCTCTTTGTAATGTTTTTCATAAAAGTTAAATATTTGGTTATTAGTGTGTATTCGTCAATACCTATTTAAGAGTATATCCGCGCAAAGATAGTGTTTTTTTTCTAACAACGTGCATATTACCCGAATATTCCGACATATAGAGCATAAATATACAATATGGCCCAATTCGCCAAAACAGCACTCGCCAAGTAGGTAAACAACAAAAAGAGGAGGGTCGTTCGACAGACCAAAGCCCATCAAACAACCCTCCTCAACATTAAAGACTTATACTACTTTGAATTATTCGCGTACAAGGATGATGTAGTCGCTACCTGCCAACGTAAAGTCGTGGGTAGAGCCAAGCATCATCGAGCCACCAGTCATAAGGTTAGTCCACTCTCCAGCCGAAGGAACTGACACTGTGGTAGTTGCCTCCGCATTTGTGAAGTTAGCAACAACGATAACCTTATCCATAACAAGTACCTTACCCGACATATTTACGTCACCAACATTCCAAGTGTGAACTGGGAGATTGTCCTGACCGTAGTAGTCCTCGTGGTCGGTACGCCAAGAGACAAACTTAGACATAGCATCGTACAAAGCACGACGGTTTACATCCTCGAAGTAGTTCCAACGAACAGGCTTGCGGTGGGTACGATACTCATCACCAGTACCTACAACACCCGCATCGTTAGCATTGATCGATACGTCGTAGCCAAGTTCACCAAACTGCCACATCATCTTTGGATATGGAGTGAGGAAGTGGAAGGCGTAGACAGCCTGCATACGCTTGCTGGCAACAGCCCAATCGTTCTTCACGTACTCCTGACCCCAAGTGATTGTCTTATAGCCGATACGCTCCTCATCGTGGGTCTCGATATTGTTCATTCGGCCACGCTTGAAGTCGGCAAAACTACTCTTGTTCTCACCCGCACGTGTAGACATCATTCTCTGCATTGCTGCAAGGGCTGCTGGCTTCTGACCATCAGGCATTACATACACTGTCATTGAGGCTGCGTCGAAGTAGATATCATACTTAACACCAACCGAAACATCCATCAAAACATTTGCGCTACCATTGAGCGAGATTGCAGCACCCAAACTATGCTTCTTATTCTTGTCTGTTACGCCGTAAGAGGTGTTCCAATCGCGATTCTTACGAATCTTGAAGCAACAACCCTCCTTATTGGCATCTGCAAAGATAACATCCTGAGCTACATACATAGTTCCGCTAACGACGTTAAGAGCGATATCCTGACTCCAGTTATTATTCTGAAGGTCACCCATAACACTCCAATAAGCACCATCGGTAGAGCCATTATCGTACCAGCCCATAACAGACTCGGCATAACCACCCAAAGCGTTATTGTTCCAGCAGAGACCACCTACGCTATTGTACAACTCGGTCTCTTCACCCTGGTCGCAGAAATGCTCAAATATAACGTAAGCATCCTGATCAACCTCGCGGATAGCGTTAGCGTAGTCGCTCAAAATCTCGATACGCTCAGCAGAGTAGCCACCAGCATCGTAGTTGCCAGGGTTCTGAACAAGACCCTTAGTGAGGTCGAAGCGGAAACCATCGACATTGTACTCTCGCAACCAGAACTGAAGCACCTCCTTAAAGTACTGACGTGTAGGCTCGTACAAGTGTTTGAAGTCGTGGTAAACGCTGAAGTTGTGAGGTGCAGAGACGTTGAAGAATGGGTTATCTGCAGCGGTGCAATTCTTCGAAGAGTCCCACCACATCTTAGCGTATGGGAACTGACCTGTAGCGTGGTTGAATACTACGTCGAGGATTACAGCGATACCGCGCTTATGGCACTCGTCGATAAATCTCTTGTATGCCTCCTCGGTACCGTATGCCTTATCGGCAGCGAAGTAGAAGCAAGGGTTATAACCCCAAGAGTCGTTACCGTCGAACTCCTGGATAGGCATAAGTTCGATAGCATTAACACCCAAAGTCTCGATATAGTCGAGTTTCGCAGTTACAGCATCGATAGAGCCCTCGGTGGTGAAGTCACGAATAAGCAACTCATAGACTGCCAACGAGTTCTCGGCAGGACGCTGGTAGTTGGTAGCGGTCCACTGATACTCATCAGGGTTGAGCTCGAAGACAGAGACGATATCTGTTGTGTACTCCGATGGGTACTGCTTCAAGTTAGGATATACCGAAGCCTCAATCCACTTATCGTTCCAAGGGTCAAGAATCTTGGTAGCGTATGGATCACCCACCTTTATAGAGCCATCGACAAAGAACTGGTAGCCATACTCTACATCTGGCTGAAGACCTGAAACGGTAATCCAGAAGTAGTCGCCGTCACGCTTCATCATATGCTCGTTGGTTGGTGCATAGTCGTTGAAGTCACCCAACAAGATAACCGACTCCTTGCCTGGAGCAAACAACACGAAGGTCGCCTCGTCACCATTTACTGTAACACCATTGCCTACACCTGCAGGGCGTGGCTCATCCTGAGTAGTACCCAACACAGCAACGCTGATGCTCTGCTCAACGGTCTCAGTGCCATTGGTAGCAACAGCCTTGAAGGTGATATCCTCACATACTGTAGGAGTAAACACATACTCGATGCTCTCCTGGTCGGTTGTAGCCACCTCAGCATCGTTGCGATAGAGAGTTACAGAGGTAGCTGCCTGCTGCTTAACAACAACGGTGTACTCCTGACCGATAGTGAGAACTGAGCCGTGCTTAGGTGACTCAATCATAACAGAGAGACCCTCCTCTACGGTATTGATAAAGATATCGTTACCGTTGTCCTTGAGTTCCTTAGTGCCATCAGCAGAGCGGAATACAAAGGCGAGTTTCTTGATTGTCTCACCCTCTGGAACGCCATAGAAAGCACGAGGACCACCTGTGATATAGAGTGTCCAAAGGTCATTGCCGTGCTTCTCCAACTTACAAGCAGAGGTATTCTCCGTCCACTCAGCCTTAACATATTTCCAATCCGAATTACCGCCGCTGAGGTTAGTAATAACACCTGTGTGAGCATACAAATCACCTGTAAAACCCTCAATTGCAGTACCCTTAGCATTGAGAATAACAACTACTGTCTCGGTAGTCTCAGGAGAGACAAACGAAGGGTAGGTAGAGATGAATGGATAATCCTTGGTCTCATCAAGGACAAAGCCACCACCATTCTGACTGCCACCACCTGGAGTCTCGGTTCCAGTGCTTGGAGGTGTCGCAGGGGTACGGAGTGGATCATCACCACAACCTGCAACGAAGAGCGTCGCCATCAAGGCAAGCATAAAATAACGTAGTGCTTTCATTTGCGTTGTATTTTAGTTAATTGTTCGTGTCAAATACGCTATGGCGACGCCCACACACGCGAGTTGGCGCGCGCACATACCAAAGCACAAAGTTACGTAAAATCTTAGAACATAAAAAGAAAAGCCATCGGATTAATTTACCCGATGGCTATTTTTTATGTATGAACGGAACTTTTAACCCTCCGAATGGACAAGATACTCCTCCAACTTTGTACGCCACTCGTCGGGGATGGTCACGGTCTGCTGCAGCTCAAAGTCGAAAGCAACCATCACGGAACTACTCTCCGTAAGGCACTTATCACCGCTCATAATACGCTGGTGGAGGGTCATACTCTTATTACCCAAACGGCTGATGTCGGTAGTGACAACGATATCATCCATAAGGCGCACCTGACCGAAATAGTCGGTATGGGTCGAGGCGGTAATGATGCGCAACCTATCGAAGACGCCAGGGATGCCTAATACCTTGACATAGAAGTCCGTCTTACCCATATCGAAGTAACTCTGTTGCCAGATATTATTGACGTGCATAAAGGAGTCCACGTCCGAAAAACGCTTCTGTATAGGGGTTGTCAATTGCTTTGCCATAGGACTAAAACTATTTACGTATAATCTCCACTTCGCCACCCTCGCCGAACGAGATAATAGAACTTGGCTTGAGCGTAGGCTTACCCTCGAAACGTGGGTTTACAACATAGTCCACACCCTTGATGATGCGCTCATCGACATCCTTAAGACGCTTGGCAGCCTCCTCGCCAGAGATATTTGCCGAGGTAGATACAATAGGCTTGCCGAACTTACGCAACAGCGCCTGACAGAAGTCGTGCTGAGGGATGCGCACACCCAAAGTCCCTGTCTCAGGTATGAGTGACTTAGCCACACCCGTAGCACCAGGCAGAATAGCCGTAAGGGGCTTATCCGAGAGTTCCATAACCTCGAAGGCGATGCCTGGCGCACGATTGACATAGCGCACAACCATATCGGCATCACGACAGAGGCACAACATAGAGTGCTTATCCTCGCTCTGCTTCAGCGCATAGACCTTAGCAACAGCCTCCTCGTTGGTGGCATCACAGCCGATGCCCCAAATGGTATCCGTAGGATAGAGAATAATACCACCCTCACGAAGTACCTCAACACACTTATCTACAGCCTTTTGCATATGTATATTTACTTCTTTCTAAGTTCATTAAAACAGTGACGACAGATGGGCTGATAGGTGTCGTGCGCACCTAAGAGCACCTGCTTATCATCGGCCGTGAGGCGGTGGGAGTGGTGTGCCAAATCACCACAGCGAACACAAATGGCGTGTACCTTAGTCACATACTCCGCCGTAGCCATAAGCGCTGGCATAGGGCCAAATGGCACGCCCATATAGTCCATATCCAAGCCTGCCACAATAACTCGAATACCACTATCAGCCAACTTGCGACACACCTCAATAATGCCGTCATCGAAGAACTGAGCCTCGTCGATACCTACAACATCAACATCCGAAGCCAACAACAATATGTTCTGTGCCGACTCCACAGGGGTCGATTGGATAGCATTAGCATCGTGTGACACAACCTCCTGCTCCGAGTAGCGAACATCAATCGAAGGCTTGAAAATCTCGACCTTGAGGTTGGCAAACTGCGCACGCTTCATACGACGGATAAGTTCCTCTGTCTTACCCGAAAACATCGAGCCACAGACAACCTCAATCCATCCTTTATGCTTGTTATTCTCTAAAAACATCTCTTCCTACTATATTATTTAATGTTACTCATCCACACGGATAATCTTTGCTCCGAGGGCATTCAAACGCTTGTCGATATCCCTATAACCACGGTCGATCTGCTCGACATTCTGGATGGTACTTGTACCCTCGGCACTCATAGCCGCAATGAGCAATGCCACACCCGCACGAATATCTGGCGAGGTCATATTAGCGGCACGCAAAGGCAAGCGGTGGTCGAGACCAATAACTGTAGCACGATGTGGGTCGCAAAGGATAATCTGCGCACCCATATCTATAAGTTTGTCCACGAAGAAGAGGCGACTCTCGAACATCTTCTGGTGGATAAGCACCGAGCCCTTAGCCTGAGTGGCTACAACCAAGAAGATAGAGAGCAGGTCGGGTGTAAGGCCTGGCCACGGAGCATCAGCAATGGTCATAATTGAGCCATCGATAAAGCTCTCGATGCTATAGTTCTCCTGAGCAGGAATATAGATATCGTCACCGCGCTGCTCGAAGGTAATGCCCATACGAGCGAACTGCTGTGGGATAATTCCGAGGTTGTCGTACGACACATTCTTGATGGTGAGTTCCGAGCGAGTCATTGCCGCCATACCGATAAAACTACCCACCTCAATCATATCTGGAAGCATAGTATGTTCCGTGCCACCCAACGACTCAACACCATCAATAACCAAGAGGTTCGATGCGATACCCGAAATCTTAGCACCCATACGGTTCAACATCTTGCACAACTGCTGAAGGTATGGCTCGCACGCAGCATTATATATCGTTGTGCGACCCTCGGCCAAGACTGCCGCCATCACGATATTGGCTGTTCCCGTAACAGAGGCCTCGTCAAGGAGCATATAGGTACCCTTGAGACGCTTTGCCTCCACGGTATAGAACTCATCGCTAATGTCAAAGTTGAAGTCGGCACCAAGTTTTTGGAAGCCGAGGAAGTGGGTATCGAGGCGTCTACGGCCAATCTTATCACCACCAGGCTTAGGCATATAACCCACGCCGAAGCGGGTGAGCAATGGACCAATCATCATCACCGAACCACGTAGGCGACGGCAACGCTTATGGTAGTCTGCCGAGCGCAAATACTCCAAATCGATGTTGTCGGCCTGGAAAGCGAAATCGTCATCCGACAAGCGCTCAACCTTCACACCCATCATACGCAACAACTCGATGAGTTGCATAACGTCAGCAATGATAGGTACGTTATGAAGAACTACACGCTCACTCGTTAGAAGCGTCGCACATATAATCTGAAGTGCCTCATTCTTGGCTCCTTGTGGCACTATCTCACCTCGAAGACGATGACCACCCTCAACAATAAATTTTGCCATAGCGATATTTTTTTCCAAAGATAGCAAATTTTCAACAACAACTACAAATTTAATAGAGATAAGTTATCAACAATCGTAATATTCTCAAGCCCACAGATTGGGTCATTAAGGCCCCACTTCGCCCCAAGAAGATCTTTAACTCAATAAAATTTATACTTTTTACGCCCCTATATTGGTCAATAGGTCGAATTAGTAACATAACTTATTTATATTTTCGTTACTTTGCATAATGAATTAGCAATGAGCCTAATCTATAAAGAGATGAGACGTTTTATTCATAACATAGAGTTTGACCAGGCCCCTACCGATACTATCGCTATCGGTGACGACCTCATACTATTCTCGTTCAAGGACAACCCCTCATTGAATATCCCCTTCGAGCCTCGCAAACTTGCGCACGCCGTTATCGTGATATGCACATCGGGAGAGTGTCGTCTCAAGATTAATCTCAGGGAGTTTGACGTAAAGAGCGCACAACTTATCACCCTCCTTCCAGGCCAGATATTAGAGCCTATGGGACACAGCGAGGACTTAGATGGATATGCCATCGCCTTGTCGCAGCGATTCATCGACACGCTCAACCTTCCAAGTTGGCAACGCCAGTATATGGACCTATACAACAACCCCGTTACTGACATCGACGACGACAACCTCTCTACGGCTCACCTCTTCTTCGCCATTCTCTACCGCACGGCATCGAATACTGAAAATCCATTCCGCCTGCAGGCCATCGAAAACCTTATACGTGTGTTCTACTATGGTGGAATATCGCATTTCAACAAGTGCGAGCGCACGAATAACCCCACGAAGAGCAATATTGTTGAGCGATTTATAGATTTGGTACAGAGACACTACCGCGAGGAGAGGCTCATAAATTTCTACGCCGACAAACTCTGCCTTACGCCAAAGTATCTCTCTAAACTGATAAAGACCCATACGGGCCGTTCTGCGACAAGTTGGATCGAGAGCCACGTAATTCTTGAGGCACGCGCCCTGCTCCAGAACTCAAGTATGAATATTCAGCAGATTGCCGTGGAGTTGAACTTCCCGAACCAATCCTTCTTCGGCAAATACTTCAAGCGCGCCACAGGCCTCTCGCCCAAGCAGTATAGAAAGAGTAAGGGCATAGACGCATAGCCTCCCTACCAGCAGATAGGCTCCTTGCCTAAATTGCTGAGATAGGCGTTTGCCGAAGAGAAGTGTTTACAGCCAAAAAAGCCTCTGTAGGCCGACAATGGTGATGGGTGTACACTCTTCAGAATGAGATTCTTAGCACTATCTACGATTGCGCCCTTACGTTGCGCATAACTTCCCCACAACATATAGACTACGC
The DNA here is from genome assembly GCA_017555905.1 of Alistipes sp. Classification (GTDB taxonomy): domain Bacteria; phylum Bacteroidota; class Bacteroidia; order Bacteroidales; family Rikenellaceae; genus Alistipes. Next base: position 104,733 of record JAFZFP010000027.1, on the reverse strand, counting down.
CCTGCTTGCGCTCCGCCACAGTGCGCACCACGGCATCCGTAAACTGCTCCCAACCACGCCCTGCGTGCGAGGCAGCATTGTGCGCCCTTACAGTAAGCACCGCATTTAGAAGTAGCACCCCCTGCTCTGCCCAGCGATCGAGATTTCCCGAAGTTGGCATCGTAACACCCATATCGTTAGCCACCTCCTTGAATATGTTTTGTAACGAGGGAGGAAAGGCCACGCCATCATTGACCGAAAAGCAGAGTCCATTGGCTTGATTTGGGCCGTGGTAGGGGTCTTGACCGATGATAACGACCTTAAGGCGCTCGAAGGGACACTTGTCGAAGGCCCTAAAGATGTTTGCACCCGAAGGATAGACAACACCTTGAGCATACTCCTCCTTAACAAACCTAACAAGATCATTAAAGTAGGGCTTATCAAACTCCTCGCAAAGCAACGCCTTCCAATCCTCGGCCATTCGCACCTCTGCCATAAACAATTTCCTCCTTGAGTTTTACGTTTTTACTATTGCAAAGATACGTATTTTATTACAATATTCTTCTACTCAACTATAAACATAGTTAATTTCGCGCTTAAATGTCATTTCACAACCTCTATTTATTGAATGGCAGAGGAGTCATATTGCCACAAAAATAGACAAACACCACGATATTATTCAGTGATGGACAAAAAAACCGCAACACCAATTATAATCTGCGATGTTGCGGTTGGGATTATTTATTAATCACCCTCTATAGACGACTTCTCAGATAGTCAATATCCTTTTTTGTATATTTCTTGTTTTGGCAAGATGGATGAACTGTCGGATACTTCGAACGGATGTGCGCGTATTCAGCACCATTCTCCAATGCTGTAATAGCTGCTAAAATTGCCTCATCCGCAGAATCCACTTTAACATACGCAGCTCCATCACTTCCTTTAAATTCCACCGTATATTCAGCATCTGGTATTGACTTATAAACAGTTGCACTGGTACCAACTGCCCAAGTAATAGCCTTAGCGATTGCCGCTGCTGTTAATGCTTGTGCCTGTGCGTAACATACGCCAAAGCAAAATACTACTGCTAACAAAATCTTTTTCATAACTTCTGATTTTAGTATTAATGTTTTTTTTAACTATTTGATCTGGAATTCAACACGACGATTCTGCTTCAGTTCGTCAAGAGTAGGATTCGCAATAATTGGTTCGCTCTCGCCCTTAGAAGTTGTCTCAATACGCTCCTCGCTAATGCCCTTCTCAACTAAGTAGGTTTTAGCAGTCTCTGCACGACGGAGGCCAATGCGATTATTTACTGATTTATAACCCTTCTTGCAAGTATGGCCTATCAACTCCACATTAAGATCCTCGTACTTATTAAGCAACTCGGCGACATAATCCAACTGCTCTTTCTGCTCATCAGCAAGCGCATCTTGATCAAACACATAGCTACCAACTATTGTCTCGTTGATTTGAGCTATAGCACGATTTCTCGCTTCGATCTCTTGCTGTCTACGCTCTTCCTCCTGCTGTCTACGCTCTTCCTCCAATCTATCAAGTTCTTTTTGTGCATTCTCATCCTCCAACAATTGCTCTTCATCAGTATTTAAGACTTCATCTGCAATTTCTGCGACTTGCTCTGGAGTTTCAATAAAACCATACGCACGATAATAATCCCGTTTCTCCTGTTCTGAGAAGGACTCACTCTCTTGAACTGCAAGAATAGAGGCTGCCAATTCGTCAGCAAACTCCGGATTCTCACCTTTATCAATTAACTGTTTCTTGATTTTTAATTTCTTGGCGAGATATTTTGATTTTTTATCTTTCCCCATCTGATACGTATCATACATCAAGTTTGAGTAGCGACGTATATAGGTCGTATCAATCGTATATCGCTCCTCTGCGGTTGTAGCTTGAGACTTATCGCCCAAATGAGATAGTTGCGCATCTGTAAGCTCTTGCATCACATTGATAAAATCCTGATTCTTTGACATAGACTTCGCCATATCGAACACATAGTCTTTGGCTATATTCATCTGTTCATACTTATTCTCTGAGTCCGCAATAGCCAATCCTCTTTCGACATTCGTCACATCTGCACCAAACGCATCGTAAATATCCCTTGTGTACTGTCGAGCTTCTTCCTGGGTATAACCACAACTCTCAATAGCTCGATCCACAACTACTGCCGACGTTGCTACAGCTACCTTACCTACCAAACGACCAAGTTGCTTCCAAAATTTACCACCTTTGGCATACGAAACATCTGGTGACATAACAAGACATAGGCAAGCCAATATAATTGCTATTTTACTTTTCATATTTCTACAATTTTAAGGTAAATGAATATTTGTTTTTCCATAGGCCTTAATATTCTCATCCCCTTGGCCAAAAATAATCGCCTCATCCTTACGGAAAACGCCGTTCATGATAAGACTATCACTATTTAGTGTTGTTGCGGTTATGTTAATCCCAGCTTCACGCTTAGGATTACCATTTACCTGATACTTTCCTTCAGCGTATTTGAAGGTTTTTACTAATACGTCCGAATCAACCATTACTGCCTTGTAGATATCTACATCTGAGTCAGTGATGAACTCCAAACTGGTGATCATTGTAGCAGGAGTCTCAGTTGTTTTAGTTTCCGACACATTAACCCAAACTGTTTTCTGTAAATAGTTATGGTGTGAGCAAGAGCTTAGAAATAGGGCTAAGGCAAACACCAATATTATTTTTGAGTTTTTCATAATTGTTTGTGGCTTTCATTTTACCATTACTTAATTGACTGGAGTCCTGAAAAAAGACTACGGGTATAGACAATAAAAAAGCGCGGACTCATTCACTTCATATCGGATTCTGCGGTCTTCCACAACCTTTGCCCCCAATATACGGAATAAAGCCCACGCTGATAAACACAGCGTGGGCGTCAAACTTTATTCCTTGGGGACATTCAGTAAAAGTGGAAGTTTCAGAATCCCGAAATAAAAACTTAACGCCTTATTATTATATGTCTTTGAGTTGTTATATTATCATAGGCAAATATACATTATGTTCTTTAGTACAAAATTAAAGATTAATTTTTCAAATTACAAATATCTTGTATCGAATTATCTTAAAAGATTATAAATACACGTGATATTATCGAAGGCTCATATTATATCGCGCTACAATCTAAGATTCTATACCCACTACAACTATCTGTACTGATATTTTTCTTGCACACAACAGATATATTAATTTTTTTTCCTATTTTTGCAACGTAATGGTTTTTCAAAATTTATAGTTATGCGTTACATACTTATCACTATAGCTTCTCTTGCGCTATCACTCTCAAGCGCTGTTGCTCAGGATGTTAAGAACATAATATTCCTTATTGGAGACGGTATGGGCTTAGCCTCAGTATCGATGATGCAACTCGAGAACAGATACGCCCCAACGATATTTGACCAGGCTGAAAACATCGCCCTGCAGAAGACATACTCGGCAAATAACCGCATCACTGATTCGGCAGCCTCGGGTACGGCCTTAGCAACGGGCTTTAAAACTAACAACACCTACCTTGGTACTACGGCCGATGAGAGTGTTGTAGAGTCGATAATGGAGTTGGCCAAGGGCCAGGGAATGGCTACGGGAGTAGTGGTTACCACCTACCTTCAGCACGCCACCCCAGCAGCCTTCTACGCCCACATCCCCAATCGTCACGAATATCTCACTATTACCGAGCAACTTATCGGCAGCTCACTCGACGTAGCTATCGGTGGCGGTATGGCCTACTTCAAGGAGTTATATGGCGAAGGCATAGCGGAGCGACTCGCTACCGAGGGCTTTAAAATGGCAACATCGTTGGATGAGGTTAAGCAGACAAAGGATAGTGACCGCGTTATCGCCCTACTTGGCGACTACGAGGTGAATAACAACGCTGGTGCCTACCTTGGCAATGCCACACAAGAGGCCCTACGCATCCTCAACAACAAATCCTCGAACGAGGGCTTCGTGCTAATGGTAGAGGGTTCACTCATAGACGGCTGTGGCCACGGCAACAACGCTGAGGCTCAACAGGTTGAGATGATGGGATTTATGGGTGCTATAGAGGTTGCCGTGGAGTTCGCAAAGCAAAATCCTGGAACACTCGTAGTTGTGACTGGCGACCACGAAACAGGAGGTCTCTCGTTGGTTAGTTGCGACTCCGACTTCTGCCTTTCGGAGCAGGGCGTAGAGTATCGCTGGACAACAAACGGACACTCGGGTACTATGATACCTATATATCTATATGGTGCGGGAGCCGAGAGGATTAACGGCATAATGGAGAACTCGGAGTTAGGCGCAACGCTTAAGGCTATTATCAAGAGATAGCAACCCCTCCTCGACGTTATAAAAAAATAGAGCATTTGTCTAAAAGAACAAATGCTCTATTACTATCTTTATGCCTATGGCAATCAGTATCAGACCGCCCAAGATACCCGCTTTGTCGCCCAATTTAGCACCTACACGCGAGCCGAGATAGAGTCCAACGACAGATATTATAAAGGTGATAACTCCAATGGTCGAGGATGCTATCCAGACATTGACATCGAGGAAGGCCATTGTAACGCCCACGGCCAAGGCATCTATGCTTGTGGCAATGGCCATTAGGAACATTGCACGTAGCCCAAAGTCGGCATTATGTTGCTCTTCGTCGCCCCAAATAGCCTCACGTATCATATTTAGACCTATAAGGCTAAGCAACACGAAGGCAATCCAGTGGTCCACGCTCACCACAACATCCGAGAAACTGCGACCTAACAAGTAGCCCACTATCGGCATAAGTCCCTGAAAACCTCCAAACCAACAGCCTACGATAAGGGCGTGGCGAGGGCGCACATTGCGGGCTGAGAGACCCTTGCCCAACGACACAGCAAAGGCATCCATAGCCAGACCCACCGAGATAAGTATCAACTCTATAACTCCCATACGCAATACTAAACTATTTCACTGCTGCAAACTCTTTCAATTTTGCAATCTCCTCTGCCCAACGAGCCTCATCGGGAGTCTCAAGGATAAGAGGAATATTGTCGAAACGAGGGTCAGAGGCTATATAGCGGAAGCACTCCCAGCCAATCTCACCATCACCAAGGGGTGAGTGGCGGTCGATACGGCTACCCAATGGGCGCATAGCATCGTTGAGGTGCATACCTCGCAAATAGCCAAAACCAATAATACGGTCGAACTCCGCGAAGGTAGCATCCAAGGCCTCCTTAGTACGCAAGTCGTAACCCGCAGCGAAGGTGTGGCAGGTATCCAAGCAGACACCTACACGACTCTTATCCTCCACTCTATCAATGATATATGCCAAATGCTCGAACTTATAGCCGAGGTTCGAGCCCTGACCTGCCGTATTCTCCAATACCGCAGTAACACCCTTACTCCTATCCAACGCCATATTTATCGACTCGGCAATACGTTGCAACGAACCCTCCTCGTCGATACGCTTGAGGTGACTACCAGGGTGGAAGTTTAGGCGATCGAGACCCAAGAGTTCACATCGGCGCATCTCCTCAAAGAAGGAGTCACGCGACTTCTCAAGACCATCACTATCGGGGTGTCCGAGGTTGATGAGATAACTATCGTGGGGAAGAATTTGACCTGCGCTAAAGCCCTCCTTAGCCATCAAATCTCGAAAGAGTGTTATCTGCGAGGGGGTGAGTTCTGGCGCAATCCACTGGCGCTGATTCTTGGTAAATAGAGCAAATGCCGTAGCACCTATCTCCTTTGCGTTCTTTATGGCGTTCTCCACGCCTCCCGATGCACTTACGTGCGCTCCTATATATTTCATTGTATATCTATCTTTATTTTGTCTATAACTATGCTTTTCAAGGACAAAGATAGGAAAAATTTAAGAAAATATACGTATATTTGTATCGCATTTATTGATAGAATTATAGGTATTAACTATGCTGTGACAAAATACTATCAATAATCATAATATCGACTTTACTCAAACACCAACCCAAAAACGATGCTATTATGAAGCAACTGTTTACTCGATACATCCACCTAATAGGTCAGTACCTTGACATTATCTCTGTTGGCTATGGTCTCTTTGCACTAATCAACGCATTCTTCTGCCCACACCCACAGAATTGGATAATCGACGTTGGCGCACTGATTGCCTTAATCTATATACTGTTAGGAGCGTGGCTCTTCATCTTCCGCAAGGCAAGGTTCGACTGGACACTTGTCTACGGCAAATTCATCTACAAGGTGGTGGCACTAGTAATTCTTACCCCCTTGCTCCTCACCTCAGCACTCGATCGCCTCTCGCCAGACATTGACCCTACGGAGTTGGTGTGCGACGACAATCTATACAAACAAGAGAAGAACGCACAGGAGGTTGAGGCATATCAAGGGGAGCCATCCACCTTTTGGACTGTATATTACCACTTTATAGACCCAGGAAATCAGCACATCTCTACAACACCTCGAGGCAGACAGTGGAGCGCAATAATTGCCATCCTCGGCATCTTCTTGCTCAATGGCTTGCTAGTGACTTCGCTCATCGGCTCGATAGACAACCGCAAGAATAAGTGGCTTACTGGTGGCGTAAGATACCACTTCCTTAGATGGAGAAAGCACTATGTCATCATCGGCGCTAACGACTTAGTTGTCAGCGTCGTAAAACGCATATTCGAGAAGACAGATAGCACCTACATCGTAATCCTCACATCGAGCAACGTAGAGGATGTGCGCAACACCATCTACTCACACATCTCGGAGTCCCAGCAGAAGCGTGTGATAATATATAGTGGTGAACGCACCTCCGAGAACGAGATTAAGGAGTTGTACATAAGAAAGGCCGAGGAGGTCTATATCTTGGGCGAGGATAGTTTGTCGGACAGCATCGAGACCTATCACGACACAATGAATATGGAGTGTCTGCGACTAATAAACAAAGAGGCAGAAAGTGTGGCACGTTTCCAGGAGAGTGATACGGGCGACAATCGACTCGTTTGTCGTATGATGTTTGAGTACCAAACCTCATTCAACCTCTTCCAGACCACCGACATCAACGACAAAAAGATTAACTTCCGCCCCTTCAACTACTATGAGATGTGGGCGCAAAAGGTGCTTGTATGTCAAGACCTTACAGAGCCAACAGACAAGAGTCTCTACATTCCACTGGAGGGTTACGAGGGTATCAAGAGCGATGATAATAGTTTCGTTCATTTGGTCATCGTGGGAATGTCGCGTATGGGTATCGCTATGGCAATCGAGGCCGCACACTTGGCACACTACCCCAACTTCGAGACCAAACGCAAGCGCACACGCATAACATTTATCGATAGCAATATGAAGCAGGAGCGCCACCAATTTATGGAGCGTTTCAAGGATATGTTCCTGTTGGCACGTCGCCGCGATGTGATGAACTTCTGCGAGAACAGCGCGCTCTACAACAACGACCTATACCCCTGGATATCACCCCTCACCGACCCAAATAGCACCTCGCCCTATCGTGGTGACTACCTCGGCGACGACTTCATAGATATAGAGTGGGAATTTATAAATGGTAGCGTAGAGCACCCTGCCATCCAGCGTTACTTGGTGGATGCCTCAGCAGATGACGAGGCGAAACTCACTATTGCCATCTGCCTGCCCGACAACAATAGAGCAATAGCCGCTGCAACATACCTCTCGGATAAGGTTTATCACAGCGCAAACACCAAACAGGTGCTTATCTATCAGCGCCTAAACGACGAAATGGTCAAGCAACTAAGCCAGAACAACCCTCGTTTCAGGGAGAAACTCAAGGCCTTCGGTATGGCACAAGATTGCTACGACGCTCAACTAACGGCACTCACAGAGTCTATCGACAAAGGAATTGGAGATGCGTACGACAAATACTTCGACGATACAAGAGTTCGTATTACCCGTGAGTACGAGGCGACAGAATCACTTAGCACGGATACCTTAAAGAAACTATCCCCACAACTTGCCTTCCTCTTTGATGAGCCGAAATACTCCGACAAACAGGATTATATCAAAGATCAATGGGAGACGTGGTTCAAGGAGAACCAAAACATAACTACGTATTTCGACTGGGAGGCCAGCAGAAACGCTCGCTGGGAGAGTATTGAGAAGTACATCGTTGCCGAACTCAAGCTCGAAAGACCCGACTTTATAGCCAAACTCAATCAGTTGCATAAGAGCAACAAGGGTAAGAGCAAGGCGGCAAAGATGTGGTCCAACAAGTACAACATCCTTTCGATGTGGTCTAAATTCCGCTCTATAGAGATGAAGGATAACACTACATACGACCCAACAAACGACAATCTGGAAGAATACTGGATGAGTGCATTGGACTACCTCGGTAAGGTGGAGCATAATAGATGGGTTGTAGAGCAACTCCTTATGCGCTATCGCCCACTACTACCCGAAGAGCAGGACTTTGTCAAGATGACAACAGAATTTGCCCCATCGAAACTCAAAGACAGCCTCAAGGGCGACTTTGCTCACCTCGACATCTGCTCAAACGATAGATTGCAGCATATTGACCACAACGTCGTAGGCCTCGACAAGGCGTTACTCGAGGTGTTGCCTGAAGAGTATCGTAACTTCCTATCAGGCAATAAGAAGAGATTACCCTAAACGGAATAATACCAAACAGAATGGGTGGCACCTAAAGATGCCACCCATTTTCATTTGAAGTTGTTACGCCTCTTACTTAATCTCCCAAGTCTGGCCTGAACGCAACAAGTCGTCCATACACTTGATCTTAGCAGCGGTCTTAACCTCCTCAACCTGCTGCTGAACGCGCAAGTCGTAGACGTTCTCGTCATCCACATCGCGGATAACACCTACTGCAACAGGATACTCAGGATACTTCATTGCAGCCAACATAGTGTGCAAAGTAGTATCTGCGGTCTTAGCGTCGTGAGTAAGAACGTCGTCGATAGTGTAACCGTCCTCACCTACTGTAACAACCTTGAGTTTCATATTCTCGAATACCAAACCCTTGTTCTTATCCTTACCGAAGAGCATCTTCTCACCGTGCTTCAACAAGATAGTGTGCTCCTCGCGAGTAGCCTTATCACCAGCAAACAAAGCGTGAGTCTTATCGTTGAAGATCATACAGTTTACCAATGCCTCAGTAACTGCCATACCCTTATGCTTAGCGGCTGCCAACAAGCACTCCTTAGTAAGCATAACCTCCTGGTCGATAGTACGAGCGAAGAAGGTACCCTTAGCACCGATTACCAACTCACCTGGGGTGAATGGCTTCTCCACAGTACCGAAAGGAGAGGTCTTAGTAACCTTACCCAACTTAGTGGTTGGAGAGTACTGACCCTTAGTCAAACCATAAATCTCGTTGTTGAACAAGATTACGTTGAGGTCGATGTTACGGCGAATAGCGTGGATAAAGTGGTTACCACCGATAGCCAAAGAGTCACCGTCACCTGTACATACCCAAACTGACAACTCAGGGTTTGCAGTCTTGATACCTGTTGCAATAGCGTTCGCACGACCGTGGATGGTGTGGAAGCCGAAGGTCTTCATATAGTAGATGAAGCGTGATGAGCAACCGATACCTGATACGAAGGTAAACATATTGTGTGGCTTGCCGAGGGCATCTGCAACCTCTGGCATAGCACGCTGTACTGCGTTAAGAATGGCGTGGTCACCGCAACCCGGACACCACTTTACCTGTTGATCGCTCTTGAAATCAGCGGGTGTATATTTGAAATCTGCCATAGTCTTTTTCGTTTTTAAACAGTTTCTTACTATTGTTATGTGGTGTTTTCGAATTATAGCATTGACTCAACCTTCTCCTTGATCTCGATAACGGTGAATGGCTGACCCTCGGTCTTACCAAACGACTCGATAACAACATCTTGGAACTGCTGGCGGAGATAGCCTGCGAACTGACCCTCGTTCAACTCGCATACTACGATGCGCTTGTAACGCTTGAGTGTCTCAGCAACGCCCTTCTGCAATGGGTAGATATAGTTGAAGTGGAGATGTGCTACGCTCTTGCCCTCATCCTGCAACTGCTTAACAGCGCTGTGAAGGTGACCACGTGTACCACCCCAACCAACAACCAATACGTCTGCCTCATTAGCACCAAATACCTCAACCTCTGGCAACTCATCAGCCACAAGTTCAACCTTGCGACGACGTGTAGTAACCATCTCCTGGTGGTTCTTTGGATCGTGTGAGATGCTACCCTTGATACGGTCCTTCTCCAAACCACCGATACGATGCTCGAGACCCTCCTTACCAGGGAATGCCCAACCACGAGCAAGTTTCTCGTTACGCTCGTATGGCATAAAGTCACCCTCGCTACGTGGTGCTACAATAGGTGGCACGATAGCAGGGTAATCGCTCATTGATGGAATCTTCCAAGGCTCAGAACCGTTAGCGATGAAACCATCAGTAAGCAACATTACAGGTGTCATATGCTCCATAGCGATCTTACCAGCCATAAATGCGTAGTGGAAGCAGTCGCTTGGTGAAGATGCTGCGATAACAACCATAGGACACTCACCGTTACGGCCATAGAGTGCCTGGTTCAAGTCGCTCTGCTCAGTCTTTGTAGGAAGACCTGTTGAAGGACCACCACGCTGAACATCAACAACTACCAATGGCAACTCTGCCATAACTGCCAAACCCATAGCCTCGCTCTTAAGCGAAATACCAGGACCTGAAGTGGTAGTAACGGCGAAGTTACCAGCGTAAGCAGCACCGATAGAGGTACAGATACCAGCGATCTCATCCTCTGCCTGTACGGTCTTAACGCCCAAATCTCTACGCTTAGCCAACTCCTCAAGGATTACGGTTGCAGGAGTGATAGGGTATGAACCACAGAAGAGTGGAAGACCCGACTTCTCCGATGCTGCGCAGAAGCCCCACGCAGTAGCAGTATTACCGTTGATAGAGCGGTAAACACCCTTCTCCAAGTTTGCAGGAGCAACGGTGTAGTTGTTAGCAAACTGGTGTGTGTTAGCCGCATAGTTATAACCAGCCTCGATAACTCGCTTGTTTGCCTCAGCAACCAATGGGTTCTTCTTAGCAAACTTTGAATCGAGGAACTGCTTAGCGAAATCATCAGGACGGTTGTACATCCAGAAGCAGATACCGAGTGCAAACATATTCTTGCACTTTACCATTGCCTTGTTATCCATACCTGTATCCTTCAACGCCTCCTTGGTCATTGTAGTGATATCAGGGATAACGACATTGTAACCCTCAAGACCAAGTTCAGCGATAGGATCCATAGTCTTGAAGCCCGCCTTAACGATGTTGTCCTCAGTCATAGTGTCACCATCGATGATGACTGTAGCCGATGGCTTAAGCCACTTACGGTTAGCGATAAGAGCCGCTGGGTTCATCGCTACGAGTACATCGCAGTAGTCACCAGGGTTATCAATACGGCTTGAACCAAAGTGTACCTGGAAACCTGATACGCCTGCTACAGTTCCCTGAGGTGCGCGAATCTCGGCAGGATAGTCTGGGAATGTAGAAATTCCATTACCAAACAGTGCTGATGTATCCGAAAAGAGTGTGCCGGTGAGCTGCATACCATCACCTGAGTCACCCGAAAAACGGATAACCACATCCTGCAACTGTTGTACGTTTACATTGTCCATTGTAGTGAAGTTTGTAGTTTTATATTATTAATTGCTTATATCTTAACCATCTACGAGCATAAGGCCCCCATAATAACCTACTCCCCGTCCGAAGTCCGAAGAGCAAACAATATAGGATACCTCATAATTTCTTACAAAATTAGAAAGTTTTCAACCCATTTCCAAATTTTCCACCCACTTTTTTGCCCCCACAACTCTTGTTGTTGGCTTTTTATGTGGCCGAATTAGAAATTATAGTCGATACCCACCGTGGCAACCACAGCGCTTTGGTGCTGGCGAGGCAGACGCCCCAACCATTTAACTTGCAGATTGGCACTCCATCGGCTATTGAGTTCGTAGCGCGTACCGAGACCTAAATTAAGTCCTCCAGCCCAACCATCGATAATCTTACCCTTCGAGGTTGAGGTTATATCATTGACACTAACACCCACAATAGGATACACGGTCCAGTAGGTGGCTATCTCCAACGGAACCTGGAAGTCGCAATAGACATCCACCGAGCAATCCCTCTTAAATATCATATTTACACCAGGTTCAATATTAAGCCAATTGGTTAGGCCATAGGTACCATAGATGCCCGCACCAAAGGCATTGGCGCGGAAATAGTAGCCAGCACGAAAACCAAACTTAAAGTCGCCAGACTCCTGAGCCGAAGCCTTGCTAAAGGAGAGAAGCACCAGGCATAACGCCAGTGTAAAGGTTATCAATCGTTTCATAGTCACACCATTTGAGTTTGTTGAAACATTATACAAATGTAGTAAAAAAAACTGATATCCCAAGGATTTCGGCACTATATAAACTATGCGTGGACCATTTACCTATCACCTCAAATAAAAAATCTTCGCAAGCACCGAAGCACTTGCGAAGAATCTACAGTATCTGAAGGGACAATGCCCTACTCTACTACTTAAGTACGCCGAGGTTCTTACCCACCTTAACGAAGGCCTCAACGCAACGATCCAACTGCTCAACAGTGTGACCTGCTGATACCTGAACGCGGATACGAGCCTGACCCTTTGGTACTACTGGGTAGTAGAAACCTGTTACGAATACACCCTCCTTCTGCAACTCTGCAGCGAAGTCCTGTGAAAGTTTTGCGTCGTAAAGCATAACTGCGCAGATAGCCGACTGTGTAGGCTTGATATCGAAGCCTGCAGCAACCATCTTTGAGCGGAAGTGCTCGACGTTTGCTACGAGCTGATCGTGCAAAGCATCGCTCTCCTCCAACATCTTGAACATCTCGATAGATGCACCAACTACTGCTGGTGGCAATGAGTTAGAGAACAAGTATGGACGTGAACGCTGACGAAGCATATCGATAATCTCCTTGCGACCAGTAGTGAAACCACCTACTGCACCACCGAAAGCCTTACCGAGGGTACCTGTGAGGATATCAACCTTACCACGGAGGTCATACAACTCAGTGATACCGCGACCAGTCTTACCCAATACACCTGCTGAGTGGCACTCATCAACCATCACCAAAGCGTCGTACTTCTCTGCCAACTCGCAAATCTTATCCAATGGAGCAGCGTTACCATCCATAGAGAATACACCGTCAGTAACGATGATGCGGAAACGCTGTGCCTGAGCCTGCTTCAAGCACTCCTCCAACTCTGCCATATCGGCATTAGCATAGCGGTAGCGCTGAGCCTTGCAAAGGCGAACACCGTCGATGATAGATGCGTGGTTCAAAGCGTCAGAGATGATTGCGTCCTCAGCAGTGAAGAGAGGCTCGAAAACACCACCATTAGCGTCGAAGCAAGCAGCGTAAAGGATAGTATCCTCAGTGCCGAAGTAGTCTGCAATAGCCTTCTCAAGCTCCTTGTGCATATCCTGGCAACCGCAGATGAAGCGAACTGATGACATACCGAAGCCACGCTCATCCATAGCACGCTTAGCTGCGTCGATAAGGCGCTGGTTATCAGATAGACCAAGATAGTTGTTGGCGCAGAAGTTCAATACTGGACGGTTAGCCACGTCGATCTCTGCACGCTGAGGCGACTCGATAATACGCTCAGTCTTGTACAAGCCAGCAGCCTTAATCTCTGCCAACTCATTCTGCAAATGTTGCTGAAATTTTCCGTACATTGTCTTAATAGTTTTAATGTTGAAAATATATTTAAACCTAATTTAGTCGATAAAATCTCTACGTGCCATAGAGGTATGCACACATATCAAATACAAAGATAGATTTTTTCGCTCGAAAAAGCAAGCAGTTTTCGGCATAATATTTCAAAAAGTTCGTCTTCCCACCTTTTCTGTGCCTGCCGTAGCCATAAAAACGGGGGCAATAATTGCTCTTTTTTACCACTAATTATCGCCCGATGCGGCCTCACTTTTAGAATATATTTATCGCCTAATTAGCCGTATTAATATAGAAAAAGGCGCACCATTAGGTACGCCTTAAACGCTTTGTTTAGGGTGGTTACTCCTCCTTTATCTTGGGTTTTGAAAGACACAAGACATCGACCAGTTCAGGATTTTCCTTGAACTCATTGCTGAGGTTAAGGTAGATATTTGCCTCCTCGCGCAAGAGATAGGAGATCATCGACGAGCGACCGAAATCACCCGAAAGCAGTATAACTTTGGTATCCAAGGCCTTGAGCTTGCGCACCAACATTTCGTGGTCGGCATCGCCCGTGATAAGCACCACGAAGTCGAATTTGCGCACCATGGCATACTCGTATGCCTCAAGCGCGAACCACACATCTATACCCTTCTCCACGACCTGGCCATTACCATCCTCGCGCAGATGCTTGTAGTGGCACATAATATCATTATCGATGAGGACATCCTCGAAACTACGCTCGCCATAGAGCATATTCTTATCCCTTGCCACACTTGCGCGGTAGCGACCTCTGTAGTAGTGGCTCTCGGTGATTTGGCAATAGCGTATGTCGTTATCGCAGTCGGTAGCGACGATCTCACGGATGTAGTTGAGCAGACTCTTGATGTTTAGACGTTTTGAGAGTCGTGTATTGAGGTCATCGTTGAGTTTTGCGTAGTATCCACCATCAATGAATACACCTATTGATATGGTCTGGGTGTTCATAATTATCGTATTGGGGTATTTACAAGATGGGACAGCCCAATAGAGTCATTGGGCGGTCCCTACTTATTCGCTCAAGTATAGCACTTACTTAATTGCGATAGCGTCGATCTCTACCAATGCGCCCATAGGCAAAGCAGCCACCTGGTAGCAGATACGAGCAGGCTTGTCGCCAGTGAAGAACTCGGCGTAGATAGCGTTCATAGCGCCGAAGTCAGCGATATTGGCCAACAACACAGTAGTCTTAGCCACGTTATCGAAGGTGTAGCCAGCCTCCTCGAGGATGTAACCGAGGTTTGTGAGAGCCTGACGAGTCTGAGCCTCTACGCCCTCAGCCATCTTGCCTGTAGCGCCGTCGATAGGGAGCTGACCAGAGATGTAGAGAGTTGCGTCGTGTGCGATAGCCTGTGAATAAGGACCTACGGCCTTAGGAGCCAAAGGAGAAGCGATAACTTTTTTCATTTTTGTATCAGTTTTAGTTGATTTGTATTATCTTTGTTCCGACTACAAAGATAATTATAATTTACTAAATAGTATGAAACGAACGATTTTATTTTTGTCGGCACTACTTTTTTCTGTTATTGCCACCTCGGGTTGCTGTGATTGTCGCAACCGCTCGAAACTTGAGAAGCCGCTTGTTGGCACCGAGTGGCAGTTGGTTCAGATGATGGGCCAGGAGGTTAAGGCCGAGGGAGAGAGCTACACTTTGCTCTTCCACGACAACGGCACCGTCTCAGGTGTTGGCGACTGCAACCGCCTCTCGGCGACCTACTCTGTGACCTCGTCACGCGCCTTGACCATCGCCAACCTTGGCTCTACGCGCCGTCTCTGCCCCAACCACAAGCAGGAGAGCGCCTACTACGATATGCTCGAGACCGTCACCCACTACGAGATGGATGCCGACAATATGATTTTGTTGAGCAATGGCACCCTCGTAGCCATTATGCACGCCGTGGCAATCGAGTAACGCGACAGTCCGACTAACCCACTAACCCACACCCAACGCTTATGGCACGATTTATCGACACCGCAAGGGTCTGCATAGCGCTCTTGGCCTCGACCCTGCTCCTTGTGTCGTGCGACCACCACACACTCACCACCACCCTCGACAAGGCTTCGGCCCTTGCCGAGGAGCATCCTGCGAGGGCTATCGAGGTGTTGCAGAGCATCGACAGGGGGTCTATCCCCAACGAGGCGCTCTTGGCACACTATGCCTTGGTCTATAGCGAGGCGTGCTACTACAACCGTATGTTGGTCAATAGCGACTCGCTCACCCGCATTGCCGTAGCGTTTTATGAGGGCTCTTCAGACCACGACAAGCGTGCCAGAGCCTACTACCAACACGGCCTTATTCAGTCGTTAGCCAAGGAGAACCCCGAGGCTATCCTCTCCTTCTCTAAGGCCAAAGAGTCGCTTGCCATAGCCAGGAATAGACGCCTTGAGGGCCTTATCCACCGTGCCGAGGGCGACATCTACCGCCAGAATGACCTCTACCCCACGAGTTACGCCTCATACGAAAAGGCGTTGGAGTGCTTCGAGGAGTTGGGCCTCCCCTACCACACCCACTATACTATGTATAATATGGGACAGGTGGCTATCAAGACCCAGAACTTCGCCACTGCAGATAGTCTCTTTGCCGATGCTCGCGACTACGCCATAGAGACCAACAACCTCGACTTCCTCTGCACGGTGCTTCACGAGACCTGCGAACTCTACCTTTTCAGGGGGGATAAGGAGCATTTCATCGCCACCGTCGAGATGTTCGAGACCTACGACTGCGCCTTGTGGTTGCTCTCCCACTACTACTCTATGAAGTCTATAGCCCACACCTTCAAGGGGGAGTTCGAGGAGGCTTTGGAGGCCTTGGCCGCTGCCGAGAGCCAGCCGAACATAGATTTTATGGCTACGGAGCGTGCTAAGTACTATTTCAACCACCATACGGGCAACGATGCCGAGGGCTCCGAGAACCTTGAGCACATCATCCGTCGCTTAGTGGATGTCATCATCACGGCTGCCGAGCAACCCGTGCTTACCAACCAGGTAGCACTCCTCAAATCCGCTATCATTCAGGAGGAGCGCGAGATGCAGGTTATCCGCATCCGCATCTACGCTATCGCCACTATATCGCTTATCCTCGCTGCTGCGGGCATCGGCTATGCTGTGTGGCGACGCAGGAAGTGGCAGGCCGACGTGCAACACTATATGGATATGGTCACCGAGTTGCAACTAACACGTAAGGATAGCAATAGCGAGCCACTCGCTAAGGCTGTAGATAGGCTCTATAACGACCGCCTGACGGTATTGAATTCGCTCTGCGAGACCTACTACGACCATAGCGACACGTCGCGTCAGGCGACCAAGGTATTCGACCAGGTGCGCAATACAATCAACACCATCAAGAGCGACGAGGCGACGCTTGCCGAGTTGGAGTCGTTGGTGAACGATTGTCGCTCGGAACTTATGGCTAAGTTGCGTAGCCAATGTCCGAAACTCAACGAGCGCGAGTTGAAGGTTGCACTCTATAGTTTTGCGGGTTTCTCGTCACGCGCGATATCTATCTTTGTCGATAGCAATACGGTTGCACTGTCGAAGATGAAGTATCGCATCAAGAGCAAAATCAAGGAGTCGGGCGCTCAAGATGCCGAAATTTTCATTTCGGCCCTAAATGAGAAGTAAATCGCTGAGATTCAACGAAATAGGCATATTTCGCTAAAACAGCCCAAAATGGGCATAAAATGCTGATTATTAGTGTTGCGAAAAAAAAGTGGAGAGCCACTTTTCAATACACTGATAATCAGCGTTTTACATTTTTGTCGGGGAAATCTTTTAGGGCCGAAAAATTGGAGATTTATATAATAACCCCTACCTTTGCACTGTGTTAAAGATCGAAATATAGTGTCGCTGGGAGAGGGGTATTGCGACGGAGTTTTGGGTTAGGCCTCCGAGGTTTTGCTCCCCTACCACCAAGGCGAGAGACTTGGCGCGACGAAAGATATTTGGTTAATGATTGAGTGTGTCGGTGGACTGCGCAATCTCCGCAAAGGAGTTTGACGCAGTTCACTTTTTTTGTAGTTGTCGCAGCCTGCTATGCTGTTTGCCGAGCAACAGCATAGCGATAGGGAATTTAGGGAGTTTAGGGAGTTTAAGGAGGGGGTATGGCATAGCATTGCCTTGACGCCTTGAGGCGACAAGGAAGTTAGGGAGGCTTGCGCAACCCATCTTGTATATGCGCTACCCTTAAACACTCTAAACTCTTTAACCTCCCTAAACTCCCTAAACTCCCTAAACTCCCTAAACTCCCTAAACCCCCTCCTGCATAGCAGGCAAGGCAAAGCCTTGCTCCACACCCCACCACAGAGCCAAGGGCAAAAAAAATCGGAGCCTCCCGATTGGGAAGCTCCGAAAAGTTTGCTAATTGTAGTATTCTACCACATCTCAGCGTTTGTAGTGTCAATATGGTAAACTGTACCATCCTCGCCTGTAATAGTACCAATGAATACGAAGTTGCCATCTGCATTCTTCGATACCTCAATATTGATTGCGGCAACAGTAGCGCCCTTACCTGCGATAGAAGTGAAGTTCTTGGTGTAGCTTGTCTTAACACCCTCAGTCAATGGATACTCAGTAAAGCATACTCGATGATACTGTGAACCTTCCTCATCAATGTAGAAGAAAGCCTCTGTCTCACCATAGTCTGGCTCATATCTAAAATCTACACCGTAAATTGTAGGATAAACATCTGAAGACTCGTCACCACCGCCAACGCCTGGGTTATCAGAACCTGGAGCGTAGGTAGAATCCTCGCCAAGGTAGTTAACCTCAACTGCTGGAACAGAAACGATGATCTGAACTGCAGTGTCATCAGCGAATGTAGCAGTAACACGGAAGTGCTTCTCACCTGCCTCACACTCATAGTCGCTTGGAGCCTGAGTTGCAACCTCAGTAGCCTCAACGCTTACGCCATCGATAACCTTAGTAGCGTAGTAAGTATAATCCCAGTTAGTGTGAGGACCTACGCGGCAGATTACCTCGATGTAGTTGTTGTTCTCGTCATACAACCAGAATGCGTACTCACCGTCACCACCGTTGTACTCGTAAAGATCGAACTTGAGGTCGTACTCAGCGCGAACTGGAGCGAAACCAACTGGCTCTGGCTCTGGCTCTGGCTCTGGAGCAATATACTGGCTTGGAAGGATAAGGCCATTGATAGCACCCTCGTAAACTGCGCTGAACGCTGCGTTGGTGTCACCAACCTGAGCAGTTACCTCGATACGATACTTACCATCAACCTCAGCTACAGCTACAGTACCACTGTTGATGTTGTCTCTTGATCCATCGCTGTGCTCGATGTATGAGTAACCGCCTGTGTAGACTGCACCAAACCATCCACCGAAGTCATAAGTACCTGCAGGGATGAAGTAAGTGTTGTACTCTGAGATACCGTAGAAGTTCAATCTAACAGTATCGCCATTGCTTCCGTAGAGATAAACATAGTAATCGCTGTAATATATATCACCGTCTGCAGCTGCAGAAGTGTAAACTACCTCATCACCTGGCTCCTCTGGCTCCTCAGGCTGCTCCTCAGCTGGGTAAGTGAACTCACCATAGAGAGTCTGAGCGATAGAACCATCAGCGAATACCAAACCAAGAGCTACGCGGTAAGTCTTACCAGGAACCAACGCTGTCTTGTAGTCAGCAGTCTGGATAGCAGATGCATCGTAAACGATACCGTTAGTGAAGTCCTCCAACTGACGATACATCCAGTTAGTAGAGAGTGCCAAATCCTTAAGATCAGCCTCGCTCTTCAAGTAATATGAGTTAGCGTCGGTTGAAGCCAAGTAAGCAACAGCCTTCTTAAGCTCAAGACCCTCAAGACCTGATACGTTGATTGTAGCAGCAGTAGTAGTGAACTCTACAGACTCGATAGCAAGCTCAGCAGTTGTGTAAACTGGAACTGGTGAAGTAATTTCCTCAACTACCAATGTAGAGTTACCAGCAGCGTCGATGATCAAAAGAGCAAGTTTCTTAGTAGTACCAGGAAGATCAACATTTGTACTCAAGTCGTAAGTGTAACCAGTGTAGCCCCACTCATACTTGTAGTAACCGTCAGCGATAAGGCTTGCCTTCAAAGTCTCCTCTGTCTCGAGTGCCTCGTCAGTTGGGTCATACCACTTAGAGAATACTGCAGCAGTAGTCTCAGGAACGGTAAGCTGCATATGGAGCTGGTAGTAACCGAAGTTCTCACCCTCAACCAAAGTGTACTCTGATGGAGTCTCAGCCTCTACGAGGTCTGCAGTAGCGAACTCAACGATAACGAGATCCTCAGCAGTGTAATCCTCGCGACCATCCTCCTGAGCGAAGATTGCCAAGTAGTACTCAGTTGATGGATAGAGTTCGAAATAACCACCGATAAGGTCGTTAAGAGCGATGTGTGAATCAACAACATCCTTAGTTACAGTGTAACCGAAGTCATACCACTCTGGGTATGCAAGAACCTGGCTAAGCATATCAGCGAAGTATGCCTCAGCAGAATCATAGTATGAAAGAACTGTAGACTTAGCAACTGGGTAAACACCGTACTCAGAACCACCAAGCATAGTTACGTCGAAGTAAACATTGTTCCAAACTGACTCTGCAACATCAACCTTAACACTGAGCTGCTTGAACTCTGCGAAGAGTGCTTCATCCATCATAAACTCGCCATTGTTGTTCATATCGCAAGGAATAACGAATACCAAGAATGACTCACCCTCGTAAGCGATATCGTAGTAGTTGAGTGAAGAATTAACGAACTCCTCAACAGATGCCTGGAATACGTGCTTCTCGCAAACACCCTCCTCAAATACAGGCTCTACAAAGTTCTGGAAATAGTAACCAAGGTTATTCAAATAACCAGCAATCATATCAACATAGTTATCGTAGTCTGCCATCCAGTCACCTGAGTAATCAAGCAATGGCATAACACCTACATAGTAGTTGTTGAATGCAGTAACCTCAGTAGTCTCACCAGTCCACCAATCCTGCTGCATATATGTATCAACCCAAGAGTTCTCGATAGTGATGTTACCAGCCTTATCTACATCCAAAGTAATCTCAGCGAGATCAACAGCCAACTTAGCTACCTTACAAGCACCAGCCTCAGTGTTGAAGTGTACCTGGATGAAGCCGTGCTTCTCAGCGTAACCGCTCTTGAGGAATGACTTAGATGGAGCAGATACCTTCAAAACGAACTCAGTACCACCTGCAGCCAAAACGCCCATACCTGGATCTACGTTGTCCTCATCCTCCTCAGCAACTGGAGCAAGAGCAACCTCTGCCTTCCAACCGAGTGGCTGGTTCATTACGTTGATGTCAGCAACAGCGTCGTTGATTGTGAAGTAAACCTCCTTAACCTCACCTGCCTTAACATAAACCTGTGCGCGTGCAGAGTTGAACTCGATAACCTCAGCCTTAACAACTGCGAACTCAGAACCGTCAGCCAAAGTGAAAGTTACAGTACCGTCACCATTGTCCTTAACGCCTGTGAAGAGCTGTGCACCTGTTGAAGAAGCATCCAAACCTGACTCTACCCAAGTGTTACCACCGTCGATAGATACCTCGATCTTCATAGTCTCGGTATTTACGCGGAACTGTGGTGCGATAGGCTCCTCTGGCTGATAAGGATTGTCACATACGTCGTCATCCTGATCGTTACCATCGTAAACAGGCACCTTCTCGCCATTAACGAGGAACCAATCCTTGAACTCACCCATCTCGTAAACTGCCCAGTAAAGAACACCGTTATCCTCAGCAATTGAGAGGTAAGTGTTAGTGTCGGTGTCAGTGTCAGTATCAACTACACCACACTCTGGGTAAACTTTGAAAGTTGTACCGTCAGACAATGTAACAGTAGTTACACCGTTTGCAGTCTCAACATTAGTAACAACAGTCTTGCCATTGATAAGAGATTTCAAAGCATCAACCTCCTGTGCAAGCTGATCCTCCAATGCAGCAACGCGCTCTGTCAATGCTGCGAGGTCCTTCTCAACCTTGTCAACCTCCTGCTGAACCTTGTTGAGATTGTCCTTTATAGCTGAATCGTCATAAGAACACGATGCAGCCAATGTCATAGATGCTATAACAGCAGTAGCTACGACTGACTTGAGGGTTGTAAAAAATTTCCTCATAGTGTTAAAGATTTTAGTTAATAAATTAGTTAGTTATAGTGTCAAAGTTTACACGACAGGGGACAATTCCCCCGATAATCAATGCAAATTTAAATAAAAATTTCTGAATTATGCAACATCTTTGCAATATTTTTTCACACAAATCGCAATTTTATTCCAATATATTCTTTCGGAAATAGGAGAGTGTTTTTTATTTCAGCATATACACAACTACAATATTTTTATTAACTTTGTCGCTCGAATGAGAATTTATTAAAAAATATCACATCGCGATTAATTAATTTTAAATTTATATAAATAAGTATGAAAAGGTCTATTTTTGCACTCCTCGCTATGATTGTAGCGTTGGCAGTTGCGTGCGAAAAGCCAGTGGCCCCAAGCGAGCCAAACAACAACTCACCACTCACCCTGACATCAGAGCCTACAATCAACGTGCCACAGCAGGGCGGTAACTTCACAATCACTTACGACCTCGTAGCCGAGGAGGGTGCAACAGCCTGGGCAGTAGCGGATAACACCGAGGTAGTAACAGCAATGAACTATGAGTCGCGCGGTTACGTGCGCATCCACGTTTCGGAAAACACAACCCTGACAAGTCGCAAGGCTACTGTCTTGGTAAGTTTCAAGGAACACTGCTTCAGCGTGGAGGTCATCCAAGAGCCTAAGACCCAGGAGGCTGCGACAGTGACCGTAGAGGCAGACACACTTATCGGCTCGTACGACGACACCTCACTCTCGGGCATCGGTCGTTACTGGGTAATCCTCACCGACGGTGGCATCGTTAATGGTAGCACCGTGCGCAACTCAGAGTTCTTCCGTCTCGACATCCTTGGACCACTATCGGAGGACCCTCACAACGCACGTGTCCCCGACGGCACATACACCCTCGACACGGCAAATAACTTCAACATCTACACCATGCTCAACATCGGCGATACAGACTATGTACTCGTAGATGGCAACAACGAGGCGTGGTCGTCGTCATTCACCTACGCCGAGTTGGTGGTGGAGGGCAACAAGTTCACCCTCACAGCAGAGGTGCAGAACGACGAATTGCGCACTACGACAGAGTATTACGTGACATTCAAGGGCGACTACGAACTAACATACAACGAGGTGGCAGACCACGTTTCTACCCTCGACAGCGACTACGAAATAGACCTCACAAACTGCGCAGGAACACTCAATTGCTTCGGCGATTACTGGGAGTGTGGTTTCTGCAACTGGCAGATTGAGTTCGTATGCGACGACGGTCTAAAGTATGGCACATACCTCGTACTCGACTTCTTGACCGACGACATTATCAATGGCGCTTCGGGAATCGCGGGAACATACACCTCTACAGGCTTCTCGGCAGAGGATGAGACAAAGCCCGACTTCAAGGCATACACCTTTATCCCTGGCTTCTCAATCAGCGACGACGGTCAGTTCCTAATGGGCTCATTGGTAATTGATTACGCTAATGGCGTAGGCTTGGATCAAGCCCCAATTTTCGATGGCACAATGACAATCACCGACAACGGCAACAACAACTACACCATCGTCATCGATGCCAAGGACGATGCCGACCCAGCACACAAGGTAACACTCAACTGGACAGGTAGACTATTCTAACCGAGTCCATCAAAGAGATTAAGGGCTATCTTTCGGGGTAGCCCTTTGTCGTTGGTGGCTTATTGCTGAGGGAAGGATATAGGTGCGTATATTTGGGATGAAATGAGCATTTTGAGAGTGAGCGTAACGCCAAAGGAGCCTTGCTATACAGTTTCTCCCTGAAAAATTTGGTGCTTTTAGAGAAATAATGTACTTTTGTACATTGGTAAGTATGCGTTCGAGTATAGCAAGATTCAACACTTTGTGCAAAAAGCAAAATAACAATATACTTTACAACTTAATTAAACAAACTAACTATGAAAAGATTCAATTGGTTGATGGCGATGTTGGCAGTGGTAACACTCGCTTTTGTCGCTTGTGAGAACCCTAATGTGGAGCAGCCTGGTGGCAACGAGCAGCCTGGTGGCAACGAGCAGCCTGGCACTCCTGAGGGCTTGACTTTCGAGGTAACTCTTGGCGAGATCACCTCTTCTTCGGTTACATACAGCGTAACCCCTTCAGATCTTGAGGCTGAGTACCTCTGCGTTATCTATGACGTGGAGAGCGCTGACGACTTCACTAAGGATGAGTACCTCATCGCTACTCTCTACCAGGAGCTTGAGGCTGAGGCTCGTACAACTGGTAAGACATTTGCTGAGTTTATGCCTGAGGTAGTGGACAAGGGTGTACTTACCGACGTTAAGGTATCACGTCTCGCACCAGAGAGCGACTACTACATCATCGTATTCGGTGTAGACCCTGCAAAGAACTACGAGGCTACAACAAAGGCGCTCAAGACAAAGTTTACTACTGCTGAGGCCGCTACCCTCGCTACTACTTTCGAGATCGAGACTGCCGTAGATGGCAACAGCGCTACCTACACCGTAACTCCTTCGAACGACGAGGATATCTGGTACTTCTACACATTGCCTAAGGCTACATTCGACGCATACACCGACCCAGAAGGCGGTTACAGAATGAGCAAGAAGGAGTTTATGCTCTTCTGCCTCGAAATGGACATCAACAACTGGCGTTCAGCAGGATACTCAGATAATGCAATTATGAACAACATCTTCCACAAGGGTACTCTTACCCTCGAGGCTAAGGACCTTATTGCAAACGCTGAGTATATCAATATGGTTTCTGGCTTCTTCGTGACTGAGGAAGGTCAGGTAACTATCGCTACTGAGCCTTACACTACAACCTACACCACTGGCGAGGTTAAGGCTAAAAACATCTCTTTCGAGATCTCTGTTACAGACATCGAGGCGATTAAGGCAGCCATCAAGGTTACCCCTTCTAACAACAAGGATACATTCTGCTGGATGTGCGACGTTTGGGATGGTCAGCAAACTGCTGAGGAGATTATGAACGGCATCGTTGCGCAATGGGGCGGTTGGATGAACAGTGGCATGATGCTCTACACTGGCGTTCAGGACTTCACTGGTGGCCCTGGCAGCATCTACAAGTACTCATTGCCATCGCCTGATACCGACTACTACGTTATCGCATTCGGTTACGCTGGTGGTATCACTTCAGAGCCTGAGATGGTTACATTCCACTCAGCAAAGGCTGGCAACCCAGAGGATACTACATTCACAATGACGGCTTCGAATATCACCCCTTATAGCGCTGATATCGAGCTCAAGACAAGCGACACCTCTACATTCTACGTTGTAGATGTTTGCAACCCAGCAGACTTCGACGAGGAGACTATCATCGAGGTTCTCGACGCAGGCTTCGATGAGACTCTCGCAATGTACAGAGAGATGGACAATCCAAACACTACTCCTCTCGACATTATGAGCCTCCTCTACTACCGTGGCAACCAGAATATCAACGGAAGTGGCTTCACCCCTAACACTACTCTTATGGGCTTCGTAGCTGCTCTCTCATTCGAGACTGGTCACGTTGTTAAGCTCCACAAGTTCGAGAATCTCTTCACTACTAAGGAGGTCGGCTCTATCACCCCTACAGTAGAGATCGTAGGTCACTACTCTGGTGACGAGGAGAATGGTAGCGTATTTGGCGCGCCAGCAGCAACTAAGGGTAAGGCTATCTCAGTTGTTAAGTATAGTGGCTTTGATGGTGCTCGTTCACTCTTTACCACCATGGTAGGTGACGACGTGACAAACCTTAACGAGTACCCTGACCCAGCGTTGTGGCGATTGGCTACTGGCCTATGGAAGGGCACTGAGCTTAGCCAGCCATATAACTTCTATGTTGCTGAGTGGGATGCTGTACAGACTGGCTTGGCATACGCTATAGACCAGAATGGTCTTATTGGTGGTATCGGCCGTGCTTACTCTTGTGCAACTGCAGAGAACAAGGGCGACATCAACGAGTTGAAGGCTTTGGTTGATGAGTTGAATGCTGCATCTGGCAAGTCAAGCAAGTCATTCTATATGCCTGAGTCTGTAGTTATTGGCAAGAACACAGGTATCACCTTGAACTTCGAGAGCGCAAGCGTTGAGATGCCTGTATTCGAGGCTAAGGCTGAGACTATGAGCGTTGAGACTAAGGCGTTCACTCCATCATACAACGCAACTTACATCCGCCCATTCTATATGTAATATATAGGTGTGGCTGTAAGCCCACGAACGAAGGGGTGTCCGACTGGACACCCCTTCTTCTGTTTTTTGTGGTTGCAAGGCGATGTCTTGCCAACAGCACTATATGGGATTTAACGGATTTAGGTATAGGCTTACGCCACTCGATAACATAACACGGGATCGTATCTCAACAGCATTACAATCCTCCCTAAATTCCCTAATCTCCCTATATTCCCTACCACTCTTTAGCCCATAAAAGCGCAGAGCAACCCAAGCCCACTCCACCAAACAATAAAGGGGTTGCCCCTTTCGGACAACCCCTATCGTTGTGTGTGATAGACCTCTTACACGGTCATCACCTCTTTCTCCTTCTTCTCAAGTTCTACGTCGAGGAGTTTGGTGTACTTCTCAAGAAGTTTCTGTACCTGTGCCTCGCCGTCCTTCTGCTCGTCCTCAGCCATACCCTCCTTAACAGCCTTCTTGAATGCCTCAACAGCATCACGACGCGCGTTACGGAGGCTGATACGTGCAGTCTCGCCCTCAGCCTTCACCTTCTTAACGATCTCCTTACGACGATCCTCAGTGAGTGGTGGAATAGAGAGGCGGATATGCTCACCATTATTAGATGGTGTCAAGCCGATATTAGAGTCGATAATAGCCTTCTCGATAGGACGAATCATATTCTTATCCCAAGGCTGGATGAGGATGGTCTTAGCATCTGGCACAGTGACACTCGCTACACCAGACACAGGGGTCTGTGAGCCATAGTAATCAACGAAAACGCCATTAAGAACATTTACCGACGCCTTACCAGCACGAATGTTGAGGAGTTCCTCAGTGAGGTGATCAACGGCACGCTGCATACGGTCCGCAACCTCAGTCATAATAGTCTTAGTATCCATAGTATCTTTTCTGTTTGTTATTTCTCTATTTCTGCAACGACTCAGCAATGGCTACACCAATCTCCTGAGCAATCTGCTCGTCGTAGCCCACTGCCACATAGACAACCTCGCCCTCACGGTTGATGACGACACTGCGTGGAACATAGTTTGAGGCATACTTCGAGTAGATAGACTGGTCGATATCCAAACCTACGGGGAAGCCGTAACCCATCTTCTCGATAAACTTCTCGACAGTCTCGCGCTTCTCGCCACGAGAGATAGGCAATACCACCAAATCGCTACCTGCGAAGCGATCGATGACACCCTCCTGCATATGCGCCATCTCCTGACGGCAAGGAGGACACCACGTAGCCCAGAAACTTACCAACACCACCTTGCCACGCAACGACGACAACGTAACCCTCTTACCATCAAGCATCTCGACGGTGAAGTCAGGGGCTATATCGCCAGCGTGAATGAGGGTTGTAGACTCTATATCCTGAGGTTGTTGCACAGCACTATTTGCACTCGCTTCAACGGGCCAAAAGATGATTGCCGCAACAAGCGCCAAGAGTAGAACAAGCATCGCAACCAATGAAGTAGTAGAGCCACGCTTAGTGTGTTTAGTCTTATTTGCCATAATGTCCTTAATTTTAAGTTAAACCATTCCGTTGTCCAACACGAACAACACGCTAATCGGTAACTACGGTGCCGATATTCTCGCCAGCCACCACCTTAAGAAGGTTACCCTGAGTATCCATATCGAAGACAATCAACGAGAGGTGGTTCTCACGGCACAACGTGAAGGCTGTCTGATCCATAATCTTGAGTCTGCGAGCAAGCACCTCGTCGAAGGTTATAGTGTCGAACTTCGTCGCCGTAGGATCCTTCTCTGGGTCGGCAGTGTAGATACCATCAACGCGCGTTCCCTTGAACATAACGTCTGCTTCAATCTCTATACCACGCAATACAGAGGCGGTATCGGTCGAGAAGTATGGATTAGAGGTACCACCACCAATGATAACAACATAGCCAGCCTCGAGGTACTCAAGTGCCTTAGCCTTAGAATAGAACTCACCGATAGGCTCCATACGAATCGAGGTAAGCACCTTAGTCTTAACACCCTGCGACTCCAACGCCGACTGCAAAGCCAACGAGTTGATAATCGTTGCAAGCATACCCATCTGGTCGCCCTTAACACGGTCGAAACCACGGCCAGCACCCTGGATACCTCTGAAGATATTACCTCCGCCAATGACGATACCTATCTCCACACCCAACGCCTTAATCTGCTTAATCTCCTGGGCATAAGCGTTTAGCACCTCTACATCGTGACCATAATTCTGTTTTCCCTGCAACGACTCACCACTGAGTTTGAGCAGTATTCTGCGATATTTTGCTGTAGCCATATCTTTGTTACTATTTTTTGATTATGCGAAGGTAATAATTTTTGGGTAAAAATACAATCTTTCGTCGATAGTTTTTGATTTTTAATGAGCGATGTATGGTTTTTGAGATTATGTAGAGGCTATCTATTAAAAAATTCTTATATTTGTAGATTAATTGCTGTGTGCTGACACAATTGCAATCGTATAGATTTTGGATACAATGACTGAAAAAGAGTACAAATACCTCTATCGAGTGGACTCACCAGCCGACCTGCGAAAGATGTCGATGGCTGAACTCAAGGCCTATGCCGAGGAGTTGCGCTACTACATCGTGGCGAGTTGTGCCAAAAACCCTGGACACCTCGGCTCGAGTCTCGGAACGATAGAACTAACCATAGCCCTACACTATGTCTATGCCACCCCCGACGACCGTATCGTTTGGGACGTAGGACATCAGGCCTATGCCCACAAGATTATCACCTCGCGTCGTGATGCCTTCGCCTCGAATCGCACCTACGGCGGCATCAGCGGTTTCCCACGTATGGAGGAGAGCGAGTACGACTCCTTCGGTGCTGGCCACTCATCTGTAAGTATCTCGGCAGCCTTCGGCATAGCCAAGTCGCTTGAGATGCAAGAGAAGAGAGCTCACGTAGTAGCCATAATTGGCGACGGCGCACTGACGGGAGGCCTCGCCTTCGAGGGCCTCAACAACGCAGGCGCATCACCTAAGACCGATATCCTCGTGGTACTTAACGACAACGAGATGTCTATCGACAAGCCCTCAGGCGCACTCGACAGATACCTCGTACATATGTCCACCTCTCGCTGGTACAACTCCCTGAAGCGCACACTATGGAAGGGCTTGGCAGTGATTCCTCCCCTTCACCGCTTCATCCGCAAGGCTGGCAATGCTGTGAAGCAGGGTCTCCTCCAAAATAGCAACCTCTTCGAGAGCCTCAACTTCCGCTACTTCGGCCAAGTCGATGGACACAACATCGAGGAGTTGGTACGCACACTCAGGGCACTCAAAGAGATAGAGGGTCCAAAACTCCTACACATAAAGACCAAGAAGGGTAAGGGTTACGTGCCAGCAGAGCAAGACCCTGCAGTATGGCACGCTCCAGGACGCTTCGATGCTACAACAGGAGAACGTGAACGCGCTCAATATAAGGCAGATAGATATCAAGATGTATTTGGTCAGACACTCCTCGACTTGGCTCGTAACGACGAACGCATAGTGGGAATCACACCCGCAATGCCTTCAGGTTGCTCGATGAATATATTAATGAGCCAGATGCCCGACAGATGTTTCGACGTGGGCATCGCCGAGGGACACGCCGTGACCTTCTCGGCAGGTCTTGCCGTAGGTGGCAGTCGTCCTTTCTGCAACATCTACTCGTCGTTTATGCAACGCGCCTACGACAACGTCATCCACGATGTGGCACTACAGCGACTCCCCGTGGTACTCTGTCTCGACCGTGCGGGCATCGTAGGCGAGGATGGCGCAACACACCACGGCGCATTCGACCTCGCATACTTCGGATGTGTCCCCAATATAACTATCGCAGCGCCACGTAACGAGTGGATGCTTCGCCAGATGATGTACACCGCATCGTTGGCCGACCACCCTACCGTCATTCGTTACCCACGAGGTATTGGCGAGGGCGTAGAGTGGAAGGAGACTCCGTTTACTCTGCTCGCTGAGGGTCGTGGCGAGCAACTTATTGAGGGTGAAGAGGTTGCAATTATCGGCATCGGCACTATGTGCAACGTAGCACAGCGCGCCATCGAGCGCACAAAGCGTAGCGTAGCCCTCTACGACATAGGCTATGTAAAGCCATTAGACACCGACCTCATAGAGTCCATAGGTAAGCGATTCAAACGCATAATCACCGTGGAGGATGGTGTAATCCGTGGCGGCGTGGGCGAGGCTATCGCTGCCCACCTGCTGCGTAGCGGATACAACGCAAAGATTATAAACCTTGGCATCGATGACCGTTTCGTAGAACACGGTAAGCCACAGCAATTGTATGCCGAGTGTGGCTACGATGAGGAGGGAATCCTAAAGGCAATAGAAGAGATTTAACAAAAGATAATATAGTATGAACAAGTTTGATACTGAGCGAATTATAATAGAGGAGGCGTGGCAGGATCGCTCGCTCCTTCAGAAGGATGAGGTCAAGGAGGCGATACGTCGCGTCATCGAGGCCGTGGACAAGGGCGAGGTGCGCTGTGCCGAGCCATTGGACTTGGAGAATAGCAAGTGGCAGGTGAACGAGTGGGTGAAGAAGGCTATCATTATGTACTTCCCAATCCAGACTATGCGTACTATGCAGGCTGGCGAATTGGAGTGGTACGACAAGATGGAACTCAAGCGCGGCTACGAGGAATTGGGCGTACGTGTTGTACCTCACGCTGTAGCTCGCTATGGTGCATATATCGCACCTGGCGCAATCCTTATGCCGTCGTACGTAAACATCGGTGCGTATGTCGATAGTGGCACTATGGTAGACACCTGGGCTACAGTAGGCTCCTGCGCACAGATTGGCAAGAACGTACACCTCAGCGGTGGCGTAGGTATCGGTGGTGTCTTGGAGCCTGTACAGGCCTCACCCGTAATCATCGAGGACAACTGCTTCATCGGCTCTCGCTCAATCGTGGTTGAGGGCGCTCACGTTTGCCGTGAGGCCGTACTCGGATCAAACACCGTAATCACCGGCTCGACACATATCATCGACGTTACGGGCGACGAACCCGTAGAGTACAAGGGATACGTTCCTCCACGCTCGGTGGTTGTTTCGGGTACCTATAACAAGAAGTTCCCCGCAGGTGAGTATGGTGTGCAGTGCGCCCTAATCATCGGTCGCAGAAAGGAGTCTACCGACAAGAAGACCTCCCTAAACGACTGCTTGCGCGACTTCTCAATATCATAGTTTTCAGCGTTTTTTGCAAAAAAACTGGGGTGCAAAGCATTGCGAAACGATTTTTTTTCTATCTTTGCCCTCCCAAGCAGGCATCTATGGGGTCATAGCAATGACTATGATTGAGTGGTGCTGAAGTTAAATAATTTATTTTCAAACACTAATGAAGACAATTCAGATTAAAGGTACTGCACGTAACGAGTTCGGTAAGAAGTTCGCTAAGGCAGCACGTCGCGAGGGTCAGGTACCTTGCATCATCTACGGTGGCGGCGAGGAGGTAACATTCACTATCGACGCTAAGGAGCTCGGTCAGCTCATCTACACTCCTAACTCATACATCATCGAGCTCGATATCGATGGCCGTAAGGAGACAGCAGTTATGCGCGAGGTTCAGTACCACCCAGTTCGTGAGCAGATCCTTCACGTAGATTTCTACCGTGTTCAGGAGGGTAAGCCAGTAGCAGTAAACGTACCAGTTCGCCTTACAGGTAACGCTGAGGGTGTTAAGATCGGTGGTAAGTTGCAGCTCTCTGCTCGTAAGCTCACTGTTAAGGGTCTCGTTGAGTTCATTCCAGATGAGATCGTTGTTGATGTTACTCCATTGAAGGTTGGTCAGACAATCTTCGTTGGTGACCTCCAGCGTGAGAACCTTACATTCGTAACTCCTGCAACTACTGCAGTTTGTGCTGTTCGTGTAACACGTGCTTCACGTGCTGCTCAGTAGTAGTACAAAACCGAATCGCGAATGAAATATCTTGTTGTCGGGTTGGGTAACATTGGTGCCGAGTACACCAACACCCGCCACAACATCGGATTCAGAGTGTTGGATGCCTTAGCCGAGGCATCCAATATCTCTTTTACGACGGTGCGTTATGGCGCTATGGCGACACTGAAGCACCGTGGTCGTACACTGCTCTTGCTCAAGCCTTCAACATATATGAACCTCTCGGGCAAGGCCGTACGCTACTGGATGGAGCAGGAGCGCATACCACGCGAAAACCTCATAGTCATCTCCGACGACATCGCCCTTCCTTTCGGCACTTTCCGTATGCGAAAGAATGGCTCGGAGGGTGGTCATAACGGCTTGAAGAACATTACCGAGATGTTGGGAGATAACCAGTATGTGCGCATCCGCTTTGGCGTGGGTGGCGACTTCCCAAAGGGCCATCAGGTGGACTACGTTCTTGGCAACTTCTCCGACGAGGAGAACAAGAGTATGCCCGAGCGCCTAAAGTTGTTTGGCGACGCGATCCTATCCTTCGCATCTATCGGAGCAGACCGCACAATGAATTCATACAATGGCAAATAGGCAACTTGCAATAGGCAATGCCCATTAGCACAAAACTCTATGAGGGGGTCGTAAGCACAGATGCTACGACCCCTAACTTTTTCTCATTACACTACCCACTCCTCCTCGATAACACCACTTCTCGTCACACCCTCTTACTCATAAAATCGCCTTCGATTCTCTCTTCATAAATATCTATAAATATGTGTTTTTGATTCTTTTTAGCGCCAAAAAAGACCCTAAAACATTATGTTTTGCATATTTTTTTAATATTATGCGCGAAAAAATTTGCTTATTAAATAATTGTCCGTATATTTGTATAACTATAAAAGTGAAGAAAAGAGAGAAATAATTGATTAATAATATAACCTAAAATTAAATAATATGTCAAATCAGTGTCCGGCAACTTGTCATTCCTACACCCTCGAACCCGAAGCGGGTTTCTCGCTCATCACACTCAAGGCAGGTGAAAAGAGAATTGTCGAACGAGGTGACTACAACTCCCTTCTCTTCCTTACATCGGGAAATTTCGAGATCTCATCTGAGGAGCGTAAGGACTATACCGTGCGCGAAGGCCATTTCGTATTCTGCTTCCGCGCCTACCAATACGAGATTACAGCCTTGACCGATGTGGAGATCGTTAGAGCGCACTTCATCACCGCAGGTGCTACTTGCGATATGATTCCGTTCAACAGCATCGTAGGTAAGATCAAGAAGATAAACTACAAATTTACCCAGGTAGCGATGAACGAGCCAATGAACGTATTGCTCACATCGATTAAGATGTACCTGGATAATAATATGAAGTGTAACCACTTGCAGCGTGCAAAGATTCAGGAGATGTTCATCATCTTCAAATTCTTCTACACACCACAGGTACAGTTGCGTACATTCTTCAACCTCTTCGACCGCAACCAGTCGTTCGTATCGCTTGTACGCAACAACGCACCTCGTGTGAAGACCGTAGAGGAGTTGGCAGATATCTGTGGTTTCAGCATTCAGCACTTCAACAATATGTTCAAGCAGGAGTTCCACGACACTCCATATAGTTGGATGCAGAAGCAGAGAATTGTGGAGATCGAGCGCCTCTTGACCGAGACAAACGTACCTCTAAAGTCTATTATCAAGATGTATGGCTTCACCAACCACGGTCACTTCGCGCTATTCTGCCGTAAGTATCTCGACAGAACTCCACTCAAGATTCGTAAGGAGGCCCGTGCAAAGCGCGAGTCTCAGGGCCAGGAGGAGTAACCAACCCCTAAAAATAAGTAGAGGGTGTCCACAAATGCTGGACACCCTCTACTTATTATAATATAGTACCTACTATTGCGAATCTTCAGCAACGGCCACCTCCTCCTTCGGCGGAGTTGTGGAAGTATTCAACGAGGATAACAACGACTGATAGTAACTCTTCGACACGGGAATAGGGCTGACCTGCTCATCATCGAGAGTCAAGAAGTGCATACGTCTATTCTCACCCATAACACGTATCTTGTTGATATTCACAATGAATGAGCGATGACAACGCACCATACACGTTCCCTCCAAACTGCGCTCAACACTACGGGTACGACAACGCAACATATAGGAGTGCAACTTCTCGTTATGCTTGTAGTAAATTGTAATGTAGTTATCCTCCGACTCCAAGTAGTAGAGCGCATCGACGTTAATCGTAAGGCGTAGCACACCGCTATTGTCGTAAAAGTTAATCATCTTAGGCGCACTCTCCTTCTTATTATCGTCGCTAACTATCTTAGCAACAATAAGTTCGTTCTGCTTCTCCATCTTTAACATTCGATTCTCTTCACTTAGGCACTGAAGTTGATACAATGTAGCATCGTGCTCCTCGCACTTAGCCTTATAGGCAGCATAGAACGAGACTAAGCCATTCGGAAGCATAAGTATACAAGTTACACACATAAGCGCACGTGTGGCTAACTCAGGGGTGGAGACACCTTCAAGCGGAAAGAAATTGACGGTGATAAGGGTGTAGATGAGCGATATGATTAGGTTTTCGGCCATAATCCACCACAGGTAGTTCACCACCGTAAGTTCGATTCTATCCTGTAGCGAGTACATTATCAAGCGACTCAGGATAAGCACAACGATAGCCGAGATGTAGAAGAGTAACGTAAAGGAGAAATTCAGCACCTTGTCCAGACTAAACCAAACCGCCAAAGAGAAGGGCTTATAAAGCACCATATAGAGCGACGAGAATATTACAATTAGTGCAATCAACACCGAGATATATCGGCGTGATATAAGGTATTTTGGTATCTCTCGTTGCTTCATTTCTGCGATTTTTTTATATCTTTCAGCTGCAAATATACAATAATTCTGATTTTTGACAATAATTTTACCCCTAAATATGCAATTTCACCACTATATAGGCTTTTTCACCACAAAACGTATGCGCGTATGTATGCAAGTGAGTATCTTTGCACCGCTTCGATAGGCGAATGGAAAAATTGGCAACTCGTAACGACGGGCGCCATTACTCCAAATTATCGTCACTCGCTGGCACGAGATTTAGAAACAATGTTAAACTAACTGAAATATTTCTGAATGAAAATTATTGGAACAGGATCGGTACATCCTAAATGCTCAGTGAGCAACGAAATGCTCGAAAAATTTCTCGAGACTACGGATGAATGGATTACCGAGCGAACAGGCATCAAGGAGCGTTGCGTGATTTCGTCAGAGAAATTAGAGGACTTGGCTACCGAGGCTGCTAACAAGGCGCTGGAGAATGCTGGTCTCACCGCAAAGGATATCGACTTCATCATCTGTTCGAATGTCGTAAACGAGTATGTAACACCTGCGCTTAGTTGTATTATTCAGGGTAAGTTGGGTGCTACCTGTCCTACAGTGGATATAAATGCTGCTTGTGCCGGATTTATCTTCGCCCTCGATATGGCAGAGGATAAACTCCAGTGCAAGAAAGCCAAGAATATTCTTATCGTGTGTGCCGAGGAGCCATCACGTATGGTAAGTTGGAAGAACCGTAGTACCTGTGTACTCTTCGGTGATGGTGCTGGCGCTGCCGTAGTAACCGAGGGTGACGAGATGAAGGCAATCCGCCTAACTACCTCTTCACTCACTGATGTTCTCTACTACCAGCGCGCCCTCGAGCCTACACCATACATCGACAAGGAGGAGAACTACGAGCCTCTTGTGATGAGGGGTCGCGAGGTATTTAAGCACGCCGTAACAAGTTCTTGCCGCGACATCCGAACACTTCTCAACCAGACAAACCTCAAGCCAGAGGATATTAAGTACTATGTGCTTCACCAGGCGAACCGTCGAATCATCGACTCTATTCGCAACTTCCTCGGCGTAGATGAGGCGTGCGTACCACACAACGTGGAGCGCTACGGTAACATCTCTTCAGCGGCACTTCCTGCTCTGCTCGACGAGTTGAACCGTGAGGGTAAGTTGCAGAAGGGCGACAAACTCGTATTCAGTGCATTTGGCGCAGGATTTACCACCGGCGCTTGCATCATTGAGTGGGCTAAATAGTCGATTAAGTTAATTAAGATAATATTATCGGGTGTAGCGATACCCCGAGAAAAAATAGGAATTAAACAATGGAAAGAAGAGTAGTTATCACCGGTATCGGTGCAATTACACCAGTGGGTAACCACGTAGAGGATACTTGGAAGAACCTCGTAGAGGGAAACTGCGGTATCGATTTTATCAAGGGCTACGATGAGTACAACCTCCCTGTAAAGGTTGCTGGCCAGATCAAGAATTTCGACCAGTCGGAGTATGAACTTAACGCAGGTTTGGCTCGCCGTAGCGACAAATTCTGTCTATATGCAATGGCTGCTGCATCTGATGCTATGAAGGATTCTGGCCTTAAGAGTGGCGAGAATATCGACCCAGAGCGTCTCGGTGTCTACATCGGCTCAGGTATCGGCGGTATGGATACATTCGTAAACCAGACTAAGGTAATGCTCGAGGAGGGCGTAGGCCGTATCTCTCCATTCTTCGTGCCTATGATGATTTCGAACATTGCATCGGGTAACGTAGCGATCTCTCACAACGCTCAGGGCGTCTGCTTGCCAGTTGTAACAGCGTGTGCTACAGGCACTCACGCTGCAGGTGAGGCTTTCCGCGCTATCAAGCACGGCTACGCTGACGCTATCATCGCTGGTGGTGCTGAGGCCTCTGTTCACCCACTCGCTATTGGTGGTTTCGCTAACAGCAAGGCTCTCTCACGCTCGGAGGATCCACTCCAGGCATCACTCCCATTCTCTGCCGACCGTCACGGCTTCGTAATCGCTGAGGGTGCAGGTATGCTCATCTTCGAGGAGTTGGAGAACGCATTGAAGCGTGGCGCTAAGATCTACGCTGAGGTTGTTGGTTATGGTAACAGTTGCGATGCTCACCACTTCACCGCTCCACGTCCAGACGGTATCCCAGCATCACGCGCTATCAAGCAGGCTTTGGATGAGGCTGCTTTCGATGCAGAGAAGGATACCCTCTATATCAACGCACACGGTACAGGTACTCCATTGAACGACGCTGCAGAGACTAAGGCTATCAAGCTCGCGATGGGCGAGGTGGCTGCTAAGAAGGCACACATCACCTCTACAAAGTCTATCACTGGCCATATGCTTGGTGCTACAGGCGCTGTAGAGCTTGTTGCTTCGGCACTCTCACTCCACCACGGTATCGTAACTCCTACCATCGGTCTTTCAAACCCAGATCCAGAGTGCGACCTCGACTACACACCACTCAAGGCTCGCAAGGCCGACCTCACTGTTGCTATCTCAAACTCTTTGGGCTTCGGTGGTCACAACGCCTGCGTAGCACTCCGCAAGTGGGACAGCAAATAATTTGATTGTAATAACACTGAAATAGAGAGTATTATGAAACTTCTTGAAGGAAAGGTAGCACTTGTAACAGGTGCAGGTCGTGGTATTGGTAAGGCTATCGCTTTGCGTTTTGCTCAGGAGGGTGCTAACGTAGCATTCACCGACTTGGCAATCAACGAGGCTGTAGAGGAGACCGTAAAGGAGATTGAGGCTATGGGCGTTAAGGCTAAGGCATACGCTTCAAATGCTGCGAACTTCGACGAGAGCCACGAGGTTGTTAAGCAGATTGTCGAGGACTTCGGTCGCATCGACGTATTGGTTAATAACGCTGGTATCACTAAGGATGGTCTTATGATGCGTATGTCTGAGGCTCAGTGGGATGCTGTAATCAACGTAAACCTCAAGTCTGCGTTCAACTTCATCCACGCTGTAACTCCTGTTATGGCTAAGCAGCGTAGCGGTTCTATTATCAATATGTCATCTGTTGTGGGTGTTAGCGGTAACGCTGGCCAGTGCAACTACTCTGCTTCAAAGGCAGGTATGATTGGTTTGGCTAAGTCTATCGCTAAGGAGATGGGCCCTCGTGGCATCCGTGCTAACTGCATCGCTCCAGGCTTCATCATTACAGATATGACTAACCAGCTCTCACAGGAGGTGAAGGATCAGTGGGCTGCACAGATTCCTTTGCGTCGTGGTGGTACACCTGAGGATGTTGCTAACGTAGCATTGTTCCTCGCTTCTGACCTCTCATCTTATGTCAGCGGTCAGGTACTCCATTGCTGTGGTGCTATGAATTGCTAAGAGCAACTTACTAATAGCAATAAAAGAGGGCGTGTCCGATATTTGGACACGCCCTTCTTACTTATAATCAGGAGGATATAAAGAGTCTCCAACCCTCCTCCACATCTTTAACAACGGCCTTGACCCCATTCTCAATCTCGGACATTGCCGAGACTACAGGCACCATATCTCGTGGAGAGCGCGTGTCCAACTCCTCGTCGGGCGAGATTCCCGAGCGCTCGGCGACAAAACGAATGTAGCCCTCGGTGAAGTTCTCCGTAGGGGGAGCGTAGCGGTTGAGCATCTGGCGAATCGTCGATAGACCATAACGACGACAGTAACTATCCAACAACACGAACATCGCACGGTAGCCATAGGCCAACGACTGAAACTCCTTGAACTCGCTATCTCTGCTCGGCACAACCTCTCCCACATACCTCACCCTCGAACGACGGATATTGCCTGGGTTGCAATTTCTTAAACCTCTACTCATCTCCCACCTCCTTCCCTACACGTCGCTTCACCCAGCGCCCCAACCACTCAAAGAGTGGCGAGCCACTGATGGTTGTAGCATTCTCCAAGAAAGACCATAACTCCACGCCACAGACAAAGCCCGTGAAGAGGTTGGCGAGGTTGAGGTGCATAAACTCCAATATGGCGTGGTCTATCACCCACATCATCACAATCGCGATGGCGACAAAGCCTCCCTTAAGCACCGTGCGCCACGCCTTGCGACTCTCTATCCACCACTCCCTCCCTTCTCGCTTTGCCACAGCACGCGAGGCTACGACACCCGTGATGAAGTCGATGGTGATGAAGGCCATCGCGGCACTGATAAGAGGCGCTATAGGACAGAGCAGACCACATAGCGACGCCAGCAAGGCGCTAAAATATTTGCACAACATCTCCATCTATACTACAGTGGTTTAATGGGTTATCTGCAGGGTTATACTCCGGAAATTCGTCGCAGTGAGCATTGAGGTAGTTGCTCAGTTGGCGCGAGAGGCTTCGGGCAATGCCCCTCAGGCGACGATAGATCACCTTGCGCACCTCGTTATAGGCCGCACTACTCTCGTAGCCACATCGCTCGACCATTATAGGCTCGACAATATATCGTGTCCAGGCGGCCACCTGAGGTGCTACGTACTCCTGAAGTAGTGTCGGGTACTTACCCTGCATAAGACTCTTATACAACTCCTCGCCAATGATTGGCAGAAGGAACTGGCCCTCAGCCGCTGCGATATCCACCTTCGTAATCTTTAGGTTCGTCACACGGCCATCTGCAGTGTAGGCGAGCGACAAAACATCATCTGATTTTATTAGTGTATCCATCTCTCTACTCTATTGATCGTATGTTATACTTCGTTATCTCAGCCAATAGGCGTTGCTGGTCGGCATCACTCTCATCGTAGTCGAGACCATCGGCTTTGCGAGCCTCCCACACCTTCATATAGAGTGGCTTAGAGCGCGATGGTGGGCAGTTCACAATATCCAGTGACGAGGCATCGACACCAAGCACCTGCTCGATTATGGCGCGTATAGGCTCCAATAACTGAACCTGTTCGGGGCGAATGACAGTATTCAAGGCCACCTCATACTCGTTGAGGATGCGGTCGGTGGAGAAGCCCGAGGAGTAGTCCAAGCCACTCAGCGAGCGAAACCAGGAGTGTGCCACCACAAGGTCCGACTCAGCCTGAGTGTGTAGGCGTTGCCAGTCACCATCCGAGGAGGTATTTATCGGGATGAATCGGGAGTTGTCACCCTCGTTCTGGTCGCGCAATACGAAAAGTACCTGGCCAGGGTTTCCTGCAAAACGCTCCTCGGCAAGACGCACTATACGGCTGGCCTCCTCCTCGTTCTCCACACTATTATCGAGTACCATCACTCCCGAGAGTTGAAAGGAACTATCAATGCGCGAGATGTTCCACCTGTCGGTCTTATAGACGATGGCCGCAGCATCCATACCCGCCACGTATGGGGCTACGCCATAGTGCGAAAACATCGGCTCATAATCTTTGTAGTGTACCACCGCACGGAGAGTGCCATCATCGCACCTCTCGAAGTTGGGATATAGCGAGAGGGTTGCAGCATCCTTAGCACTAAAATTTCGCCAGTCGTGGTGGATTACTACGTGCTTAGAGTCGTTGGCAATGCGACATCTCGAGGCATCTATATGGTAGAACGAGAGTAGACTCTTCTGCTCGTTAGTCACCACCTCCAAGAAGGCATTACCAAACATCGCCTCATCCAAGGCCAAGCGTGCAATCACGCTACGGAGCGACTCACCACTACCATTCGCCGAAGTGGCTATATGGTGCAACAGCGGATTGTCGTCATATACCAACCCCTTGCCAGCCACGTAGTCGGCCTTGTCGTTTATGATTCTGCGATGAGCAACCGAACGACGAGCCAGGAGCGAAAGGGCATAGGGCAACATATTATCGCTACCCCAGCGCCATATCTTATCACACGTCTGCGAAGCACCCCCACCCTCCGAACCCAAGAGGGACTCGGAGCGGTTAGAGGTTGCAACGACACGTGTAGCAATCTTTTTACTCATAGTCATTAAGATTTAACACGTTAGACGTTTTGTGTGACTAAAAATTAGCCACCACGAGGATTGTCTCATCGAGGATCTCAGCACCTGCCATAAAGACAGCACGCTGGCGATTCTCCATAGCATCGGGGTTATACCACATACGCACCTCCGAGCCTGGATAATCCGATGTGTTCACCGCCAAGACAAGGTTGCGACGATCCGTGAGAAGGCACTGCGTAGGGGTGAGATTGCCATCTGCATCGAGATACTTCGACACACCCATATCGACAATCTTGATACCGTGGTAGGACAACTCTCTGCGTCCCGAGATAAGGTCGGTATAAGCGCCATCCGCACCACAACTGTCGAGGTAGCGCTCGTAGGCATCGTAGACATCCGTAGTCACGAAGAAGGCGAGGTTACCTTCAGCCTTGAGCGACTTGAGTTCTGGCGAGGCATTGTCCCACATCGAGGAGAGGAGTTCGATAATGGTCTCACGACTCACTCTCTTACCCTGGAAATCTACCTTGCCCACCTCAGGGCTGGCGCTATACCTGTGGGCCAAGGTCAAGAAGCCGTCGAAGAGGTTATACGACGAGGCCTGCTTATCTCCCATCCACATCGTAACGCGCAGACTCTCAGCGATAGAGGCACGGAAGAGTTCCGTCTCTGCCTGCTCCAACTCCGAGCCTGTGAGATCATCGAGATTGACATCCGCACGACCCACGATAAGTTCATAGACCTGCTGGAAGTAGTCCGAAGCGGAGAAGCCAACCTCGGCCTTGATTTTACTTAGTTCGATGCTCTTCTGTCCGCGTGTAGCGCAGTCGCCACCACTCCAGCCCGAACTATAGGCCGTAAGCACATCGGCACGAGGGCTCCACAACTGGATAGTTGTCGGCACCGGCATATTGTACATCACACGGATACCAAGTTGCTCGGCATTCTGGCCTACCAACATAGGGCGAAAGAAGATAGTCTCAAGATCACGACCTGTGTAGGTCTTAGGATTTTCAATAAGTCCCATAATTTTAAAATGTGTTTAAGTGTTAGTAAAAAAGTTTGTTTGGGATTGCTCCCGATGTTTCGTTATCGTAGTCGCATTTTGCGTGCATCCGACTCGTAGGCCAACTTGCGAGGGTCGCTATCGAGATCCACGGGATTGGGGTCTTGCACACTCTTAACCTTTGAGGCCTCGACATTGCGCTGTGCCTCCTTTAGAGCGATGAGCGACATCTCCTTAGGCGACACCAAAGGCTTATCATTCTGGCTGTTACGTACCACAATATTGACATCGTCGGCAGGGTGCGGAGGCTCTGGTGACGAGGCCTCAGTCGTGATACCCAGGTGGTTGAGCAAAGCCACTACAGCCTGCTTCGTTCGCTCCGTAAAGGTTGTCGTCGGAGTCACCACATCCTCCACAGCATCCACCAACCCCATCGCAATAGCCTCCTCGGGCGAGAGCCACTTACCTCGGCCACCATTCTCGGCCATAAGCGCCTTTATCTCCTCGACATCTCGGCCCGAGCGTGTGGCATAGATATCGGCAAGACGCATATCTGTCTGGTGCAACATCTCCACTTCGGCCTGCAACTCCTCGGCATTACCCTCCGTGGCACAGATGGAGTTGTGGATGAGGTAGAGCGAGGAGGGTGCTATGAGGCGACACCCCTCACTTGCAGCCTGTGCCACAATGGTCGCTGCCGAGGCAGTATAGCCATAGCAGCAGGTGGTAACCTTTGCTCCCGTAGCACGCAGGGCCTCGTAGATGAGAATGGCATCGTTCACATCGCCACCCGTGGAGCGGATATTGACCCTGATTTCGCTATTCTGGATGTCGGCAATTTGCGACACACTCTCGCGGAAGCGCTCGTAAGTAGCAACACGGCTGTCGGGGTTGTCGA
Source organism: Alistipes sp. (assembly GCA_017555905.1). GTDB lineage: Bacteria > Bacteroidota > Bacteroidia > Bacteroidales > Rikenellaceae > Alistipes. The sequence goes on along the minus strand of JAFZFP010000027.1, from coordinate 62,249 downwards.
ACTGCCACGCCTCCTCCATTCCGATAGTACCCTCAATGTCGATGGTCGTGAGGCTTACTTCGTTCTTGATTTTAATTAACTGACTCATAAAATTTTAGATATTAAAGATTTATTCTGTTTGCCCGCTTAGGACTCGCTGAAATCTGCAACGGGCAACCTTTTTCTCGGCATCATACGAGACTATCTCGTCGAGACGGAAGAGCGCACTGCTACTACCTATATTAAGGAGAAAGCGTGACCGTATGTTGGCCTCCTCGGACATAGGGTCGAAGAGTTTCATATACTGCTCGGGCGCCAATGCTATATTCGTTGTGAGGGTCTGACCTAAGTAGGTCTCCTGCAACTCCCTATCGTAGTATCTGTGCAGGCCACTACAGCCATCCCTATCCTCGAAGCAGAGGCTCACCCCACTATCAGGATCGTGGAAGGTGACTAACGGATAGTAGTTTATGCCACTCGACAAGGGCCACATCTCGCCATTGGGGAGTTGTTTCACACCCTGGTACGATACAATACGTGGCGCTATATACTCCTGATTAGCAATGCGGTCACGGTCACCCACCACTAAGAACTTTGCCGATGGTGCAAGGGTCGTAGCATTATCCATAGATGCCGTAGCCAACAGAATCGGATTCAGGCGACTGCGAACACTACCCTTGACAGCGTAGTTACGGTAGGCTATATTCCATCGTCCAAAGGGCGGTTCGGAGCCCGAGGTGAGACGCGCCGTAGCGCCATCCGACTGCTGGTAGCCCAGCGTCTCAGCCATATAGCCCTCCGATGCTCCCTCGCTAATCACCTCGTCTTCACGCCGTTGCCTCTCTCGCCAATCGACAACCTCGCCATTGAAGAAGTCATCGTAAGGCTCGATATAGACCCTTTTGGTCGGAATATGCGTATAGATACAAAGGTTAAAGAGGTGAGCCACAGCCTCAATAGCCAAGGCCTGCGAGATGTCGTGATGCGCCACATCCTTGAACGAGAGTAACTCGCCATAGCCCGCCGTACCTCCAAATATGGGGACTATGCTACACCCAGAATGTAGGGTGAGGTTCTGCTCCGCTGAGGCACCATAGAAGTAGATAGTCTGGAACTCCTTGGGCGAGGAGGGTGTAAGCACCTCGAAGGGTGTGCGCAGAGTGATATCCACCTCTCTTCGACCCGTCTCGGAGATGATGCCATCGTAGAGCGCCCAATCACCATCGTAAGGGGCATACATCGTCTGGCCAGGAAGCATAACCGAGAGCGTCAATCGGCCCGTATAACTCTTAGGCAGAACTATCGACGACACCGCCGAAACCACAGTGCCATAACTACTTAGCCTATAGGATGCCTCGGGATTGTAGTCGAAGATAAAGAGCGTATATTGTATGCCTGGCTGGGCCGTCGCACGCCTATCCTTATATGGGTTTATAAGATCTACATCGACATAACAATCGCTACTTATATATATCTTGTCGTAGCCCTCAAGGCGTGTCGAGGAGATTATGCGGTAGTCGGTGGTGTAGTGCAGTCTGAGGTCGAATGCCACGCGCACCTCTCGACTTGGGCGAAACGTGGGGATGCCCGACACTATCTTGAAGCAACCGCCTCGTGAAAAGGCCTCGTAACACTCGTCACCATTCTCATCCAACGTCGAGGGCGAGATTGTATCGACCAATGGACCTAAGCGCCAACCACCCTCTGGAGCAGAGACATCTACCCTACCACTCAGCGACGATGTCGTGGTAGTGGATTTCGAGCGCACAGCCTTAAAGTCCATTGTGCTATAGGCCTGCTCTATCTCGGGCTGACTATATGCTCCACTTAGCATCAGGCTCTTGAAGAACTCCGTGTCGAGGAAGTTGCTCTGGATGGTGTAGCCATCGCGACAGATACTCTTCTCGACTATGGCACGCAACGAGAGGAAGGGGTGGTAGTCCTGCGGAAGAATCGTCTGCTGAGGTACATACTGCCCCGTATGCGCCTCCTTGACATAAGTGTCTCGCTTAATCGGCAACAACCTTACATCGCCATCATCTCGCCACGACTGCTTAACGGAGGTTAGGGTCATAATTCGCTCAGTATCAATGTCTGTAGCACTCAGACGTGTAGTAGATACATTATCAGCCCACTCCGCACCTCCCGTACGCACCTCCACCCTGTAACTACGGCTCTTACCGACTCTTGCCCCGACGAGTGAGGCGACACCCGCAATGAGCAATACGCCATCCACCCTCACCTCGCCAAGGTGATAGGAGGTGTTAAACTCCTCGATATGGTTGGCCTCATTGGCAAAGCCAAAGAGCCAATCCATCTGAGGTGTGGCCTCCACCTCCAACACCACACTCTCGCCACTGCGCCAATCCTCTATGCTACGCAACTTCTTGGCATTGAAGAGCGGAAACGCCACTCGTCCCTCAACCAATGGACAATCGATACCGTCGATAAACAAGGTTACCATAGTCTACCCCCTTTCCACTTCTCTTCAATCTCTATGTCAAGGCTTAGGAGTTGGCCCCGATTATTGAACTCTATCTCTCGTTTGGCGAGTCTAACCTCCTGACACTCACCACCTCGCCACGTATAGACTCTTGGCGAAAGGATTATCTCAGCTAAGTGCTTTATGCGCTCCTCACTCTCGTATGCCGAGCATAGCACGCTTCGGGTTGTCGCTCCACTCAACCTTGTATATGCCCCCATACCATCCTGCAGATTCTCTATCTCCGCCCGACAACAGAGTCTCGTCTGCTTAGGGAATGGGTAGGTCTCAATACCTCCGCGAGGGTTGTACCAAAGCAGTGTCTGAGTGCCTGCGGATTGCACATAACTGCGTGAGTATGTTTTAATTAGCGTGCCATCACAGAACACCTCAATTGTGAACTTATCTTGGGTCGTCGTGGAGGTGAAGAGGTAGGAGAACTCCACTGGTTTGCACTGCGTATCAATCGAATACTCATACACTTTCGGCGACAACCAATAGCGAGTAACCTTCACCATCACCTTCTTGGCTGCAAAGATTGTCAGTTTGAATACATCACCCACCGAGACCTCGTCACTCTCCACGGCATCACTCAAGATGGATGATATGGTGTAATCGATTGGCGCTCTGTAAAATAGACAAGGTGCCGACCCTATGCCATTCGCCACCACCCTGACATTGAATGCCGAGGGCGATATCGCAATTCCACTCTGCTGTACTACAGGGTCGATACTCGCTTGGCTTCGCAGGTAGGGTGCAATGTCGAAACTCTTTGTCGTGGAGGTGTAAATCGTAAATGACCCTATTGATTGCCTGGTGTTTACATCGACAATATCTACAGCAACACTCTCCGAGTCAGACTCGTCTGTCTCAATGGTATAGAGCAGTGGCTTGTTCCAATCTGCGCCATTTGAGGGGATAGATGTAAATTTCATAGTCAAATATTTTAATACGTTAGTAAATAGTGTACTCGTCCTTGCAAGCACTCGTGAACACTCCTTTTACAGAGACTGTTAGCGCCTGTTAATAACTATGTTTATTAGATGTTAATTGGTATTAATAATCCAGCCTTATCCGCTGTATATATGCTTTTTACGAATGTTTACAACTTTTCGACCACGGCCACACACCTCGACCTTAGTCCTACGTTTCAACTCTCGTTAGCATCCGTTTGACAGTGCAAATATACAACGTGAAAATGCGTTTGTCAAGTCTTTTTGTTAAATTTTTTTACATTATTTTTGAGTTGTAAATACAATTATTTAACATATAGTGACTTAACGATTGTAGATTCTTCGAAAAAAAATTGTATATTTGCGCAATTAAATAAACTAAAGCATATAATATGGCAGACAATTCGATACTTATTCGCCTTGATGGCCTTAAGTTAAAATACGAGGAGATAGGTCAGAAACTTACCGACCCCGAGGTTATCGCCGACGTAAAGCAGTTCGTGCAACTCACCAAGGAGTTCAAGGAGTTGGAGCCTATCATCGAGACCTCTGACCGCTTCCGCACAGCCCTTGCAAACCTTGCCGAGGCAAAGGATGTATTGGCTAACGAGAAGGATGAGGAGTTCAGAGAGATTGCACGTGAGGAGATTGCTACCTTGGAGCCTGCTATCGAGAAGATGGAGGAGGAGATCAAGTTGCTTCTTATCCCTAAAGACCCACAGGATGACAAGAACGCCATCGTCGAGATTCGTGGTGGTACTGGTGGTGACGAGGCTGCGATTTTCGCAGGTGACTTGCTCCGTATGTACACCAAGTATATCGAGTCGAAGGGTTGGCGCTACGAGATCACCTCTGCCTCTGACGGTGCTGCAGGTGGTTACAAGGAGGTTGTGCTTAAAGTTACTGGTCAGAGCGTCTACGGCACATTGAAGTATGAGTCGGGCGTACACCGTGTCCAGCGAGTACCACAGACCGAGACTCAGGGTCGTGTTCACACCTCTGCTGCATCCGTAGCAGTTCTTCCTGAGGCCGAGGAGTTCGATATCGAGATTTCGATGAACGATATCCGCAAGGATATCTTCTGTGCATCAGGTCCTGGTGGTCAGTCGGTAAATACTACCTACTCTGCTATCCGCCTTACCCACATCCCTACGGGTATCGTCGTGCAGTGTCAGGATCAGAAGTCCCAACTTAAGAACTTCGACAAGGCCTTTGAGGAGTTGCGTACACGTGTATTCAACCTCGAGTACTCTAAGTACCTCGACGAGATTGCGTCGAAGCGTAAGACTATGGTCTCTACTGGTGACCGTTCAGCAAAGATTCGTACCTACAACTATCCTCAGGGACGTATCACCGACCACCGTATCAACTACACAATCTACAACCTTTCAGCCATTATGGACGGTGACATTCAGGATGTTATCGACCAACTCATCGTTGCCGAGAACGCTGAGCGTTTGAAGGAGAGCGAGTTGTAGTGGGTGGATAGGTACCACAATAGTTTCATAGGGACCAATTCCACCTCGGGATTGGCCCCTTATTTCTTAGCGAAGAGTATGCAGTTACAACGTCTTATACTATCACTGGTGGCACTTACCATCACCTTTATTGCCTTTGCCGAGTCTCCTGAGCGAGCCCTCTTGGCCAAACAACGTGGCAAGAGCCTTACGGTCAAGGAGTGGAAAACCACGCCCGATGGCAAGAACAAGTGGATAGACCACACCGAGACCTACAATAGCAAAGGGCAACTCATTGCCGAAGCCGAGTACTCAGACTTTGGTCGTCACCTTGCGTGGAAGGCGGAGTTCGAATACAACGACAAAGGCCAACTCATCAAGGAGATAGTCTATAACGAGCGAGGTAAGGTGGATAAGGTGCGAAAGTATGAGTACGACAGCAACGGAGTCTGCATCCGTCGCTTGAACTACAACGCCAACGGCACGCTCAACTCATACCGTCAATTCGAATACACCTTCGAGTAGCCCCACCCTATGCAACCGTACGCCACATACGAACACCTCAACAATCTCGACCTGTGGTCAGAGATGCGACACATATCATTGGACGAGATGCGTGCGGTAAAACTTATGAACCGCATCGACACCAAGTTCATCCTCGACCAGGAGAGTGTCATCACATTCCTTAAGGAGGCTTCGTCGCTCGGCTATAGGGTACAGATTAACGATGGGGTCTTGGCCTCTCGCTACGACACCCTCTACTTCGATACCGAGGAGCGAGCGATGTATATCGCCCACCACAACCAACAACTCACACGCCAGAAGATACGCACACGTTGCTATGTCGAGAGTGGCACGACATTTATCGAGGTAAAGAACAAGAACAACCGCGGACGCACCAACAAGAGACGTATAGAGATCCCTCGCGAGTGCTTCACAGATTTCAAGACAAACGACGAGGCCAACACCTTTGTTACCCCGTTAGCACGCTACAATCTCGACACACTACTACCCTCGCTATCAACACGTTTTGTGCGTATCACCTTGGTAAATCCCGACCTTAGTGAGCGCATCACCATCGACCTCGACCTTCGCTACGAGGACGTACGCTCGGGGCGCAGTGCAGAGGTAAAGGGTATGGCAATTGCCGAACTAAAACAGGATGGACGAGTAGCCTCCACCACCAAGCGTCTATTCAACCAGATGGGTATCAAACCCTTCAAGGTAAGCAAGTATTGCCTTGGCACAGCACTCACAGTCGAGGGCATCAAACGCAATAGGATGTTGGAGAAGATACGCGCCATCGAAAAGCGCCTCGGCTACAATAGAGTAACAATAAACGACGTTAAATAAAAAACCTATAAGTTATGTTTGGTCTAAACAACCCCATTGGCGACCCAGATCTCTTCGATGCTGAGATTGCAGCCCTAACAAATAGCGACCACACCACGGGTGCTACCTTCTTGGGCATCCCCTTGTGTGATAGCATCTCTGTTCAGCAGTTATGCTTGCAATTCGCAGTCAATCTGCTTGTTACTGCAGCCATCGCTTGGCTCTTCTACTATCCCAAGAGCCATAGCAAGGGTTTCTCCGTGACCTTTATGCTCTTTGGCTCGGCAGTCTTTCTCCTCCTCTTCTTTATGAAGAGCGTTGGTGTGGATGTGAGCATAGGCCTCGGCCTCTTTATGATCTTCGGCATTATGCGCTACCGTACCGAGATGGTGCCTATTCGAGAGATGACATACCTCTTCCTCTCTATCGCTGTGGCGGTCATCAATGGCATCAACCTTATGGTGTCGTATGCCGAGTTGGCCCTCGCCAACGGACTTCTCCTCTTGCTCCTCACTGTCGTCGAGTACGGCATTATGCGCAAGCGTGAGGCCTCGAAGTTGGTATGCTACGAGCGCATCGAACTCATACGCCCCGACCGTCGAGCAGAACTTATTGCCGACCTTGAGACACGCCTCGGACATAAGGTTCTCAGGGTAGATGTTGGCAACGTGGACTTCCTCCGCGACGTAGCCTTCCTCAAGGTCTACTACTACCCTCAGCGAGGTGAGAACCCGATGTCCGAAAGTACGATGAAGATAAACGAGAAGAGCGCCTTCTAACCAATAAAATAGCCTAATTATGAAACACTTACATATAATCACTGCTATCGCACTCCTCTTCGCCGCCATTGGCGCAGTTCAGGCACAGGAGATTCCCGCCCCAGCCTCTGTCACCAGCGACGACTTCCGAGGTCGTGTCGAGGGTGCCGTGGAGTGGGAGGTAGCGAAGAACTTGTCGTTAGAGGCAGGCCTACAGATGCGTCTCAATAACGACTTCCGCTCCGTGGATCGTTTCCAGACCTCGGCTGGCATCAACTACGAGGTGTGCAAATATTTCAACCTCGGTGCAGACTACATCCTTATCAACATCCACGACTTCGAGGATCGTGCGTGGGACAAGCCTCGCCACCGCATAAATGCCAACCTCGAGGGCAACGTGGAGATTGGCCAAGTGGAACTTGCACTTAGGGAGCGTCTGCAAACCACCTTCCGTACCGACTCCGTAAATCGTTACGAGAAGCCTAACCCCGAGATGGTACTTCGCTCACGCCTTACGGCAAGTTATAGTATTCGCCACTCTCGTTGGACCCCATACGTGCTGTTCGAGTTGCACAATACGCTCAACGCCCCAGGCGTGGTAACCAACTACAAGACAGAGCCTCTGGCCACCGACAACTACATCACCCGCTACCGCGCTGGTGTTGGCGTTAAGTTCCGTGCCGACCGCAACCACCGCCTCGACTTCTACTACTATTTCGACTACGACCGTTCGTATAACATCGACTACAAGGGAAATAGTGGCAAACTAAAGGGCTATCTTCTTGAAAATGAGATGCGCCACATATTTGGCATAAGTTATAAATTCAAACTATAACACCCCTTAACCGCTCTTCGTTATGCGCCTGTTGCTACTCATCATTGCGGGACTCTTCACCGCCGTTAGCCTCTCGGCCCACGGCCCACTCTACGTTGTCAATGGCGTGGCTGTAGAGAGTATCGAGGGTATTGCACAGAGCGACATAGAGAGTATCGACGTACTCCCTGCCGACGAGGAGACCATAGCCGAGTGGGGCATCGAAGCATCCGAAGGTGTCATCCTTGTCACTCTTCGCTACGATATCCCTGCACGATTCTCTGCCGAGGGCTACAACAACTTCACCGACTACCTCGCCACCAAGGTTAAGTGGCCCGACAATATGCCTGCCGAGCGTGTCTCGTTGCGTATCGTCGTAGATGAGACGGGGCGCACCTCCATCGAGGAGGTCTTAGAGTCCACCTCTCGCCAATTCCTCGGCCGTGTGACCAAGGCCATAGAGGATGCTCCTCTTTGGGAGCCTGCCCAACGCAAGGGAGAGGGTGTTGCAAGCCAACATCTGGTGAACCTAAAATTACCCCTACACAAGGAGTTACCCACCGAGCCAATCATAATAATACGTTAGCCCACCTATGGAGTATTCGAAACACAACCTCTTCACCTCTAAGGAGTCGTGCATCACACTATACGACCTACAACGTATGGTGCGTTCCACTGTGGAGGAGTGTTTCACTACCCCTTTGTGGGTGAGTGCCGAGATTTCGGAACTCAAGGTCAATCGCTCGGGCCATTGCTACCTCAACCTCGTTGAAAAGGGCAATAACGAGGGCGCCCCCCGTGCCGAAGCACGTGCCGTGATTTGGCGTAACAACTACACGCAGATAGATGCTATGTTCCGTGAGGCCACAGGCTCCTCCCTCTCTTCGGGCATAGGTGTCTTAGTCCGCGTGGTTGTCACCTACCACGAGATTTATGGTTTCTCGCTCCAGATTATAGACCTCGACCCGAACTACACCTTAGGAGATGTTGAGCGTCGTCGCCGTGAGACCATCGAGCGCCTCAAGGAGGATGGCGTATGGGATATGAATAGGGAACTCTCCTTGCCTCGCCCTCTTCTGCGCATCGCTGTTGTGTCGAGCGCCACTGCTGCAGGCTATCGCGACTTTATGACCGAGATAGGGTCATCGCCCTTCAAATTCGCCATAACGCTCTTCGAGGCCACTATGCAGGGCGAGGGTGCTGAAGAGAGCATAATCAATGCGCTTAGTGCCATTGCCGAGAGGGAGAGTGACTTCGACGTAGCGGTCATCATCCGTGGCGGAGGCTCTACGAGCGACTTAGCCCTCTTCGACTCCTACCGCATCGCCCTCTACGTTACGCAGATGCCAATGGCGGTAATCACGGGTATTGGCCACGACAAGGATGTCTCAGTAGTGGATATGGTCGCACACTATATGTGCAAGACCCCAACGGCCGTGGGTGCCTTTTTGGTGGATAGCGCCACGGCGGAGTTGAATACTATATATGACCTGGCCACAGAATTTCGCCAACTCTCGGAGCAGATGCTCAACAACCAGAGCGCATATCTGGCTCAACGCAAGATGGAGTTATGCCACTTGGCGAGCCAAAATATCTCGAACCATAGCCACAATCTTTCGGCTATCGAGCAGAGTGTAAAGGAGTTATCCTCACGCATCATCGCCACCGAGGAGCAACGCCTCGAGTCGCTCAAGCACTTTACGGAGAGTTGCTCGTTGGATAATATCCTTAAACTCGGCTTTGCTCTTGTGCAAACATCCGAGGGTATTATCACCTCCACCGACGGGATTGACATTGGCGACCAGATAGAGATAACCCTTCACAACGGCACCATCAATGCCGTAGTGCAAAATATAACCAAAGAGTAATACTTATTATATATATGGCTAAGAAGAGTACAAAAAACACCCCAACCTATAGCGAGGCTATCGAGGAGTTGGAGGGACTCATTGCAAAGTTACGTTCAGGAGAGGTTACCCTCGACAAACTCCCCTCGACGATGAAACGAGCAAATGAACTTATCGACCTCTGCCGTGACATCCTTTTGGAGGTCAAAGAGGAGATTGACGACATCGCCTCAAAGGCTTTTTAACACTATATTTGCGCTAAACCTATGAAGAGTGCTATCCGTTGGGCATTAAACCATATACCACGCAGTTGGCTACAGCGCCTTGCTTCGTGGGCCGTACCCATTATGGGTATCGCCTACTTAGGACGAGGTAGGGAGTGTCCACTCTGTGGTAGCCGTCGTCGCAAGTTTATGCCCTATGGCTATGTCACTTCGCGCGAGGATGCCCTCTGCCCACGATGCTTGGCCCTGGAGCGCCACCGTATGATATGGCTGTGGATAACACGCCACACCGACCTTTTGGAGCGTCGCCCTCGCCTGCTACATATAGCCCCTGAGGTATCGCTTATGCGCCACCTGAAACCCCTCTATGGCAATAGTGGCAACTACATAACTGCTGACTTGGAGTCTCCGCTAGCCGACCTACACTTCGACGTTCAGCAGATTCCGTTGGACAATGGGACTATAGAGGTGGTCATCTGCAACCACCTACTCGAACACGTTGAGAATGACGCGGTTGCACTAAAGGAGTTACACCGCATACTATGCCATGGTGGCTGGGGCATACTCCTCGTTCCCGAGGATAGGAGCCGTGCCACAACCTTCGAGGACGACAGCGTGACGGATAGAGAGGAGCGCACACGTCTCTTCGGCCAATACGACCACCGCCGAGTCTATGGCCGTGATTACGATGATCGCCTTCGTAGCGTAGGCTTCCGTGTAGAGCGCATCTCATGTCGCGACATCGCTACAGCCTCCGAGCGAGAACTCTACGCCATAGGCAACGACGACTTAGTTGTTGTCTATAAAGATTAACCGATAATACACAGATGTCCTATGAGTAACTCTGTATTAGATAGATACAACGATTTCAGGCAACTCATCGCCACAAACTACTCGCCTAAGACTCAGGCGATGGTCGATGATGCCTTATGCTTTGCCGACGAGGCCCTTAAGGGTCGTGTTCGCTACGACAACACCCCACTGCTTGACCACGGTGTGGCTATGGCTCGCATCGTTGCCGAGGAGATTGGCTTGGGCCGTAACTCCACCATTGCCGCCATCGTTCACGACGTGGTGCGCATAGCCGTACAGGAACACTCCGCTGACCTTGAGGCGCTCTCCTCGACCATCCGTACAAACTATGGCGAGGAGGTCTTGGGTATCGCCCTGTCGCTCTGCAAGATTTCGGATATCAAACTAAAGCGCTCCAAGGAGCAGGCCTCGGTATTCCGCGATATGATTGTCTCATACTCCGAGGACCCTCGCGTGATTCTCATAAAACTTGCCGACCGCTTGGAGGTTATGCGCTCATTGGCTATCTTCCCCGAGAAGAAGCGCCTTGCAAAGAGTTGGGAGAGCCTCAACCTATATGCCGAGATTGCACATAAGTTAGGCCTCTACGCCCTAAAGAGTGAATTGGAGGATTTATCGCTGAAATATATTGAGCCTGAGGCATATAACGATATCGTCACAAAACTTGCCGACAGCGAGGCCGAGCGTCGCGCCTTCATCGAGGAGTTCCTCGCCCCCGTGCGCAAACTCTTGGATGAGGAGGGCATAAAGTACCATATCAAGAGTCGCACAAAGTCGGTATTCTCCATCTACCAAAAGATGAAGAAACAGCAGGTGGACTTCAACGGTGTCTACGATATCTTCGCCTTGCGCATCATCATCGACTGCCCCATCGAGCGCGAGAAGTCACTCTGCTGGACCGTCTATTCTCACGTCGCATCGCTCTATAAGCCAAACCCTAAGCGTATGAGAGATTGGATCTCTATCCCAAAGTCCAATGGCTATGAGTCACTCCACACCACCGTAGTTACCGAGAGTGGTCGTTGGGTCGAAGTACAGATTCGCACCGAGCGTATGGACGAGGTTGCAGAGCGTGGTATCGCTGCCCATTGGCGCTATAAGGGCGTTAAGCAGAGCGGTATGGGTGCCGAGGAGTGGTTAGGTCGTCTTAGAGAGTTACTGGAGGACACCACGTCGGAGTCTATCGCCCACCGTTTCGAGGCTAAACCTTCTGAGGGCGAGATATTTGTCTTTACCCCTTCGGGTGATATTCGCAAACTCCCCGAGGGTGCTACGGTGCTCGATTTCGCCTTCGACATCCACACTTCGTTGGGTGCAATATGTACGGGTGGTAAGATTGGTGGTCGCGTTGTTCCTATAAAGGAGCCTCTGAAGAATGGTGACATCTGTGAGGTTATAACCCGCAAGGATCAGAAGCCTAAGGCCGACTGGCTCACTATATGTGTCACACAGAGAGCCCGCAATAAGATACGTGCTTTCTTGCGCGAGGAGCGACAGAAACACGCTCGCTTGGGCCGTGAGGAGTTGGAGCGTAAGGTTAAGAACTGGAAGATGGATGTGGCTATAGATGAGGCTGTTGCCTACCTATGCAAGCACTTTAAAATCCGTCGTGGCAACGAACTATATGTTGCTATCAGCGACCAAAAGATCGACATCACGCAGATTAAGGAGATTCTCCACCACTGGCTCTCTGGCAAGGCCGAGGAGGAGCGCCGACAGGCCGCTGCGGAGGTCGAGGAGCGCAAGATGCGTCTAAGGGAGGAGCGAGAAGCAACCCCTACGCCACAGCGTTCCGACGCCCTTGTTATCGACGATAGCATCAATAATATAGAGTATAAACTAGGCCGTTGCTGCAACCCTATCAAGGGCGACGACATCTTCGGTTTTATCACCATAAATGCTGGTATCACCATCCACCGCACCGACTGCCCTAATGCACGACGTATGCGCGAGCGCTACCCCTACCGAGTTATCGACGCTCGATGGAGGGAGGGTGCTTCGGGCGCTTTCCGCATCACCGTAGCCATCACCGCTGCCGACATACCAGGCCTTGCCACTATAATTATGGATACTGCGAGCAAGGATCTCAAACTTGCGGTGCGAGGCATCAACTTCACGCCCAAGGGCGATGGCAGTGCCACGGCACAACTTACGGTCGAGGTGCCGAGCGTCAGCGTGGTCGATATGCTCCTTCACTCGCTCCGCAGAATCAAGGGCGTGAAGAATGTCTATCGCATCAACTCGTAACTATACCAAACATATAATACTATGGATTTTGAAACCTTGCGTTGCCCCTGGGGCGACAATCTAAAGACTTGTGCTATAACTGTTTGTGATCTCGATGGCGTTGTCCTCTACCAGAACACACGCTCTCGTGAGGTTAATGGCGACGTATGCGGTCGCTCAATGATCCCTTGCCACTCGGCACGCTCGCGCGAGATTATCAACCGCCTAATGACCAATGGCGAGAATAACGCCTACACCATCGAGAAGGGTCCACTCCGCAAACTTATCTACCAGACTCCTTGGTACGAGAAGGGGGAGATTGCTGGCCTTGTCGAGTTCTCTTTGGAGATTCCTGCCGAGATGCCACACTACGTGCGCGGTTAGTGGCGATAACCTACTGGCTCAAAAAGAGAGACTCTCGTCAGCACTACTGACGAGAGTCGTGAGCCTTGAGCGGGACTCGAACCCGCGACCCCTTCATTACGAATGAAGTGCTCTACCGACTGAGCTATTAAGGCACCTAATGGTCAAACTATTTTTGCTTTGACACTGCAAATATCGTAATTTTTTGCTAATTTCGCAGTGACTAAACAAAAATAGTTATGATAACATTTATTATCTGCCTTATTACCCTGGTTGCCTCCTACTTTCTCTATGGAGCATTCATCGACAAACTTGTTGGTATCGACCCCAAAGCCGACGTACCATCCAATAAGTTATACGACGGAGTAGACTATATCCCCCTCCCTCGTTGGCGCATCTTCCTCATCCAATTACTAAACATCGCTGGCACAGGCCCCATCTTTGGTGCAGTGTTAGGTGCGTGCTATGGCCCTGTAGCCTTCCTTTGGATCACGTTAGGAGGCATCTTCTTAGGCGCAATGCACGACTATATCTCTGGTGTTATTTCGCTCCGCAACGACGGCAAGAGCCTCCCCGAGATTATCGGTAAGTATCTCGGAGGCGGTATGCACAAACTCACCCTCATCATAATCCCCTTGTTGATGATTTTGGTGGGAGCAGTATTTATTGTCACCCCGTCACAGATTCTTGCCGACAAGAGCGATATGCCCTACCTCTTCTGGGTCGGCATAATCATCATCTACTACTTCATTGCCACTGTCCTACCTATCGACAAGATTATAGGCAAGATATACCCTATCTTTGGTGCAGCCCTTATCACTATGGCCGTTATGCTCTTTGGCGTACTCCTCATTGGCGACTACACCATTCCCGAACTTGTGTCGGTGGATAATATGCACTTCAACGCCAAGAGCCTACCTATCGTGCCTACGCTCTTTATTAGCATCGCTTGTGGCGCTATCTCGGGCTTCCACGCCACACAGTCGCCACTTATGTCACGTTGCGTCACCAACGAGTCGCAGACACGCCCCATCTTCTTTGGCGCTATGATTTCTGAGTCTATCATCGCACTTATCTGGGCCGCTATAGCGATGGCCTTCTTCGGAGGTATCGAGCAGTTGAACGACTATATGCAGGCTCACAACAGCAATGCTGGCGTTGTAGTCTCGCTCATTTGCGATACTACATTGGGCCGTGTTGGTAGCATTTTGGCTCTGCTCGGCGTAGTCATCGCCCCTATCACCTCGGGCGACACAGCCTTCCGCTCGGCACGTCTCATCATTGCCGATATGCTCCACTACGACCAGAAGCCTATCTACAAGCGCCTCATAGTCAGCCTTCCACTCTTTGCCATAGGCATAGGCATAGCCTTCGTCGATTTCGACACCATCTGGCGCTACTTCGCTTGGTCCAACCAGGCTCTCTCGGTTATCACCCTTTGGATGATTACGGCGTGGCTCACACAGCGCAATAGCAAATACACCTTCATCGCCCTTCTGCCCGCAATATTTATGACCTACGTCTGCTCCTCATTCGTCTTCGTTTCAGGTCAGTTCATAGGTCTCGGAGCAACGGCCAGTGCCTACGCATACGGTGCGGGTGTAACAGCAATAATTTCAGGATTGTTAATGTATAAAATCAGAGGATATGCCAAACGCGGAATACAGATTTAACCCTACGCCCGACCAACTCTTCGAACTTGAGGGTCAGGGGCGTTACAACTTCTTTCGTCACAAAGAGGATGTAGAGCGTCTTGTTGAGGCAGGTCGCTACGATGAGGCTTGCGAGCGTCGCTATGAGGCCTTTATGCTCTTGGCCGACATCATCCCCGAGGAGGAGCCACTTCCACTGCGCTGGGAACACGCCAATAGCCGCGCTGCACTCTCTATTCTCTATGGCTCTGCCGTTGATCACTTCCGCATCGGCGACTTGGAGATGTCGATGGCACAATTGGAGATGCTTCTCGACTGCGACCCCGAGGACCACTTCGAGGGTGTAAACCTATTGGCACTCTGCTATATAGCCACCGAAGAGATGGATGCCTTCGACGACCTCGCTATCGACCTTACGGAGAAGTCTGCAGAGGCTGTCGTTGCTCGTCTCTGGGCATCACTTCGCCAAGAGGGAGCATTGGACAAGAGCCTTGTCTCATTGCTTAAGTCTCGCCACAAGGCCTTCTATGCCGAACTCATCGCCTCGGAACACCCCGACGACGAGGCCTTCCGCAAGGATATCACCTCAGAGCGCCCCTCGCAGACCGCCGAAGCACGCGAGTGGTGGTTGCTCACCGAACCCCTATGGAGAGAGTTCCCCGAACTCATCGAAGCACTCCGCAAATAGGCTTGCCACAACGGCAAGATAAGTTGTTCGACCCATAATTAAAAATTATGGGTTGTTCAATTTGTATCCCACGACAAATTTTATTAAATTTGCGTGATTGATTAAATTTTTCGTCGAAACTTAAAAACACTATACAACAATGAAACGAATTCTTGTCACAGGAGCAACTTCGGGTATTGGTCGTGCTACAGCACTTCGTCTCGCTACACCCGACACAGAGATTATCATCACAGGCCGTCGTAAGGAGCGCCTCGAGGCCCTCAAGCAGGAGATAGAGGCCAAGGGTGCAAAGTGTGTTGCACTCAACTTCGATGTACGTTCTGAGGCCGAGTGTATCGAGTACCTCAAGCCATTGGGCCGTGTAGATATTCTTATCAACAACGCAGGTTTGGCAGCAGGTTTGGAGCATATCGACAAGGGCGACTCAGCCGATTGGGATGCAATGATTGACACCAATGTCAAGGGTCTTCTCTATGTCACAAAGATTATCAGTGGCGCTATGGTTGAGGCTGGCAAGGGTGGCCACATCATCAACATCGGCTCTATCGCTGGTACTGAGCCCTACGAGAATGGTGCGGTATATTGCGCATCGAAGCACGCCGTACACGCCATCTCACAGGCTATGCGTGCCGACTTGCTCAGCGCAGGTATCAAGGTGGGAGAGGTACGCCCAGGAATGGTAGAGACTGAGTTCTCTGAGGTACGTTTCCACGGCGACAAGGAGCGTGCTGAGGGTGTTTATCGTGGTGTTGAGGCTCTTCAGGGCGACGACATCGCATTGGCTATCGAGTGGATGCTCAACCTCCCAGCCCACATGAACGTAAACGACATCGTGCTTATGCCTACTTGCCAGGCAGGTGCATACTACACTTACCGCAAATAGAACGACTATGAGACGTAGCATTAAACTGCTTTTTGCATCGATGCTTGGCGTGGCTTTCATCGCTTGCAGTTGCACAAAGCCTATTGACGACTCCCCACAGACACCAGAGCCACAACTCCCTCCTGCGGAGCGCTTCGAGGTCTTCCAACTTCTCAACCCTACGGATATCCCATACCGTATCCCAGCCTTGGCTGTGACTAAGGATGGTACGCTTATCGCCGTTGCCGACTATCGCCATAGTGGCACCGATATCGGTGTAACAGACAAGGGTCGTATCGACCTCCACTACCGTCTCTCGTACGACAATGGCAATACCTGGACCGACGTAATACCCCTCATAGAGGGTAAGGGCGCTCAGTCTCCTGACTTTATGAACGTAGGCTTTGGTGACCCTTGCATCGTGGCAGATAGAGAGTCTAACCGTGTTTTATTGCTCAGTTGCGCTGGCAACGTGTCGTTCCAGAACGGCACACGCAAGAACCACCAGAATATCGCACGTTTCTATAGCGAGGATGGTGGCAAGACGTGGAGCGTGCCTGAGGATATCGCCGAGTCTATCTACTCGCAGTTTGACGAGACCCGCTATGGTCCTGTGCGCTCTATGTTTGTGGCTTCGGGCCGTATTTTCCAGAGCCCCACGGTAAAGGTTGGCAACTACTACCGCCTTTACTGCGCCGTTCTTGTCCGCGACAAGATTGGCAAGCACATGAACTATGTCCTCTACTCCGACGACTTTGGTGGCGAGTGGAAGATTCTTGGCGATGCCAATACCCCTGCCGTCTACGACACTGCCGACGAGCCAAAAGTTGAGGAGTTGCCCGATGGCTCTATCCTCATCAGTTCGCGCTATAACGGAGGTCGCTACTACAATATGTTCCTCTTTGACGATGCTAACACGGCTCAGGGACAGTGGCTCACTAAGGCCTTTTCGGGTGCTTCGAACAATGGTGTAGTATCAGCCGACAACTCTACGAATGGCGAGGTTATGGTACTCCCCGTAGTGCGCACTGCCGACAACAAGGCTATGCACCTTCTACTGCAGTCGCTTCCTCTTGGTCCACAGCGCAAGAACGTGGGCATCTACTACAAGGAACTCGCCGACCAGATGGATTACCTTGACCCATCCTTCATTGCTGAGGATTGGGATGGCGTATTGCAGGTGACAACGCTCAACTCTGCCTACTCCACTATGGCTTGGCAGAGAGACAACCGCCTCGGCTTCCTCTACGAGGAGGAGACTCACGGAACAAGCAATTTGGCATACGGAGGCTACACCATCGTCTACGAGTGCTTCGATATCGAGGATATTACAGAGGGCAAATATAAATATCGTAAATAGTTATGAAAGACGTACTTAAGTATTACAAAGATTTCCCTAAGGAGGGTATTATCTTTGTGGACATCATCCCATATTTGCAGAACAAAGCGGTTTTCAAGGAACTCATCTCGCGCATTGCCGAGGCTACCACAACCCCTAACGTCATCGCTCCTGAGGCTCGTGGTTTCCTCTTCGCAGCCCCACTACTCACCGAGGCTCAGCACGTCGAGAATATCGTTCCCGTACGTAAGAGTGGCAAGTTGCCATTTGCCGAGGGTGACCTTAAGGAGGTACTTATCGAGAAGGAGTACGGTTGTGACAAGTTGTACTACCGTCTCAGCGACATCGCCGTTGGCAAACCTGCGGGCGACACCTTCGAGGTAACCATCCTCGATGATGTATTGGCTACGGGAGGTACTGCTGAGGGCTTGGCAGAGTCATTGGAGAGTACCAAGGTCGTGGTCGATGGCAAGGAGTATGGCATAAAGGTCAAGGAGTTTGTCTTCATCGTCGAGATTGAGGACCTCGGAGGCAAGGCTCGTCTCGAGAAGATTGCCCCTGTGCGCTCCATCACCGTAATCTAATGCACAGCAGAATAACAGTCTGATATACAACGTATTTATGTCGGATATTCTAAAACGTGAAGTCAAGTTCGTAGGAGGCGTTGGCGAGGTTCGCCAGCGCCTGCTGGAGCGTGAAGTAGGCGTTCGCACCGTCGGCGACCTACTGATGCGCTTCCCCTACCGCTACATCGACCGCTCACGCATCTTCTCGCTCTCGGAGATAGACGAGAATATGGAGAATACCTTCATACAGTTGCGTTGTCGCGTCGTTGGTCGATCGTTCGTTGGTGAAGGTCCGAAGCGTCGCTTCGTAGTCGAGGTCACCGACCCTACGGGAAGTGCCGAACTACTATGGTTTCACGGCGTAAATTGGATTGAGAAGCGCGTAGAACTCAACCGGGAGTATATAATTTTTGGCCGTCCCTCAATCTTCAAGGGTCGCATCAGCCTTGTACACCCCGAGATTGAGAACGTGGAGGTTGCCCTCTCGCGAAAGGTGGAGAGCAGTTTTCAAGGCATCTACTCCACCACCGAGAAGCTATCGCAGACGATCACGGTGAAGGCTATGCACAACATCGTTCATAACGCTTGGCAACTCGTTGCATCCGTTCCCGATGCCTTCAATGACCCCCTTAGTGAGGCTATGCGCCAACGCTACGGTCTGATACCCCTCAAGGAGGCTATCTACAACCTCCACTTTCCACAATCCAAGGAGCGCCTCAAACAGGCACAATACCGCCTCAAGTTCGACGAACTCCTCGGCGTGCAACTCACCATCCAGGCCCAACGTACCTCACGCCACCAGCGCGGAGGAGGCTTTGTCTTTGGGCGTGTAGGTGACGCCTTCAACAACTTCTATTATAAGAAGTTACCCTTCAAACTCACTGGCGCCCAGCAACGTGTCATCAAGGAGATACGTGCCGATATGATTTCGGGCCGACAGATGAACCGACTACTTCAGGGCGACGTCGGTAGTGGCAAGACTATGGTTGCCTTTATGTCGATGCTCTTAGCCGTAGATAACGGCTATCAGGCCTGCATTATGGCCCCCACGGAGATCTTGGCACGCCAGCACTACGCCACAATGGCACGTATGGCAGAGGGTATCGGTGTAAATGTCGCGATCCTCACTGGCTCCTCAAAGAGCAAGGAGCGACGCACGGCCTACGAGGGTATCGCCTCGGGCCAGATAGATATCCTTGTCGGCACACACGCCCTCATCGAGGATAAGGTGCAGTTCTCCAACCTCGGCTATGTCGTCATCGACGAGCAACACCGCTTCGGTGTGGAGCAACGAGCCAAGTTGTGGACCAAGAACCATCAGCCACCCCATATCCTTGTGATGACCGCCACGCCAATCCCACGAACTCTGGCGATGACGCTCTATGGCGACCTCGAAGTCTCCGTTATCGACGAGTTACCCCCAGGGCGTAAACCTATTCGTACCTACCACTACTACGACTCAGCACGTCTCAGGATGTTTGGCTTCCTCCGCCAGGAGATTGCCAAAGGGCGACAGGTCTATGTGGTATATCCCCTCATCAAGGAGTCCGAGAAGATGGACTACAAAGACCTTGAGGATGGCTTCGAATCCCTCTCGCGCGACTTTCCGCTACCCCAATACCGTATCACGGTGTGCCACGGCAAGATGAAGCCCGAGGATAAGGAGGCCGCAATGGCGCAATTCAAACGAGGCGAAGCAGATATCCTTGTCGCCACCTCAGTTATTGAGGTGGGCGTTGATGTCCCTAATGCCTCGGTTATGGTCATTGAGTCTGCCGAGCGTTTCGGCCTCTCGCAGTTGCACCAATTACGTGGCCGTGTGGGCCGAGGAGCAGAGCAATCCTATTGTATCCTTATGTCGGGCGACAAACTCTCGAAGGAGGGCCGCGCCCGTCTTGAGGCTATGTGCGAAACAAACGATGGTTTCCGCCTCTCGGAACTCGACCTTAAGTTGCGAGGCGCAGGAGATATCCACGGCACACAGCAGAGTGGTGATGCCTTCGAACTCAACATCGCAAACCTCGCTACCGACACCCAGATTATGGAACTTACACGCGAGGTGGCCATAGATATCCTCAGCAAGGATAGCAACTTACAGATGGCTGATAATCAAGGGCTAAGAGCCTTACGCGACAAACACTGCAAGCGCGAGCGCATAGATTTTTCTGATATATCATAATTGATATATAGGCAAAAGCGTTATATTTGTAACATAAAACCAACTCATAGATAAAGAATGGCACTTATAAGATGTAAACAGTGTGGCAATCCCGTGTCGAGCAAGTCTAAGGCTTGCCCTATCTGCGGTGAGCCTATAACAACCCCAGATACTCCAACCACAACCCCTACGGATGAGGTGGTGACCCAAGCCCCTAAGACCCTCAACGACATCCTCGCCGAGCGCCAGAATCAGTGCACACTCAACGACGAGCACGCCGAGGAGTCGAAGGAGACAACGCCACAGAACGAGACGGCAACTCCTACTCCCACCAACGAGGAGAGCCCTAAGGAGGATCCAAAAGAGACGGTGTATAACACCCCTATATACGACAATAGCACCTATAGCGACGCTGAGGTTGATGACCTCAAGGCCGACCTTGAGCGCAACCAGCGTTCACTGAAGGGCTACCGTCTTATAGCCATCTTACTCTTGGTGTTGCTCATCCCTGCGGCCTACTTTAGCATCAACTACGGCCTTAAGAATAAGAGCATTGAGGCCGACTACGCCATTGTGCAGTCTGCCCGCCAACTCTTCGAGGAGCAGAATGCCCTACTCCAGCGCGATGCCGAGAGCCTCGTTACCGAACTTGAGAGCCTCAAGGATCAGAACGACACTATGCTTGTCAAGTATCAGGAGGCTGTGGTTATGTTGGAGCAGTTGCAGAAGGAGAAGACCTACAACTACAACCAACTTGCTAAGTACAAGCGCGAGGTGGAGACTCTCCGTGGCGTAATGAAGGGTTACCTCAAGCAGATCGACTCGCTCAACACCATCAACAGCAACCTTCAGGCCCAGAACGTAGCCTACAAGAAGGAGATTACCTCGGCTCAGTTGCGTGCCGACGTTGCCGAGGAGAAGGCCGATGAACTTGGCACAAAGGTACGTATCGGTGCAGTCATCCGTGCGAGCGGTATCCGTATGGTTGCCCTCAACGACAAGTCTAAGGAGGTACGCCGTATAAAGATGGCCTCACGCCTAAGAGTCGATCTCGAACTTACGGCTAACGAACTTGCAGAGCCAGGCGAGAAGAGCATCTACATCTGTATCACTGCCCCCGATGGCTATGTCCTCTCGTCGGAGGAGATGATATTGTTCAACTTCGAGGGCGACGAGATGATGGCTTCGGCTGTGCGTAAGGTAGACTACGAGAATCAGTCAGTCCCCGTGAGCATCTTCTACGACGGAAGCTCCTTCGAGAAGGGTACCTACAAGGTAGATATCTATATCGACGGTCGCCATAGTGGCTCACAAGAGACCTACTTCGAGTAACGACCACCACCATAAAACAGAATGTGCCTATCCTTTCGCGGATAGGCACATCTTTTTCTTGGGCATTTTACAACATTATTACATCACAACTGCCTCGTTATCTTCAAGATAGCGGACATCTACCTCGGGGAATAACTGTCCAAATCTATTTTACGAAAGTGTGCCGCTCATAATAAGCACATTACAACTCCTTGATGTAGGCTCTGCGACGCTTGTGTTGGATATGGTCGAAGTCGGCAAAGTTTGCAAGACTCTTGTGATTTGTTTCGAGGATGGCAGTTGTCTCAACTCGCTGGACGCCATATCTCTGGAAATGGGGTGTCATCTCTTTGAAGATAAGTGCCGTAACGCCCTTGTCCTGATAGTCGGGGCGCACCGCAATAAGCAACAAGTCGAAGTCTGTCATCTTCTTAGATTTCAACGCTTTGAGGAGGTGATACCAGCCAAATGGGAAGAGATGGCCGCCACACTTGCGCAACGCCTCAGAGAGCGATGGCATACCCAATCCCACAGCCACAATCTCATCCTGCTCATTAGCAACCATCGTAACAAAGTCATAGTTAAGAATCGGGAAATACATCTTGCAGTAGTACTGCTTCTGGCGTTGTGTCATTGGCTGATAGTTATACAACTTCTGGTATGCCGCATCCAAGACATCGAAATAAGAGTAGCCATACCTCTTCCTCAACTCTCTAGAGTTTTTAACCTTTACGATATGTAATCCGCAACGCTCCTCAACGATTTGTGCGACACGCCTCATTCGCTCTGGGGCTTCCGCGGGTGGTGTGATTTGGTACTCAATCCAATCGGCCTCCTTGCTCAATCCATATCGCTCGTAATGAGCGACATAGTAGGGATGTGTATAGAGGCTGGCCATAGGGGCGTTATAGTCGAAGCCCTCCAACAATAGGCCCTGATGATCGAAATCCGTGAAACCCACTGGGCCATTCAAGCAGAGCATACCCCTGCTCCTACCCCACTCGGCAACAGCATCGAGCAGTGCCTTGAACACATCATAATCATCTACAAAATCGAACCAACCAAAACGGCACTTCTTAACGCCCCAAGCCTCATTGGCACGATGGTTAATGATGCCCACTATGCGACCCACAATTTGCTCGTTGCGATAGGCCATATATACGACATAATCGCAAACCTCAAGCGCGGGATTGCTCTTCGGATCGAAGGTGTTTACCTCGTCAAAAAATATTGGCGGACAGTAGTATGGATTACCCTTGTACAGGTCTATTCCGAATTGTACGAATCGTCTAAGTTCGCCTCTTGTTATTACCTCTTTAATAACAATATTGCTCTGGTTAGTACTCGTCATAAAGTCTTGTTTAGCCTCTTCTAGTTTGGGTCTTGTGGCCATTTAAAATGGTCCGTAGTACAAATTTATAAAATTATTTCTATTTGAAGAGTGTTACTTCGCATTAACCTTTGGGCGAGGGTGTAAAAGAGAGTGGTAGGGCGATATTATTTGCAAACTTTTCGTACCTTTGTGGAAAATCCAAGTAGGATGAAGAAGATAGCCCAACTACTGTTTGCCGTGTGTATGGTTGCGTGTGGCACCATCAACGAGGAGCTCCCCACTTACGAGGAGTCCTCAATCATCAACGTCGGGGATTATGCCCCCGACTTTTCGGCCACAACACTCTCGGGCGAAATCTTCTCGCTCTCGGCACACGAGGGCGACATCGTGCTACTCATCCTCTTCTCACACACCTGCCCCGACTGCAAGAACCTCTTCGACGATGTTATGCTCTATAAATCGCAAATCGAGGCCCTCAATACGACAATTATCGCTGTCTCACGTGGCGGTAGAGCCGAGGATATCGAGACCTATATGAACCTCCACAGCTACACTTTCGACGCCATTGCCGATGGTGATGCCACAATCTACCAACTCTACGCCACGACCTATGTCCCTCGCACCTACCTTATCAACCGCCAGGGCCTCGTAGAGTTCACCACCATCGAGTACGCTCCCACCCACCTACCCCAAATCCTCGAACAGATAGCAAAACTGGCGGAGTAGGAGTAATAAAAGTGAGGTAGGGCGATATCCCCCCCTATTCTCCCTTTTTTAATTGCAACGACCTATCCTCGTTGTACAATCTCCACGCCCTAAGCCCAATTATTCTTAATTAAACTTCTTAATTTTATTGCTTATTTAGATTTTATCTGTTATATTTGTAGAGAAGAATGTATCACCCCTAAAACCCTTGCCTTATGAAAGTTACTATAGAACTATTGGCGGCCATCTACAAGATTGGCTCTTGCATTGTCACAGCCGATGGCCAGATAAAGCGTGAGGCGGTATCTCCACTTACCGATTTCTATTATAGCATCAATGGATTCAACGACGACGCAATGCAAATGGTCGTGGACTGCGCAAATAACCAGATGAGCATCGAGCAGGCAGTAGAACTCGTTGCAAATATGGATGTCGATGCCAAGCAGAAGGTTGTGAACGTCTATGCCGACATCGTTCGTGCCGATGGCGATATCACTGAGAATGAGATCACTATGTTCAATGGTGCTATCAAACTATGTGGTCTACCTCAGCCCACCACCCCTCTTGTTGATGACCCCGACGACGTCATCTCTCCAACATTCATCATCGCCCAGACCAATGGTCTTGCACGTCCTTTCCAGAGCGAGGCCGAAGATTGGCAGCAACTCGATGCCGACCTTGGTGAACAGATAGATGCTGAGCGTCTGGAGGTTGTGCGCTACACCGCCCCACTCAACGAACTATCTAAGCGTGTCGGCCTTGTTGGTTGTCACCTCGTCTTCTTGGTCGATAGGAATGGCTATGCCAAGGAGGATATCGGCGACAATATGACTGGAACAATACTCTATGGCTCGGGCGCCGAGATTAGAGGCGACATCATCTTTGCCTTGGAGACCGACAATGGCTATAAACTCAAGGGCATTGAGTCGATGGTATTGCTCGACAACATATATTGTGCAGTAAACGACGCAGTAGGCAACCTTTTAAGACTTGAGTAGTATGAGATTTATGAAGCGAGACTTTTGTGCAATTCTAAAGTTGGGACAGCTCCTAATTGCCGAAAGCGATAATTCACAGAGTGTAGAAGCGGCACGCAAGCTCATATATGGCCTTGCACGCTTTGTTAGCGAAGACCAGATAGAGAGCGTTATGCTCATCGCCCAACACCTCGATATGCAGTCCTCAGCAGCAGCCCTCTCCACCCTTGGCGAAGAGGAGGCTACGTGGGCCAAGGAGTTGCTCTATGACGTTGCTACCACCAATGGCCCTATGAACGAATCACAGGAGTATATATGGCAACATATCACCGATGCCACCGAAAAGAGGTCATTCGACTTTGAACTGTAGTTGAAGTACCTTTATATACACTAAAAGCGACCCTCAAAGGTCGCTTTTAGTATTAATAGACATTTATAAATCAACGTCTTAGATGATTCATTGCCTCAACGCCATAGATCTCGCCTACCATTGCCACTCCACCAAAGTTTAACCCCCGAAGATAGGCAATCTTGTCGAAGGTGACGCCACCTAAGGCTACAACCTTTTCATCTATGATACCACTCATCGAGGCCCTCCGCAACCCCTCTTCATCGAATCTCGATAGGTACCCCCTCTTTGAGATACTATCGAAGATAGGGCTTAGGAAGAGGTAGTCGCACTCACCCTTATAACGCACCACCTCCTCCAACGTATGGCAGGAGCGCGTCCTTAGACCATCATACCCCTGGGGATAGGTTGTCACATTTCTGTTTATATGAATCCCTCTGAGCGAGAACTCATCAAACAATTCGGGATAGTCGTGAACAACAATCTTTTGCCTAAGTTCCTTCCCAAGCATCTCCAAGAGCCTGCGACACTCGTCAATAGTGGAGTCGGGCTTCCTAAGATGTATCATATCGACACCCCTATCAATCAATCCCTTGATAATAAAGGCATCCTCATCTATGACCTTTGGGGTTGTGATGGCAATAATCTTCATTATTTCAACTTCTCAATGATAAGGTCAGCAACCTTCTTACCAGAGAGTAGCATACCACCAAAGATAGGGCCCATACGTGGTGTTCCACTCACTGCCGAAGCAGCCATACCGCACACATAGAGACCAGGGTAGATCTCCTTAGTGCCATTCACAACCTCCTGCTCACCAGCGACAACATCCAACGAACGCTCGCCAATCACAGCACCTGTGTCAGTTGCCAAGCGGATGCCATTCTTACGTGCCACGGTGCAACACATCTCGCTATCGTGGCCCGTACCGTCAATGACACACTTTGCCATAATATTGAGTGGGTCTACGTGCATACCCTCTCTGAGGACAGGAGTCCAATTGACCACAACGCCACTCACCACATCGTTCTTGAAGATTACATCCTCAACCGAGTAGCAGTTGAAGATTGTTGCTCCGGCGTGAACAGCCTTGTAGAGCAACGCTGCGGTGCTCTCCACCGAGTCCATCACATAGAGGTTGCTGTCGTACTGCTCGTAGTTGATATCAAACTCCTTGATGATGTGGAGTGCCTCCTCCTGAACGACAATCTGGTTAAACATCATAGCACCGCCCCACATACCACCGCCAGGTGATAGTTTTCTGTCGAACTGAGCCACCTTCAAACCCGCCTTAGCCAGATAGTATGCCGCAACAATGCCCGAAGGACCTCCACCAACGATGGCTACATCCAAATCCAAATTCTTCTCCAACTTATCAAAGTAGGTGGAGATAATACCGTGTGATACGTTTCTTTCAATCATAACTCTAATCTTTTTATATAACTTTAGATTATTTATTAATAGGTTTGGTTCTACTTTTTGAGAATGATAGCCGCCACCTCGTGCATCTGCTGTATGGGGGCTGTGGCATTGATGACGCTACCACTAAGCGCAATACCGTCTACTCCACACCTCAATAGTTCGGGGATATCATCCTTCGCAATACCTCCAATGGCGACAAGCGGAATATCTATATTGCGGTCTCTCATCCTTCTGATTATATCTCTGTAACCCTCATACCCAAGGATGGGCGAAAGATTCTTCTTGGTCGATGTGTAACGGAATGGCCCACAGCCAAAATAGTCGGGTCTACTATTTGCCATCGCGCGCGCTATATCCTCAAAGGTATTTACCGTAGCTCCAATAATGTAGCTCTGACCAAGAATCTGTCGAGCCTCCGATATAGGCATATCACTCTTACCGAGATGCACTCCATCAGCCCCAATCTTTTTAGCCAAGTAGACATCGTCATCCACGATAAATGTCGCTCCATACTCCTTGCACATCGCCTGTACCACGAGAGCCGTCTCCTCCAACAACAAATCTGAAGCACCCTTCATTCGAAGCTGAATCCATCGGCATCCACCCTCCAAGGCTATGCGCACAGAGTCTACATAGGAGTACTTATCGGTGTAGTGTGTAATAAACTGTAGGGAATAGTTATTCGTTATCATAGACAATCATCTTTTGAGGGTTAAATCCGTGATTCACAGGGCCATTACCACGGCCTATTGCTACATCTGCGCCACTTTGAAGAGCCTCGGTCACAAACTCCTTGGCCTTGGAAATAGCCTCCACTATGTCGCAGCCACGAGCCATATAGGCCGCTATAGCAGACGACAGCGTACAGCCCGTACCGTGGGTGTTGCGCGTAGGAATAGTCGCTGATGTAAAGATGGTGGTTTCGACCTTAGAGTGCGACTTAGTAAAGAGTATATCGCTCTTTGTATCACCCTCCTCGTGGCCACCCTTGAGCAGTATGGCCTTAGCTCCATAGTCCAAGAGTATCGTAGCCGCCTGCTCCTTCTCGCGATAGGTAGCAACAGGACAGTCTGCAAGGGCAACCATCTCTGGAATGTTTGGCGTCACAAGCATCGACATAGGAAGAAGCCTCTGCTTAACACACTCTTGAGCATCGACCGACAACAAGCGATGTCCCGAAGTCGATACAATGACGGGGTCGAGAATGATGGGAATAGAGTATCTGCCGAGGGCCTCAGCAACGGCCTCGACTATATCACAATTGGCAAGCATTCCAATCTTTATGAACGAAGGGTGCAAATCCTCTACAACAGCAACAATCTGGTCGTAGACCATCTGTGCCGTTATAGCCAACTGAGAGTTCACACCTTGAGTATTCTGTGCAGTGATTGCCGTGATGGCTGTTGCACCATATACTCCAAGTGCCGAAAATGTTTTAAGATCTGCTTGAATACCAGCTCCTCCAGAGGAGTCAGAGCCAGCGATTGACAATACTACAGGATAGGTTTTACTTCGATTCATACCACTATTTTTACACTACTATACAAGCTCAAAATAGTGGTACGGCAAGTACCATTAAGGATGACTCCAAACTTCCAGCGTCAGCATTATCTGTACTGGTGCAATGTGTATAATCTCAGCCAGGGTAACCAAGCGGTATTCCCTAACACCACCATTCGAGTTCTGGGGCAAAGATACGAAAAATTTATAAACTTCACACACCTTTTTCCCTCTTTCTATAATCTACGCTTATACTCCTATCAGAAATAAGAATCGGAAATAGTTGTATTTCAATAAAATAGGTATTTAATTTGCAACTGTAAATATGTTTAACAATAAAAAACGATATAGAGTATGAACAACTATTTTGATCTTTCAGGACAGGTTGCCGTTATCACGGGAGCATCGGTAGGTTTGGGTTTGCAGATGGCGAAGGCCTTTGCTCGTCAGGGTGCCAACCTCGTGCTTTTGGCTCGTCGTCAAAACCTCTTAGAGCAGAATGCCAAGGCCATTGCAGAGGAGTTTGGCGTGGAGGTACTGCCCGTGGTCTGCGACATCACAGTAACGGAGCAGGTCAAGCAGGCCGTCGAGCGTGTCATTGCGCGCTTTGGCAGAATCGATATATTGGTGAATAATGCTGGTACGGGGGCTGTAGGCCCTGCAGAGGAGGTCTCTGACGAGCAGTTCCGCCACGAGATGGAGATCGACCTCTTCGGCACATTTGTTTGTAGCCGCGAGTTTGGCAAGAGGATGATTGAGGCCCGCTACGGTCGCATCATCAACATCGCCTCGATGTATGGACTTGTCGGCAATATGATTATCGGTAGCGCACCATACCACGCGGCTAAGGGAGGTGTGGTAAACTTCACCCGCGCCTTAGCTGGCGAGTGGGGCAAGTATGGTATCACCGTGAATAGCATCTGCCCAGGCTACTTCTACACCGACCTCACCACCGCAACCCTCGACAGCGACTTCTTCCAGGATGTAGCCAAGCGCAACATCCCATTAGGACGCTACGGCCGTGAGGGAGAGCTCGACACCTGCGCCCTCTTCCTCGCCTCGCCCCAAAGCACATACGTCACAGGTCAGAACATAGCCATCGATGGCGGTTACACCTGCGTATAACCTCTTAATAGACAAAAACCAAGAGGGTCTGCCTAACAACCGTTAGACAGACCCTCTATTATAGTCATCAAATTCTTACAACTCCACCTTCTCATCAACCGCTGGCCATTGCCAATTAGGGATAGGCTCACCCTCGTAGAAGAGTTCAAACTTGAAGTAGTCAATAGCATTAACCTCCTTAACAAGGCCCTCCCTTTTCGGAGTAGAATCGGACTAAAATTGATACGTACAATGTAGAGAACGACAAAAAAATAGCACAACGAGATTGTGATTTATAAAATTTGTATTATCTTTGCATCCACTAAACGCCAATATGACGTTGGGCCCATAGCTCAGTTGGTTAGAGCAGCGGACTCATAATCCGAAGGTCGTGGGATCATGCCCCTCTGGGCCCACAATGATAATCAGGCAGTTACCAATGGTACTGCCTGATTTTTTTGTTTATTCAAGTTATCCTCCGCTACTGGTTGATGCCAAGCACACCCTTAAGATTCTTCGCCCAGCAACCCTTCGCACGCAACACCTGCTCAACAATATCACGAACAGCGCCGTGGCCACCGTTATACTCCGACACATAGCGCGAGGCCTCGACAACCTCCATTGCCGCATCGGCAGGGCAAACAGGAATACCCACACGCATCATACACTCCAGGTCGGGGATATCATCACCCATATAGATAACACTCTGGCGATCAAGGTCATTCTCCGCTAAAAACTCCTCTAACGCCTCAACCTTATTCATACAGTTGAGATACATCTTCGTAACACCCAACATAGTCAAGCGATTCTCCAACATCTTACCTCGTCCACCCGAGATAACACACACCTTGAAGCCCTCACGCAGTGCATAGGCTATGGCATAGCCATCCTTAGCATTGTAGCGACGGATGAAGTCTCCCTCGGGGGTTGGGATAATACCGCCGTCCGTCATCACGCCATCTACATCGAAGACAAAGGCCTCGACACGTGCTATATCCTCTTTGAAGTTTCCCATATACTCTCAGTTATTGCTTTATATATCTTTTGTAGTTGTTCATCATCCTCAAGCATAGCGATATGGCTCGACGTAACCGCCCTGTCGCCCCTTATCGCTGGGCCTGTCTGCACCTCCATTGGATCATCCACCGCCGAAGCCTTAGATGCCGTCTCAAGCAACAATGGCTTGACCACATCGAAGGTAAGCCCCTCCTTAGCCAACAACTCTGCCGAAAGGGTGTAGAGGTGGTTCGAGAAGTTATTCACCAGTACCCCCGCAAGGTGTATCTTTCGGCGACGCTCCGAATCGGCATACTCCACTTGAGTACTTAGTTGGTTGGCAATGCTGAGAAGTCTATCGCGTATCTGGTCGCTGTCGGCCTCGATAAAGATTGGCACGTCATCCAACGAGATTATACGTCCAGCACTAAAACTCTGCAAGGCGTAGAGGATACCTCGACCACCCTCTCGCTCAGGAATAGCATCCATAGCGACACTACCTGCCGTATGCACCACAATAGCACCCTTGGCAAAGGGTAACGACTCCGCCAACTCCGCCACAGCACGGTCGCTCACAGCGATAATATAGAGGTCCGCTTGTGCCAAATGTTTTGGATTATCGTGCCACTGGCAACCACCGATATTTGCCACAGCAATTCCGCGCTGGCGGTTGCGAGCAAAGATCTGCACCAACTCCAAACCTCCCTTGCGACGTATCGTACGTGCGAAGGCCTCTGCAACATTTCCTGAGCCAACGATAACCACTCGAACCACCTCATTCTTGTCGCCATCCTCACGCCAGAGCCTACGACGGTCGATGCGCTCATAGCGACGGCGGTGTTGCCACACAAATGAAAGTTCACAACCCACCAATATAATATTCCACGACCACATAAGCCATATAATGAAGAGCGGTATCGCGGCCAAACTACCATAGATAAGGTTTATACCCGACATCATCGACTGGAAATAGACATATCCCCACTGCAACACCGAGAGGGCGAAACCTGCGATACATCCCGCGATGATAGCATTGCGCCACAGTACTCGCGTGAATGGCAAGTACTTATAGAGCAACGTAGTGGCTATCGACACAAACAGCATCGAGAAGAGTTTGTTTACCAACCCACTGAGTTCGGCAAAGGGGTTTAGGGCCGAAAGGGTGTCGTAGGCCATAGATGTTGCCACGATAAGGAGGGTTGGAACAAAGAGTGCCACGATAATATATGCCGCGTAGCGATGTATGAACTTGCGCTTGCGACTTACGCCCCACACCACATTGAACGACCCCTCGGCAGTGCGGAAAAGTGTGAAGATGGCGAAGAGCAGGATGGCAATACCCACCACAGCCAAGAAGCCAGGCGCAATGCTCGCAGCGGCACCCTGGGCCACATCGAGCAACACATCGAGTAACGAATGCCACTGCTGGGGCGTACCATCGTGAATGACAGCAACATAGCGGTCCAATACTCCGAACTGGCCCAAGATAAGCAACACCAAGGTAAGGAGTGGCACCAAGGCAAGCATCGTATAGAGCGTTAAGGCTGCACTATCGACCATCGTACGATGCACATTCACACCACGCAACGTATAGTAAACCAATCTATAGGCTCGACGCAGTGCCGTTGGCTCGTCGTTATCGACCCTAAGAAGGGTGTCGTGAATAAGAAGATTTATACGCTGAAATATCTTCATAACCAAATATTTAGGATACTGGTTTTATGTGTATTACCCAATTTTCTGCCTGAATCGTGGTCACAGCAATCATAGCCTCTGCGCCCGAACGCGCACCAATGCTCTTGCGTAGTGTCTCCACAGCGAGTGACGTATCTCGCTTGAGAATCTCTACACCTCGCCCCTTGAACTCACGCTTCAACTCCTTGGGGCGGTAACGCTCTATGCGCTCAATTGCGTAGACCTTTGCTGGGACAACCTCCTTGGGGGTCTCCTTAGCAAAGCCATAGCCATTGTTGCTCCAAAGTGTAGCAACACTCTGTAATGCCCTTACAGCAACACGCGACTTTTGCGCCGCAACATCGGGAATGAACAAATAGCTCCACTCCGTTTCCTCGAATGGCTCTGTGGCACAAGGGGACTGCATATCCTCTCTTCTGTAGAGCCACTCGCCAAGACCCACAACTGCTATACGTAGGTTATCTTGCTGTGCATCAGTATATATATTCAACTCCTTGCACTCGCCACCAATAGAAACCACCTCAACCTCAGAGCTGGGGAACAGACGGAAGGCCTCCTCCACATCGAAGAGCGGCGAGAGTTTCATAGCCACACGGTTTGCCACCTCCTTTAGGCGAGGCATAAGTTCTATTACGTTGGGCGAACAATCCTCCATTCGCACCATCTTCTTGCCCTCCAACGAGCGACGGTCGGGGTCGATGAATACCCAGTCGAAGTGTTCGGAACACTCTGCAACGTATGTCTCGGAGTCGGCCGTAATGACCTCCACATTGTCGATATTGAGCAACCTAAGGTTGTGGCGCACCACAGCCCCAAGCACCTCGTCGCGCTCCACCGTAACAACACGCCTAAAGTTGCGAGACGCAGCGATAACGTCGATGCCCAAACCACAACTAAGGTCCAACAAACTATCGCCCTTAATCGCCTTACGCTCAGCACTCTCCTTGCTCGACGACTGCTCGAATGCGCGAGGTGGAATTATACAACGAGCCTCGTAGAGGTGGGGCAACTTACGACGGGCGCGTTGCAGGTACTTCACCTGTGTAGCAACAAGTTGTGCATAAGGCACACGTCTATCGAGCGCGACAGCATTGGGGTCACGCTCTATATTTTCATCTATGGCTCGGCGCACCTCCTCGCTACAGAGCAACTCAACATCTTCAAGGGTCATCGCTTCAAACTTTTAGTGAGTTGCCTATGCTAGCGGACGTATGCGTACCTCCGTAACACCCTTTAGCATCTCTGCCAACGCCTCCACATCCGTAGGCTCATCCACCTGACCATAGTGGTAGGGGTAATAGATCTTTGGTGCAACGGCCTTAACAGCCTGTACCGCCTGCTCAGGTGTCATCGTATATGGCTGATTCACACAGATAAAGGCGATATCAATATTCTTCAACTCTGCTTGTTCTACGGTAGGCTCGGTATCGCCCGAAACATAGATACGCACAGCGCCTCCAAGGGTGATAACATAGCCACAATCCTCTCGCTCCTTAGGATGGAACTGCAACTGATGTTCCGAGGTGTTATATGCAGCCACTGCCTCCACTCTAATATCCTCGAAAGGTTCTGCCACAGCCCCTGGGAGCATAGTATAGCAGTCACCACCAAAGCCCTCTGCCGAGGTCTTATCCAAGAGGATGCGTGTATCCTCCTGTTGCAGAGCCTCGATAGCCTTCATATCGAAATGGTCGTAGTGGGAGTGGGTCACAAGAATCATATCGGCCTTAGGAAGTCGCTCATACTCGGCATTACCCTCCACGGGGTCTACGTAAATCACCCTACCCTCGTACTCAATAGCCACAGAGGCGTGAGCGAAGAAGGTCAGTTTCAGGTTTCTACCATTGATAGTAAGTTCATCCGTAGGGTACTGAGGCGCAGGCTTGCGACCGAAAAGTTTATCAAATAGTGACATAGAATCAAGAGTTTATATGTTAGTGATAAAATCTACTATAGTTTTACTAAGTCCCTCGCTTAGCGGCTGTTGCGAATTGGTATAGACACCCATCAACTGCTCTATGCGGTCTGCCGACGGAGCATCCTTCAGTACGTGGCACATATTCTCGAAAAGTGCATACGTGCCTCGCTGAGCCACCTCCATAAGTCGCTGACCATTATCCACCGACACCTGCACATCTCTACCACCTGAGACAATCAGCGCAGGCAACGTAATATCGGACATAAGGCGTTGAGGGTCAAAGGCCATTGAACTATGCAAGAACTTCTGCACCGAGGGATGGAAGAGCGACATCAACTCCTTTGGTACTCGCTCCTCGGCAACGCTCTCGCCTCGCTTTATGGCGTTAATAATATTTGTTGCCGTAACCATAAGCCCTATATGCTGTGGCACCAACTGCGCCGACAACTGCGTTAGAAGTATCGAGTCCATCGAATATCCTGGCGAACAGAGCAATACGATGCCCTCCACCGCTACGTCTTCCCTAAGGGCAAGGTGCTGTGCAATCTCGCCTCCCTCGCTATGACCGATGACAACGACACGCTCGAAACCTCGTGAGTGCAGATAAGCCACACACACCGAGGCATCATCTACAAAATCCTCGAAGAGTACGTCACCCACCGAAGTCGGGTCGTTCAGACGACTCTGTCCCACACCTCGCTTATCGTAGCGCATCACAGCGACACCCTTCTCGACAAGTTCATCCGAAAGCATCTTGTAGCACCACGAGTTAAGTCCATAGCCCGAATTACCATTGCGGTCAGTAGGACCAGAGCCAGCGACTATCAACGCCACAACATCGCTCCCCTGGTCTGGCGACGACAGCGTAGCCGAGAGGAGCCCCCACGGAGTCTCTACCACGACCTCCTCTTCCGCTCCATAGGCCAAACCTGCGGAGAGAACAAAGCCCATAACCAATATCACTAATCTCCTCATATTCTGTTAATTATCATCACTATTAATATCCACCTCAGCAAAGGCATCCTCAACCACCGTGCGCAGATGCCTACGGTTGAGATGTGTATATACCTCCGTCGTAGAGATCGACTCGTGGCCCAGCAACTCCTGCACCTGACGAATATTCGCACCACCCTCAAGCAGGTGTGTAGCGTATGAGTGGCGTAGGGTGTGGGGGCTAATCTGCTTGTCGATACCCGCCAGACGTGCCGCTTGCTTGATGATATTAAACACCATCACACGCGTCAGGGCCTCACCCCTATTATTCAGAAAGAGCGTCGGCTCGGATGCTCGCTTCGGGCGACGCAACTCCATATACAGTTGAATCTTATCCCTTGCTACGGCACCCACGGGGACCATACGCTGTTTGTCGCCCTTGCCCACCACAACGATATACCCCTCGCCAAAGAAGAGGTTGTTGATGCGCAAGTTAACAAGTTCCGAGACACGCAACCCCGTAGAGTACAGCAGTTCGACAATGGCGCTATCTCTACACCCCTTCACCGTAGTCATATCGAAGGTCTCAAGCATCGCATCCACCTCGGCCACAGTAAGCACGTCAGGGAGTAGTCGCTCGGCCTTTGGGGCATCGACACCATCCGTCGGCAGGCTCTTCACCTTTTCGTGCAAGAGCAGATAGTTGTAGAAACTCTTGATGCCACTGAGCGTGCGGGCCTGCGATGCACTACTACGTCCTTTATCGAAGAGCCACGCCATAAAGCGCTCTATCATATTTGACTCAACAGCCTCGGGAACGACCCCAAAAATTCGCAGAATAAAGTGCATAAACTCGTCGAAATCACGCATATAGGCACTCGCAGTATTCTGCGACAAGTGTTTCTCCGCAATTATATATCTTTGGTAGTCGGCCCTAATTTTCTGCCATTTTTTAGCAATATCTGCCATATTATCTATATCTTTGCAATAAAGATACGAAAATTATTTTACATAATACTCCTCCACACCAAAAAAAGTAAAAAGATGAGGCAATACATAGAGATTAGCATAGCGTGCGCCGACGAAGAGATGGGTGACATTGTCACCGCCTTCCTCGCCGACTACCCCTTCGAGACCTTCGACTATGAGACCACCGAGACCTCCTATCTCGTCAAGGCCTACATCCTCAAGGAGGCTTGGGAGGAGTGTAACGAAGAGGCTATCGTCACCATCGACGAGTATGGCTCTGTCGTGAGCCAACGCGAGATGGAGGACGAGAACTGGAACGCCGCGTGGGAGGCTGAGAGTTTCGAGCCTGTAGCCATTGATGACCTCTTTCTTATCCGCGCACCTCACCACGCCCCAGCAAGCGATAATGCCATAGATATCGTCGTAGCACCACAGATGTCCTTCGGCTCGGGCCACCACCAGACAACACGTATGATGTGTCGCCTTATACATAGTCTAAAGCCTTGTGGCACAGCCCTCGACGTAGGTTGTGGCACAGGCGTACTTTCCATCGCAGCCCTCAAGTGTGGCGCAACACGTGTCGATGCTATCGACATTGACCCTTGGTCTACCGAGAGTACTAAGAGCGGCGCAGAACTCAACGACCTCACCCAAAAGATGGAGATAATCCTCGGCACGGTGGAGGCCATCGAGGGTAGGAAGTACGACTTAGTTTTGGCAAACATCAACCGCAACATAATCCTTAACGACATCGAGCGCTACTACGACGCGCTGACGGCCGAAGGTCACCTTCTTGTGAGTGGTTTCCTTTGCGAGGATGTCGAGGCAATAACCGAGGCTGCAGAGCGCCTCAACCTCCGCAAGATTGCATCGTTGGAGGATGAGGGCTGGATGGCCTTAGCATTCGTAAAATAGGGTCTATGATAATTCTTCCATCAGTATATTTTGGTTCCTTGGAGTATTGGGCCGCACTGGTTCAGGGTGGCGATGAGGTAGTTATCGACTTGGGCGAGAACTATGTCAAGCGCTCGGAGCGCAACCGCACCGAGATTATGACCGCAGGAGGCGTTATGCAACTATCGGTGCAACTGCGCCACGCCAACCGCCCACGCCAACCTATGCGCTCGATGAAAATCGACTACTCGAAACGCTGGCAACACCAGCACCTCGTAGCCATTGAATCGGCCTATCGCTCTTCGCCATACTACGACTATTATGGCGAGCGATTTATGCGACTTTTCAACCAAGAGTGGGTCTATTTAGCCGACCTCAATATGGCGACTTTGGAGGAGATCTGTTCGATTCTAAAGATCGCAAAGCCTCGCATCTCCACCGACTATATCGTTGCCACAGAAAACGACATCGACCTACGCGACAAGCATCGCTCTACAACAATCGTTACAGAGCCTTATATTCAGGTATTTAGCGATAGATTACCCTTCGCTCCCAACCTCTCGATTTTCGATCTTATTATGTGCGAAGGCCCCGAGGCATTAGCAATTCTAAAGCGAGCCAAAAGGGAGTAAGCAAAACAAAGAAGAGGCGTGTTCAAAACCATTGAACACGCCTCCCATTTTTTACCTGTTTGCTATTTTCGAACAATCTCGAACTCGGCCCTATCGCTATAACAGTTCGTCGCATCCGAGACCTCAACGACAACCCTATTGTGCATAACCACAGAGTCGGCGCAATAATGGCAAGGGGCTACCATACGCAAGGTAGCAGTATCGCCATTAACAAGCATAAGTGGCTCACCTACCGAACTATACACATCAACTCGTTGCAATGTATCTACCCTCTCACGCCATCTGCGATTAGCAATATGGAGTGTCGGAACGGCACTATTCCACTTTGCACGGTAGAGGTAGTAGGCATCCTTTCGGGTGGTGTGATCGTGGCATACAAGGCCCGAATTATTGACTCCGTAAGGGCGGCGTGACGAGCCGTAGTCGAAGATATTGTCGAGCCAAACACCCCAGAAGTTACCCACCGAATCGATAATTGCCGAGTAGTTCTCGTGCATATAGGTCTGGCGACGCTCAGGCATATATCTCTCGCCTCGCTGAGCGCGCTCTATGGTCTGCGACGTGTGGGTCATAACACCCTCCTCGCCATAACATACGCCATAACACATCTTGCTACCCCACTGTTTCTGCTTGAGTTGTCGGCACCACACAGCAACATCCTCAACAGAGCCTTTATAGTAGCCTACATCCTGACGCAAGACAACAAGGTCGGTAACGAAATTTATCTCGCCATCGCTATTACTTGCGCCAACGGTCATACGCGAAGCATCGAGGCTATGTGCCAACTCGTTCAACTCCTTGACATAGGCCACGACATCGTCACCCCTCTGCCAAACAAGGCTGAAGAGACCCCACATAACTACCGATGGATGGTTGAAATTCTGTGCCACAATCTCTCTAAGCATCTCGAAACCAGACTCCTTGAACTGAGTCGTAGGATAGTAGCATATATCTAAGAAGCCTAGTGGCGAGCGACTGAATGGCATATCCACCCACGCCAAAACGCCGGCCCTGTCGCACATATCATAAAACAGCGAGGCGTGAGGGCCCGAAAGCGAGCGCACTGCATTAGCACCGAGACCTCGCACACAATCGAAATCCTCAACCACTTGATTCTTACTGAGAGCCATCCCCAAGCCCTGGCGGTCGTGAGCCATATTTACACCCCTAACGCTATAGGGTACACCATTGATACACAGTCTGTTTTCATCATCCACAGCAATTGATCTAAAGCCAGTACTTACCACCACTTCGTCCTGCTCCTTGCCATCATCAACAACAACCTCAACCCTATACATCGAGGGCGATGCAGGGCTCCACAACTCTGGATGCCCCACCTCGAAAGGTATCTCCACGACTTTGCCGTCCGAGAGTTTTGACACACGCATAGTACGGTGGTCCACCTCATAGCCATCAGGGCCTACGATGCGCATCGTAAGTTGTACCTGCTCCACCGTTGGGGTCGAGAGGTGACACTGCACGACACCCTCCACGCCATCCTCCGAGACCTTGTTCTGAACGACAAAGACTCCCTCCGATGAGTGGTATAGAGGCGATATTATACTCTTTGGGGTCACAACGAGTTCGACATCACGATAGATACCCGCTGTGATATCTACATCCGTCGAGACGGGCAACATATCGTTACGCTCTGAGTTAGAGACGACTACACGTATGAAGTTATCTGCACCAAACCTCACAAACTGAGTTATCTCCATAGTGAAAGATGTGTATCCGCCCTTGTGTGTGCCTACATAGCGACCATTGACAAAGAGG
Organism: Alistipes sp.; assembly: GCA_017555905.1. GTDB lineage: Bacteria > Bacteroidota > Bacteroidia > Bacteroidales > Rikenellaceae > Alistipes. The sequence continues at coordinate 23,222 of JAFZFP010000027.1, read as the reverse complement.
TCTGCAACACTATTCACACCCCCGAAGCGCATAAAGAGGCGACGCTCAGACCACTCGGCAGGAATTGTGACATTGCGGGTGTAGTTTGCCGTAGATGAGTAGTAACTCGAAGCGCCCAACACTGAGTTCCAGCAATGAGGCAACGACACATACTCTGCCTCCTTGGCCTCGCTATCCCACGAATAGAAGAATCGCCAACCTTCATTGAGGTTGCGCACAAGGCGTGAAGAGGGTTGCGCCACAACAATCATCGGCACAAAAATTAGGGCCACAAGGGCTACTATTATTCGTCTATACATAGTCTCTATATTGGTAGTTCTTAAATTTCTTTGGGGCAAAGATACGAATAAAGAAAAAAATATGTATCTTCGTGCGAAATATATATCAAATAAAATCGTATCGCGTATGATTATAGACACCATATTGGCCATATTGGCTATCCTCGCAATTGTTGTGGGTCTTCGCAAGGGATTTGTTGTGCAATTGCTACAACTCGCTGGTCTCTACATTGCAATACTCATTGCACCTAACTTTGCTGGAGACATCGGCTCTTTGATTACCGACGACCCTGGCTTTGCATACCTTGCTGGCTATGGAGCAATCATCCTTGGCGCACTCATATTCCTCTGGATTATAGCACCCTTGGTACGCAAACTTCTCTTTTTTGAGGTGTTGCTAAAACTCGATTCTGTGCTCGGTATGGCATTGTCGTTGGTGACTATGATTGTTATTACGTCGGCACTCTGTTCACTCCTTGTCACCGCCAATATCGGTGATATGCGCCCAGAAAAGGTTTTGGAACTCAGCGCCCAGAATCTCTCTTCGGAGGAGATTGAGGAGTTTTCGGCAATGCTCCAGAATAGGGATGTTGCCGTGCGCGAATACTTTGAGCCTAAGTATATTAGTTACGATATTCTCGATGAATCGGTACTCTTTGGGCCACTCGTAGAGTTGGGCGACACGATATGCCCTGGCCTTGAGGAGTTGGAGCGCGAGGCGATGAAATTGGCACTAACCATAAAGAGCGACTATGCAACAAACTACTAACGACACCACACGTATCGAGGGTACGGTAATCAGTTCTACAGGCAGTTGGTACGAGGTAGCCACCGCCAACGGAACCCTCAACTGCCGTATTCGTGGACGCCTACGCCTCAAGGGCATACGCTCCACCAACCCCGTCGTCGTGGGCGATAGGGTCGTTGTTGAGCCAGATGGCGAGAGTAGTGCAATTGTGGAGATTATTCCTCGTCGCAACTACGTCATACGTCGCGCCTCAAACCTATCGAAGGAGTCACACATCATCGCTGCTAATATCGACCACGCACTACTCATCGTAACCCTCCACTCGCCCACCACACCGAGGGAGTTCGTGGACCGCTTCTTGGTTACGTGCGAGGCCTACAAAGTCCCTGTGACTATCGTTTTAGGTAAGGCCGATAAGTTGGTCGATGAGTATCGTGAGGAGGCCGAGGAGTTCGAGGCCATCTACCGCGATGCGGGCTACGAGGTGCTACGCCTCTCCTCCACTACGGGCGAAGGTGTGGAGGCCATCCGTGCAATGTTACGCAACAATACAACCCTCGTGGCAGGTAATTCGGGCGTGGGCAAGTCCACCCTCGTTAGTACCATAGACCCATCGCTCGACATCCGCACGGGCGAGATTTCGGAGAGCCATCACAAGGGCAAACATACCACCACCTTCTCGACAATGTACCCCATCGAGGGTGGATATATCATCGACACCCCAGGCATCAAGGGCTTCGGCCTCATCGACATCGAGTCGCGCGAACTATGTCGCTACTTCCCAGAAATGATGCGCCTTGCCCCCGACTGTCGTTTCTACAACTGCACCCATACCCACGAGCCAGGATGCGCTGTCACTGAGGCTGTTAAGGAGGGCCGCGTAGCGTGGTCGAGATATGAAAGTTACCTGAAAATATTAGACGAAGATGACAAATATCGCAAGTAGATTGCGCACCGAGGAGCATAGCCGTGAATGGCTACAGGAGCGCCTCGACTATATGACGCAATTCCTCACCGACGAGCGCAAGGAGGTACTACGTCGTACCTTGGTTTCACGTACGCACTATATGCGTATTATGACCGAAAATATGTTCCATCCGCAGAACGCAAGCGCCATAATGCGCCACTGCGAGGCCTTCGGCATACAGCAAATTCACACTGTGGAGGATCGTTGCCGCTTCGACCCCTCAGTAAATATCGTACGAGGCACCCAGAAGTGGGTAGATGTAGAGCATCACGACACCACGAAGGAGGCCCTGGAGGCCCTCAAGAGCGAGGGCTACCGCATCGTAGCAACCACACCCCACCGCTGTAGCGTAACTCCCGAGACCTTCGATGTCACCAAGGGCAAATTTGCCCTTGTCTTCGGCACAGAACACGCTGGCATCTCCGACGAGGTTATCGAGGCTGCCGACGACTTCTTGATGATCCCCATGTGCGGAATGGTCGAGAGCCTCAATGTCTCGGCTTCAGCCGCCATACTTATCTATATGCTCTCACAACGCATCCGCCAACAGGTTGATGGATGGCAACTTAGCGACGACGAGCAACTAAAACTTCTCACCCGCTGGACTCTATCCTCAGTACGCGATTTTGAGGGCATCCTCCGCAAGGCCGAGCAGAGCGGAAAGTTCACAACCGAATATTAATACCTCTATGATACTTCGCAAACAATTCCTCGAACACGTGGGTCAGACCTCCCCTTCGCCAATGTTGGTGGAGGTGGCACGTGCCAACGGTTCGTTCTTCTATACACCCGAGGGCAAACGCTATTTCGACCTTGTTGCGGGTGTCTCGGTGAGTAACGTGGGCCACGCCAACCCCGTGGTGGTGGAGGCTGTGCAGAAGCAAGCCGCTGACTATATGCACGTTATGGTCTATGGCGAGATGGTTGAACGCCCCCAAGTGGAGTACGCACGCCGAGTTACCGAACTACTCCCCGAAAATATCGACTGCCTATACTTCGTAAACTCAGGTGCCGAGGCTGTGGAGGTGGCACTTAAACTCGCGAAGCGCTATACGGGTCGCACCGAACTTATATCTATGCGTCGAGCCTACCACGGCTCCACCCACGGTGCTATGTCTATGATGGGAGCGCCCGAAGGCGAGGAGTGGAAGGCTGAGTTCAGACCACTTCTTCCCGATGTTAAGTCTTTGCGTTTCAATAATTTCGACGACCTCTATGAGATTACCTCACGTACTGCCGGTGTGCTTTGTGAGGTAGTTCAGGGCGAGGCTGGCGTACGCCTACCCAACCCCGAGTGGCTCAAGGCTCTGCGCCAAAGATGTAGCGACGTAGGAGCGCTCCTCATCTTTGATGAGATACAGACTGGTATGGGTCGCACGGGCGAAATGTTCGCCTCAACGAAGTATGGTATCACACCCGATGCTGTCTGCTTGGCCAAGGCCTTTGGTGGTGGAATGCCCCTTGGTGGCGTAGCGTCAAGTAAACAAATATTGGACTCTTTTACCCATAATCCTTGCTTGGGACACATCACCACTTTTGGTGGTCATCCCGTCTGCTGTGCCGCAGGTCTCGCCGCACTCAACTATATGATTGACAACAATATTGTAGAGCAGGTTGAGCGTAAGGGCGCACTCTTCGAGGAGCGTGTATCCAAACATCCAAAGGTTTTAGAAATTCGACGCTCTGGACTTTTAATGGCCGTCGAACTCGGTAAGTCGGAGTACCTCTACCACCTAATGGAGATATTCAAGGAGGAGGGCATTATGAGCGACTGGTTTCTATACTGCGACACCGCCTTCCGCATCTCGCCCCCACTGACCATCTCTGAGGCAGAAATAGAGGAGTGTTGTGCAATCATTGCCCGCTCATTGGATAGACTTTAGTCCCTCCCGAACGGTCGGTTAGAAAATAAGTTGGCAAAATATGGCTCTCCGCGGGCTAATATTTTGCCAATTTAGTATTTTATACTAACTTTGTCGGTTGTACATTATTGGAGCAATGTTAGAGAAGTTAGCAAAACAGACCGCGATATATGGTATCAGCACGATAGTTGTTCGTTTTTTGAACTATCTGCTCACCCCATACTACACCCGCATCTTTGACCAGGGCGAGTATGGTATCGTCACCGACATATATGCCCTTATACCCTTTGCCTTGGTACTCCTGTCGATGGGTATGGAGTCGAGCTACTTCCGCTTCACCACACGTACCGAGGAGGAGGGTGGCGACATCCAGCAGAACAAGCGCAAGGTCTTTGCCTCAACGTGGGGTATGACATCGTTGGGCGCAACAATATTCTTTCTCTTGGTACTACTCCTCAACGCCCCCATTTCAAGGGCTATGGGTGAGGTCTATGTGTTGCACCCCGAGTATGTTGTTATCGTCGCCTCAATCGTGATGATTGATGTGTGGAGCATAATTCCCTTTGCACGCCTCAGAGAGCAGGGTCGCGCTTTGCACTTCGTGCTGCTCAAGGCTGTGAGTGTACTGCTCAACGTGGGACTCGCCATCGGCTTTGGCGTTGTGGGTCTCTACTCCACCTCGTTTGGTGTGGGCTGGGTAATCGTTGCCAACCTCATCGCCAGCACCGTGACCTTCTTGGCACTACTCCCATCCGTAAACCGTACCCTACCACGCATCGACTGGTCTTTGATGCGTAAGATATTCGTCTACTCCGTTCCACTCCTAATCAGTGGCATTGCGGGTACGGCCAACGAGTTTATCGACCGCCAGATGATTAAGTATCTCACCCCTGGCGACGACGCTATGGCGGAGTTGGGCATCTATGGCGCTATCGTGAAGATTGCTGTGGTGATGACCCTCTTTACGCAGATGTACCGCTTGGCAGCCGAGCCATTCTTCCTCTCGGGCTTCAAAAAGGAGGAGTTCAAAGAGGCAAATGCCGCCTCGATGAAATATTTCGTGATGGCCTCGATGGTCATCTTCCTCGGCATAGTCCTCTTCCAGGATCTCTTCGTCCTCATCGTAGGTCGCAACTTCCGCGAGGGCATCGACATCCTCCCCGTCGTTCTCTTCTCGAATGTCTTGGCAGGAATATGGTTCAACCTCTCGTTCTGGTACAAGAGAGAGGAGAAGACAAAATATGCCGCTCGCATCACCTTCCTCGGCCTCGCAGTGACCATAGCACTCAGCTTCGCGCTTGTCCCTAAGTTCGGCTACCGCGGTGCTGCGTGGGTACGCCTCATTGCCGAGGGTGCAATGGTTGTGCAGAGTTACCGTCTCTGCCAGAAGCACTACCCCATCCCCTACGACCTTAAACGCATAGCGGAGTACTTCCTCCTCACTGCCGCAATCTATTTTGGTTCGGTCTATGGCCTCAAGGGGTTGAGCGAGGAGGCACACTTCGTCTGCAACATACTCCTCTTCTGTGGTGCTATAGGCTATGCTATTTGGAGAGAGAAGATTGATATTAAAGGGCTTGCAAAGGCCATAATTGGTAAATTCGTACGATGAGATTCGCAGATATCATAGGACACGACGACCTCAAGGCTCGTCTCAAGGCGCAGATTGACGCTGGCCGCATCAGCCACGCACAACTCTTTAGTGGCGAGGCTGGTTATGGCTCACTGCCTTTGGCCTTGGCCTACGTGCAGTACCTCTTCTGCCCCTCACATAGGGACGGGGACTCTTGTGGTGTATGCCCCTCGTGCCAGCAGATATCCGCTTTGGCGCACCCCGACCTACACTTTGTTATGCCTGTGAACAAGCGCGAAAAAAAGAGTGGCGAAGTTGTCATCAGCGATATGTTCATCGATAAATGGCGCCAGATATGGAGCGACCGCAATGGTGTCTTCTCTGCCGACGAGTGGTACTCTATGCTCGACCTCGGTAAGACGATGAAGGGCCTTATCTCGGCCAAGGAGTCCGAAGAGATTATCCGCAAGTTGCAGTTCAAGAGTTACTCTTCGGAGTATAAGGCGATGATAATATGGTTGCCTGAGGCGATGAATCAGGAGGCGGCAAACAAGATTCTCAAAATCTTGGAGGAGCCTTGGGAGAAGACTCTCTTCATCCTTGTCTCGGAGCATCCCGAACAACTACTTCAGACCATCACATCACGCACTCAAGAGGTCTCCGTGGGTCGTATCGACACCGCCTCATTGGAGCGTGTGGCCCTCAGCGAGGGTAAGGGTGGTGAGGAGGCTCGCAACATCGCACGTTTAGCCAATGGCTCAATCCTTGAACTTAGGGAACTCTTGCGAGGCTCGACGGATGAGTCGCGTGCGCAGTGCTTTGAACTCTTCACCCGCCTGATGCGCCTAAGTTATAGCAACCGCCATCTCGAACTCTTCGAGTGGGCCGACGACATCTCGGCTCTCACACGTGAGGGTCAGCGACAGTTCTTACTTCACGCCGTGCGTCTCTTGCGCGAGAGTTATATGCTCCACGCAGGTTTGGGCTCGATAAGTTACCTTTGGGGTGAGGAGGCACAGTTCTGTAGTAAGTTCGCCCGCTTCGTCACCAGCGAGAATATTGAGATCCTCATCGACGAGATCGAGCGTGCTATGGCACAGATTCAGCAGAATGGCGCACCCCGTATAGTATTCACACACTTCGCTTTGGCCGTGTCAAAGCAGATTAGATAGCCTCAACCGATGAATCGTGGAGAAGAGAATATAAGCGTGGTACTCCTTTTGGGGTCAAACGATATAGAGGCCGAAAACCTCGTGGAGCGTGCCATAGCCATCGTAGGTCACTCCGTAGGCACCATCAACCGCCGTTCGGAGTTCTACCGTAGCGCACCCTATGGCTTCACTGCCGAGCGAGAGTTCGTCAATTGCGCCATAGAACTGACCACCGAGGCAGATGCCTACGAGGTGTTGCGTCGCATCAACCTCATCGAGGCCCTCTTAGGTCGTGACCGCAACAAGGAGATGGAGGTAAAGGCCCTCTCGAACGAGCCATACGCCTCACGTCCCATCGACATAGACATAATTTTCTATGGCGACAAAACGTTCTCTGACCAGAGGCTCACCATACCCTACCACTTCTTGGACGAGAGGGAGTATGCCCTACGCCCCGTAGCCGAGATAGTAGCCGAGCGCAAACACCCAGCCCTGAGCAAGACTCCTCGCGAGATGCTTGAGGCCCTAACAAGATAGGTTATAACATTGATTATGAAAACGATAGCAAAAATATTCACCCTTTGTGTGGTGCTTCTAACCCTCACGGGCTGTTTCAAGGAGGAGAAGCAGGGTACACACCTTCGTATCGCCCTCTACTCACAAAACGTGAGTACCGACAACGTGCAAAAGACGACTTCGGATATCGAGGGTTACGCCTTCTGCGTGCCTAAGGGTACCAAGTGGGAGGTTACTACGTGGGAGGATGCCCTCAATAGGGTTATCACCAACAAGGATAAGCCTAATGAGCAGATGAGCGAGCCTGCGATAGTGGCATCGTACGACCCCGAGGCCGAGTACCAGGTGTCGTATGCCCTTTGGGATATGCGCTACACCGTTCTGGTCATTGTGGATAAGACCAATAGGATATATGCTACTCGTGTCTATGAGACCCCAATGAATATCCCCGAGATGAAGACCCAACTACACCTCTACGCCCACCGCAAGAGCGGTAGTGTGAATGGCTGGGATATGGTAAACCCATTCCCCGACGAGGATCGTGAGCCTTTGGATTCCACCACAGAAGAGGAGTAAAACCGTGAAACGTAGATTATTATGAGCAAACATAGAGGCCTAAACATATTGAAGCGCATCACCCGCACATTTACTGCGATGATGATGCTACTCTTCGGTGCTGCACTCCTTACCAAGTGTGCATCGACGATGACACCTACGGGCGGTCCTAAGGATACGCTACCTCCCGTAATTGTGCATATGCTTCCCGACAACTTCACTACCAACATCGACACGCTTCGTCCACCGAAGATATACGTAGAGTTCGACGAGTATGTGCAGATTAAGGATCAGCAGAAGGAGTTATACACCTCGCCTGCAATGAAGAAGGCCCCATCGGTAGTGCGTCGTGGTCGAGGCATCGTCATCACCATCAAGGATACGCTCCGCCCCAACACCACCTACGCCATCAACTTTGGCTCTGCGATTCAGGACAACAACGAGTCGAACCCTCTCCACTCTATGCGCTATGTCTTCTCGACAGGCCCAGAGATCGACTCTATGTATATGTCGGGCTACACTGCCGACTCCTATAAGGCCGACTCGGTAAGTAAGAGCTTCATCTACTTCTTCATCGCTGACTCGGTGGAGAAGCCCTCGGAGTGGGACTCTACGATGTTCAAGTACAAGCCCGATGTGATTGCACGTGCCGAGAAGAATGGTATCTTCATCGCACAAAACCTCAAGCCCGTAGACTACCGCATCTACGCCTTCGAGGATACCAACAACAATATGCAGTATGAGCCATCGGTAGACCAGATTGGCTTCTTGGATAGCGTCTATAACCCCGCTAAGATGCCTGGCTTCACCATCTGGTTCGACTCCTTGCGCCACTACCCTTCGGCCGAGCCACAACTATACTTCAGAATGTTTATGGATCGTCGCTTCGCGCGCCACACCCTCAGTGGTCAGGAGCGCCTCAACAGACATAAGGCGATGCTCTACTTCGGTGCGCCAAACCCCGATGTTAAGTCCATCCGTTTCGACTCCATCGCCGAGGATAAGGTTATCTATGACCCATTTACTGCGGGCCGTGATACCGTGGCCCTCTGGTTTAACCTGCCTGAGGCCGAGTTACCCGACACGCTCAAGGGCGAGATTACATATATAAAGCACGACTCGGTGAATAACCTCGTTGAGGTGACCGAGAAGTTGCGCCTTGCGTGGGTGAAGACCGAAACTAAGGAGGAGCGCGAGGAGCGTGAACGCTTAGAGAAGGAGCGCGAAAAGGCCGAGAAGGCTGGCGAGGAGTGGGTAGAGCCCGAAAAGGAGAACCCCTTCAAAATCAATATCGCTCGCTCGGGAGAGTTACACAAGGATAAGCATATCGACATCGAGTTCGACTACCCGCTCACTAAGTTCGATACCACGCTCATCTCTCTGAAGATGACCACCGAGCAAATCACCGAGCCTCAGAGTATCGACTACACCATCGTTACCGACACGCTCAACCGCCGTAAGTTCCAGTTGCGTGCCGACTGGCAGTCGAAGGCTAAGTATGAGTTGGTGATGCCCGAGGGTATGTTCGAGAATGTGGCCCAGGAGCGCAACGACACTATAACCTGCTCATATACAGGTGCCGATGTCGAGAAATTTGCAAAGGTGAACATCAATGTCACCAGTAGCAACCCCAATGCAAGTTATATCCTTCAACTTACCAATGCGCAGGGACGCATCCAGAAACAGATCTTCAATGTCAAGTCTGGAAAGTATGTCTTCGAGTTCGTCACCCCTGGCGACGTTATGCTACGTGTAGTGGAGGATTTGAATAACAATGGCAAGTGGGACACTGGCGATATGGTCATTATGCGCCAGCCCGAGCGCACGGAGATATATAAGAATGAGGATGGCTTGGAGGTTATCACCACGAAGGAGAACTGGGAGTTCGACCTCGAGGTAAATATGGACACCCTCTTTGCCCCAATCACTATGGAATCAGTAATCAAGATGCTCGACGACCGTGAGGATGAGCGCCTCAAGAAACTCGCTGAGGAGCAGGCCAAGAAGCGCAAGGAGAATGCCAATAGGCAGAACCAGCAGGGTAACCAGGGCGGTATGGGCTTTGGTGGTATGGGTGGTTTCGGCGGTCTTGGTGGCTCAGGCAGTACCAGCGGTATGGGCGGTATGGGTGGCACTGGCGGTCTCCGTGGTGGCTCTATGTCAAATATGCAACGATAAGCGAAGATGAAGAGACTCAATAACATACGAACACTACTCGTTGTGGCACTGGCACTCGTGGCAACCCTCTGTTGCCAGCGCGCCACAGCGCAACATACCCTCACAGCGACGGGCGGTATCGGCTCGTCATACGCACGCTTCTATCCTGCCGAAGAGACTAAGTGGATGTGGAGTATGCCAACCCTGAAGAATGGCACAACCCCTCGACCACTCTACAACGTGGGACTCTCGTGGCGCTACTATAGCGATAAGCCTCGTTTCGTAGGTGCCGTGGGTGCCGACCTCGAATTTATCGAGCGAGGCTTTATGGATGGCTACACCTATACCTCTACGTGGGAGGGTGAGGGCGACGACAAGAAGGAGATTCGCCACTACAAATTCTACAGCCGTAGGGTGAATACCCTTATGCTCCCCCTTGTATGGCAGCCCCACGTCTACGCCTTCAAGAATCGACTCCGCATATTCATCGAGGCAGCCTTAGTCTTCTCGTTCAACATATCGTCGGACTACCGCTACGAGGATGATGCCTACCCCGCAGGAGTCTACGAGTGGAAGGTGCCACGCGACAACCGCTTCGGCTATGGACTGTCGGGAGGAGCAGGCTTTGCCGTACTCTTAGGACAGGTCGAGGTAGGATTCAAGGCCAAGTATAACTTCGGCTACTCCGACATCCTCAAAAACCGAAATAAGTACTACTCAAACTCCACTGATGGCAGAGAAAACCCCTTCTGGTACACCCCATTGCGCTCACCTATCGACTGTCTAACATTCTCATTGACACTCGGTTGGCGATTCAACAAGCGTGGTTTCAACGAGTGGTTTGTTGTGCGACCCAAGAGGGAGCGAGGTCTCGACACCTTCAACTTCTCGGCTCAGACAGGTGCCGCGAACGCCTCAAGCACTGGTGGAGGCTCAAGGTCGGGCGCTAACACCTCAAGACCAAGTGGCAACACAAGACCTGGCACCACCACAAGGCCCGGCGGACTCCCAACCACCAAGGGTGGCAGATAATAGAATTTATTAAACTACAAATAACACTACAAACTATGGATTCAACAAGACAGCAGAAGATCGCTCGCCAGATTCAGCGCGACATCGCAGAGATTTTGCAGAAGGAGATGGCCGACACCGTGCGTGGCTCACTCGTCACCGTAACCACCGTGCGTGTCTCTCCCGATTTGGCGTACGCAAAACTATACATCAGCATCTTCCCATTCGAGCGTAGCACGGCAATACTTGAGGCCATTAAGGAGAAGAGTTGGTACGTTCGCAAACTCCTCGGCGCTCGCATCCGCAACCAACTCAAGATTGTGCCAGAACTCGAGTGGTTCATCGACGACTCGTTGGAGTATATCGAGAATATCGACAACTTGCTTAAGGAGTAACGCTCCTCAACACAATAGGGAGGCACAATGCTCTGGAGTAGTTTCGCACGACGCTATATGTTTTCACCGAAATCCCATTCGGTGATTAACACTATTGCGTGGGTGAGCCTTGTAGCCGTAGCAGTGCCTACGGCGGCGATGATACTCCTTATGGCCATCTTCGACGGCCTGACCGACAGCGTGGAGCAACTAAATAGTGCCGTGGATGCCGACATCGAGATTGTTGCCGAGCGTGGCACCACATTCCCCGCTACGGATATCGACATTGAGGCAATTCGACAAGTCGATGGCATCGTTGCCGCTGCCCCATACGTCGAGCAGTGCGTGATGGCTGTCTCGGCTGGCCGACGCGTGACCTTCGACCTTAGGGGTGTGGACCGCAACTACTACCACGTAGTGGGCCTTAGCGAGTATATCTATAGCGGAGGCCTTAACTCCATCTTTTCGGGCGACATCCTCCTCGGTGCATCCTTAGCCTCATCACTCGGTGCCTACGGCATCGGCACAGAGATAGAACTCTATGCTCTAAACCGCAAGCAGATCTCTACGTTGCTACCCTTGAGTGGCATAAAGCACCACACAACACATCTGGGAGGTGTCATCCTTGCGAATACCGACATCAGCCAAACCTTGGCTATCGCAGAATTGGAGCGCACCCAGAAATTGCTAAACTACGAGGGTCGCCTATCTTCTGTGGCTATAAAGATAGCAGAAGACGCAGATAGTGAGCGACTTATCAATGAGTTGAAGGATATTGCAGGCGAGGAGTATCGGGTTGTGACTCGCGACCAGAAGAACGCCTCTATAAATGCCATTCTCAAGATGGAGAAGTTCTCTATCCTACTCATTGGCGCACTCATCATCCTCATCGCCACCTTCTCCATCGTGGGCTCTGTGATAATGCTCATCACCGAGAAGCAACGCGACATTGCAACCTTGAGGGCCTTGGGAGCAAAGCAACGCCTCATAACCAGCATCTTCGTTGGCGAGGGCGCACTGCTCACTGTGGCGGGATGTCTCATCGGCACACTCCTCGGCTCAGGCATAGCACTCCTGCAGCAACATTTCGGCTTAGTGAAGATTCCTGGCGACAGGCTTCTGGGTAGTTACCCCGTGGATCTCAACATCTTAGATGTTGTCACCGTTGTCGCCGTGGTGCTTACTATGGGTGTTGTGGTGTCGTGGCTAACGGTGAGAACAAAACTAAAGAGTAATAAACAAGCGTAGATAATAAGAATCCTAAATATGAGCAGACTCATCTATAAGCATATAGTATCAGTGGTGGTAGGCACTCTATCGCTCCTCTGCATCGTAGGCTGTGACGGTCCCAAGGTCATCCCCGACCGAGACCTTGTAAATATCTTTCACGACGCCTACGTAGCAAATGCCTATATCGTCGAGGGCAAGATAGCCAGCGACTCACTCTACATCTACGAGCCTATCTTCAACAAGTATGGCTACACGATGGATGACTTGCAACACACCATCAAGACCTTCACCGAGCGTAAGAGCGCGATGCTTAGCAGCATTATGTCGGAGGTGAATCGTCGTTTGGATGAGGAGTCTCGCGCAGAGTCACGCAAGATTGTGGTCTTGGACACCATCGACAATATCGCTAAGCGTGCATACACACGCACCATCTACAGCGACTCTCTCATTCAGGTAAAGCGCCTCAAGGATACCACCAAACTCCATATCACCATCGAGGATCTCGTGCCTGCGGAGTATGCCATAAGTTTCACATATCTCATCGACACCCTCGACGAGAACCGCAACTCACGTGTCGAGGCCTACGCTCTGACCACCGACTCGGTACAGACTATGCGCCATACGATGATGCTCACACGCTACCGCGAGGGTAAATATACACGCAAGTTCACTACCGACTCTTCGCACCGCAAGATATATGTCAATATGTTCTACCACCCAACAAATGAGGAGTCGAAACTCCCCGACATTACCATTCGTGACTTCAAGGTGGTAAGAATCCTTCCTACGGATATTAGCGTGGATAGTCTCTACCACGACCAGCTCAATATAAGCATCATAAACAAGGAGTTGATGACATCGTTCACTGCCGACACCATTGAGGTTGCCAAGCTCGAAGTCGTCGATAGCATAGCACGCGATGAGAAGGATAGCCTCACACTACACACTCTATAACGGGGAGTTGGAGCGCAATATCGTTGTCGAGGTCGATGATCTCGGCACCATAACCAACATCCTGCGTTGCGACGCCATAGACTCTATGGCGAGTGTGGAGTTCTTCCCAGGCATCCTCATCCCAGGAATGGTGAATTGCCACTGCCACCTCGAACTATCATATCTCAAGGGTGCTATTGCCGAGGGCGAGGGCTACGCAGGCTTTGCACGAAGCATAGGTGCCGTGCGCAACAACTTCACCACCGAGGAGCGCATACGTAGCGCCAAGATAGCCGATGCCCAGATGTGGGAGGAGGGCATCGAGGCCGTAGCAGATATTGCCAACGACGACTTAGTAATGGGGGTCAAGACCCAGTCGAAGATAGAGTACCACACCCTCTTCGAGTTCTTCGGGCTGAACAATAGGGATGTCGAGCCACATTTCGACCTCGCAAGTCGCTTTCCGAAGAGTTACGTAACGCCCCATTCGACCTACTCGGTACAGGATGAGCCATTCCGTCAGATATGCGACCGAAATAGTACACTACTCTCGATACACCTACTTGAATCAGATGCCGAGGAGGGCCTATACCACGGCAGAGGATCGCTCCACGAGTGGTATCAGCGTATGGGGTGGGAGTGCGACTTCCTAAAGTATGAGAGTCCCGCAGAGCGCATTGCTAAGAGCGTGAATCCGAGGAGTAATCTCCTCCTTGTCCACAACACCCGAGCAACAGCAAAGGATATAGCGACGGTGGAGAGCCATACTAAAAGTGGCACATGGGTACTCTGCCCAGAGTCTAACCGCTTTATCTCCAATGATAAACCTCCCGTAGATATGCTTAAGGAGATGGGTGTAAAAATAGCCGTAGGCACCGACTCATTGGCCTCGGCACGCTCGCTCTCGATGATAGATAACCTTCGCCTCTTGGGCAATCACCCCCTAAAGGAGTTGCTCACGTGGGCAACACTAAATGGTGCTAAGGCATTGGGAATTGATGCGATGAAGGGCTCTATAGAGATTGGCAAACGCCCTGGATTGGTGGTTATTGAGGGGGCCGACCTACACAATTTATGCCTTACGCCCGAGAGCGTAGCACACCGCATAATCTAACTTAAGATATATAATCAACTAATAATCAATACTATGGAAGAGGTTAAAGATAGACTTTTGAGTCGCAACTATATATTGGTATGCCTCGCGGCATTCCTTATGTCGTTCTCGTTCTTTATCCTTGTACCGACACTTCCGCTCTACCTCAAGGATACCTTTGGCATAAGCCAGGCCCTCATAGGCGTAGTCCTCTCGTGCTACGTTATCGCTGTGCTTTGCGTGCGACCTCTCACGGGCTTCGTTGCCGACACATTTCCTCGCAAGAGCGTATATATCATAGCCTATGCGGCCTTCGTGGCCTCCTTCTTTGGCTACTTCTTCATCACCAAGACCCTTGCTCTGTTCATTCTCTTGCGCATCTTCCACGGCCTTAGTTTCGGAATGCTTACTACCGCAGGAAACACCCTTGTAATCGACGTTATGCCGTCATCACGTCGTGGCGAAGGCCTTGGCTACTACGGCGTTACAAATAATCTCGCTATGGCATTTGGCCCTATGACAGGCCTCTTTGTTATATCATCAGGCAACTACAACCTCCTCTTCCTCACCTCGCTCATCACAGGTGCTGTAGGACTTCTCTTAGGCTCGTTGGTACGCACCACCAAGAGGATAACCACCGAGAAGGTGGAGTTCAAACTCTCGGCCGACAGATTCTTCCTCAAGGAGGGTATTCGTGCTTGCATCGCCTTCCTGCTTATGGCTATCCCCTATGGCATGACAACAAGTTATATGGCCCTATATGCCAAGGAGTCGGGCATAACCCACAACGCAGGACTCTTCTTTACGGTGATGGCTGGAGGCCTCATCATCTCGCGCCTACACTCTGGAAAGCGCGTGGACCAAGGCTTCGTAACTCAAACAATACGTACGGGTATTGGCATAGCCATCTTTGGTGCTGTGGGCGAGGCTCTCCTCTCCACCATTGCAGGGGCAAGCATTACGGCAGGATATATCGCCTACTTCCTCACCGCCCTACTCTTTGGTTACGGCTACGGCACACTCTTCCCCGCCTATAACACCCTATTTATCAACCTCGCACCTAACTCACGACGTGCCACAGCAAATGCTACCTACCTCACCGGCTGGGACGTAGGTATTGGTGGCGGTATGTTGTTAGGAGGAGCAATTTCAACGGATGGTTACACCACTTGCTACATTTTGGGTGCGGTGCTACTGCTCATCGCCCTCATCTTCTTCGAGCGCGTGGTAACACCTCACTTCCATAAGCACCGTCTGCGTTAGCAGTGGCACCCTTCCTCAGGCTCAAAGGGTTAGGATATTCTATTTCCCATATAGTCGTATGTGTGGCACTCAAGACCCTTATAGGCCTTTGTTACACCACTCTCGACATCAAACTCTACACGGTCGTACTCTATCGGTACCATCACCACACCCTGCTTGTTGATGATACCCTCAAGGCCTGCGTGACTCGTAACTATAGCACGCTCTTCGACAAAGTCCTTGGCACTACGATAGATATCTGGCACAATAACGATACCCCTATTATCCACAAAGCCTACACCGCGCTCGGTGATGAAGCGCCTACGGTTGTTACAGAGCGGAAAGCGGTTGAAGGCATAGGGCGACGCGCTTATCGTGGCGGTATATTTGTGCATCGGCTCTGAGAAGAGTCCCTTATCGCTCATCGCGGTATCGTTGATAAGGTCTGTAAGTATCTTAAAGGTTTTGATATTCTTCCTCCAGCCCGACACAACAAAACTGCAACGTATAGGGTGCCACTTATGGTGAGCATCGACAATGATATTATCCGCAGAGAGGTTTGGCAGGGCCAAGTTATACTGCTTAAGACGGGCCTTAAGTTCGTTGAGTCCCTCCAACAGATGCTCTGCCGAATGGGTATGGAGGGCCTCTGTAAGGGGCGTACCCTCGGGCATATACTCAACGATTAGGGCGCACGAGCCCAACATACAACTATTCAGCGACAGGGCATTATCCCTTAGTCTAAAGTCGCATATCGCCGTACCGCTCGGCTTAAGCAACTCCTCGGCAAACATAGCCTTGCGTATGGCATCCATCGATAGTGGTGCATACACCAGATATTTACGACCCTCCATCATAGCCTCACACTCGGCATAGAAGGAGTTGCACCTCAAGGTCTCTAAATCGAAAACTATATCCCTGATTCCACTAATCCACAAGTCGGGACGCCTTACGCCATCTCTAAAATTGTAGAAATTGCAGATACTCAAAGTAACCATAACAACAAGAGGTGGATTTATCTATTAGTAAACAGTGTGGTTTACCGAGCCTATGTTTATGGCCGATATTATATGTGTCGGATTGGTATTTACCGAGAAGGCACGACGCACACCACTCTCCTCCCTACATAGATAGTAATTCACATAGGCATTCATATAGCCAGGCATTATGCTCGACATATTGAACAGCATAGTACTTTCGGGATTATGGCTATAGAAGTAGTCCTTGCGTGGTAGATGGTATTCGCAAGGGAGTGTGTCGTCGTCGCTGATAAGATGAGTATTATATAGAATGACATTCTCGCTTCCGATACGCAATTTATGTATTTCTCGCGAGAGGTCCAACAGATCTAAGTCCGTAGCATCACTACACCCACCATCCGTAATGTGAAATATCGTTGGCGGGATGCAACGGTTTCGCCTATTATTCTTACACCACTCCTCGGCAAGGAGTTTTGCTCGTTGCAGAGCATCGTACATAGGCGAGAGACCCGATGCTGTCAATCGAACCCAAGGATATAGTATAAATGGGACATCTACCAACTCATCGCTACCCTCGACACTGCGCTTGATATATATCTGCTCGGGCTGAGGGCGTTGCTCGGCCAGTGTTGTCACCGAGACTAAATCGTGGGATGGGTCGGGAAGGAGGGAGAGCGTGCCACTACCCGAATAGCCCAATACGGCAATATCGAAGTAGTTACGCACCGTGCAGTAACGTGTGGAACGAGCCACAAGTTCGTCGATAATATTATTTACAATGATTGTCGCAGCATCAATCTTGCGCATTGGCGTACGGTTTAGCACCATAGTTTGTTGCATCGAGAGCGAACAATCTACAACGATGATAACCGCCCAGCGACAGGTGGTTGATACTCGGTAATCGTACATTATGATTTGCGTGATTTTGGCGATTCCAAGCAGAGAGTATAGGTATCACCATAAGCACCTACGCCCGATTTAGCGCACGCTTCTATCTACAAATTTACGCAATAAGCGGAAGGTGGTGTTATCCTCGAAATGTGTAGCACGGCCAATGGCCACCATTGCACGCTTAACGACATTATCTGCCGAGAGACGATTTACGATGTAGTTCATACCATAATCTATTACCGCACCAAGGGCTATGACAACATATAGTTGCACATCTATTGAGCAACCTACATACCACGCCACCAGTTGTGCTACGATAATCAAACCATTGATGCTGAGGATGGCGATGGTAGTTCCGCTATGCGAGAAGCCAAGTTCGATGAATAGGTGGTGTATATGTGTCTTGTCGGGCGAGAATGGCGAGCGTCCATTAAACATACGGGAAGCCATCACTCTAATAGTGTCGATGACAGGCACAGACATCACCGCCAAGACAAAGGGGATAAGGCCAAACGAAGGGGTCACATAGTCTGCCACAGCACTTCCCGACGCGAGGATATTCACCACAAAGGTAGACATCACAACGCCCATAACGAGAGTGCCTCCGTCGCCAATAAACATCTTCGACTTCTCGCCAAAGACATTATGGAAGAAGAATGGCAGGAGCGAACCCAACGATACCGCAGCCAACATAAGCATTGGCAGGTCGTTGGAGAGATAGAACAGCGTACCAAAGATTAGGCAAGACATAATACAATAGCCCGACGAGAGGCCATTGACACCATCTATGAGATTTATGGCATTTATAATACCCACGGTAGCAAATATCGTCAGTGGCACAGCAATCGTAGGACCAAACCAATAGGTATCCCAAAGGCCGTGGAAGTCGTTTATCGACTGATGTGTCGAGAAGATGAGTAGAACGACAACACCTATCTCCACCGCCAAGCGTTGCATTGCTGGGAGGTCTATCATATCGTCCATCGTGCCAGCATAGAGCATAATCATCATCGCCGCAACTATCGACATCAGCGACATACAGTCGATGAGACTACTCGTGAGTGTTATGCCTAATACGATACCAAAGAATACCGCCACACCTCCGAGGACAGGCACAGGAACACGCTGTAACTTGCGCTCGTCGGGCGAATCCACAATATTCTTCTTAATAGCAATAGCGACCAAACGTGGGTGAATCCACGCTACGGCAATCATCGCCGAGAATATGGCTATCAAGATATTTACTATCATAGGTTGCTCTTTGGTTGTACAAAACTATTCTTCAATGGGAGTTATAAACTGCTTCGGTATGTAGGTTGTCGCTATCGCTGCCACACCCTTTATGCTTACCACAAAGCGTCTATCGCCCCTTATACGTGCTATATAGCCCTCCTTGCCCTCGAACACTCCTCCCGTGATTCTCACACGTGAGCCCTGCTTGAGCAACTTCTCGTCTACAGGCTCAATACTTCGCGCTGCCGTCGTTGCCACGAAACGGAACAACTCCATCTCTTGCTCGGCAATGGGCATTGGCTTTGCCGTTCCTGGCTCGCAGTAGGGCAATATGTTGTCCTGGGTCTCGACTCTGAGGCGTGCTATAAAACCCTCGGTGGCTTTCAGAAAGAGTAGTGATGGCATAAGTGGCCTATGGCGAACGACCACCTCACCATCCTCAAGGAGTTCCTCCTCACGAATGGGGGTATACCACTCCACCTCTTCACGCTCGGCAATACGACAAACCGTCGTAGCCTTATTGTGGAAGGTGCGTATAGCATACCACTGTCTCTGGTCCCTCTGCTCCATAGTTCACACCCAGCCCCTCAGACATCACTGTCCTTGGCACTGCTCTTCTCTTTGACCACTCCTATCCTCTTGCTAAATTCGTGCCGAAGAGGATTCTCTCTACTTTTGAATCGTAAGATTTATAAAAACTCTGCCCGACAAAAATTCATCGAGCAGAGTTTGGTTAGTTATTTTGCTCTATTATCTTGGATCAGCAATCTCCTCATACTTATATTTACCGCCTGACTGTGTAGTAAGCACTCTGAAGAAACGATCCTTGTCAAGTTTTACATTTGTAATATCAACAGTCTGAGCAGAGCCATTGTTGAAGATGACGTTAATGGTTGCACCATCGTTGCTCTTATCAAAAGTATATACATAATACTTTGTTTCGTTGATAGTCTCAGTATCCATCTGTACACCTGGCCAGGTAAAGCTTACACCGCCATTCCAAGCATAGATGTTCATCTTTGTCCAACTCAAAGTTGTAGTTGCATATATCTTGCGTGGCTGTGGCTCAACAGTAGGCTCTGGATTGTTCTTATCCTCTATGAGTTGGATAGCTGCGCCATTGAGACGTAAATAGAGGTCAGAAGTTAGAGCATACGCATCACTATCACCGGTCTGTGAAGAACCATTATTGATAATGAACTTAACATTCTTACCTGTTGCCGTTGCAGGCATCTCCCATACGTAGTATGTGTAGCCATTTATATCCTCTGTGAGAGCATTCTTAGTTCCTGGCCAACCACCAGTATATGTTGCCTGGCTCTGAGCATCCCAAGAGTAGAGGTTAAGAGTTGTCCAAGTATTATTGAACTTGTAAACATAAACCTTATATGTCTCAATTGGGATAACTGGCTCAGGGTTATTCTTGTCATCGATTGACTCCAAGACGCCCTTGTTGAGACGGAGATATACATCTGCTGAGAGTGTGCCAATTGCATAATCAGCAGTCTGTGAATCACTGTTGTTGTTCAAAATAGCATTCAACGACATACCTGTAGCTGTACGTGGCATAGTCCAAACAAGATACTCATAACCGTTGATGATCTCTGTTGAGTGACTCAATGAACCTGGCCAAGCGCCCGTTGGGTGTGTGTCGTTACTATCCCAAGTATAGAGATATATATTTGCCCAATTAGTTTCGTGGTTGTACACATAAATCTTGTACTGTGGGATTGCCAAATCCTCTGGAGTTGTGCCTGGAGTCAAGAGATAGAACTCCTTAGCAACATAGTTGAAGTAGATATCGTATGTACCAGCCGTAGCAGACATATTCTTACCACCCTGAACAAGTGAGTACATAGCATCTGCATTCACAGTCTGTGGCTCAACATCACCTGGCATACCATAACTCTCATCCCAAGAGTGGCTGATACGAATCTTGAACTGATCGTTCGCAGCTACAACCTGACCCTTAATAACGTAGTAGTCACCCTCCAATGTCATATCAACATCAGCATCCCAGTTGCCATTGAAACCTACCATGCCTACAGAGAATACAGGAGCCTCAGGCATCTCTGGCACCTCAGCACCTGCAGCAACGATGCAATACAAAGCACGCTCTGGAGCGAAGTATACGTCGTAAGCAGCAGCATCAGCAGTAGAGATGTTGTTGCCACCACAACTGAGCCACTCACCAGTAACTGATGCAGTCTCTGGGACACCACCCTTTGCATTATCCCAGCCCTTGTTCTGAACGAACTTGAAGCCACCATTAAGGTTAGTGAGGCCGTATGCTACGAGCCACTCATTAACAACATACAATGGCGCTGGAGTACCTGCAGCCCAACCATTGAACTCACCTGCGATACCCCAAGTCTCAGATACCTCATAAGGGAGGCCCAACTCACCGAGGTTGTAGATCTTCTTTGAGACGAAATCCATTGTGATCTCCTTGCACTTAGTGCCATCAATTGAGTAACTCAAAGTAACTTCTGACAATGGGTTGAATGCTACCCATACATCGTCACCTGCAGGGAGGGTTATAGTGTTCTTATTGCCACCATTGTAGTAGAAAATATATGATGACGCATCAAGAGTCACCTCATAAGCCGAAGAATAACGGAAGAATGCGCTCTTCACCTCAAGAGATACGCCCTCAGCAGGGTTGAACTCGCTAACCGATGCAGAGATCTTACCACCTCTCTTACCAGCCTTACTATCAATTGTGGTACCATCAGCATCGTGCATCAAGTCGATGACTACAGTCTTACCAACCAAATCGCTAGCATTAGCAGTCTTGCACACGAACAACTCCTTGTCCTCTTCGCTATTAGTAAACTGATAGCTATTCCAGCCAACACGAACATTCAAAGTCTCGTCGCCAGACCATACAGTATTCCACTTCTCTGTAGCCTCGTTAAACACTACGTCTGAACGAGTCTCATCGAGGTTAATTGTCGCTCTAAACGAGAGACCCTGCTCTACAGCACCATCAACATTGTCAATGTTCTCAGTACAAGCCACTGCGCCCAATACAACCAGCACAGCAACCATCAAATTCCAAAACTTTTTCATTTTCCTTTGCTTTTTAGTGGTTAATAATGGGACTACCAATTTACATCCTCCTCATCATAAGAGGTGCCGTTGCCTAACTCGAAGCCCGACGAAAGCTCGAAGCCTCGCTCAACGTTGATCTCTACGACCTCCATGCTTGGAGCCTCGTAGCCACGAGAGTTCATCAAACCCTCGTTCATTGTCTTTCCGATTCTCATCTTTTTAGTATTTTTAAGTTTTTTCTGTGTTTCGTCTGCACTATTACTACTCTGCCTATGAGACATAGTAGTACGATAATAGTAGATGTGGATGTAACTGCTTTCGTTAATCAACTGTTACAACCCGCACCTAACTCCAAAATCGTAGCACAAAGATATAGAATATAAAGCAAAGAGAGGCATAAAATTGGTTTAATTGTTGATGAGTAGTCTATTTTTTTCGACGAATGGCATAAAACTAACACCCAATTAAGACCATACAGACCAAAATCCCCAAACATCTCCCCAAATCCACGAACTACTCCAACACCCTACAACCACTCAACAACCACCATAGTCTATTCTCACTAAACTCTAAATTCCCTAATCACCTCAAACTCCCTCTCTCTTGCTCCTCTTGATTTTTGCAGAGAGTGCCTCAGATATCGCGCATAGCGAAGCGAGGGTGATTAGGATAGTAGCAGGGCTACAGCCTAAGCTCCTGAGCAAGTCTTGTGCGATAGGTGGGGCGCTATATGCAAAAAGAAAAGGAGCAAATCTTACGATCTGCTCCTACAATATATTACTCCCCTCCTTTTCATAAGGAGGGGGAACGGGGGTGTATTGTAAATATAACTGGCGAATTAAGGCCTACTCTGAATGCCTAATCTCCCTATACTCTACAATTACTCTAAATTTCCTAATCACCTCAAACTCCCTCTCTCTTGCTCCTCTTAATTTTTGCAGAGAGTGTCTCAGATATCGCGCATAGTGAAGCGAGGGTGATTAGGATAGTAGCAGGGCTACAGCCTAAGCTCCTGAGCGAGTCTTGTGCGATAGATGGGGCGCTATATGCAAAAAGAAAAGGAGCAAATCTTACGATCTGCTCCAACAATATATTGCCCCCTCCTTTTCATAAGGAGGGGGAACGGGGGAGGATTGTAAATATAACTGGCGGCTTTGGCCGACTCTTTAAGCCGAAACCAGGGTTCGGCTAAACTCCCTCCGTAACACCTTCTCACCCCAATCATCTACTCAACGCACAATTCACATAGCAACAAAAAAAAGCCGAACCCTAAGGATTCGGCTTGAAGAGGCGGCTACCTACTCTCCCACCTAAATAGGCAGTACCATCGGCGTAAGTGAGCTTAACTTCTCTGTTCGGAATGGGAAGAGGTGG
>JAFZFP010000026.1 GCA_017555905.1 Alistipes sp. | reverse complement strand
CCTTTGCTCTACCAACTGAGCTATGGCACCATCGTTTATGTTTGCTAACTTTGTTTTAGCGAGTGCAAAGATAGATACTTTTTTTTAATCTGCAAACTTTTTGAGCAAAAAGTTTTAAAAATTTTAGAAAAACTCTTTTTTCTCACTCTTTACTCACCCCTTCTACCCTACTCCTACGCTCTACAAGCGGACACAGCGCACGGGCAAGGCGTTAGCGCGGTGCATAGCACGCTTAGTCTCGATGCCATTATTCGCACGTGTTGGCGTAGTCAAGTCAAACCAGAGGGCCGAAGCATCATCGCCATCCACCGTAGCGGTCCAATAGTAGCCAGCCCAAGGCACTGGAAGGCTTGGGTTATCGTTGATAATATCAAGGCGGCAATCGAGGTAGTTGCGACGACCCTGTGCCGTAAAGAAGTACTCGGCAGAGGTCGCACCATCCACAAGCACAAGGCCATAGCGCTTTTGCGCCTCCTTCCAATCCATCTCATCGTTAGCCGTAGCGATGGCAAGACCTTCGAACACCGAAGCATCTGCCACGCGCCAACCAGCAGGGCAAGGGTCAGACTCCGTCTTAGAGGTTGCGCTCCAGAGGTTGTCGTCGTGGCCCTCATTAAGCCAATCGTAGCCATTATCCTTATTGCCCTTAATCAGTGCCAAAGGGTT
Organism: Alistipes sp.; assembly: GCA_017555905.1. Lineage (GTDB taxonomy): Bacteria > Bacteroidota > Bacteroidia > Bacteroidales > Rikenellaceae > Alistipes. The sequence goes on along the minus strand of JAFZFP010000026.1, from coordinate 13,897 downwards.
TAGTTTAGCCCACGTCACATTACCGTTAGTGGTATTCGAGGCTACATATTCATAATATATATACTTGCCAGTGTAGTTATACATCGTGATATCGCTATTCGATGGGAAGGTATAATCCTTTGGGCCTAAGAATGGCTCCTTACGGCCCCACTGGTAGTATGTACCGAAGGAGTTGAATATAGTCTTACCATCGGTAGAGCCATTACTATTACACTCCGCACCGAGGTTGATATTCATCACCTCCATACCGCCCAAAGTAATCCTATTTTCCGCGTCTGTAGGATCGTTATTAGTCATCCACAAGTGCCAACTCCAGATAAGTTCGTCTGACGAGTTATAGGCTCCTACAAGGGCATTTCCTGGTGTTAGTTTTGTCTCATCGTCCTCCGTAGCGTCGAGGTAGAATATCACCTTGCCATCACGCAAATCGAGGTAGGTGACAAGATTTTCGCTACTCTGCCACAACAACTCGACATAGGCAGTCTCAAGAGGAGTCGCACAACCACCGACCATAGGGTCGAAAATGTAGCGTGTCAAGGGCTTAGATGCCACGTAGCAGTTAGCCGAGGCATCGCTATAATCGACCTCCTCGGTAATGAGGGCTACATTTATCGAAAGCGACATTGTTGTGCCAATAGGTGTTACACCTTTGAGTGTGAGTGTACCACTCTCCACCTCACCATCGTCGAAGGTGGCAGGGGCTGTGACGGTGATAGTATTACTATACATATCGATATTTGTTACCGACCAACCCTTAGGCACTGATGTTGGCACGACAGAGCTTATGTTATACTCCTCGAAACTGGTAGAGCCCAAGCCTCCAGGCACCGCCACGACGATACCCTTGGATGGTACGACAAAGCGTACTGTCTCCTCCTTCTTGCACGACCAGGCAAAAAGCAGGGAGACGATGAGTGTGAATGATAATAGTATATTTTTCATAGTCTTCTATATTTCGTTACTGTATGTCGAGTTCCACGATTGCACTCTTCACGTCGGGGAATTGCTCGGTAAGCACATCGACGAGGTGTGAGGCATCAGCCCTACTATTGAAGGTGCCGATGACAAATTGTGAGCCACGGCGCGAAATCATCTTATCGGGAGATGTAGTCTCTATCGCACTGCGCATAGCATCCTCCATAGTCTCGCAACCAACCACCACCATATAGCGACTTAGCACTATATCGCTCTCTGTATCGTCCTCTCTCTGCTGCGAGATATTCACCATCTGACCATCGGTCCAACGGCATATCTCAGGCTGTTTAAAGCCCTTATCCTTGAGGAATAGTTGGGTCTCCTCGGCCTTAATCAACGAGTCGAAACCTCCAGTGTAGTAGACGTAGTTACCCTCCTCGTTGGTAGTGATATAGAGCGGTTGCACACCCTTGAAGAGTGTCATAGGTTGCTTGCTACGGAAACTACCGAGAAGTATGCGATAGATAGTACCCTGCTCGTAAACCTTGAGTTCGGGAACTGGGTTGGTGGTATTGTAGTAGTTGGTACGGCCAATCACAACGGGCTGATAGTCAATAAATAGACGCTTAGTCAATTGCAACACCTCATTGCGGTACTCAGGAACGCTAAGTGCCGAGCGCACCTGCTTAAGTGAGTCGCACGCCTCCTCAAGGTCCAACTCCTGGGCAACGGCAATCTCGAAGTCGAGGAGCGTAGGACGACCTATGGCGTAGTGCATAACGGCATCCGACTCATAGAGTCCCTCGTGGTGGCTACCCTCTATGCGCATCTGCGAGAAGGCCTCCGACGATGAGTCGAGCAGGTCGTACTTATTGTTTAGTTCAAGAATATAGCCGTAGGCGTAGTACTTAGTGTCGATGATATAGTTCCACCTCTGCTCGATGTCGTCGTTCAATTCCGAGGCACGACGCTTAAGGCTATGGAAACAGTCAAATAACGAGTCGGCCTCGCTCTCCACCTCTGTCTGGCGATACTCTCTTGCCGTAGAGTAGATATCGGCATAGAGGTCGTTATACTCGTTGCAGAGGGCATCCATCTGACTATCGAGGTTATGCGCCTCGACGAGTTCTGTGTAGTCTGCCGTATTAAGGGCATCCGCAAAGATGGTATTCTTTATCAACTCACTATACTTCACTGGTGCAACAACCTCCTCTATGATCTGCTCAGGTTGCTCCTTACCCTCCTCGCTATGGGCCTTAGAGTACATATGGGCAAGGATATACTCCTGCTCGATATTATTAATCTCGGTGATCACATCGCCACGTTGTTCGCGCAACTCGAAGATGTCGCTCTCGAGTTTTAGGATATAAGAGGCAAAACTATCTACCCCGTTATTTGCCATAATGGAGTCGCGGTGGAGTTCGAACTCCTCTCGTGCCAAGACGACGAGTTGCTGTATGGAGTCCTCACGCTCGCGTAGTTGTGCGCTACGCTGCTTGAGCGACATATAGTGGCTATTACTCTCGAGTTCTGGGAAGTCAGGCTCCTGAGTATGTGCCACGGCCAAGGCCGTAGTTACGAGTGTTAGCAGTGCAATTATGTATAGTCTCTTTATCATAGTCTTCATTTAAAACTTTTCTATCTCCACGAGCGGATGAAGAGCAACTGGATAAATCCAAAAATCTCCAAACGACCCACGAGCATAAGGAGTGTAGAGTTGAGTTTTAGCACCACGGGCAACTCCGAAAAGTTATCCATAGAGCCTATCTCACCAAAGCCTGGGCCCACGTTGCTTATGCACGATATCGAGGCCGTAACACCCGTGATGAGGTCGCAGCCAAAGAGTGTATAGACCACAGTGCCCAAAATCACCAACATTATATATGCCACGATGAAGGTCATCACAAGGCTCTGAGTACTCTCCTCCTGTACGATGCCATCCACCTTGGTACGAATAATTGCGTTGGGGTGGAGTTGTATCTTCATTCGGTTGCGTATCACCTTCGAGGCGATAAGCAATCTATCGACCTTCATACCTCCCGACGTAGAGCCTGCACATCCGCAAATCACCGAGCAGAAGATAAGCAACATTATGGCCAGCGGTGTCCACGTATTGGTATCTGCCGTAGCAAAGCCCGACGTAGTGCTTAGGCTCACCACCTGGAACGAGGCGTGACGCATAGCAGTACCGAAGTCGGGATAGATGTCAGCGGCCACCAGGCTTACGGCAATCATAAGGGCGATGATGAGCATCATTCCTATAAACGTACGAACGACCTCCGACCTAAAAATATTGTTTTTACGTCCCGTGATAGTGGCGTAGAGAATACCGAAATGTATTGCCGAGAGGGTCATCGCCACCATCAAGATAACCTCTATCCAGGGGTTATCCCAGAAGGCGATAGAACTATTCTTGGTGCTAAAGCCACAGGTGCCACACGAGGTCATTGCGTGGGTCACGGCATCGAACCACGTCATACCCGCATACTTCAAGGCAATGGTCGTGATGAGGGTGAACGAGGTGTAGATACTAACCAAGATGCGGAAGATAACCTTCGAGCGATAATGGAAATTGTCACGCGCAATGGTGCTTATCTCCACATTCGAGAGCATATGGCGACTCTTACCCATCGAGGGCAAGATGACCAAGGCAAACATAACTACGCCGACACCACCAATCCACGCCGATGAGGAGCGCCAGAAGAGCAGTCCTCTGGGCAGGTATTCGATATCATTAAGTATGGAGGCTCCCGTAGTAGTGAAGCCCGAAACGCTCTCAAACCAAGCATTTATCATCGTGAACTCACCACCCCAGATTAGGTATGGGAACATACCAACGATACAGGCGACAAGCCAAGAGCCTACGACGATACCGTAACCCTCCTTAATCGATATCTCATCGACCTTCTCGACGAAGAGTAGCGGAAATGTACCGAGGAGCGCGGTGATGAACGACGAAAGCAAGAGCGGATAGTATGCCGAATCGTAGTCGTTGAGCCACGACACCACTGCCGACAGGAACATAAATGCTGCAATGAATTGCAACACCATACCGACATATCGTATGACTACGTTGATTCTCATACCTCGTTTGCTTTATCGCTGCTTCTGGATTAGTGCAAGGATTCTATCGCGCAACGACTGTATCTCGTCGCGACAAACAATGTTTCTATCGAAGTGTGTCCTATAACGGAGGTAGTCACCTAACTCATCGTTGATGCGCAATACTGGGCGGATGAGGTATGAGTGGATGAAGTAGTAGAACATCAAGATTACCACCGTCATCACCACCAAGGCCAAGAACACGGGAGTCACCGCACGGCGTGCCGTATGGCTCAGACGATTGACATCGGGACCAAGGGTACTTTCCGAGCCAGTCATATACTTGGTTATCTGGGTAGAGACGGTGACATACTGCGGTTTGTAACTATTGACATACCACGAGTGGGTAGTCATACGCGAGGTGGTATCGCTGGCAATGGCACGGTGTACGTCTCCATTGATGTAGGTCGTAGCCAACTCGTTGATGCGCTTGGTATAGACAGCCAATGAATCTGTAATAGACGCAGACTCTGTATCTTGCATTCGTTTCTGCGCTCTCTCCGATGCCTCGCTAAGGCGCTTCATCGACTCCTCGCAAGGGGCTAACTTTGGGGCGATATCCTTGAGCGCACCACCGATAACGGCCATCTGAATCATAGCGTCGTTCTGCTCGTTGAGAGCCGAAATCATCTCGCTGGCTAGATCGACATTCTCCTTGCTGGCCAAGAGAATCTCCTCGGTATCGTGGCTCACGCGCTCCAACTCTAGGAGTGATGTAGCACCCGAAAAGAAGAGTAACAATATGATGCTCGCAAAGGCGAGTTGTATGCGTCGCTTTATCGATTTTATGGTAAAAATATCCTTTATCCTCTTAAACATAGCATCAACATTTCGGTTAATACATTCGGCCAACCGACCAACTATCCGCAGGCCTATCGGACAAAAGTAATACTTTTGTGCGAATTATCCAACTATTTCGGATGTAATGTTGCCTTCGGCATCGAAATCCAAAAGGCGTACCGCACAGATGTTGTTGATAAGAGCAGTGTCGTAAGGGGCAGAAACACGTAGGTAGTTATCCGTATATCCATACATCAAACCGTTGCGGTCGGTACTCTCGAACAGAACCTCGCGCACTGAACCTAAGTACTTCTCTGCAAAGGCCTTATGTAGTCTGTCGCTGAGTTCTTCGAGGCGTGACACTCGCTCGGTAGAGATACGTGACTGCACCTTGTTTGGCATCGACACAGCGGGGGTACCTGGGCGCTCCGAGAATGGGAAGATATGGAGGAACGATGCCCCTACCTCCTCAAGCAAGCGGTAGGTCTCCATAAACTCCTGCTCGCCCTCGCCAGGGAAGCCCACAATGACATCGACACCGAGGAAGGCATCGGGCATAAGTTCACGAATCTTGGCAATACGCTCTCGGTAGCGCTCTGCGGTGTATCTGCGACGCATAAGTCCGAGGATATGAGTCGAGCCACTCTGGAGCGGTATATGGAAGTGTGGAACAAACTTAGGCGACGAGGCGCAAAACTCTATAATCTCGTCAGTTATGAGGTTGGGCTCAATGCTCGAAATACGATATCGCTCGATACCCTCAACGCCATCCAAAGCACGCAAAAGGTCGATAAATTTCTCACCCGTGGTGCGACCAAAATCTCCCGTGTTGATACCCGTGATGACAATCTCCTTTTGGCCCGCTGCTGCGATCTCCTTAGCCTCCTCCACAATCTCTGCAATAGGCATATTTCGGCTCGATCCACGAGCATAGTGAATGGTGCAGTAGGCACACTTATAATCGCAACCATCCTGCACCTTGAGGAAGGAGCGGGTACGGTCGGCAGAGGAGTAGGCCGCAAAGAAGCGAGTGAGGTTCTCGACTGAGCAACTATAGACCGTCGCCTTACCCTTTTCGTGAATCTCCTCAACACGGCGGAAAAGGTCGCCTTTATCGTTGTTACTCAACACGATATCGACACCCTCGATGGCTGCGATATCGTTGGGTTTTAACTGTGCGTAACACCCCGTAACAGCGATTATGGCATTGGGGTTGCGACGGTGTATTTTACGTATTATGTTGCGACATTTTTTGTCGGCGTGTTCCGTTACCGAACAACTATTTATTACCGCTACATCGGTAGGCTCCGAAGGCTCAACTCGGAGGTAGCCACCACGCTCAAATTCGCGTGCCAAGGTTGAAGATTCCGAGAAGTTGAGTTTGCATCCCAACGTATGAAAACTGACCCTTTTTTGTCCCATAACTAACCAGTTTTGTTAATTGTTCTTAGCCACAAAAAGTGGCTATTTTATGGGGCGAAGATACAAAAACTTATACTAAATTTCGTAGTATCGCAAAAAAAAAGTAAATTTGCGCGTTTAGAATAGAGTATATGTTGGCCACTTTAGAGAACATATTTGCCTACGACTTTTTGGTCAATGCCTTCGTTGCCTCGATATTGTCGGGTGTAACGTGCGGTATTGTAGGCTGTTACGTCGTTGCACGTCGCAAGGTGTTTCTCAGCAGTGGCATAACACACGCCTCGTTTGGTGGCCTCGGCATTGCATTGTATGCTGGCCTAAACCCCATCTTGGGCGCACTGCTCTTCGCTATAGTATCGTCGGTGGGAATTGAGTATGCCTCTCGCCGTGGCGGTGTGCGCGAAGATTCTGCCATAGGCATAATCTGGTCTGTGGGAATGGCTATTGGAGCGCTCTTTATGTCGTTGCGCCCAGGCTATGCCACCGACCTGACGAGTTACCTTTTCGGTAACATCCTGCTTGTCGATAGCAAGGATATTGTGTGGCTCGCGATTCTCACTATCTTTGTGGTAGTGGGTGCCATAGGCTGGTTGCGTCGTGTGATGTTCATCGCCTTCGACGAGGATTTTGCTCGCAGTCAGGCCGTTGCAGTGACCGCAGTATCATACATTATGGCTATAATCATCGCCATTACCATAGTCCTTTCGATAAAGGTTATGGGTATCATACTGCTCCTGTCGCTAACCACAATACCGGTGGTTATAGCCAACGCCCTAACCAAGGACTACCGAAAGATAGCCATCCTCTCGGCAACGATTGCCGTGGTGGGCAACATCATCGGCTTCTTGTTCAGTTACCACTACGACATCCCTACGGGAAGTTGCATAATATTTATCCTTGTTTTACTCCTCGTTGGCGTAAAACTATTAACCTTGTACAGAGGAGTTAGAAGAGTATGAAAAAGATATACAAACTTGTTTTAAAGGCATACCTCGGTCCGTTGTTGGCGGTATTCTTCATCGTGCAGTTTATCCTGATGATGAACTTCGTGTGGCGATACATCGACGAACTTACAGGTAAGGGTCTCGAGGCTTCGACCATTGCTGAGTTGCTCATCTGTGGCTCTATTAATATGATTCCATTGGGATTGCCACTGGCGATGTTGCTCTCGGCGATTATGACGATGGGTAACCTTGGCGAGAACTTCGAGTTGCTGGCTATGAAGTCGGCAGGACTATCGCTTATGCGCATCCTAAAGCCGTTGTTGGTCTTGGTACTCTTTATCTCGGTGGGTAGTTTCTTTGTGCAGAACAACCTCGTGCCCTACTCCAACCAGCGTATGTACGACATCCTCTTCGATGTGCGAGAGCAGCGCCAGGAGCTTAAATTCCAGGATGGTGTCTTCTTCAACGGCTTGCCCGATATGAGTATCCGCGTGGGCCATCAGGACGACAAGACAGGTCTTCTGACAAACGTACTCATCTATGACACACGCTCCAAGAATGGCGATATGACCACCACGTTGGCCGACTCGGGATATATCAATATGTCGCAGGACAAGGCCTACCTCTATGTGACGCTCTTCAATGGTCGCACCTACGAGCATACTCGCAACTCGCAATGGTACGACAAAAATACTATGCGAGAGCATATCTTCGAGCGCCAGGATGCCACTATCCCCGTAGATAAGGTGTCGATGCGTCAGGGCGATATGTCGAAGGAGTTCTCCGAGTCGCAGACACGAAATATGGCTGAGCTTGAGGAGCTTATGGACTCTCTCCATATCCAAATCGACAATGCCACATTGGCCACCTACGGTCCTCTGTTGCGTGACCACATCTTCTCGCGCGACACGACCATCATACCTAACGACAGCGTACACTTCGACCGCTCGAAATATAAGGCGATAAACTTCTACGACTCAATTCCTGAGTTGGCGATGCGAACACGTGCCAAGGTCTACTCCGTGGCCTCGAACACAGCACGCTCGGCACAGGGCTCGTATAGTTTCGACGAGCAGTCATCAAAGGTATGGCTGACGCAGTTGTATCGTGCTGAGACTGAGTGGCATCGCAAACTAACTCTACCCTTCTCCATCATCGTATTCTTTATGATTGGCGCACCACTGGGCGCTATTATCAAGAAGGGTGGCTTGGGATTGCCTATCGTAATCTCGGTAATCTTCTTTGTCATCTACTACGTCATCAGCATCTCTGGTGAGAAGATGGCTAAGGAGGGTACTTGGGAGTCGCTCTACGGTATGTGGCTACCCGTGGTGGTGCTGACCCCTGTAGCGATATATCTCACCTACAAGGCGACCAACGACTCGTCGCTACTCGATATGGATTGGTATGATGTGCGCATCAGAAAGATGCGTCGCTCGCTCTCGAAGCGACTACCTGCGTGGATGAAACGAAATAAAAAATAGAAAAAATATGGAGCCTAAGAGCCTTAGAATAGTATTTATGGGAACTCCTGAGTTCGCCTCAACATCGTTGCGCAGACTCGTCGAGGAGGGTTATAATGTAGTTGCCGTAGTCACCACACCTGACAAGCCTGCGGGTCGCGGACAGAAGATGCACCAGAGCGATGTGAAACTCACCGCCTTGGAACTCGGACTACCTATCCTACAGCCAGAGAAGTTGCGTGACGAGGCCTTCTTGGAGAGCCTCAAGGAGTTAAACCCCGACTTGGGCGTTGTCATCGCCTTCCGTATGTTGCCCGAAGTGGTGTGGGCGATGCCTAAGTGCGGTACCTTCAACCTCCACGCATCCCTACTACCCGAGTATCGTGGTGCGGCACCCATTAACTGGGCTATCATAAACGGCGAGAAGCGCACAGGAGTTACCACCTTCTTGCTCAACCACGAAATTGACAAGGGCGCTATCATCGAGCAGGAGAGCATCGACATCCTCCCCGATGATAATATCGGCACGCTCTACGACAAACTGATGAACATCGGCTCAGCCCTTGTGACACGCACCGTGGACAAGATTGCCGAGGGCAACTATACGACTATCGAGCAGATGCACATCGACGAGAGCACACTCAAGCCTGCTCCAAAGATCTTTAAGGAGGATTGCCGAATCGACTGGAGCAAGGGGGCAGAGAGCATCCACAACCTTGTGCGAGGCCTTTCGCCATACCCTGCAGCGTGGTCACCCCTCTTTATTGATGGCCAGGAGTGTGGCTCGATGAAGATATTTACTACACACACTGAGCAGGCTAACATAGGCGTAGCACCTGGCACGGTACGCACCGATGGTAAGAGCTATGTTGCTATGGCTACTTCGGATGGCTGGGTCTATATCGACGAGGTGCAGATGGCCGGCAAGAGACGTATGGCCATTAAGGAGTTGTTGCTCGGCTGGCGCGACGTTGAGAGGGTGCGCTTTATGCTCTAAGCCACTCTAAGCCTTTAGCCATACGCTACTACACCACTACCCGATGAAGAACTTAAGAATATTACCCTTTGTGGTAGGCTTGATGCTACTATGTAGTCTGGCGTGTCACGCCCAGACCACTACTCCTATGGAGCATAGTGACACTCAGCGTACCACAACGCTAAAACTCAATATGGCATACGCCCTTGTCGGCGTGATAAACCCACAGGTGGAGTTCCGCCTAACACCACATTCTGCCTTTCAGACCGAGTTCGTCTACTTCCCCTGGCAGTCGTTAGGTGGCCACCCTATGCACTTCGGCATCTTCCTCAACGAGTACCGCTACTACATATCTGAGCGCACCAAGGGTCTCTACGTAGGTGCAAATTTTGGAATGATGGCCTTCAAGATGTCGAAGCCCGAAGTAGCAAACTGGCATATCGTGCTGCAGGAGCGCTACTGCAAGGGTTATGGCTTTATGGGAGGTGCTGTGGTGGGCTACGAGTGGCGCTTTGGTAGGCGCTGGATGGTGGATGCCTTCGTTGGCTTCGGCTATATGTATAGCAACTATAACGGCTATACGCTCGATGGCAAGATAGAGATGTACCCACACCGACCCGCAGATAAGCAACCCCTTCACCCCGACCCATTCAACATATCGGCCGAGTGGCTACCTAATAAGGTGGGCCTATCCATCGGCTTCTTACTCTTCAACTAAGGTCTACACCTATATATATTATAGGGGAGGGTGGACTATATTATCTCTCAAGACAGGACACAAAAAAAGAGAGGAGAATCGATTAACTCTCTCCCCCCCTCTTAGTAGCGAGACCCAGGATTGAACTGGGGACCTCATGATTATGAATCATGCGCTCTAACCAGCTGAGCTATCTCGCCATTGCTGTAAAAGCGAGTGCAAAGATAGAGCAATTTTCTAAACTTGCAAAATATTTCGCAACTTTTTTCAATAATATTTCAAAATTTATTATTTTTTGTATCTTTGTACTTACGACACAATCTACCCACTAAAGGGTAGGATGTCTCGCTTTTTGATACTATGAACGACACTATTCGCCAGCATATTAAGGGTTTAGTCTCGGCACTGCCCCACTCTCCGGGTGTTTATCAGTTTTTCGATAAGCACAACACTATTATATATGTAGGTAAGGCCAAGGACCTCAAGCGTCGTGTGTCGTCATACTTTGTCGAAAATAGGGAGCATTCGGCAAAGGTCATCGTCTTAGTCAAGCAGATCGTCGATATCCGCCATATCGTCGTGGATAGCGAGCAGGATGCCCTACTCTTGGAGAACTCGCTCATCAAGGAGCATCAGCCTCGCTATAACATCCTCCTTAAGGATGATAAGACCTACCCCTGGATTGTGATACGCAATGAGCCATTCCCTCGTGTGGAGTCCACACGCCAAATCGTGCGTGATGGCTCGCACTACTTCGGACCATATAGTTCGATATCGATGCAACGCGCCATCCTCGACTTCATCCGCGATGTGGTGCCGTTGCGTACCTGCAAACTAAACCTCTCTGCATCGGCTATAAAGTCGCGCAAGTATGGGGTCTGCCTACAATACCACTTAGGCAACTGCAAGGCTCCCTGCACGGGAAACGAGAGCGAGGAGGAGTATAAGGAGACCATCGCACGTGTGCAAGCAATCCTCAAGGGCGACCTACGCCCCGTGCGCAAGTGGCTTGAGGATGAGATGTGGAGCGCTGCCGAGAGCCTCAACTTCGAGGTTGCCGAGCGATATAAGCAGCGCCTTAAGGCCCTCACGGAGTACCAAGCACGCTCGGTGATAGTGAGTTCGACAATCGTTGATAGCGACGTATTCTCGCTTCTTAAGGACGACGATATGGTCTATTGCAACTTCCTAAGCATCCGCAATGGCTCTATCGTTGCTGTGCAGACCGTGCGCCTAACGCCTGGTGTGGACGATAGCGACGAGGAGATACTCTCACACGCCATCAGCCACATCGTCGAGCGTATGAATATAACCCTTGCCAAAGAGGTTATCGTACCCGTGATACCATCTGCCGCCATCCTCTTCGACGGCATCACCTTCATCACCCCTAAGCGCGGTGAGAGGGCTAAACTGATGGAGTTCTCCGAGCGTAGCGCACGCATTTATAGGGCCGAAGTGCTAAAGAACTTAGAGATTAAGAATCCCGAGCGCCATACCGAACGCCTTATGGAGTCTATGCGCCGAGAACTACACTTAGAAAAGCAACCCCGCCACATAGAGTGTTTCGACAACTCCAACCTTCAGGGAACTAACCCCGTAGCCTCGTGCGTAGTCTTCCGCAATGGTAAGCCTTCGAGGAGGGAGTATCGCCACTTCAACATAAAGAGCGTGGAGGGTCCCGACGACTTCGCATCTATGCGCGAGATAGTCCACCGCCGCTACTCACGTCTATTGGAGGAGGGTGCAGAACTCCCCGACCTCATCATAGTCGATGGTGGCAAGGGACAACTATCGAGTGCATACGGCGTACTCAAGGAGTTGGGCATCGAGAAGCAAGTACCCATCGTGGGCCTTGCCAAGCGCTTGGAGGAGGTCTTCTACCCCAACGACTCAACCCCCTACTACCTCAGTCGCACGGGTGAGCCACTCAAGGTGATATGCCACATCCGCGACGAGGCCCACCGCTTCGGCATCACCTTCCACCGCCAGAAGCGCGACAAGTCGTTCATAAGTAGCGAACTGAGCAACATCCCAGGCATTGGTCAGAAGAGTTTGGTCGAGTTGCTCAAGAGATTCAAGAGCGTGAGGGCCGTGCGTGAGGCATCGTTTGAGGAGTTGAGCGCAGTGGTGGGACAGAGCCGTGCCAAGGCCATTGTCGAGTACTTCAAAAAGTAGCCAACTACGGCTTGAATCGCCTCTAAGGGGCAATAAACCACAAAACGAAGAGGACTTTTCGCCCCCTTTTTTGGTCGATTCACCGCCTATGCCAATCGTCACCGAAACGCATAACGAAAGGCGTAACACGCTGTGTGGCACGACTTTTGCCCAACACGAGACAAGATTTTTTCGTGCTACGGCAGAGCGAGGCAAAGATGTGGGATTTTGTGGTTTGATATTTTATTTATAAATTGCAATCGAAAAATAAGTTAATAACAATTAAAAACGCACTGCCTATCGAAGAAATTCTACTCTTGAACTAACTAATATAGAAGAGTATGAACGTGAATGTATTGAGCGATCGAGTATTGCTTAACAACTACCTTTTGGGAGATAGGAGTGCTATATCTGAACTTATCGAGCGTCACTCAAAGCGAGTACGTAACTATATCGGTATGATGGTCAAGGATGACGACATCGCCGACGACATTTTCCAGGAGACATTTATTAAGGCCGTGAAGGTGATTGACGAGGGTCGCTATACCGACTCTGGTAAGTTCCTTTCGTGGATTCTGCGCATCGCCCACAACCGAGTTTTGGACCACTTCCGTCGTCAGAAGTCGAGCCGTCAGGTCAATGAGTCGGAGGCTGGCTACGACGTTATCGGCACCCTGCGCTTCGCGGAGCCTACCACCGAGGACGAGATGGTACATAGCGAGATGGAGCAGACCATCCGCGACCTTGTGGAACTCTTGCCTGAGGAGCAGCGCGAAGTGGTACGTCTGCGCTACTACTCGAAACTCTCGTTTCAGGAGATTGCCGAGCAGACCGAGGTGAGCATAAACACCGCGTTGGGCCGTATGCGCTACGCCCTAATCAACCTCCGCAGGATGATTAAGGAGAAAAATATTGTATTAAATTAGCCGAGGTACACAATATCCGTGTAGGCAGGTGCGTTTGTAGTGTAAAATCGTAATACACCACAAAACAAATTTGCCTATGAGTGAACTTGACCCGCGCACATTGCAACTCTTTAGCGAGGAGCAACTTCTTATGAACGAGGTGGTACAGGATGATGTCGATTTACTCTTCTTAGACACCTACCTCACCGACCTGTTCAAGTGTAACAAGGGGCTTGCCAACGAGTAAGTTGGTTAGCCCCAATTTGTTATGGTAGCCTCCACTGCCTAAGCATCTACCCGATGGTGGCTCAGGCTTCGGTGGCACTGGAGGATTGTTTGTACGAATGTACAAAATCCTATGTTTTTGTACATTCGTACAAGATTCTCTATCTCTCAACCACGGATTATCCTCAAAGTATTGACGAGGGGTATAGTGATACCCACACTCAATAATACTATTGATATCTATATCAGTAAGATATATGTAGAGAGAGTATGGTAACAGATAGTATCTACTCTCTCATTGACATATACTTACT
>JAFZFP010000025.1 GCA_017555905.1 Alistipes sp. | reverse complement strand
GCCTTACGAGCGCGAGTTCCAGCAGCCTTATTACCTTTCTCTACCTGCAACGCTGCATCCTTTGAGAATGCCTCGAATGCCTCATTGATTTTTGCTACCAATTCGTTCATAGTGTCTATTGTTTTAGAATTCAACTGCAAAGATACTTATTTTTTGCAAATCAGATATCTATACGCAACTATTTTCTGTTTCTATTGAAAGCAACAGTCCTAGCTGTCATCATTTCCTCAACATCGCTGAGAGTTGTTGAATAGTCCTCGCGCTTATTCTTTTCCAACCATTCATCAATGTCTCTTTTTCTAAAGTATATTCTGTTACCTTGTTTAATGTGAGGAACCAACCTGTCATTAGTAATGCGATATATGGTTGACTTGGATTTATGCATATACTCACATAGTTCTTTAGTATCCATTAGCTTATCTCCACTTTTGAGATCTACAAGGGTTAGAATGCAGCATTCCAGCGACTCTACTTTCTGTACAAGGTCTGTAATAATACCATGCAACTCCTCATTTGTGATAGTGTTCTGTTCCATAGCCTTTTTTATGAAAGTATAGTGCACCGAAAGGTAGTAGGGTTTACGAAATGATAAAAAAATGAGACCTCTATGTTTTGTAGAGGTCTCCAATCTTACTTCAAGCTGATTGCATTTGCTGATTTTCTTTTCTCATTATCCATAATATCAGCGTAGATTTGAGTGGTCGAAATAAACCTGTGTGTCAACATTTTGCTTACAGTATACAGATCTGTTCCCATTGCTAATTGTAATGTGGCAAATGTGTGCCTGAAGCAGTGAAATGTTATATGCTTGGTAATACCAGCTCGTTTTAACCATCTTTTAAGAGGGGCGTTAAGCATTCCACGTGCAAAATCCTCGAACACTTTACCTTCCTTTTTGCGTTTACCACAGTAGGATAAAGCCTCTTCACTGATAGGTAATGTTGCTTCGGTCTCCGTTTTCTCAGTGCGTATTCTCATGCACCAACCACCATCTGGAGCCTTGACAATATGTTTCCACTCCAACTGTATAATATCACTAACACGCAGTCCAGTGAAGCAGGAGAAGATCGCAGCTCTGCGCAATACCGGGATATCGCAAGGAGTAGTATCGAGACGCTTTAATTCCTCTAAGGTCAGATATTCTCTTTTAGTCTCGACATATTCTATCTTGTCAAGGTAGTCATTGATATTCTCTTTGAGCAGCCTATCACGGTATGCTCTTTTGAGTACTGCTCTAAAAGTAGAGAAATATGACGCCTTGGTATTAGTGTGCATTGCGACACCTGGACGCCTTACAGAAGTAGCTGTTAATAAGTACTCCCCAAATTTCTTGGCAACATCTACATCTAACTCCTCAAATGAACATTTACCGTGTATAAATTTCTCAAAGTGTTGATACGACCCCCACCATTTGCTATTACTTGGCTTACCCTCGGCTAAATTTCTGTAATACTCCAGAAAATCACCTTTCATTTTAGACTTATCCAAAAAGCCAAACTGTTCATTGATGATGGACTCTGTACGACAAGCTAAAATACCTTCTGCACGAGTCATCATTTTGACATTGTAGGCTCTTTCCTTATCAGTTTTGGGCTTGTCATACACATAAATTCCAAGCGATTCTTTATATACGCGCTTCATCTTATCCTTTAAGAAGATTGCTGGACTATAGCGCAGATATAGCGACGACTTACCGTTTTTGATAGGTCGCTTAACAAGTAATACTCTCGAAGTTACTGACATATCTATATATTTTTTTGTTTACTATTCATAAGCCCATCTAGTTCTGGCTTTGATATCTTTATGTATTTCCCTTCTTTATGTGTCGGGATATTATATCGTTTGATATATTGGTACAATGCATCTCTACTTATACTATATTTCGAAATAGCTTCTTCAACAGTATAATACTCTGGTTGCGGAAACTTCTTGCGCATCAGTTCATCAAAGTGCTCTTTTGAGTAATATCCCTTGTTGCCTTTTCGCATTTTAGGAACAGGATTCTTATAAATAAGAACTGAAACATAGTGTGGATCCAAACCATAAATATTATTGATATCCTCCATTGTGTACCATTCCTTAATATTAGGATCGGGAAGTCTACTTGCCAATAATTCGTCAATATGTTTTTTCGAATAGTGCACTTTCCCGTTAATTCTCATTCGAGGGACCATATTATTAGATACGCACCCGTGAACACCTTGAACTGAAATGTCATATTTCTGACATACTTCCTCAAGGGTGTACCATTCTGAGATGTCCGGGTCGGGAGTGTTTAGAGAAAAGCATCTGTCGATATGCTTCTTGCTAAAATATGTCTTATTCCCGTGCTTCAGTCTCGGAATATTTTTAGTCGCTGCATACTTGAAAACAGTATCCTTGCTAACCTTAAATTTTTCGATGACCTCTGCCGTCGAGTAGTACTCTGCCACAGGTTTGGCGATCACACGCCTTACCTGGTAAGGAATATTCGTTTTGAACAAAGCATCTATATCAACTCTGCGGATAAAAATCTTCCTGTTCATCTTAATACAATTTATCTTTCCTGTTACGCAGTATCTATAAACCGTCGTACTGGATATGCCCATAAGTTTGGCAACATCATCGCAAGACAGATACTCCTTTTTAAGTGTAGTGGGTGATGGAGATGGAAGGTTTTCTCCTTCGAGGACTTTTTCTAACTTTTGCTCTCTTTTTTCGGTTTTATAGTTTCGTTGCGAACATTGGTGAGAGCAGAACCTTGTTGTCATTTTGTGGGCAGTAAATTTTTTACCACAAAACTCGCACACCTTTGTTACTTCAATTTTGCTCATATGAGAGATATAAGTGTAGATGTCTATTATCTGGGCGATATCACCGGCGAAATAAACTCCGATGATATTCTAAGTGAGATAACATCTACTTGTTATGAAATTGGGATTTTGGTTTGATTTTAGATTGCACCTCATTGCACTCCATTTCACTCCGTTGCACCTCATTGCAAACTTGGTGAAATCTCTTTAATAGTGGTAGGACAGGTGATGATATCTGACATTGTGGGACAAATATGGCCCAAAAAAATGATAAACTATGCTATATCAATGACAGCTTGACTTTATCATAAAAACACGAAAGGCGCTCTAAATGAGCGCCTTTGATAGTTTATGATAGCTAATGATAAAGTCTTTTTACTTGCCTATGCAGAAGTTGGAGAAGATGTTGTGGAGGATGTCGTCGGAGGTGATTTCGCCAGTGATTTCGCCGAGATGGTGAAGGATGCGGCGGATGTCTGAACTAACAAGGTCCGATGGGGTGTTGTTGTCCAAAGCCGTGAGGGCGATATGCAGGCTCTCCTGTGCGCTATTTAAGGCGGCATAGTGGCGCATATTTGATACTACGATACTGCCAGAACTTAGTTGGCTAGTGTCGGTGGTTTGGCGGATGCGTTGGCGCAACTCATCAATGCCAATCTCCTGTTTGGCAGAGATGTGCACAGCATCTTTACATATATCCTTACTTAATGTGAAGTTGTCTATCTTGTTGATAACCTTAATATAATGTTGGCTATCTGTGATGTCTATTGTGGGAAATTCGGGGTTATCTGCGCTGACCAAGTGAAGGATGATATTTGCCTTCTCGATAGCACGGTAGGTGCGGTCGATACCCATTTGTTCAAGGCTATCATCTGTTGTGCGGAGACCCGCAGTATCGACGAAGCGATAGCGAACGCCATCGATTGTTGTGGTGGCCTCGATGGTATCGCGGGTGGTGCCAGCGATATTTGAGACCATAGCGCGGTCGTCGCCAATAAGGGTGTTGAGTAGGGTACTCTTGCCCACATTTGGTTCTCCGACTATTGCCACGGTGACGCCATTCTTGAGCGCTTGGCCCAGTGCAAAGGATGATTTCAGTGTTGAGATTTCCCTATCTATATTCTTGAGTATGGCAACAAGTTGTGTGCGGTCGGCAAACTCCACATCCTCTTCCGAGAAGTCCAATTCGAGTTCGAGGAGTGAGCAAAGTCTCAGCAACTCACTTCTCAGTGTGGTGAGTTTATCGGAATAACCACCACGCATCTGTGTAGTTGCCACGTTGTGTGACCAGCGCGAGTCCGAAGCGATAATGTCGGCCACAGCCTCAGCGCGACTAAGGTCCATCTTACCAGCCAAAAAGGCACGACGTGTGAACTCGCCAGGAGTGGCCATCGTCGCACCTCGCTCGATGGCAAGGCGTATAACCTCCGAAGCGATATACTCCGATCCGTGCAGTGTAATCTCTATGGTGTCGTCGCCCGTATAGGAGTGGGGAGCGCGGAAGAGTGCCACGACAACGTCGTCTATAATATTGCCATCATTGTAAAACAACTCACCATAGTGGAGTGTATAGCCTTTGGCCTGGGCTAGAGGTTGCTTGCCACGAAACATTGAGTCTGCAATGGCGATAGCCTGAGAACCGCATAGGCGCACAACAATAACTGCTCCTCCAATGGCTGTTGCAGGGGCTACGATTGTGGTGTCGGTATCGAGGTAGTGATGCGACATATCTCTAAGTTTTACTGTGGACTAACTCGTAGGCGTTGTCCCTCGCGGATGGCGTTAGCATTCTTGATGCCGTTCCAGGTCATAATCTGCTTTACGGTGCGACCATATCTATTTGCAATAGCTCCGAGGGTGTCGCCACGTCGTACAGTATAGTATGTTGCAGGGGGTGCCTGCTGGCGTTTTTTCTCTAAGTTTGCCTCGATAACAAACTCTTTGAGGTAGGTGCTATCCTTGGCGTGTATCGCCTGCTCGTTAAGCACATAGTCGGATATCTTCTCTACAGGGAGTGTGAGAGGATAACTCTTCGTGGTGGCAGGGATGATGTCGAGGATATACTCAGGGTTGAGCATCTTGAGCAGCGCGAGGTCTATATCTATGGTTGAAGAGACCTGCTCGAGGTGCATCGGACGATTAATCATAATCGTATCCACGGCCAATGGCATTGGAGGAATGTCGAACTCTACGCCGTGAGCCTTATGATAGGCGAAGGCGTATGTAGCACCCATATAGAGGGGTACATAATTACGGGTCTCACGAGGGAGCATATTATATACATCCCAGAACGAACCTTGATAGTCGCTTACTGTGCCACCAGAGCGTACAATTGCCTTATTTACATTACCTGGGCCGCAGTTATATGAAGCAATGGCTAAGGTCCAATCGCCATATTGAGCATACATATTTTTAAGGTAACGACACGCAGCACGTGTTGCGAGGCGAGGGTTACAACGCTCGTCTACCAACGAGTTAATCTCGAGGCCGTAGTTGCGACCAGTCGAGGGTATAAACTGCCATAAGCCCTTAGCGCTCTTACCCGAAGTGGCGAGTGCATTAAGGCCCGACTCCACGATGGCCAAAGTGCGTAACTCGATGGGGATACCAGCATTTATAAGTTCCTCCTCAATCATAGGGAAGTAGTAGTATGCTAATCCCATAATCTTGGAGTAGTTGGGTGAAGTGAAGCGCTCGATGGCTGCACGTACCTCGTAGTTATACTCAAGCGGTACTGGCGACATAAGTGCCTCAAGTCGCGCTACATATATCGAGTCCATATTGCTGGTTTTAAGCGTCGTATCGATATTATTTGCTGCGCTTACGAAGTTGTTGAAATACTCTTCGTATGCCTCCAATGTAGTAGATCTTTGCCATAGCGCCAATGCTGAATCTATCTGCTGAAGTGTATTGGTGCGAGGCTTTATGATGCTATGAGACTCGATATTATCCTCTTCGGCAAACTCTACAGTGGTGAGGCTTACGATGCTATCTTGCTCTGCTTTGATAACCTCGGGAGATGTATAGACCTTGCGGGCACGACGGTTTGGACGTTGTGCTTCGGCATACATCGAGGCTGTGAGGAAGAGTAGACAAAAAGTAAGAAGGGTAGTGCGTAGGTATCCTTGTGCCATTTCTTTGGGTTGGATATGTTAAAATTTAAGACTCATATTTAGACCATAGACGGGCTGAGAACCCACGGAAGTTAGGTCGAAATATGGCTCTACGTTCATTGAAAGGTCATCAGAGATGTCGTAATCCTGAAGGTGTGCATCGACGTGCGCATCGAGAATCTGCAATAGATAGACACCTGCTGTGAGGATTATACATAGGTCTCGGTTACGGCGGTAACTATCCTTGAGGTTCTTGAGGAAGGTTGCCGAGTAGGCTCCTCGGAACTCGTCGGCTGCACCATTGGGGTAGTTTTGAGGGTTCTTGTCGTAGTCCACACGTAGGCTGTATGCAGTCTTAAAGCGCTGGTAACCACGGTTGTTCCAGTCGATAGTGTAGATGGTTGAAGCCATACCACCCAATACGATTGGTACTCGCCAGTAACTCTTGTTATAGATCTGACCTGCACCAGGGAATATCGTTGAGAGTGTGGTTGCCTTCTTTACCTGCGACACCTCGTTGGTCGAGTAGTTGATAGCTGCATCGCCAATGAAGTAGAGATACGAGGCTATGGCTATGCCAGCGTATATCTGCTGCATCGTGTTGTGGCGAATCAGTTTTGTCTGTATCTCATCAAGGTCGGGCGTACGCATATAGCCGTTGTCGATGAGGTATTGGTCATACTCTGCTTTCAGCGGCTTGTACTGCTTATGTTCGTGGACAAACATACCGATAGAGGCTCCGACGACGGGGTATAGGATTCCGAGTTTCCAATACTGCTTGTTGTATATCTGGCCGAAGCCTGGGAGTGGCAGTGAGAGCCAGCACATCTTCGACAGACCCATAGAGTCGCTGATTAGTGGCTTGCGCACCTCGCCATTCTTGTTTAGGCGTATGCGCTTACCATCGGGCGAGATACTATCACCACGCATAACGACGGCAGAATCGCGTCTCACCTGCTGTATGACTACTTGACGCAAGGAGTCGCGTTGAGTATCGGGGAGTTCCTGGTATGTGAGGTGTGTAAGTTGGGCGATGGAGTCGATGAAGTGGTAGTAGATGGAGTCACGACGGGCGGCAGCAGCGGCCTTCTCGCGAAGGATAGCAGCCGAGTCGATAGGCACGAGACCACCTTGATTAATGGTGCGGACATTGCCTCTTAGTCTCTCGCGATTATACTCTTGGGCAGACAGGCTGCCATCGAAGGCAAAGAGTGCCACCAATGTAAGGAAGAGACCTATGAATAGATGTCGATTCATCATAATACTAAACGCCCGTTAGGCCAACTTTATTTTATATTGCCAAGTTTTGCAATGAGCAACTCTATCTCTTGGTCGTTGGCACACTCGATGGTGATGCGGCTCGACCCACTCTTTGTTCGCTTTATAGATATGTTGTCGCTAAGTACACGCTCCAACTCCAATACGAGGCGAGAGTATGACTCGGGGTACTCCTCTTCCTCGTCGTTAGTACACTTAGGCCCCTCGGCTAACTTGCGAGCCAATATCTCGGCCTGACGTACCGAAAGCCCCTTCTTAATACACTTCTTCAAGGCCTTAATCTGAAGTTCTTCCTCAAGACCTGCAATAGCCTTTGCGTGACCCATAGAGATAAGGCCCTCCTTTAGTGCAAGTTGTACCTCTGATGGGAGGTTGAGAAGGCGCATATAGTTCGATACCGTAGAGCGCTTCTTGCCCACCTTTTGTGCCAATCCCTCCTGTGTGAGACCGCACTCCTCGACCAAGCGCTGCATACCCAAGGCAATCTCTATGGCGTTGAGATTTTCGCGCTGGATATTCTCGACGAGAGCCATAGCGTGTAGATCCTCATCCTCCACCTCGCGTATGTAGGCAGGAAGACGCTCAAGACCCGCCATCTGTGATGCTCGCCAACGACGCTCACCACTGATGATGATATATTTGCCATTGTCGCCACGCTTGAGTGTGATAGGCTGGATAACGCCCAACTCGGCAATTGATGTAGCCAACTCCTGGAGTGCCTCCTCGCTAAAGTCGCTACGTGGCTGGAGTGGGTTAGGCTCGATATCTGCTATGGCAACCTCTGCCATTTCGGACATCGGGGTACATTGCTGTGTGATGTTTGGGGTGCTGAATAGTGCATCGAGACCGCGTCCCAAGCCTCTTTTCTTCTGTGTACTCATATAGTGTCTCTATTTTTTACTCTTGTTGCGCTTGAGAAACTCTCGTGCGAGGTTTAGGTAGTTTGTAGAGCCTGTAGCGGTGGCATCGTATAACATAATTGGTTTGCCGTGGGATGGTGCCTCACCAAGGCGTATGTTGCGCTGGATGATGGTCTCGTAGGCCAACTCGCCGAAATGCTCTCGAACCTCGCTTACCACCTGATTGTTTAGGCGGTTGCGCATATACATAGTTAGTACGAATCCCTCGATGCTCAACTCAGGGTTGAGACGGCTCTTTACCATCTTAATCGTATTGAGCAACTTGCTCAAACCCTCCAAGGCGAGATACTCACACTGCACAGGGACAAGCACGGAGTCTGCTGCAGTAAGGATGTTTACGGTGGTGAAGCCCAACGATGGTGAGCAGTCGATGAAGATGTAGTCGTAGTTGTCGCGTACCGAGTCCACGATGCCCTTGATGATGTGGTGGGCATTCTCCATTGTCGAGAGTTCGGTGTCGGCGGCAACGAGGTTGATAGATGAAGGCAGTAGCCACAACTTCTTGATGTCGTCGGAGTGGAGGATTACCTCTTCGGCCTTGCTATCGCCCACGATACACTCGTAGATGCCAGGAAGGTTGATGTCGAAGCCGAGACCTGAGGTCGCATTTGCCTGAGGGTCAGCATCGATGAGTAGTACCTTCTTGCCAAGGAGTGCTACGGATGCAGCGAGGTTTATCGCAGTAGTAGTCTTTCCAACTCCACCTTTCTGATTCGCTAATGCTACAACTTTTGCCATTCAATCTTATTGTTTATGCTTCGTTACTAAAATATTCTTGCAAAATTAGTAATTTTATCCGATATCTCTAAATTGTTTTTGAAAAAAATCGTATCTTTGTTTATAAATTTTTGCTCACTATTTGAGCAAACTAAAATGTAGGGAATATGGTTATGAAACGATTTGTTGATACGGTGGTAAATATTAGCCTCTTTGCGATACTCTTTATCGCTATGCAACTCGTTGCAGTAATGACTGTTAGGGTGTTGCCCGTGGGTGATAATTCAGAATTGGTGCGCCTTGTGGTATATACGATATCTATGCTCTTGACCTTGGTCGTCGTGAAGTGGTATATGCGAAAGAGTGGGGTAGAGCGTGTCGTTATGCGTAAGGCCTCGGGGCTAAACCCTATAGTGATACTTAGCGGTGTGGTTATTCTTATCTCATTGAGCGTGTTGCTCTCTCCGCTAAACGAATTGCTTCCAGCAGATTCGCGAGAGTTTGGAGATAGTACTTGGACATTAATTATGGTTGTGGCCGTAGCCCCAATTTTTGAGGAGATACTCTTTCGTGGATTGTTGTATAACTTGCTGAGGGTTACCTGCCCACCATTCGTTGCTGTGCTGATTTCGTCGATACTCTTTGGTGTTATACACCTCGAGCCTACGGTGATTGTAGAGGGTGTGTTGGTGGGCCTATTGTTTAGTTATGTCTATCTGCGAACTAAGTCGATACTTGCCCCTATCATTCTCCACGTTTGCAACAATATCTTGGCTTACGCCCTTGCCATTCTTTCCTATCAGGAGATGCCTCTCCTCGAGTCGGTGAATGGAGATGAGTACTTTGTATATATCTACTCTGGCTGCGCTTTGGTAGTGGTAATCACACTGGCCGTAATTGTCAGATTCTTTATCAAGTATCGTGGAGGCATCACCGAGACCATAAAGTCGCAAAATGTCGAGCGAGTGTAATGCTAACCAAATAAAAAGATAGGGCACTGATTACTCAGCGCCCTATTCGTTTTAGGAAGATTAAGGATTAAAGCAAAGCGTCGATCTTAGCCTTGAGCTGCTCCTTGTCTGCAGTACCTACGTGCTTGTCTACCTGGTTGCCATCCTTGAAGAAGAGGATAGTAGGTACGTTGCGAACACGGTACTGTGCTGCGATCTCGTCGCCGTCCTCACCTACGTCGCACTTGCAGATAACTACCTTACCATCATACTCCTCTGCCAACTCGTCGATGATAGGGCTTACCATACGGCAAGGACCACACCAAGTTGCCCAGAAATCGATAACTACAGGCATACCCTTGCCCATTACCTCGTCAAAATTCTCGTTGTTTAGTTTTAGTGCCATAACTTTAAAGTTTTATATGTTAATGAAATAGTTGAATTCGTTGTTGATAATAAAGTTCATAAACTCCACGCTTGTCGATACCCTATACTTGTTCGAGTTGAGTTTTATCTTCACGTCGTCCACGTGGTCATAAATCGCAAACTCCAAGGTCGTATTGCCGGGGTTAGCCTCTATCTGTTGTAGGAGCATTGATGTAAGCGTAGGGCATATCTCGTTAATGTCGAGTTCTATGCGTATCTTTGATATACTCTCGGCAACATCTGCCAGATGCTGAATGGATAGCATCTTGTATGTGAGGTTATTCTCATCCTTGCCGAAGCGTGGTTGAACACGACCTCGTATGAAGAGGAAATTATTAACCTCTAGCATTGCTCCCATAGTACTATACTCCTTGCTATACATTAAGAACTCGTGCGAACTGTTGTAGTCCTCGAGTACGAAACGCGCATATCTTCGACCATCGCTTGTCGTCAATGGAGTAACAGAAGTTACGATGCCTGCTACAGCCAAATCCTTGCCATTGAAGAGTCGCAACTCCGTTAGGTCGCCAAGTTCCGCCTGACACATCTTCTTGAGGATGAATCCAAAGCGGTCGAGGGGGTGGCCAGAGAGGTAGAGACCAATAACCTCGCGCTCCTTATTCAACACGGCGATATTGGTCCAATCCTGACCATCGGGCACCTTAGGCTGTGGAATGTCCGAACCACTCTCGCTAAACATACTAAAGAGGCTCTGCTGTGCATTATTCTTCTCGGACTGCACACGCTGGCCATAGCGGATGAGCATATCGAGGTATGCTACGCCATTCTGGTCTTCGGTGAAGAAGCGTGAACGACAATGGTTTATCAGTGAGTCGAAACCTCCAGCATAGGCGATACTCTCCAAGGATTTGCGGTTCACCACAGCGAAGTTGATGCGCTCCATAAAATCGTATATCGACTTGAATGGGCCATTCTTAATGCGCTCGTTGATGATGGACTCAGAGGCCGCCTCGCCAACACCCTTAATAGCAGCGAGACCGAAGCGCACATCGCCATTCTTCGAGGTCGAGAAGCGAATCATTGAGGAGTTGATATCGGGGCCGAGTACCGAGATTCCCATTCGTTTACACTCGGTCATATACTTGGTTACCTCCTTGATATCGTTTAGGTTACGGCTAAGCACCGCCGCCATATACTCAGAAGGGTAGTGCGCCTTGATATAGGCAGTCTGGTACGACACCCACGAGTAGCACGTTGCGTGCGACTTGTTGAAGGCGTAGGATGCAAACTTCTCCCAGTCGGCCCAAATCTTTTCAAGGACCTTCTCGTCGTGACCATTCGACTTACCACCAGCGATGAAGAGGGGTTTTAATTCGTCAAGTTTCGACTTGATCTTCTTACCCATCGCCTTACGGAGGGTATCGGACTGACCACGTGTGAAGTTACCCAACAGACGTGACAATAACATCACCTGCTCCTGATATACCGTAATACCGTATGTATCCTTGAGGTAGCGCTCCATAATGGGTATATCGTATACAATCGGCTTACGGCCGTGCTTACGGTCGATGAAGTCGGGGATATAATCCATTGGGCCTGGACGATAGAGGGCGTTCATCGCAATAAGGTCCTCGAAAGTCGAAGGCTGGAGTTCTCGAAGGTATTTCTGCATACCTGGCGACTCAAACTGGAAGATACCCATTGTGCCACCTTCGCAGTAGAGTTCGTATGTCTTCCTATCGTCGATAGGTATGTTGTCTATATCTATCTTTATGCCGTGCGTCTGCTCGATAGTCTCCAAGGCATCCTTGATAATCGAGAGGGTGGTGAGACCCAAGAAGTCCATCTTTATAAGTCCCGTATCTTCGATGACAGAGCCTTCGTACTGCGTTACGAGCATAGTCTCGCCTGTCTTCTTATCCAAGGCGGTGCTGACAGGTACCCAGTCGGTGATGTCGTCACGACAGATGATTGTTCCGCAGGCGTGTACACCTGTACCTCGCACATTACCCTCAAGGATTTTTGCGTACTTGATGGTGTCGTGCAAAACGGGATCTGTAGACTCCTCAGCCTCCTTGAGTTCGGGAACTGCCATAATGGAGTTCGCGAGGTTTATCTTGAGGAGTTTCTCCTTGTCGTTAGGGTCGGGAATACGCTCGGGGATCCACTTGCAAAGTTGGTTGGCTACGGCTAAAGGCAACTTCTGCACTCGGGCAACATCCTTGAGCGCCATCTTGGTAGCCATAGTACCGTAGGTGATGATGTGTGCCACCTTCTCCTTACCATATTTCTGTGTTACCCAATTAAGCACTCGGCCACGACCATCATCATCGAAGTCGATATCGATATCGGGCAATGAGATACGGTCGGGGTTAAGGAAACGCTCGAACAGCAAGTCATACTTGATAGGGTCTATCTGTGTGATTCCGAGACAGTAGGCTACGGCAGAGCCTGCTGCAGAACCACGGCCAGGACCTACCGACACGTCGAGTTCTTCACGTGCTGCACGGATGAAGTCCTGCACGATAAGGAAGTAACCAGGGAAACCCATAGTCTTCATAATGTGCAACTCGAACTTCAGACGTGTTACGGTCTCCTCGTTCAGAACCTCGCCATAACGACGGTGCGCACCCTCCATTGCCAACTTAGCAAGGTAGTCCGCCTCAAGTTTTATGCGATATAGTTTGTCGTATCCTCCTAACTTATCAATCTTTTTCTTTGCCTCCTCCTCGCTCATCACCACGTTGCCGTTTTCGTCTTGGGTGAACTCGTCGAAGAGATCTTTTTCAGTATAACGAGCCCTATAACCCTCCTCGGTGCCAAAATCCTCTGGAATAGCGAAAGTTGGCATAATAGGGGAGTGGTCGATAGAGTAGTTCTCTACCTTGTTGCACACCTCTATGGTGTTGTCCAATGCCTCGGGGATGTAGTCGAAGATGGCGTTCATCTCCGCAGTAGTCTTCATCCACTCCTGCTTGGAGTAGAGCATACGTTGTGGATCGTCCACATCCTTTGACGTACCAAGACATATAAGGCGGTCGTGAGCCTCTGCGTGTTCCTCATCTACGAAGTGTACATCGTTGGTACATACCAACTTAACGCCAAGTTCGCGCGAGAAACTGATGAGGTGTTCATTCACCACCTCCTGAATCTTGTGGGTCTCGTGGTTGGCACGCTCGACAGTTGCCTTATGCAACTGTAACTCAAGGTAGTAGTCGTCGCCAAAGATGCTCTTATGCCAGAGAATAGCCTCACGAGCCTCGTCGAGTTTGCCATTGCGTATGTGTCGTGGAATCTCGCCACCAATACAAGCCGAACAGCATATAAGACCCTCGTGGTACTTTTCGAGTTCTACGCGGTCGGTACGGGGACGTCCGTATGAGCCTTCGGTATAGGCCTTCGAAACGATCTTAATAAGGTTTTTGTAGCCCCTCTTATCCTTAGCCAAGAGGATGAGGTGGTAGCCACTGTAGTCGCCCATTGCCTTCTCACGGTTGAACATACGACGACGCGCAACATAGACCTCGCAACCTATGATGGCTTTGAAATCCTCCTTGGGCACTGCGTCGAGTTCGGCACGTGCCTTGGCCAAGGATGCAGATGGGTCTTCGCCCTTCTCCTCGTCCGAAGCCTCGCCACTCTCTAATCGTGCGATAAGTTTTTGAAGTGTCTTAATCTTGTCGCGACGTGCGCCATTCTTTTTTGAGATGTAGTTGAAGAACTCCTTGACACCAAACATATTACCGTGATCGGTAAGTGCAATACCAGGCATACCGTCGGCAATGGCCTTATCGACAAGTTTTGGAATGCTTGCCTGGCCATCCAACAGCGAGTATTGGCTGTGAACGTGTAGGTGTACAAATGGGCGCATAGTAAGACAATAAGCCTATTTAAATTAAATCGTACAAATATAGGTATATTTTTTGAAATATTTATACTCCGAGGTGTTGTATTTGTTGATAAATTTCCCTATCTTTACGATTGAATAATCTTAAAATGTTACGACTATGGATGCTACGACTTCAACATTGGTTGTCCTCGAGGTCTATGACAACCCTACCCAGGCAGGAATTGCAAAATCAATCCTCGATAGTGCTGGTATATTTTGCGTGCTTACGGATGAGTATATGTCCGCAATTTATACACCTTGTGCATTCCCAATACGCCTGATGGTGCCAGATAATTTGGTTGATGAGGCGAAGGCACTATTGACCACCGAAAACTACTAAAAGCCCGATTAGGCTACAACGATAGATGGAGGGTGTCCGCAAGGATACCCTCCATCTGTATATAGTCTGCATTGATTAGTTAGCGTCGCTCAGTTTGGGAATAGTGAGTTCTCGTTGCCAAATATGCCACGATGCTATGGCTTGTGTTTGGAGCATCATAATACCACACATTGTGTTCGCACCGCGCTCCTCGCCTCGTTTGAGGAAGAGTGTTGTTGCAGGGTTGTAGACCAAGTCGAAGAGTTGGTGGTGTGGCTCTAATGCTGAGTAGTCGATATCTGGAGCACTCTCTACATTTGGAGACATACCAAGTGGCGTAGTGTTGATAATCAGTGCGTGAGCCTTGATCATCTTAGGTGTTAATTCATCGTATGTGTAGTCGCCACGAGACTTGTCGCGCGAGACAATACTATACTCTATAGAGCGCTTCTTTAGGATATGTTGTACGGCCTTAGAGGCACCTCCGCTGCCGAGTACCAATGAGCGTGTCTCCTCATTAAGGCTTAGCCACTCGAGCGATGCATCAATACCCGTAATGTCGGTGTTGTAGCCAATCTTCTTGCCCTCGCGCACGACTACACAGTTTACAGCACCCACAGCCTCAGCCTCAGGTGATAACTCGTCAAGATAGGGGATGATGCTCTCTTTGTAAGGAATGGTGACATTAAAGCCACAGAGTTCTCGCTCCTTGATAATGGCGTCGATTTGGTCGATGCTCTCAATCTCGATTAGTGAGTAATCGGCATCTACTCTCTCAGCTTGAAACTTCACGGTGAAGAAGTTGCGTGAGAAGGAGTGCGAAAGGCTTTTGCCAATAAGTCCGAAGTGTAGCATATAGTATGTGTGCGTTATTCTTGTATTGTAATAGTCTCCTCTGTAACAACAGATTCTATGGTGTCAGTTGAAGTGTCAATTGAAGTGTCAGTTGATTCGGTATCTCCACTTCCGAATAGCCAGAAGGCCAATGCAGTAAAGCCAATGAGCATCACCGTAAATAGTGAGGCAAGGAGGTTGAAGTATTTGTCGATGAAGACCTTGATAGGTGCGCCAAACTTCCAGATGAGCCAGCCAATAAGGAAGAATCGCATACCACGTGACACAATCGAGGCGATGGTGAACATCACGAAGTTGATGTCGAACATACCACCAGCGACGGTGAAGAGTTTGAATGGTAGGGGTGTGAAGCCTGCCGTGAAGACAATCCAGAAGTTGAATCTGTCGTATAGCGAGCCTACATTATTGAAACTCTCCACACTAAAGATGTGATTATAGAAGAAGTTGGCAATTGCCGTAGGGTCGCCATCGGGAGTTATCCATAGGAAGTGACCCAAGCCATAACCCAATGCCGCGCCTATAACGGAGCCAATCAGACATATTGTTGCGAAGCGGAACGACCTCTTTGGTGCGCCCAAGCAGAGGGCGATAAGTAGAATATCTGGTGGGAGTGGAAACCAACTCGCCTCGAAGAGTGCGATAAATAGGAGGGCTAACCAACCAAATGGGCTATCGCTCCACGATAGAATCCAATTATATAATCTCTTTATCATATATCAAATCGTTATAAGTTGAGCAAAAGTACAACATTTACTCGAAACTTTCAATAATGCCACCACCAATGACCAAATTTTTGCGATAAAAGACCACAGGTTGGCCCTTGGCTGGTGCATAGGTGGGGTCGGGTGAGGTGATGATAAGGCCATCCTCAATCTCCCTTATGGTGATGGGGCGTTCAGGATTAAGACCGATACCCCTAATTTTTAGCGTAATATCGTCGGAGGTGAGTAACTCATTGCGATTGACAATATTAAACTGTTTTATTATAAGCGTGGACTTATACAACGAGGCCTTCTCACCAACGATGATGGTGTTGTTTGTGCCGTCTATGTCCACCACTCGCATACCCTCCTTAAGTCCCTCACCGCGTCGCTGTCCTATGGTGTAGCGTGCTATGCCATTATGACGTCCACAGAGTATTCCTTGTTCGTTTACGATATCTCCTTCTACCATCTTGATCCCTTTGGATTCGAGGAATTCTGTGTAGTGTTTGCGCTGAAGAAAGCAGATGCCCATACTCTCGCTCTTATCCCGAAAGGCCTCCTTAACCTCACTCTTTATGAGGTTGCCCATAGGTGTAAGGGCGCGCCTGAGTATCCCTTGGCTTAATCCCCAGAGGTAGTAGGATTGATCCTTGGCTGGGTCAATGCCCTTAGCAACGTAGTAGTTGCCGTCGTGCTTCTCTATATTGAAATAGTGTCCCGTGGCGATATGCTCAATGCCTAAGTCGTTTGCCACCGCTTCTAATATCGTCCACTTGATAAGGCTGTTACAGCGTGTGCAAGGGGCTGGAGTGCGTCCTTTGGCATACTCCTCGCAGAAGTAATTTACTATCTCTCGCTCGAAGCACTCTCTGCCATTGTAGAGGTGCCACTCGATACCTAACTCCTTGGCCACTCGTTCGGCCTTTGCTATGGTCTCGTTGTCGAGAAGCGTGTCGATGGTGAGTGCTACAACATCGTAGCCCTCGCCTTGAAGAATGCCAACAGCCGACGTGCTGTCGATGCCTCCGCTAAATCCCAATAAAACCCTCTTTCGCTCCATAGCCTTATTCTAAGATAGATTGCATACGTTGGGGAGAGTTGGCAATGGCAAGTGCTTCATTAGCAACGTAGTCATATAGGGTGATATATGTGTAGTGTCGTCCATTAAGGCCATAAAGTTGCTCAGCCATAGTTGCCATAAGCATACTACGAATGTAGCATAAATCACGCTCGGTGAGGTCATCGGCCGAGAAGTGGGCGTAGCCATAAAAGATATCCCATACAGCTTGCTCGATCTCATACTTTGTGCAGAACTGCTCCACGGTAGGGTAGTCGCTACGTAGCGCGTCAAGCGATGTGTGGTTCCAATAGTCGGTAATAGTATGTTCAAAAATTCCCTTTGATTGCGCCTCGATAATAGAAGTAGAGATGCGGAGACTATCCTTATTAATATATATGTCTGGAGTAATGCCACCACCGCCATATACCATTCTCCCGTTCTTTAGCGTCTTGAAGAGTAGGCTGCTGTCGCGAGGGATGGAGTCGGGGTGCATAAATCGCACACTATCTGCGAGATACTTCTCTCCGTTGCCCATCGTATATGGGCGCTGAATAATACGACCCGAAGGGGTCTTGTAGCGCGATATCGTAAGGCAGAGTCCTGAGCCATCTTTGAGGTCTATGACCCTCTGAACTAAGCCCTTGCCAAAACTTGTATGGCCGACGATAACGCCACGGTCATAGTCCTGAATTGCGCCCGCAAAAATTTCGCTTGCCGAGGCGCTATTCTCGTTGATGAGGACTATCAAAGGGATGTCGCCGAGGTTGGTATTACTTCTCTTTTCGTAGACAACCTCCTTACCCTTACCGACGGTTGTTACGATGATGTCACCCTTATTTAAAAAGAGTGATGTGAGGTCTATAGCAGAAGTTAATGCACCACCGCCATTGTCTCGAAGATCTACCACGAGAGCCGTAATATCGCCAAGTGATTTGTATGCGCTATAAAACTCCGAGCCTAAGGTTTTTGAGAAACTTTCGCAGGATATGTAGCCCACACTGCCAATGCGAAATGCGCTATCTATAGTACTTGTTTCGATAACCTTACGCTCAAGTGTAACCTTTTTGGTTTCAATCACATTGCGTCGCTCTATGTAAAGTGTAACTTTACTACCGACATCACCCTTTAGGAGTGTAGCGATGCTGTCGCTTTTAAGGCCAGTGATGGTTGAGTTATTGATGGCTGTGATGCGGTCGTTTGGAAGGATGTTAGCACGCTGTGCTGGGGAATTTGGTAGGGTACTACGCACGACGAGGGTGTCGTTGTGGATGTGATACTTGATACCTATGCCCGCAAATTCGCCTTGTAGTCGATTCTTCATCCCCTCCATCTCTTGAGGAGTGAGGTAGCGCGAGTGTGGATCAAGTTCCTTTAACGTAGCGATGATGGCCTCTTCAACCAATGGTTCAAGAGACACATCATCGACGTAGTTGTTACGAATATATTGGTAGGCGTAGTTAAGTTTCTGTATCTGTTGCTGTTCCGTAAGTTGTGCTTGCGCAGTTAGGAACGTAGCAACTAGGGTAAAAACTAATACGATATACCTTTTCATCAATAGTCTCGGTCTATTGCAAAGCAGAGACGATGTCGCTGAACGCCACCTCCATCTGCTCGCCAGAACGCATATTCTTTACCGTAGCAACACCACGCTCCAACTCGTTAGAGCCGATGATAACAACGTATGGGATGCCACGACGGTTGGCGTACTCCATCTGTTTCTTCATCTTTGCAGATTCGGGGTATATCTCTGTGGCGATGCCATTGTCGCGCAACTGCGAAATGATAGGCATTGCGGCCTCCTCTTCGGCTTTGCCGAGGTTTACGAAGAATACCTTAGTTGAACAAGCCAACTCCTCAGGGAAGAGGTTGAGTCCGAGCATAACATCATAGATGCGGTCAGCACCAAATGAGATACCCACGCCCGACATTCCTGGCATACCGAAGATGCCTGTGAGGTCGTCGTAACGGCCACCTCCCGAGATAGAGCCAATCTGGAAGTCGTTGGCCTTCACCTCGAAGATAGCACCGGTGTAGTAGTTCAATCCACGTGCCAATGAGAGGTCAAGTTCTGGTGTGAGTGCGATGCCTGCCTTTGCAACACCGGCAAAGATGGTGCGCATCTCTTCAATACCAAGAACGCCAGTCTCCGAGCCACCAATTACGTTGCTAAGTATCTCGAGTTTTTCATCGTTAGAGCCACTCAACTCAAGGATTGGTTGAAGTTTGTTGATAGCCTCGTCGTCGATACCGCGCTCACGCAACTCGCTCTTTACGTTGTCCAAACCAATCTTGTCGAGTTTGTCGATAGCGACGGTGATATCCATCATCTTGTCAGCGTGGCCAATGCTCTCGGCGATGCCGTACAAGATTTTACGGTTGTTCATCTTGAGAGTTACCGAGATGCCGAGTTTTGAGAATACACGTGCTACGATATCCAC
The DNA here is from genome assembly GCA_017555905.1 of Alistipes sp. Taxonomy (GTDB): domain Bacteria; phylum Bacteroidota; class Bacteroidia; order Bacteroidales; family Rikenellaceae; genus Alistipes. The sequence continues at coordinate 49,251 of JAFZFP010000025.1, read as the reverse complement.
TAACTCCACCTCCGAAAGAAGTGACTTCGAGCCGATGACATCTACGTCACACTGGTAGAACTCTCTGTAGCGACCCTTCTGAGGACGATCAGCACGCCATACAGGCTGAATCTGGTAGCGCTTGAATGGGAAGACAATCTCGTTCTGGTGCTGTACGACGTATCGTGCAAATGGTACGGTAAGGTCGTAGCGAAGACCCTTCTCGCAAATTTTTGACGCCTGGCGCAACTCCTCGTCTGAGAGTTTAGCGCCGTAGTCACCAGAGTTCAAAATCTTGAAGAGGAGCTTATCTCCCTCGTCGCCATACTTGCCGAGTAGGGTAGAGAGGTTCTCCATCGAGGGAGTCTCTAATGGGGCGTAGCCGAAGAGTCGGAATACACCCTTGATGGTGTCGAATATGTGGGTGCGACGCATCATCTCCTCAGGAGAGAAGTCGCGTGTGCCCTTTGGTATTGATGGTTTCTGTGCCATAATTTTACTTATTACTGCTCAGCCAAAAGCTTCTTGTACTTAACGCGTTTAGGGGTAGTATCCTCGCCCTGAGCCTTCTTCCACGCCTCATACTCAGAGTATGTACCCTCGTAGAATACAACCTTTGAATCGCCCTCGAATGAGAGGATGTGTGTGGCGATACGATCCAAGAACCAGCGGTCGTGCGAGATAACTACGGCGCAACCTGCGAAGTTCTCAAGACCCTCCTCCAATGCACGGAGTGTATTAACGTCGATATCGTTGGTAGGCTCATCGAGCAAGAGTACGTTGCCTTGCTCCTTGAGTGCAAGGGCCAAGTGGAGACGGTTACGCTCACCGCCCGAAAGTACTCCACACTTCTTCTCTTGGTCAGCACCATTGAAGTTGAAGCGACCAACGTATGCACGTGCATTTACCTGACGATTACCCAACTGGATAAGGTCGCTGTTCTGAGAGATTACCTCGTACACAGTCTTCTCTGGGTCGATAGACTTATGCTGCTGGTCTACGTAAGCCAATTTTACGGTAGGACCTACACGGAAACTTCCCGATGTTGGCTCTTCGAGCCCCATAATCATACGGAAGAGAGTGGTCTTACCAGTACCGTTCGCACCGATAACACCGACGATACCTGCTGGTGGCAACGAGAACTCAAGGTTTTCGTAGAGAACACGATCGCCAAAGGCCTTGGTTACGCCCTGTGCCTCGATAACCACATCGCCCAAACGTGGACCATTAGGGATGTAAATCTCGAGTTTCTCCTCACGCTCCTTGGTGTCGGCATTCATCAATTTGTCGTATGCTGAAAGACGAGCCTTTGACTTGGCGTGACGACCCGATGGAGACATACGTACCCACTCCAACTCTCTCTCGAGGGTCTTGCGACGCTTGCTCTCCTGCTTCTCCTCCATAGCCATACGCTGAGTCTTCTGCTCCAACCAGCCAGAGTAGTTACCCTTCCAAGGAATACCCTCGCCACGGTCCAACTCCAAGATCCAACCTGCTACGTTGTCGAGGAAGTAACGGTCGTGGGTAACGGCAATAACCGTACCCTTGTACTGCTGCAAGTGCTGCTCCAACCAGTCGATACTCTCGGCGTCAAGGTGGTTGGTAGGCTCATCGAGAAGCAATACGTCGGGCTGTTGCAACAAGAGGCGACACAAAGCCACACGGCGACGCTCACCACCCGAAAGAACATTTACTGGTTGGTCTGGGTCTGGGCATCGCAAAGCATCCATAGCACGCTCCAAAACGCTGTCGAGTTCCCAACCATTAACCTGGTCAATCTTCTCGTATAACTCGCCCTGACGCTCGATAAGACGTGCCATCTCGTCGTCGTCCATAGGCTCGCACAACTTCATATTGATATCCTCGTACTCCTTCAAGAGGGCTACGGTAGTAGCGGCACCCTCCTCGACAATCTCCTTAACGGTCTTTGTTGGGTCGAGTTGTGGCTCCTGCTCAAGGTAACCTACGGTGTAGCCTGGAGAGAATACCACCTCTCCCTGGAAACTCTTGTCGATACCTGCGATAATCTTCATAAGGGTAGACTTACCCGAGCCGTTGAGACCGATGATACCGATCTTGGCGCCATAGAAGAACGAGAGGTAGATGTTGTTCAAAATTTTCTTGTTGTTGTTAAGCACCTTGCTTACACCAACCATAGAAAATATAATTTTTTCGTCTGCCATAATTTATTTGATTTTTATACTTTTCTTTCGAATCGTGCAAATATAGGCAAAATTATCGAGATATACAATAAAAATAGGTGTGTGCGAAATTTTTATCACTTTGTCGTCTATTTGTGTGGTGGAGGCGTGGGCTCTTTGGCTCTTAATTTGTAGGTGGAAAGGGGTGTAACTAAAATTTGAAAATGGTATGAAAAACACACTAAAGGGTACTCTTACTGAGGAGAATTTGTTGAAGGCTTTTGCTGGCGAAAGTCAGGCTCGCAACCGTTATAATTACTTTGCGTCGCAGGCCTCGAAGGATGGCTACGAGCAGATTGCTGGAGTCTTCAATACTACGGCCGATCAGGAGAAGGAGCACGCAAAACGCTTCTTCAAATATCTCGAAGGAGGTATGGCTACCATACATAACGCGTCGTTCCCTGCAGGTATTATTGGTACCACGGAGCAAAACCTTATCGCGGCAGCAGCGGGAGAACACGAAGAGTGGGATGTGTTGTATGCTTCGTTTGCCGAGACTGCCCACGCAGAGGGCTTTCAAAAGATCGCTCTTACGTTCAAGCACGTGGCTGAAGTAGAGAAGGAGCACGAGCGTCGTTATCTCAAGTTACTCAGTCGTTTAACTGATGGCGATTTCTTCCGTCGTGATGGCGAAATTGTGTGGCAGTGTCGCAATTGCGGATATATCGTTAAGGCTAAAATGGCGCCAAAGATTTGTCCGTCGTGCGAACACGAACAGAGGTATTTCGAGCCGATGGCCGACAACTATTAGTGCGTAGAATTGATTCACAGAAGGGGTGTCCGACCATAGTTGCGACACCCCATATTATAAACGGTTATGACACGGTTACGAAGGGTTGCGGGTGTGGTCTTTGCGATACTCTCTTCTGCCACGTTTGGCCTTATTCCGCTATTCACAGTCCCATTGCTATTGCGAGGAGTCGGTTCTCCCACAATTCTCTGCTATCGCTTCCTATTGGCCTCGGTGGCTGTTGCTGTGGTTATGTTGTTCACCAAGCGTAGTTTTAAGTTACAACGGGCGCAACTTGGAGTGGTATTGCTCCTCTCGGTATTGTATGCTCTTACGGCTATTTTGCTTATCGAGAGTTATGAGTATATACCGAGTGGTGTAGCAACAACCATCCACTTTTTATACCCCTTGGCAGTTACTCTGACTATGTCCTGGCTCTTCAAAACCAAAACAACGGCAGTCACCTATATAGCGGTCATTATATCTTTGATTGGGGTGGTACTTTTGGCTTGGGGAGGTCATACGGAGGGTGACTTTAAGCGAGGTGTGGTATTGGCTCTGCTCACGGTGGCTACCTATGCGGCTTACATTGTAGGAGTAATGCGAAGTAGGGCGTCAAGTATCGATTCTATTGTGCTGACGTTCTACGTGTTATTATTTGGTACAGCAATGTTTTTTATCTATGCGCTGCTTACCACGGGCATCGAATCGATACACCATTATAGCGATTGGCGTGACTTGGCTATGTTGGCCATAGTAAGTACTGTGTTGTCCGACTATTTCCTAATTTTGGCAATCAAGCGTATAGGCTCGACGATGACCTCAATACTCGGATCTATGGAGCCTTTGACCGCCGTGGTTGTGGGCATTGTCTACTTCAACGAACAATTCGATACGGCCAGTGTTGCCGGCTTGCTCTTAATCATTATAGCGGTAGTTTTAGTAATTGCGCAGACCAATAGAGGTAGTATCTCTTAGCCGTTTGGTTTGGGTGAGAATGTAGTGTATGGGTGTTGGTTATATTGCCAATACTCTTTTTTTATTGGCCTATATGGAAAATATTGCGTTTGGTTTATAAATATATTGAAATAAGGCCAGTATTTATTTGGATTTATAGGGAATTATCTCTAATTTTGTTAGAGATTAAGTTAAAAAGATTACGTTTTGCTTTTGGTGTGCTTCGACGGGGTATAACTAAGAGGGGTAGTAATGCTTCTTGGATACCTTGCAATACGACAGAGACCAAAGGGTAAATCAGTCCTCCGTAGATCTAAATTAATATAATGCCATAGTGTGGGCTGTGTGGCACTCGACCAAAACTTATGATGAAAAAAATCGCACTTATCCTATCGATGATTATGTTGGTTTGTGGCTCAGCATACGCCGATAAGAAGAAAAAACTAAATGAAGATACCGATATGTTCCGTTACGATATCGAGTATTGTAAGACGGCGTCTGACGGAATGGTAATGGTTAAGGTGTGGAGCTACTCTAAACGCTCGGATTTGGCTATGGCGCAGTCTCGCAAAAATGCGGTACACGGCGTTATCTTTAGGGGTTATACTGGTACTACCGCAGCGTCGTCACAGCGAGCATTGGTTTCTGACCCAACCATAGAGTCTGTTAAGGCCGATTTCTTCACAGCTTTCTTTGGTGAGGATGGCCCATATATGCGATATGTTTCAACCATTATGGATGGCTCGGCAGAGGTCCGCAAAGTGGGCAAGGAGTACAAGGTGGGCGTTGTTGTTACGGTAAACAAGGATATGCTACGCAAGCACCTTGAGGAGGCTGGTATTGTACGTGGCCTCGGTAGCGGATTCTAATATATAAATGAAGAGAGTATGAAAAGAGTATTTTTATATGTAGCGGTTGTAGTTGTGATGATTATGACCTCTTGTAACCCACAGAAGGTTACTACAACGGCCTTTTATTCTGTACGAAGTGAGTATATGAATAGCGAGGGTGATGGTTCTATTACAGTACGTGCCTACGGTGAGGGTCGCTATCGTGGTGATGCCTTGGAGCAGGCTCGTAAGAATGCCGTTCGCGATATCTTGCTCTATGGCGTAGAGGTTCCAGGTAACCCACATCTCTCTCGTCCTTTGATTACGGAGGCTAATGCAGAGGAGAAGTATGCCGATTTCTTGTACCAGTTCTTGGCTGATGGAGGCTCTTATAAGTATTTCACAAGTCGCGAGGATCGTCGTCGTGAGACAAATGAGAAGTATTGGACAGGTAAGCAGATGAAGATGTCTACCACCGTGCGTGTGTTGCGTCCTCAACTCCAGCAATATCTTAAGGAGAATAATATAATAAAATAACCAAACCAACTATGAAGAGATTATTTCTTGTTGCGCTATTTGCGATAATAACTATGAGCGCCTTTGCTCAGGCAAAGAAACCTACCATTATGGTAGTGCCAAGTGATGCGTGGTGCAAGTCGAAGGGCTATGTTACCGAGGTGGATAATATGGGTACAACGGTGTACACTCCCGACTATGTTGCTGCCTTGCAGAACGATTTCGATTTGTTGAACGTCATCTCTAAACTCAACGACTTGATGAACGACCGTGGTTTTCCATTGCAGAACCTCGAGAGCGTTATTCGAGATATCACCACAACATCGGCCGAACTCTCATTGGTAGAGGGAAAGAGTGGCGGTAGCGTGGCAGAGTCTATGTACGACCAGGTGCGCAACCGTGCCCGTGCCGATATTATTATGCAGGTTACGTGGGATGTTGTGACCGTTGGTCCTAAGAAGAGCGTTCGCTACACTTTGCAGGGCTTGGACTCTTATACCAACAAGCAGATTGCCGGTGCTAATGGTACAGGTGAGCCATCTCATCAGGTAGATATCGCTGTTATGCTTCAGGAGGCTGTAATGGCAAATATGGATAGTTTCGTTGGACGTCTTCAGGAGCATTTCGACGATATGTTTGCTAATGGTCGTGAGGTAAGTTACCTAATCCGTGTATCGGATATCTGGGGTGAGGATCTTGAGTCGGATTTCGATGGCTATGCCCTTTCGGAGATTATCGACGACTGGTTCTATGACAATACCGAAGGTCACCGTTATAGCGTTGCTGACCAGTCGGAGACTCAGATGACACTCAACCAGGTGCGCATCCCTATCTACGACGAGCGTGGTCGTGCTAACGATGCTAATCGCTTTATCCGTAACTTCGTACGCTATCTCCGTGCCGAGCCATACTTGATTGATAATATCAAGGTGTTGAATCAGGGTCTTGGTCGCTGCGTGCTTATTCTTGGTGAAAAATAAAAAGTAGAGATATGAAAAAGTTTTTAGTAACAATCGTAGCACTCGCCACAGTGTTGTGTGCTATGGCTCAGACTAATGAGAAGCCTATTCCTATTGGTGTATATGTCTCTGATAGTGCTACGGAGGTATCACCTATGGCCTATTCGCTCTTGGAGGATAAGTTGCTCCAAATTGTAACGGCAAACGGTCTTGGCGCGGATAATCACGCTTCATTCTTCTTGACTTGCTCGGTAAACCTTACCGACAAGGAGGTAATTAGTGGCGCTCCTACACGCATCGTGCAGAATGCCGATGTGTCGTTCTATGTTGCCGATATGCAGACTCGCCGTATCTACGAGTCAGTTACAATCTCGGCACGTGGCGTAGGTGAGAACGAGAATAAGGCCTTTGCTTCAGTATTCAAAAACATTAAGCCTTCGTCACAGGAGATGAAGACACTTATTGCTAATGCATCGAAGGAGATTGTGGCTTACTACGAGTCGCAGATAGATAACTACATCAAGCACGCAGGAGCATTGGCAAAGTTGGGCGAGTTCGAGCAGGCATTGTACATTCTCTCTGTTGTGCCAGATGTTTGCGATGGCTACAACAAAGTTAGCGACGCTGCTGTAGATATCTACCAGAAGATGATTGACAACGAGTCGTTGGTGATGTTGCAGAAGGCTAAGACTATTTGGGTATCAGGTCATAGTTACGAGGCTGCTATGGAGGCTGGTCAGTATCTTGCAGAGGTGTCGCCTTACTCTACTTGCTACGACGAAGCAGAGGCTTTGGCATCTGAAATTAAGGAGTTCGTTATTGCTGAGCGTGCATACGACCGTCAGCAGGCCGAGGAGGAACTCGCTTGGTCGCGTATGATGGCCGAGAAGGAGCAGGCTTTGAAGGAGAAGGAGATAGATGCTTGGAAGGAGGTTGGTATTGCCTATGGTCAGAATCAGCCAACCCAGAGTTACGAGATGTGGTGGGCACACTAATAGCCATACAACCTAAAACTAAAAAAAAACTACTAACCCTAACTTAAATAATTACTATGAAAAGATTAATCCTTATCCTGGGCGCGATGTTCCTCGTATTTAGCCTATCGGCTCAGCGACAGGTCGATTCATTGTCGCAATACCATCGTAGTTCACTCTATTCAATTCTTATCAAGCACTCGCAACTCCCTTATGGTGAGGCTATCGATTCGGCATTTATGATTATGCCAGTGCCTGATAAGTTCAACGACCATAACCTCCCAGTTCGCTCTTTCGAGTCTACGGCAAAGAAGGTGAAAAAGGCGGCAGACAACAAGAAGAAGGATGTCCAAAATATGAGCGATATCCAAGCATTCTTCGAGGCTGAGGCTACGGCAAAGGGTATTATATCGAAGTGGTTTAACCGTGACGCTGCGACGGGTTTGTGCAATATGGATCTTATCTCGGAGCGTGGTTTCTACGACGCTTCACAGTTAGATATCCGCCTCGCCGAGCAATCTACACGCGGTAAGGCACAACTCGCTGATGCTGGTGATAAACTTATCGGTAATACCTACGTATTGGTGAACGATATCACCTTCGTTGATCGCGGTGAGGTATCTCAGGGCGTTGGTACTGGTCTTCGTGTCTTAGGTCTTCTCGCAGGAGCAGTTTTGGGTACTGATTTGTCAGACCTTACAAATGCTACTGCATCGATGGTGGAGAATATTGATGGCTTTAAGGTAAACATCACCTCTTACCTCTATCGTCTTGCTTGGAACGAGGATTTGCTTTGGGATTTCTATACTCGTTTCTATGCCGATGAGAACTATAGCGAGAGTGACCGTATCGCCAATCGTGATAGATTCAATGCTATTGCTGGTAACGACCCATTGTATAGCCTTGAGTTTGTAGGTAAGACTACTACAGGTGCCGGTAATATGTCATCGAAGTATTTTGCCGAGCAGAGCAAGGAGGAACAGATGCTAAAGGTTTGTACTCGCGCAATTGATAAGTCTATCGTTCAGTTGCAGCGCCAGTACGACGAGTTTAAGGTGAATGTGCCTATCTACAGAATCAACGAGGATGGTACGGTAGATGTTCAGATTGGTCTTAAGGAGGGCGTCAATATCAAGTCGGAGTATGACGTACTTATGCCCGAGGAGGATGAAGAGGGTCGTATATTCTACACCAAGGTCGGTTCTATGCGTCCTGTAAAGGGTATGATCTGGGATAACCGCTTTGGTGCTATGGAGGATGCTGAGGCTTTGGCTAACGATAAGGATGCTAAGGCTGATGAGGATGCCGAGGGTGGTAATGCATACCTCGAGGCTACTACCTTCAAGGTAATTACTGGTGGCAACCGTATCGTTCCTGGATGCCTTGTTCGTGAGTCTACTATCAAGCAAGCAAAAAAGTAGACTTAGATATCTGTAAATTTAGAAGAGAGGCTGTTCCGATGTGGGATGGCCTCTCTTATTTTCTCTATTTTGATGGTTGCCTAATATGGGAGATCTCCTCTAAGCGGTCGAGTGGTATCTCGCCTGATATGGCAATTACGGAGAACGACCCTTTGTGTCCGTAGGCAAGTATTATAAGTTCGGTGATTACCTCTCCGTTCGATAGACCATATACTACGTTGCGACCCTTGTCGTCGGTGGTGGTGCCTATGTATGATGCGTTGAGATCCTCGATTATTAATTTCACCTCTTTTTCAAGTGTCGTGCAATAGTTGTGGTTATGGCACTCTATAAGTTCGATGTTATTGAGCATCTTGAATGTCTTGCGTTGCTCCTTTTCGGCAAACGACGAGGCCATACTCAGCATAAATGAGCCAACGCTCGTATGCTCGACATTATCTTGGTTAGAGGCTCTCTCTCCCAAATCCTCTATGGCAGGGATGCTTGCCATAAGTGTTGTGGGCAGAAGTGCGGCTATGAGTAGTAAAAACTGTTTCATATACTTATAACGACAATTGACTGGGTAAATTGCACGGCAAATATATAAAAAATATGGCAACCTTCTCGCTTTGGGAGGTTGCCATAAACTTTAACTTACGGCCTTAGAAGTTATACTGTGCCATAAGGCTGATGCGGTTGGCATTGCTCTTTGTGCCACTCACATCGTCACGACCACCATAGAGGTACTCCAATGCTACGGTGAGGTTAGGGGTCACGTTGCAGAAGGCGTTACCGAAGATATATTGGCCTCGCTTGTACTGGTTGCCCGAGAGGATGCCGTTATGCTCCTCGAGGTGTACCTCAGAGTATCCACCAGATATCCAAGCAACGCCTGGCACGATATTGATTTGTGCTGCTGCTTGCCAGCCCCACATAGGCATAGTCTGAGCCTTTTGAGGGTTGTTAGGATTGTAGGTGATGTCGTAAGGAGCGCCTGCAAGATCCTGAATGTAAGGGGTGATGCCTCGACCATAAACGCCATTCATATAGAGATCTACCCAGCGTGTGATGTTGATGTGACCACTAAGTTGAGCGCCCCATCCCACTTGTGTAGTATTCTTGCCGTTAAGGTTGTCGTGGAGATACATATCGCGGATAACACCCGATGCACGGATATGGCTTGAGCGATTCTCGCCCCAGTTAAATTGCAAATAGGCGATACCATCGGGAACTCGCTGGTAGATTGGTGAGAAGTTTTCGCCATAAGTACCATCCACTGAAGGCATCTCGGCTGCTATACCAAAGGTGAGGTGGTTGTGTACGAAACTACGCTCGTAGCGAATCATTTCATTGAAGTTGAAGTTGTAGGCATTAGGACCCTGGAAGTCGATGGTGGTAGGTGCTGCGTTAAGGTCGCAGAAGGTAGTTACGTCACGACCAATGGTGAGGCCGAGGAAACTAACGTATGCCGATCTTAGGCGAGGAATGTATGAGAACTCAGCGCCACCACGGAAGTCCATATCTGTATAGACCTGAATTCTACCTAACATATCGCTGTTGATGATAGCCTTAGCGAAGATTCGCGATGTAGAGGCATCCATCATAATACGCTGGCGGTTGGCATAGCCCTTATTCATAGGGATATCGTAGGGTATGAAGTCGATATTACCCATTGCACCATCGAAATCGAAACTTGTGCGAAGGTTTACCATACCTCCAATACCCAAAGAGAAGCGATTGTTGCGCGTAGAAAAGATAAACTGAGGGTTGTGAGCCTGCTGGAAACCACATCTTTTGGTCTCTGTGAAGTCGTCGATGACGTTTTGTCTGGCAGTCTCGGGATCATACTCTTTGAGAGTCTCGCCTACGGCAATCATATAGATAGTAGGGGTGTACTCTTCAACCTCATAGATGACACGTTGTGCCGATAATGAAGTTGCTCCACAAGCAATCAATAATAGTGATACTGTGAAAAGTCTAATTCGTTTCATAACTGATAGTTTTTAATTAACAAAAAATTAATGTCGTATCTCCGTTTCGCAAGGAATATGCCAAACGGTGTGGAAGAAATTTTTGTATTGTTCGATTTGATGTGCGCGATATTTGCAGAGGACACACTTAAACAAATCGAAGATGAAACGCCTATTTAGTTTGTTACTTGTTCTGCCACTATGGGGTGGTGTGGTAGCGCAGAATGATATTACATTGCGCGAGGCCTTGGAGGCCTTGGCGCAGAATAACCACGCCATTAAGAGTGGAGAGTATGGAGTTGATGTAGCCTTTGAGCAGATGCGCGCCACACGTGGTCTCCATCTCTTTAATATCGATCTCATAGGTGGATTTACCCTTTTACAGAAAGATGTAGATATAGAGTTTGGAGGTGCAAAAGGTGTAGTTACTGAGTCGTTAGAGGGACTTATTAACACGGGAGTTACTAATGGAATCCTTTCAAACGATGTGGCTAAGTTTTTACGACAGAGCCTGTCGCCACTTACACAACTCGATTGGCACTATGCGCTTCAGAAACGTGCTGTAGGAGGTATTGGTGCTTTGGTCACATTGCCTATATATGCTGGAGGAAGAATCAATTCGGCCAATAGGATGGCTAAGTTGAATGTTGAGATGGCGACGTCTGCGTTAGAAGGCGTGGAGAATGACCTAATAACGCAACTTGTGGAGTGTTACTATGGGTTGATTCTTGCCAATGAGGTCGTCGCCATTAGAGAGGATGTCGTGCGTGCCGTAAAGCATCACCTTGCCGATGCCGTTGCTATGGAGGAGGAGGGTGTGGTGGCACATAGCGCTGTACTATATATGCAGTATAGGCTCTCGGAGGCCGAGCGTGATTTAGCCGATGCTGTCAGTCGGGCAAAGGTCGCTGAGTCGGCACTCTCCACTGTCGTAGGGATGGGGCAGAGTCTAAATCCAATAAGCCCCTTATTTATTTGTGGTGCTATAAATACGGTTGATTATTATGTAGATATGGCTAATCAACTAAACCCTTTATTGAATGAGGCACGATTGGCAAGTCGTCTCTCTGAGGAGGAAAAGAATATGGCCCAAGCAGACCTACTTCCCGAGGTTGTTGCCTATGGTGCTGGCTCGATATATAACTATCAACTAAGCGATATGGTGCCTCGCTGGAGTGTGGGTGTAGGTGTTAATTTCACACTCTTCGATGGCTTAGGCAAGGAGCGTAGGTATATGGCATCAAAGAGACAGATGAGCCAAATGGCCGAGTTGGTGATGAGTGCTGAGCAGGAGGTGAGACTACTTGTGGAGAGAGAGTATTATGGTGTAACCTCTTCGATGCAGGGCATAGTTGCTTCGGAGCGTTCGATAGCCTTTGCCAAGAGCCTCTATGCTACGGCTAAAGATGGCTTTAGCGAGGGGGTGATCTCATCATCAGAACTTATTGATGCTTGTGTTGAGTTGGCCTCTTCACGCGTGGAATATATCAATTCGGTCTATCAGCACTGCTTGTCGTTAGCACGTTTGCTTGAGGTGTCGGGGTTGAGCAGTGACTATTTGAACTATGTCCAAAGTGGCAAAGTGGTAGATATATAGATAAATCTTTTATAGGAGTATATGGAAAAGAAGTGTAGGAATACGACGATAGCGTTAATTTCGATAGTCGTTATCTTTATTGTGGTAGCAATCCTTTGGCGCTATAACCGAGAGTCGAACGAGGTTGTTATTCAGGGTGTTGTCGAGTGTCGCACCTATCGTGCGTCGTCGAAATTGGCTGGTCGCATCGACTCTATGCTTGTTCGTGAGGGCGACTGGGTCAATTACGGAGAGTTGTTATATACGATATCTACCCCCGAACTTGATGCTAAGTTGGAGCAGGTCTCTGCCTTAGAGTCGGCTGCCGAGGCTATAAATAGGGAGGTTGATATGGGTGCCAGACGAGAACAGATTGTCGCTCTGAAGAGTATGTGGCAGAAGGCTGAGGCTGGCAAGGAACTTGCCGAGAAGAGTTATTTGAGGGTTAAGAATCTATACGACAAGGGTGTTGTGCCACGTCAGCAATACGATGAGGCGTTGGCCAACTATAATGCTATGCAGGCGACTGTAAATGCTGCCAAGGCGGAGTACGATATGGCTATCGAGGGCGCTACAAAGGAGCAACGAGAGGCTGTGGTGGCTAAAGTGCGAGAGGCACAAGGAGCCGTAGATGAGGTAAACTCCTATCTGCGAGATGCTCGTGTTTATGCACCTATATCTGGCCGAGTCTCGGATATCGTCTCCGAACCAGGCGAACTTGTTGGTAGTGGCTATCCCGTAGTAACCATCCTCGACCTAAGCAATATGTGGGTTACGTTTAATATCAAGGAGAGTCATCTCAAGGGAGTGGAAGTGGGGTCGAGGTTTAATGGCTATATTCCTGCTCTTGATAGTTATGCTCAGTTCGAGGTATTCTATATAGCCTCCGAAGCCGATTTTGCGACGTGGAGTGCTACCCGTGCGCGAGGAGGATTCGATATAAGAACCTTTGAAGTTAAGGCACGCCAGTATGGCCAAAGGGTTAGCCTTCTGCCAGGAATGAGCGTGATTGTTAAGCACTCTACGTTGTGATGTTATGCAGAATGTTGGGTTGTGGTCTGTGGCAAAGCGTGAGGTGCGAGAGATACTACACAATAGGCTCTATTGCAGTGTGGTATTTGTACTTCCGTTGGTGATGCTACTCTTCTTTACCATAATGTTTTATGGAGGTGCTATTGATAACCTACCTGTGGCGATGGTCGATAGAGATAAAACCCCAATGTCGCAAGAGTTGGTAGATATGATTGAGGCTACCCCTGGCATTTATATCGCTTACGAGACACAATCTATCGACGATGCCGAACGGCTAATGTTGGAAGACAAAGCCTCGGCAATAATCTATATAGACAAGGGATTTGAGAGGAGTATATATGGAGGTGTTCCAACCGAGGTGGAGTGCTACGTGTCGGGAGTAAATCTGTCGGCAAGTGGCGTGGTGGAGAGAGATTTACAAACTGTGGTGGAGACCTTCTCTTCGGGCATTGCACTCTCTAAATTACAAAGTTTAGGTGTGGGGTATGAGGAGTCGATGGTGGATGTGATGCCCATAAATGTCCATACCAATATAGTTGGTAATCCCTATCTGAATTATGGCTACTACCTCGCCCCAATTTTTATGTTTATGGGACTTGTGATATTTATTGTCGTCACTGCCACCTATGCCATAGGTAGGGAATTGCGGTACGCTACGGCAAAGGAGTGGCTTGAAGTTGCAGGAGACTCATCGATGTCCGCTGTGGTGAGTAAACTATTACCACTCACGATTACCTTTACGCTCTACACTCAACTTATATATTTTATTCTCTTTTTCGTGATGGGTATGGAGTGTTCGGGAAGTTATGTGATGCTCTCCTTGGGAGGATTTCTGCTGGTATTAGCCTATCAGTCTATAGCCTTGTTTATTGTTACTGCAACTTCAAACCTGCGATTAGCATTGTCGCTTGGTGGAGGTTATGCTGTTATGGCATTTACCTTCTCGGGTATCACCTTTCCCGTGATGGCTATGTATGGCGTAGCGCAGTGGCTATCTAAACTCTTTCCACTTACCTATTTTAGCAAGATACTTATCTCTCAGGCAGTTGTGGGCGCTCCAGAATTTTATAACGTTAAGGATTTTGTGTTTCTTACCCTCTTTGTGTTGCTCCCTTTGGTACTTTGGCGACAATTCGGAAGGGTAGTGCGTGAGGAGCAGTATTGGGGTAAGGAGTAATTCAAGATGTGTCGTATGAGGCGTGTAATAGAGAATGAAGTAAGGCTGATTTTGGGAGATGGCGGAGTGCTTTTGTTGGTAGTCTTCGCTATGCTGATATATACAATTATCTACTCTGTGGCATACGGCAAGGAGGTTGTGCGTGAGGTTTCTATAGCCGTCGTTGATGAGGACCATAGTTCTATGAGTAGAACTCTTGTCGATGGTCTTAGGTCTGGTCCCGACACCTTTGTAGCTTATGAGCCTACATCTGTCGAGGAGGCTAAGGAACTATTCTACCGAGGCAAGGTGTTTGGTATTGTGGTAATACCTCGTGGCTTCGAGCGAACTCTTCTTATGGGAGAACAGGCCGATGTAGCAGTAATCCTTGATGGTAGCCATCTGCTGATTTATAAGGAGGTACTGACCCAGACGACGGCAGATGTGCTTGTAGAGGGTACGGTAATTGAAGCCTCTCGTCTCATTGCGAGTGGTGTCGGTGGCGAAGATATTATGGGTGTCGTTCAGCCTGTCTCGCTTGATAAGCATATACTTTATAACACACCACAGGGTTATGGCTCTTTCGTTATGCCCTCGATCGTAGTGGTTATCATCCAGCAGACACTAATTATTGGTCTGGCTATGTTAGGCGTTCGACGACGAACGAAACGTGATATTTTGCAGATAAACTCCTATTGCGATGCCATTAAGAGTGTAGTTGCTAAGATATTGGTATATGTTGTAATATATGGAATTAACTTAACCATTGTATTAGGTGTCGTATGGACTCTGTTTGGCTTTCCGTACAATGGCCGAACCATAGATGTTGCGATACTTATGTTTATATATATGGTATCTGTTACGTCACTCTCGTTGTCATTGTCACATCTCTTCAAACATCGCGAATCGCCACTTATGCTCCTCTTGTGGAGTTCTGTCCCAATTCTTTTGCTTGCGGGAGTCTCCTATCCCAAGGAGGCCTTTCCAGAGTGGCTCTATCTTTTGGGCCGACTATTTCCGAGCAGTAGTGCAGTTAATGCCTTCGTAGATATTGGTACAGCAGGAGTCTCGCTCTATGATGTTAGAGCGGACCTATATACTATCGCGGTTCTTGCCACTATATATCTCATAATTGCCATAGTTACTGAAGCCAGAAGTGCAAATAAAAATACCCTTAGGAGTTAAGCCTAAGGGTATTTCTCTATGTGCTATGTTAGTGAGTATCTATCTATTTCCGTACATCTCGTCGTAGTATTTTGTGTACTCCTTCGACGTTATGTTCTCTATCCACTCCTCGTTTTCCAAGTACCAACGTACAGTACGCTCGATGCCCTCCTCGAATTGTAGCGATGGCTGCCATCCGAGTTCTCGTCGTAGTTTCGAGGCATCGATGGCGTAGCGGGCGTCGTGGCCAGGGCGGTCGGTGACGTATGTTATAAGGCCCAATGAGTGACCCTCGGGGTTGCCCAATTGTCTATCCACAGTGGCAATAATAACCCTTATCAAGTCGATATTTCGCCACTCGTTGCAACCACCGATATTGTATGTCTGGGCTGACTCGCCCCTATGGAAGATGGTCTCTATGGCGCGAGCGTGATCCTCGACATAGAGCCAATCGCGAATATTCTCACCATTACCATATACGGGTAGTGGCTTGCCATTTCGTATGTTGTTGATAAATAGAGGTATCAACTTCTCGGGGAATTGGTATGGGCCGTAGTTGTTCGAACAGTTTGTGACGATTGTAGGCATACCGTATGTGTCGTGGTAGGCACGAACAAAGTGGTCTGATGAGGCCTTGCTTGCAGAGTATGGACTGTGTGGGTCGTACTTAGTCTCTTCGGTAAATAGAGTATCGTCGAAGCCTAAAGCACCATATACCTCGTCGGTAGATATGTGGTAGAAGAGTTTGCCCTCATAACCCTCGGGACGAGACTCCCAGTAGAGTTTCGCCGCCTGAAGTAAGGAGAGTGTTCCCATTACGTTGGTCTTGGCGAATGTGAAAGGATCTTTTATCGACCTATCAACGTGGCTCTCGGCTGCCAGATGAATAACACCATCGACATTCTCCTCTTGGAATAGTTGATGTATTGCCTCAAAATCGCAGATGTCCAATCGCTTAAATTTGTAATTGGGCCTATCTTCTATGTCCTTTAGGCTTGCAAGATTACCAGCATACGTGAGTTTATCCACATTGATAATGTTATATTGCGGATAGTTGTTTACAAATAGTCTAACAACGTGCGAACCGATAAATCCTGCTCCTCCAGTAATGATGATGTTGCGTTGTGACATATTATTTGTTTGCTTTAATATTGTTGATGCAGACTTTGAGCGACTCCTCCCAGTGGGGAGTTGCTACGTTGAATACTCTGCGAATTTTTCCTTTGTCTAAAACCGAATAGTGGGGGCGACGCACAGGGCTTGGATACTCCTGGCTCGTGCAGGGTTTTATCTCGCACCCTTGGCTGAAGTTGAACTCGGCAATCTTCAAGGCGAAGTCATACCACGTACAAGCACCCTCGTTTGAGAAGTGGTAGATGCCACGCTTAGAGGGGTCATAGTTGGTTAAAACTTCGATTATTGCCTTGGCTAAGTCGAGGGCATAGGTTGGAGTGCCTATTTGGTCGTTTACAACCTTTATCTCGGGTTTGCTCTCGGTCAGAGCAATCATAGTTTTGCAGAAATTCTTGCCATACTCAGAGTAAAGCCACGATGTGCGAATAATAACGTAGTTGCCATCGAGCGACTCTATCGCCCTTTCGCCAAGGAGTTTGGTTTTGCCATATACCGACTCAGGGGTACACTTATCCTCCTCGGTTAGTGGCCTATGAGCCTCATTACCCCCAAAAACGTAGTCTGTTGATATGTGTATGAGAAGGCCTCCTCGCTCCTGCATCACTATAGCGAGATTTTCGGGCGCTGAGACATTGAGAGCATAGCAAGCCTTATCTTCCGACTCCGCTTTATCTACATTGGTGTAGGCCGCGCAGTTGATTATAGCATCTATCTCGTTTGCGTGTATAAATGCCCTAACAGCCTCTCTATTACATATATCGAGGTAGTAACCTCCCTCAATAGGTGTAATGTCGGAGAAGATGAAATTGAGGTCGCTATGCTTTGCGACAATGCGCATTTCGTTGCCAAGCTGACCATTGGCCCCCGTGATAAGTATATTCTTCATTAATAAAGAGGAGTATTGTAGTCGAAGAGCTTGGCCTCGTTTAACTGAGGATGCTCCATATCTTTGGCCGACAGAGATATATCTTGGTGTGGCAATACCCAATCAATATTTAGTGTTGGGTCGTTCCACGCAATGGCGCCTTCTGCTTCGGGGTTGTAGTAGTTGTCGCACTTGTACTGGAAGATTGCACTCTGGCTTGTGGTGATGAAGCCGTGAGCAAAGCCCCTCGGAATAAATAGTTGGCGATGGTTATCCTCGCTGAGTTCCACAGCGACATATTTGCCGAATGTGGGTGATCCAACCCTTATATCTACAGCAACGTCGATGACACTACCCTGGACCACGCGCACAAGTTTTGACTGCGCAAATGGTGGTCGCTGGAAGTGGAGACCCCTCAAAACACCATAGCGAGAAAGACTCTGATTATCTTGTACGAAGGTGGTTGTTATCCCCGTTTCCCTCTGGAATTGCTCAGCGTTGAAACTCTCGTAGAAGTATCCGCGCTCGTCGCTAAATACCTTTGGCTCAACGATTAATACCCCTTCAATTAATGTTTTGGTTATCTTCATACTACTCTAAGTCGGGTTTATGCTTCTCCTTGAGTTCGTCGATTACCTTTAGTAGGTATTGACCATACTGATTATTGAGCATAGGCTGTGCGAGTTCTCGCATACGCTCCTCCGTAATCCAGCCCTGACGATAGGCGATACCCTCCAAACAAGCCACCTTTAAACCCTGGCGCTTCTCCAATACCTCGATATATGTAGAGGCCTCGGAGAGTGAGTCGTGGGTGCCAGTGTCGAGCCACGCAAAACCACGGCCCAGGGTCTGCACCTTGAGTTCTTCAGCCTCCAAGAATCGCTGGTTTACTGTCGTAATCTCATACTCGCCACGAGCCGAAGGGGTGATATTCTTTGCGATATCCACCACACGATTTGGGTAGAAGTATAGACCTACAACTGCGTAGTTTGACTTGGGATCTTTGGGCTTCTCCTCAATGGAGATACATCTGCCCTCGCCATCGAATTCTGCAACTCCATAGCGCTGAGGCTCGCTCACCCAGTAACCAAAAATTGTTGCCTTAGCCTCCTCGTCGGCAACACGTACAGCCTCTTTGAGCATAGAGGTAAAGCCCGCTCCGTGGAAGATATTGTCGCCAAGGACTAGGCAAACGCTATCGTTGCCGATAAACTCCTCACCAATGGTAAAGGCCTGTGCCAAACCATCTGGAGATGGTTGCTCGGCATACTCGAAGCGAACGCCATAGTCGCTACCATCGCCCAACAAGCGCTTGAAGCCAGGTAGATCGTGAGGAGTAGATATAATGAGAATCTCACGTATGCCAGCCAACATCAATACCGAAATAGGGTAGTAAACCATTGGTTTATCGTATATCGGCATCAACTGCTTGGAGATACCCTTGGTGATGGGGTATAGGCGTGTGCCTGTTCCTCCGGCTAAAACGATTCCTTTCATAGTAGTTGTTTTTAGGTCTAACGCTGTAGTTTATATTTAATTTCTCCTTCATTGAGGAAAACTAACTCTTTATTGCTTTGGGTTTTAGTATGTGGCTCCAGGCCTGTGTGACAAAACTGTGCAGAAGCCCCTCTCGATAGACAAGATGGTGCTTCCAGCGATTTGCCCACCAGCGACGGCATTTGAAGAGGATGATGCGAATCAATCCTTTGTCGGGCTTACGCTCGCTAAATTCGGGTTGTAGGATGTCGTTGAGTATTCGCTCTTCAAGGTTGGTGCGTCGAGTGAAATTAGGTAACTTACTCTTGTCTATATCGAAATAGTCTACAGCATACCCATTCAACGCATCCAAGAACCTATCCATATTCTGCGTTCGGCAAACATCGTAGAGCCACACCCAGTCGATATTTGAGGCGTTATGTTTTAGGAACATAGCCCAATCGGTAAGATGGCGAAGAACAATCTTCTCGGCTGCGAAGTGCGATGCAGAGTGGCGTAGCAGGAAGAGTGCGTGTAGGTTTACGGGTGGCATATAGACCACACTATTGCCGATACCTATTTCGTCGCTATGCTCCTCGGCACGCTTTAGTAACTCTCCCTCTATCTCTCGGCTTGAACGGTGGGCGTGGAGGTTGAGAAAGTCGAAATGGTTCTCCACCATCACACCATCGACATAGAACACCGTGTGGTGGTGCTTACCCTGGTCAATCGTAATGCCAAGGCTTTTATGTAGTAGGTCATCACCATCTTTTTGCTTACCATATAGCCAAATATCTATATCGCTACACGAACGATGTGAGGGTTTTGGATAGCATAGGCTAAGTCCGTAACCCTTTAGAATCATTGTCTTTATGTCGTTTACATCAAGTATAGATGCAAGTCGTTCAATTACCGAAGCCTGCTTTGCATATCGCTTTTCAAGCCTCTCAACGGCCAAGGCCCACTGTAGTTTAGTGGCTCTATCGGGGAGGTTCTCTATAGAAAGTTTACCCTCTTGAATAACTCTATTTAGACCATCCCACACCAAGGCAGTGATGCCCTGTTGTGCCGAGTAGTGGACTATCTTCTCCCAGTTGCATCCCTCAAATAGTTGTGATGACTCCTCGATTGGTGAGTCCGAGAGGGCTATGCGCAAAAGTTCGAGAGTGATGGTTTTGCACTTATCCATTATAGTAGTTCGTTAGTCTGCAATTATCTCTTCGAGATTGGAGATAGATTGACTCTTGGTGAAATGGTTGATGTAGTAGTTTCGAGCATTGATGCCCCAGCGTTCAAGGCTGGCAGGGTGTTCGGCCAAACCTAAGATTGTTGATGCACAACCCTCGATATCGCCACTTGGTACACAGATGCCACAATTTATAGTCTTGACGAATTGCGATACGCCACTACCAATCATACCAACGATTGGCTTACCTGCCGACATATAGGATTGCAGGCGGGCAGGGATTGTCGCTTCGAGGTGTGGAAGATTGGTCTGCTTCAAGGAGATAAACATTACATCTGCCTCACGATAGAAGGATGCCATATAGTCGAAGGGGTAGCGGCCGACAATGGCGCAACACCTCTCCAAATTCTCCTCTTTGACCCTCTGCTTGAGCCACTCCACTCTGTTACCTCCGCCAACAAATATCCATATAATATTGGGGTTGTGGGCAGTACGTTTCATAACCTCCACAACATCCTCAAGGCCCGTAGCATCGGACATATTGCCAGCCATCATCACCCTAAAACCCTTCGCAAGAGTGGGTATCTCCTTTGTCGGCATTGCGAGTATGTCGTCGCACCAATTCGGGAAATCGACAATCTTGTCGTCATAGTCGCCGTCACGATTGACCAATGCTCTAAATCCTGGCGAACTAATGAGTATGCGTTTCGAGCGACGATATACCACATTGGTAAACCACCTGAGCGGAGTCTCGATAACTCTGCTTGGCTTACGCAAGAAACCTGTCACGGAGTCGGGCCAGATGTCGAGTACCCATGTGTAGATAGGTGTGCGACGTATCGCCCCAAGGAGTAGGGCTGGCCACGCCTGGGTGATGGGTGAGGTTTGATGTACGATGATTGTGTCGTAGCGATGTTTGAAAACGAAGTAGAACAATATCCAAAATGTGGAACAAAAGGCCCACGATAGATAGTTCAATGATAGTCGCACAGCCCCAGGTCGCTTGCCACGAGGAATTTGGAAGGCTCGATAGACCTTTGCCCCCTTATACTCCCCAGTGCGACGACTAAAAATTCCGTACCCGTCATAAAATTTTCCCTCGGGATAGTTTGGTATTCCCGTCAGCACATCGACGAAATAACCTCTTTCGACTAACTCCGAGGCTATGTCGTTGCTCTTGAAGAACTCTGGGTAGAAATTCTGTGCTACTATCAATACTCGTTTTGGCATACTACTTTCTCCAAACCATCTTGTTTACTACGCCTGTGTATGACTGGATTAGTTTTACCACCTTGGTAGATACGTTCTCGTCAGTGTAGTTAGGTACGGGGATGCCGTTGTCACCACTCTTGACCATCTCTACGGCAGTATCTACGGCCTGCAAAAGCGACTCGGTGTCGATGCCTGCCAAGATGAAGCAACCCTTATCCAAGGCCTCTGGGCGCTCTGTGGAGGTGCGGATACATACTGCAGGGAATGGTTTGCCGATAGAGGTGAAGAATGAACTCTCCTCTGGCAATGTACCACTATCGCTAACTACAGCAAAGGCATTCATCTGTAGGCAGTTGTAGTCGTGGAATCCCAATGGCTCGTGCTGAATCACACGCTCGTCGAGTTTGAAGCCACTTGCCTGAAGACGGTTGCGTGAGCGTGGGTGGCACGAATAGAGGATAGGCATATCGTACTTCTCGGCCATACGGTTGATGGCGGTAAATAGAGAGGTAAAGTTCTTCTCGGTGTCGATATTCTCCTCGCGGTGAGCAGAGAGAAGGATGTAGCGACCTCGCTCAAGACCGAGACGTGCGTGAATATCCGAAGCCTCGATATCGGCGAGGTTGTTGTGCAAAACCTCGGCCATAGGTGAGCCTGTTACGTATGTGCGCTCCTTGGCTACACCCGAGGCATTGAGGTAGCGACGTGCGTGTTCCGAGTAGCAGAGATTAACATCCGATATGATATCGACAATACGGCGGTTGGTCTCCTCAGGAAGACACTCGTCAAAACAGCGGTTACCTGCCTCCATATGGAAGATAGGGATGTGCAAACGCTTAGCACCAATGACAGACAAGCAAGAATTGGTGTCGCCCAAAACCAATACAGCATCGGGGCGAGTAGCGACCATAAGTTTGTATGACGAGTTGATGATGTTGCCCATCGTAGCGCCCAAATCGTCGCCTACGGCATTTAAATATACATCTGGATCCTCCAGTTTGAGATCCTTGAAGAAGATGCCGTTAAGGTTGTAGTCGTAATTCTGACCTGTGTGAGCAAGCAGCGTGTCGAAGTACCTGCGACACTTGTTTATCACCGCTGCAAGGCGAATAATCTCGGGACGTGTGCCGACTATGATGAGTAGTTTAAGACGGCCGTCGCCCTTAAACTTAACATCGGAAAAATTCAATTGTAACTCCATAGCGTAGTTAGTATTTATTCTATGACTTTCTCAAAAAATGTATCTGCTCGATTGGGGTCGAAACTCTCGTTTGCCCACATCACCGTAACGAGGTTTTCGGTGTCGGAGAGGTTGATTATATTGTGCGTATAGCCTGGAAGCATATGTACCGCCTCAATCTTGTCGCCCGAAACCTCGAACTCCAAGACCTCATCTGAACCTATACGGCGCATCTGGATAAGGCCTCGACCACTTACCACAATGAAG
Source organism: Alistipes sp. (assembly GCA_017555905.1). GTDB lineage: Bacteria > Bacteroidota > Bacteroidia > Bacteroidales > Rikenellaceae > Alistipes. Next base: position 26,487 of record JAFZFP010000025.1, on the reverse strand, counting down.
AACTCCCACTTGGTGTTGTGCCAATGCTCGCCCTTGGTGATTCCTGGTTTCGAGATGTTGATGCTCACTTGGCCACAATTTGTTGAACGAAGTAACTCCGTGAAACTTCCTCTGTTATCCTCGTTCATCTTAAGTGGAAATGCAACTTTTTCCTTGGGTAGATACGAAAGATATGTCGAGTATAACTTCTTGGCAAATGAGTTTGCAGGTATTTCGGGGATTGTGAGACTCTTGGGTTGTTCGTGGAACTCATTGAGGAGGTCTACAATCTCTCCGAGAGTCACCTTATGAGTTACGGGTGCTGCACAATAGCGACCACTCTCTGTTAGCACGGTGTCGACACCATCAAATTCACAGTGGTGCTCCTCGCCCTTAAGTGCTGCAACCATCTCGTCCATAAGGTCGTCAATATACAACAACTCCAATAGGGTGCTACGATCGTTCACCATAATTGGAAGGTCGTTGGCTATGTTGTTGCAGAAGGTTGCCACGGCAGAGTTGTAGTTAGGGCGACACCACTTACCGAAGAGGTTTGGAAAGCGATATACCAAAACCTTTACCCCAGTCTCTCGACCATAGTCGAAGAACAACTCCTCGCCAGCACGCTTACTCTTGCCGTATTCACCCTCGCCATAGCGACCAATAAGTGTGGCCTGAATCGACGATGATAGCATTACTGGGCAGGTGTTGTTATGGCGCTTGAGAGTATCCAAAAGGGTAGAGGCAAAGCCAAAGTTACCCTGCATAAACTCTTCGGTGGTTTGAGGACGATTTACTCCTGCGAGGTTGAAGACGAAGTCCGCCTTCTGGCAATACTCCTCCAACTCCTCGGGCTTAGAGTCGATGTCGTACTCAAAAATCTCGGTGATGGCAATGTTGCCATACGTGCGATTCTTGCCATCAGCAATGGTGCGGAGCAACGCACATAGATTCTTTCCTACGAAGCCCTTGGCTCCTGTAACTAGTATATTCATCGGAAACGGTTGTTAATATTGCGACCAATCCACCCACATATCCTTGTCGTAGCGCCAACTATCGCCAAGTGCCTCATCCAGGGTCTTGTCGGAGAATACCTCCATAATAGAGTCTGGTGTGTGTGCCTTGAGGCAGTTAGCATAGCCTGCGGGAACGCATATGATGCAACTCTGCTTGTCGCTTAGTTCGAAAATCTCAGGGACTAAATCCTTTGATGGATTCTCCCAGTCGTCGATTTTTACCAGAGCGAGCGTGAACGAACCCTTGATGCAGTAGAACCACTTGCGCTCGAATTGGTGAGCGTGGTAGCCACGCACTACCGAGGCATCGGGGTGGTGGATGATATAGCAACGACGTACACCCTCAAAATGGAAGTTGTTGAGTGAACTTATCTGTCCACGGTGGTCGTTGAATATCTCGCCTTGAATAATTTTAATCTCGGACATAGTCTTATTCGCTACGAATCTCCTTAGCCTTCGCACGTGGCTGAAGACCCAAATCCTCGCGTATGAAGCGCAACTTAAGGAGCAACTCCTTCATTCCCTCGACATCCAAGCGTCGGGTATTGTGAGAGTGGTAGTCCTCGATGCGAGAGATCTCCTCGTTGCCATCGGTGAAAAACTTGTCGTAGTTCAAATCGCGAGTGTCACAAGGGATACGGTAGTAGTCGCCCATATCTATTGCCTTGGCCATCTCCTCGCGTGTTACGAGGGTCTCATAGAGTTTTTCGCCGTGGCGTGTACCGATAACACGTACCTCGGTCTGACCATACTTAGGGTCGATTTGTGCGTAGGTCTGCTTAAGTGCCTCAGCCAAGGTGGTGAGGGTTGCAGCAGGTGCCTTCTGCACGAAGAGATCGCCATTCTTGCCGTGGGTGAAGGCGTAGATTACGAGATCTACAGCATCATCCAAAGTCATCATAAAGCGGGTCATATTTGGATCGGTGATGGTGATAGGCTTACCCTCCTCCATCTGCTCTACCCAGAGTGGAATTACCGAGCCACGGCTCGCCATCACGTTGCCATAGCGAGTACAACAGATAGTCGTTGCTCCGTTCTCGCCGAGTTCACGACCCTTAGCAATTGCCACCTTCTCCATCAAAGCCTTAGAGATACCCATAGCGTTGATAGGGTATGCAGCCTTGTCCGTAGACAATACCACGACATTCTTTACGCCGTGTTCGATAGCCGAGAGGAGTACGTTGTTTGTGCCGATTACGTTGGTCATAGTTGCCTCCATAGGGAAGAATTCACACGATGGCACCTGCTTCAATGCCGCAGCGGCAAAAACATAATCCACGCCACGCATAGCAACATCTACCGACGACTTGTCGCGCACGTTGCCGATGTAGAATTTAACCTTTGGGTTCTGCAAGGCGTGACGCATATCATCCTGCTTCTTCTCGTCGCGTGAGAAAATACGAATCTCCTTGATGTCGGAGTCGATAAAACGACGTAGTACGGCATTGCCGAACGAGCCTGTGCCTCCAGTAATGAGGAGGACTTTGTCTTTGAAAATTGACATAAGTTATTGTGTTTTAGTTAGTAATTCGTTATATAGCGCAAAATAGTTGTCCGTACACTTCCTCTTGTCGAAGAACTCTACGGCACGACTACGGCACGCTTCGATATAGGCCTCCTTAGGTCTCTGGCAGACCTCTATTATAGCCTTCGTTAATCCCTCGATATCGCCTATCTGCTCCACAACTCGACCCGTCTCTGGGGTTACAAGTTCGGGGAGTGCCGTAGTGCGATACACAATGGCTGGCGTGCCACAAGCCATTCCCTCAGCAATGGTCATACCAAAGGTCTCTTGACGCGACAGGCTCAGCACTACATTTGCCGTAGAGTATATATCGACCAATTCTTTTTGGGACTGGGTGCGTGGAATGGCAATAACACCGTCGGGAAGTAGCGATAGTTGATGCTCGGCAATGCCTACAATCATCAGTGCGTACTCCTCTGGTAGTTGCTTGCGTAGGGCGATAATCTCGTTTAGTCCCTTCTGTGCATCCCATACCGAAGCCACCGAGACACATAGTGGGCGCTCGCCAATGCCATATTTTTGGCGTATGTCGCTGTGTGTGGATGGGGCAAAAACCGTTGTGTCGATGCCGTTGTAGATATATTTTATGCGCGACTCCTTGAAGAATGATTTGCTTGCCTCTTGCTCAAGCCACTGAGATACAGGTGTTATGGTTAGTCTATCGCCTAAAGAGGTGAATAGTTTGCGCTTTAGTCGGTGGTTGCGAGTTGAACAATCTACATAAGTCTTTGGGTAGGTCGCCTTATTAGGGCAGTGGTGGCACTCGGTCATCCATCTGTCGCAACCACACTCGAAGTAATGGGCGCAGTGGCCCGTGAAACTCCAGCAGTCGTGTAGAGTCCACACTACTGGGGTGTCGATGGTGGCAAGATACTCAAACAGTATCTTGTAGTTGAGATAGAAGCCGTGGATGTTGTGCAGATGGATGATATCTGGCTTTGTGGTCTCTATCTCCTCAATAAGCCTGCGAGTAGCCTTGTTCGATGCTAAACCATCCATACCGAGGTATTTTGCAAACCTGCGGTGCCAGCGTGTCTTGCGCTTGGAACTGAGGCGAAGGGTCTCCGAATTGCTTGGGTTTTCGAGGTATCCATAGGCTATGGTACTGCTCCAGCCCTCGGCTAAGACGCGGTTGCCAATCATCTCGGCAATTCGACCCGTCGAACCCCAATTAGATGTTATGTTTATTTGCAGAAGTCGTGGCATAATGTTACTCCTTCGTGTTATACTGCTTAAATATGCGCTCTAACTCCTCCTTTGTGAAGCGTTCTTCGGCAGGGTAGAGACTCTTTTCGTGTTCCAAGATTTCGTCGATGCTCCACTTGAACTTTATGAATCGTGCTGGTACACCTCCCGATATGCTGTATGGTGGGGTGCTTCTATTCACTACAGCTCCCGCAGCAACGATAGAGCCTCGGCCAAGGGTTACGCCCGAAAGTAGTGTTACACCCGAGCCAATCCAAACATCACTCTCTACGACTACATCCTTATCTAATCCCGATGGCTTCTCCGCCTCGGTGATGGAGCGATAGTAGCGACCAACGATCATAGCGTGGTTGCCAGTAATAACCCTAAGACCCTCGGCTGCACCAGCGTATGGCTTCATAATGAACTTAGCGTTCACGGTCGATATAAAGGCGTTGCTAATTCGGTTGTTTCCGTGGAAAAAGACATTCTTAGGGTTGTTGATTTGTAGCGGAGGTGTAATGGCTACGTTCTCTCCACAGAGACCAAAACTCTTTGGCCCATAACCGAAGTATGACTTATAGAGGAAATATAATCCTCGAATAAACCTATTGTTTTTCAGAGTTTTCTTTATTCCCATATCAACATATTTTCCATATATTACACAACTTATCCCATACCGAGGACATAGCATAAACCGTTGTCACTCGCTCCTTGGCACGCTGGCCGAGTAGGGTGGCTAAGTCATTGTTTTGTAGCAGTTGCTCGATAGCCTCTCTGAGTGGCTCAACCTGCTTGGGCGCAACGCATATTCCGCAGGGGCTATCTGTTGTGATGTCAAGCATCTCGGGAATTGCTCCCACGGGTGTAGTGATGATTGGTGCTCCCGCAGCCATACTCTCGATGATGACATTTGGAAATCCCTCAGTATAGGTGGGAAGAATGAATATAGAGCATCGACACATCTCCCTAATCACCTCCTCCAACGAAATACATCCAACAATATCAAGCCAGTCGTTGCCGTCGGCGATCTTCTCTAAATCCTGCTTTACCCCCTCGGTGATAGGACCTACTAACCTAAGATGTACGCCCTCCATCTTTGCGCAAGCCTCTACCAATTCGTAGACACCCTTGGTCGTTACGCAGTGGCCGACAAAGAGTAGTGTTCGTGTCTCTCGCTCAGCGGTTTTATGCTTCTCAATAAGCGAACTAACCATAGGTGAGAGTGGATTGGGGAGTAGTTCGATGTTTGTAAACCCCTCCTTTACCAGTGTGTCGTACGAGGCCTTATCTATGACGATAACCTTTGTGGCGGCTCTGACAGCCTTAACGATTAGGCGCCACTCCCAATTACGCTTTTGGGCGAGTGTGGGGATACGGCCAAAGTGGAAGTGGAGTACGCTCTTTACCCCTTTGCGCTTGGCTATTCGCATCATCCAGAGATCCTTCAAAATGCTTATCGAGGCACTCGTGGCGATATGTAGAATGTCGTAACGAGTGGTATTGAGTTCGCGCTTGAGACTCTTGATAACGTGGCCATAGGTGGCTATGCCACGCGTGATACGGTTGTAGAGGCGCTTGTTTGTCACCGCATCATTTGCGCCGCAGTTATTCATTGGTAATACGTTCAACTCCACTCCATTAGGGTTGGTGGTGTGGTGCTGGACGATATGACGCGCCCACTGAATTATACCTCCTGTGGCTTGACTATAGGGTGTGGCAAAAAGGACTCTCATACTCTTTTTCTGCTATTTGTTACTACTTAGACTAAATCGCTGGTTGATAATTAGAAGTATGTAGGTGTATAGCGGAATCTTCAGTGTTGGGATAAATACCGAGCGCGACAAGTAGAGGGAACTCGCTCCGAGGCAGATAATAAGTACGGTAACCAAGAGCGAGTATCTATTGCTAGCGTTGGAGTAGAGGGTGAGATCTGTCTTCTTGAAGATAAAACCCACCAATACCATACAAAGAATCATACCCACAATGCCGAAATCGACGTAGAAGTCAGTATGGATTGTTGAGCCGAGACCACTCTCCGATTTAAGACCTCTGTCGCGTGCTGTTAGGAAGTAGGCCGAGCCCAGCATATCGGTCTCCACCGACCAAAAATTATTTAGTATTCGGTTAGGAATAAATGTCGAGGCAATATATCGTGCTTGTATCGCTCCTCCAAGATGTTGATTATCCTCCTTGTAGAAGTGCTTTAATGCCACGAAGTCGCAGTATTGCGAATTGGCTAACTCCGAGGTTGTAGGACTAATGCTGTTTCGATCATCGTAGATCTCTATACCTACTCGATATTTCTCCGAGAGGTCGTCGGTGATGACACCACGGCCAATACTTACGATAGAGAATACGAAACTCGCAGCGATTATGGAGGTGATGAACGTGATGGTCTTCACTGGACTTCGTCGGCTTGCGTAGATGTAGGAGAATACGAAGAGTAGAATATTACGTAGCACGGGCTCTCGCATACCGCTAATGAGTTTTAGCGAGAGGTAGCCTACGAAAATTAGGAGCATAAAGGTGGGTATGCCAGAGATATACTGCCTGAATGATAACTCTTTGTCCCTCGAATTTATAGCATACTGAATGAAATAACCATTAAAGGCAACCCAAAGCAGAACCTCGCTTATCTTTGTGTGACTAGTCGATATATCGCCACTCTCCACATAACTCTTTCCCGAGAAGAAATCGGCATCGATGGTCAGTAAGAATGCAGCCATACAAACCGCCGACAGCACAGTGAAGAGTCGTAGAGAGGATGGCATAGCAGCCTTGCTCGAAGTGCTAAATGGGCGGTATGGCAGGATGTAACCCACGGTGAATGAGGCTATGGCTATAGTGCCGTATGCAACACCCTTAACGATAAGGTTCTGATGTACGAAGATCGCCGATCCGAGGTGTAGGTTATTTAGTAGCAGGTCGATAGAGTTTTGGAATACAATGATGCACATTCCAAATACCAACAGCCACGAGGGACGTATAATCTTGCCACGTATGGTGTCGTAGCGTCTGCCATCAACTATGTAGCACATCAATACAAATACACCCAATAGCAGAATCGCTATTAGACTCTGCTCGCTATAGACATCAACGTCGATGAAGATGTTAAGCAAGACCAGGATGATTGCCGACAAGGAGACTAATTGCCAAATAATCATACGTTTGCGTGTTGGTGCTTGTAGAGACCTCGTACTACAATAGTGTAGATGATATTGAAGCCGAGGGCTACGACAGAGTATGTCAAAGCCTGATTACTCTGAGCGTTAAGTAGGAGTAAGTATGCTACAAAGAGCGTTGCTATCTCTCGAATTAGACGAGCAATAAAGACCATCCAAGGGCGGTTACGGGCAATAAGTTCGTAGGTGTAGACCTCACCAAGACTGATAAATATTGCCGATATGCAGACTACGATGATGATATATTGCAAACCCAAGAATGTGGGTCCGTAGACCCCTTCGATAACCTTTGAGAGTAGTATGATGATAACCACTGGAAGGGTAGTGCAAAGGGCGTTTATCTGCAAAAAACGCTTTACGAGTCCTGTGTCGTTGGTCGATGAGGTGTTTACAGCAAGGTAAGAGAACATTACGTTCTTCAACATCGCTGGGATGAATATTACCATACTCTGCCAAATTACTGCTGCCGATAACATACCGACCTCGCTATAGCCCGCCAATAGGATGATGATGTAGGTCGAGGCCCAATGGGTTATGGCGTAGAGCGAATCCTGAAGAACTATCGGGGTGGAAAACTTGAGCATTGAGACGTATTCATCACGCTCAACTTGTTCGTTGAAACTATTTTGGGCAATTGTGCGCCTAATGGCTATGATGCTAATGATGCTCTGGATGATAAACGACGCAAGCAGGGCGAGCAATGCACCATTAAGTCCGAGGTAGTAGGTGAGAATCGCGCTTAGCACGAATGTCGATAGACCGGCGATACCATTAATCTTTGCCGTGGTTTTAAACTCCTTGAGTCCTGCGAGGATGGCTATTTGCGATGTGGTAATGGCATTGAAGATGGTGAGTATCGCAAAGTTACGTATCGTGGGTCCGAGGTGTGGAGCATCAACGAAGATGGCTATCTGCTCGGCAAAGATAGCCTGGATGAGTGAGAGTATAAAGCTAAAAATAAGCGTAATACCTACGATGCCCTTTATGAGTCCGCGTAACTTTTCGGGTTTGTTAGCCGAGTATTCGGCTACAAATTTTGTGGCGGTATATCCAAAGCCGAATGTCGAAACGATGGCTATGTAAGTCAGTGTTGTGCGGATTAGACCATACTCTCCAAAAACCTCACTACCGAGCAGACGGGCTACGATGATGCCTGAAAGGAATGCTAAGCCCTTTCCCAAGGCACTGCCCAACAATGCCCAAAAGGAGTCGGTAAATAGGCGACTCTGCTTAAGTCTCTCGAAGAGTGTGGTTGCTAACTCCATTCGTTAGTCTCTGCCAAATAGATCGCGTGTATATACTTTGCTCTTCACATCGTCTAAGGCCGATGTGTAGCGGTTGGTGATGATCACGTTACTCAACCTTTTAAATGTTGCGATGTCGTTTACAACTTCCGAGCCAAAGAAGAGTGCGCCATCATTTAGTGTTGGCTCATAGATGATGATTTTTGCTCCCTTAGCCTTGATGCGCTTCATCACGCCCTGAATAGAGGATTGGCGGAAGTTGTCGGAGTTGGACTTCATTGTCAAGCGATAGACGCCCACGACCACCTCGCGCTCCTTGGTGGCATCCCATTGGCTGGAGCCTACGTAGTAGCCCGCCTTACGTAATACTTGGTCGGCGATGTAGTCCTTGCGTGTGCGATTGCTCTCCACAATTGCCGACATCATATTTTGTGGTACATCCTCGTAGTTTGCCAACAACTGCTTTGTGTCCTTGGGGAGACAGTAGCCACCGTAGCCGAACGATGGGTTGTTGTAATGAGTGCCGATGCGTGGGTCGAGGCCTACACCCTCGATTATGGCGCGTGAGTCGAGCCCCTTCATCTCGGCGTATGTATCCAACTCGTTGAAGTAACTTACTCTGAGGGCAAGGTAGGTGTTAGCGAATAGTTTTACCGCCTCGGCCTCGGTGATTCCCATAAACAATACTGGAATATCATCCTTCAAAGCACCCTGTTGCATTAGTTCTGCAAACTCTCTTGCCGAAGTATCCAACTTCTTGATATCTGCAAGCGCCATCATCGCTCTGCTCTCATCATCGTTGCACTCCTCGGCTTTAGGAAGTCCGAGGATTATGCGCGAGGGGTATAGGTTGTCGTAGAGGGCCTTGCTCTCGCGTAAAAACTCTGGGGCAAAGAGCAGGTTGAGACGCTTCACACCACGTTCTGCATACTTCGCATAAAGACCACGGCAATAGCCTACGGGGATGGTGGACTTGATGATAATCGTAGCCTCGGGATTTACTTCCAATACTATGTCGATGACCTCCTCGATGATATGTGTATCGAAGTAGTTCTTTATCGGGTCGTAGTTTGTTGGCGTGGCGATTATCACTATGTCGGCATCGCGATATGCCTCCTTGCCGTCGAGTGTGGCGGTGAGGTGTAGGGGCGTTTCGCTAAAAAACTTCTCGATGTAATCGTCCTGAATTGGAGATATTCGTTGGTTGATAAGATTGACCCTCGCACCTATAACATCCACAGCCACAACATCGTTGTACTGAGCAAGTAGGGTGGCGATGCTTAGGCCCACATATCCTGTTCCAGCAACCGCAATCTTCATAATGGTTATTTGGTTGATTCTGTTTCGGTAATTTAATCGATAGTTTTTGGGAGTTCTGATAGATGCATACTCTCTCCTCCCTCGCCACGAGGATACGGAGCATCCCAACGACGAAGCAAGTGAGATTTGTTGGCTCGTCCAACGCACTGTTCTACACACGACCCGTGGCAGGTTACAGAAATCCCGACTTATGCCACCAAAGGCGTGCATAAATCAAACACAAAAATAGTTAATTTATTTCGTTATTCCAAATAAATGTAATCTTTACACGTGATAAAAAATCACATCGCGCTTTAAGATGAACTTTTTGTGGTATGATACATTAGTATCTTGGGATAGAATTTACGAGATTTTTATAGATGAATATGTATGGATAAATAGTAAAATATTTGTCTAAAAAGGATGTTTATTTTTGGTTGTTAGTAGTTTGTAAAAATAGCCCTTGCACGATGTTGTGCAAGAGCCTTTTTTCTCTTGTTTACAGGGGTGTTTCTATTCTGCTATCAGCAATACAACTGCGTTGGTTGAGACACCCTCTTCCCTACCTTCGAAGCCAAGATGCTCGGTGGTGGTGGCCTTTACCGAAACACGATCTACGGCGATTCCAACAACCCCGGCAAGTCGCTCACGCATAGTGTCGATATAGGGACGCAACTTTGGCCTTTGCATAGCGATAGTGCAATCTATATTACTAACTTTAAACCCTTTAGAATGCGCTATTTCAACAACATCTTTAAGTAGTATGGTCGAGTCGATACCCTTATATTTTGCATCGCTATCCGGGAATAGTTTGCCGATATCTCCGAGGGCTAATGCGCCAAGTATGGCGTCGCAAATAGCGTGAATCGCAACATCTCCGTCGGAGTGTGCCACACACCCTTTAGTGTGCGGAACCTCCACGCCACACAATACCAGTCGAAGTCCATCAGCCAAGGCGTGAACATCGTAGCCACAACCAATTCGTATATCCATATTATCTATCTATTATTTTGTTTTCTATCATACCAACGGTGCATCAATGCTAGAACGTATCGACGAATAAAGAGTGGAGTAGATAACCAAATCTGCTCTTTTACTCTCCACTGCCAAGAGTTACACTCCACTATATCTCCATTACTATAAAGCACCTGCTCGACCACAGCAATTATTTCACTCCTTGAGCATCGCTCCTCCTGAACGATATTGCCATCGCCCTTGAGGATAACGTCATTACCCTCGATTCGAATCACACGATGTATAACGATATGCCCGTTTGTTGCTCTAAACATTGCAATACGGCCATATATGTCCTCATCTTTTGATACGCGCCTCAATATAATTTTACTATCGCCTCGGCCTAATAACGGCAACATACTTCGTCCTGTGACGGATAAAATAAAGGTCTCGCCATCACCTATAATTGACTCAAGGTTACGCTTTGTTATATCTTCAATATTACTCATTTAGCATAATCATTTTATAGGACAACATAGCCGCGTCACTATCAGGTAAACATTCGAGCCTATAGGCTGGTACGGAGCGAAGAATTGAACCCACAATATTGCAAATAGCATCTTGTAGATCTCCATCGTATGCAAACATTGGAGGACAAGAGGGCAGGAGCGCGCCAATAGCCGAAATGGTCGACAGGCGCGTGATCCTATTATATGGCGCTTGAACTATTCGACAGAGGCCCGAAAGAGGGTAGACTTCACTCTTGTAGCAAGGGGTTTTACCACTCCAGGGTGATCCATAGACACGGACTTCATTTCCCACAATTCGCACTATGGGTGAATCATCATTAAGAAGTCTTGCTCCTTTGATGTTCTCTCGCCAAAGACGCGTGTGTGTACTCTTACCTGTGCCCGATTCTCCCAAGAAGATGGCACAACGACCATCAGCAACGATAGCAGAGGAGTGGATTGCGACACCTCTGTTTTGGGCCAGCGCCACACCAAACATTACCCAGATACCGAAACGAAGTATCGAACGGTCTATTATGTTTGTTGGATGACTATTAGTACTGATTGTATTTGTTGTGCAGTCGATATCGAAGATTGTGACCTCATCCTTGTTGTTTCGAGGGTGAATTGAGTATGTGTAACCGGTGGTGGTTTTATATAGCACACCATCCGCATCAGCCTCCGCAAGATAGGATGTGGCTAAGGGTGTAGATAGCTCAATCTCCCCGTTTTCTGTACCTATAAGTTGCTTTATGTAACAATCTACAACACCTGTACAATCAGTCTCAAATGGCTTAAATCCACTAAGGCCCAAGGCTACCAAATCTATCTCCGAACGAAGACGTAAATCAGCGATTATGTACTCTCTATACTCCATTACTCCAAAGTGATTATGCGGTCGCAATATTGCAGTGTTGTTTCGCGGTGGGCGATAAGGATAATGGTGAGGACATTATTCGTGTTTGATAGGCGCTCAATGGCTGTGTTGATACTCTCTTCAGTCTTACCATCAAGAGAAGAGGTCGCCTCATCCAAAAGTAGAATATCGCAGTTCTTATATAGCGCTCTCGCAATGCCGATTCGCTGTCGCTGACCACCCGAAAGATTCTCTCCCTGCTCGCTTATTCTGGTGTTTATACCCTCTGGAAGAGTCTCTATAAATTGCTTTAAGTCGGCTATTTCAATAACCTTATTAATACGATTATAGTCTATGTTATCTACACTATGCCCAAAGGCTATGTTCTCGGCAATGCTACCCTCTGCGATAAATACCGATTGAGACACGTAGCCAATGCTATTTTGCCAACTACGAATATCTGTTTCGTTTAGGCTCTTACCATCTACAACAATCTCTCCCGAGGTAGGTCTATAGAGTCCGAGAAGGATATTAAATAGGGTGGTCTTACCTATGCCCGAAGCGCCCCTTATTCCGACATGCTCACCCTTGCGAATAGATAGCGAGAAATCTGTTATGGTGTTGCTATCAGAGTCATCGAATTTAAACGATATATTACGTAGCACGATAGAGTCGCTAAAGTCAATCTTTTTGTCGGAATATTCTACCTCTTCGAGGTTGTTGTACTCGATCTCCTTAAGTGTGTCGATGGTGAAACGGTTGAATCGTATTGTACTCCAACTTGTCATTATCGCCCTGAGTGATGGGATAAGGCGAATGGTTGCTACGGCAAATACTCCAAACATAAGGGCTATCTCTTTGTTGTGGATAATTAGGTTAGCCACAACAAAGAGAATAAGGCCAAGCATTAGACCTGTTTCAGTGAACATCTGGGGTAACATAGCGAGTGTGGCGTGGCGCTTACGAAGAGATATAATATCACTCATCACCTCGTCGAAACGCTTAGACATCAACTCGTAAGCACCACCTATCTCAATGTCTGCATAACCTCTAAAAGTCTCAGCGACAATTTTGCTCTTGCGACGCTGTAGTTCGTTCTCCTGCTTGCCCAAGTTATTGATATTGCGACGTAGAAGCAGGTAGAAAAGAGCGCCTATTGGTAGTATTACGGCTATGGCTAAAAGTGCGACAATGGGGTTGAACCACACAAGGGTAGCTACCACCAAAATAAGCAACAGTCCTTCGCCCAAGATAGTAGCGAGCGGTTTTAGGTAACCCGATACAAAGATAAGGCAAACACTGTTGATGTTACGCGTTAAAATCGCTGAGTTAGAGTGTTTTATAAAGTGGAGGCCTCGGCGGTAATATGTCGTATAGAGGGCCTTTGAGAGGTGTCTGTAAAGCGAAAATATATAGTCGCGTTCGAAGGCGTAGAGCCTAATTACCGAGAGATTTTTTAGTAGTATGACACAAAGGGCGAGGCCACATATAATGATTGTGAAATTGATATCTGAGCCTATGCCTAACGTCTGACGAATGGTCTCCATTAGGCCATTGGGTTGAGCGCCCTTAGGGTTTAGCAAGAGTATCAAAACGGGGAGTAGCGTTGCCACGCCAACGAAGTTTAGTAGGGCACGCAAAAATATAGTCAGCGCAACACCTATGCTACGACGACGATAACTCTGCGGTATGATATCCCAAAAACCTCTCTCCATACTTGCCTTGCAAAGATATAAAAATAATATTAAACGGCTTCAACCTTACCTAATGCGATATACCACACGTAGCCCTCTATGGTGCTGTATCGTCCCATCTGTCGGAGTATATCCATATATTCAGCCACCTGTTCCTTGTGGTCGTTACTACATATTCGGCCCGATTTGTAATCTACAACGACCACTCTATCTCCCTTAATCATCACCCTGTCTGGACGCTTTGTGGTGCCATTAAAGATGATGCCTGATTCACATTTAATATCATCCCATGAGCCGTCAAACCACTCTGCGACAATGCTATTATTACACATTTCATTAATGTTGCGCTCCAGTTGTTCCGCCTCACTGGCATCGATAGTGCAGTTGAGTACCAAGCCATCGATAGCACTCTTAATATCCTGCATACTCTTTGCTCGCTCGAAGATGGAGTGCAAAATAATACCTCGTGTCATCGACTCTGTACTCTTACTCATACCCTCATCTATTTGTCGCTGAGCCGGGTAGCGCACTTTGATTGATGGTGTAGTTGATGTGTATTCATCCAAGAGCAACTCCTCTACCTCACCACGCTTCTTGCTCTCTGAGTCAAACTCAGTTGGGACACCATAGGTGTAGCGCAACTGCTCGATCTTATCCTCATTGAGGATTGTTTCGGATAGGGGACATATCTTCTTTGTCGCCTCCAAAATAAGTGGAGCAGTAGAGGTTATATTTTCGCTATTGCTATTAGTATTCAGGTGAGTAGGTACGTACATATAGAGTTCTTTCGAGGCACGAGTGATGGCAACATATAGCAGATTGACACCATCGACGTGATTCATAATCAACTCCTTGTAGTAGTCTTCGGCAAAGGCAGACTCCATCATCTTGCTACCGTAAATCACGGGGAAGTCGCCAATTGTGGCAAGATCACTATCCTGGTTAGCATCAGCACTTGCCCACACAATAGGCTTTAGTATAGGCTTTGGAGACATATCCCACACTGCATAAGGGATGATTACCACGTCACGCTCCAATCCCTTTGCCTTATGGATGGTGGTAATCTCTATGGTATCGTCGGTCATCTCCACGCTTACACTCTCATTCTTACCTCGTTCCTCCCACCAAGTCAAGTAATGGTTGATGTCGGCAATATTGGTTGTTGAGAATGACACCACCTGCTCATACATCGCCTGAATGAATGCGATATCCTCCTTTCTGTCGTTAAGGGCATATCGTGACACAATGGCCTCGAATGCTTCCATAGGCGATAGGTGGGCTATGTGGTTGAAAAATTCGATCTCCTCCTCACTGAATTGAGTGTCGAAAGGCAAGCCAAGAAATCGGTTGAATACTCCTCGCTCGATATCGCACTGCGATAGTGTGGCAAGACGCATAACAGCAACTATAAACTCCGTGATATCTTGCCCCTCAAGCGTCAGTGCATCAGGTGTTTGTATATTGAAACCAGCAATACCTTGTGAGGAGAATTTCGACTTCTTGTAAGCAAATAGTTGGTTGGCAACAGCCGTAGCGTGAGTCTTGTTTCTAACAAGAATCAAAATGTCGCGGTAACGGTAACCTCGAGCTATAGCACTCTCTATGGCATTGATGAAGGGCGAATCTAAAATAGTGCTATCGTAGGCGCACACCTCCACGTAGCCTTTGTTGTTCTCTTTGTTTGGTTCCTGCTCGTAGTCGGAATAGGCCTTTGATAATATATTATGGAGCGACGAGAAGGTCTCTTCGCTAACTTTTTCGGCCTTGCGAGCCTCTACAAGGTGTCGGTTAAGGAATTCGTTGTCTTGTTCTACGGCAGAGGCGATGAGTTTGTTGTTGAAAATCACCACGTTTTCGTAACTGCGGTAGTTCTTCTTAAGAGGCTTAACCTCCGTATTATCACGTCCTAAATCGTCGATAGCATCATTACCCAATAGGCGCCAATCGCCACCTCGCCAGCGGTAGATAGACTGCTTTACATCGCCCACGATAAACACAGAGGCATCCTTATTCGATGCCAAGGCCTCACGTAAAAGGGGAAGAAGGTTGCGCCACTCCCTAACAGATGTATCCTGGAACTCGTCAATCATATAGTGGTCATAGCGATTGCCCACCTTTTCGTAGATAAACGGAGCGTTGTTATCATCTATAAAGTCCGCCAAAATATCCTTAGTCTCGCTAAGTACCATAATATTCTCGTCGGAACATATCTTCGTCAGATGGCGCTTGAGGTCTACCAATAGCGCAAAACTTCGGTAGTTATCCTTAAGCAACTTCGCTGTGTTTTGTTGCTTGACTGCTACCTCATAGAGTGAACATATGTCCTTGAGTTTCGGCATAAGGGCTACGGCAGCACACTTTACCGCACCATCAGCCGTTTTAGTGTACCACTGCTCGGGTTTCTCGGTTGCCGTAAGCATAGTTGCCGTAGGAGGCTTCAACTCACCCTCGGCATATTTATAGAAACTAAAGACGAAACTCTGCGAGGCTTTATAGAATTGGTCGGCACGTACGCCGTAATCCTTCATAATATCGATGGCCTCTTCGGCTAAAGTCTTAATTTTCTGTATGGTTTGCTTGCTTAACTCTTCTAATGTAGAGACTATTTCGCGTAGTTTTTCTTTGTCGATGTTGTCACTCATTCGCTTAGCACCATTCTCCTTGAATAGTTCTAATCCCAGTGACGAGAGGTCTTCGCGCATATCCCATTTAGAGCCATTCTCCAGCCTCTCCTCGGCAAAGTCTATGAGCCACTTCTTAATATCATCATCCTTCTGTATGCTCTCCACAAGGGCTTCGGCACTTCGTTCGAGAAGCATTGTGGTATCGAGTTCGATATTGTAGTTCATATCGAGACTCAACTCCTTGATGAAGGCACGAAGGATGCGCTGGAAGAAGCTGTCGATAGTAAGCACACTGAAGCGTGAGTAGTCGTGAAGAATCTTTGTTCGAGCAATCTTAGCCTGCTCAACAACCTGCTCGTTGCTCATATTGAGATTCTCGATGATCTGCTCCATATAGTCACTCTTTTGCCCTGAGGCGAGGATATGTATCTCTCGCAAGATACGCGACTTCATCTCCTCTGTGGCCTTATTGGTAAAGGTTACAGCAAGGATGTTGCGATAGCACTCAGGGTGGGCGATGATGTCGCACATATACTTCAGAGCCAACTGGAAGGTCTTGCCCGATCCAGCACTTGCACTCAATATTTTTGCTTGTTTCATCGTTGGCATATCTTTTTAAATGGACAGTAGGTACAAGCCTCTACGTTGTTAATCTGCGTGAAGGGCTTGGTTGGGTCGAACAGTTCCTCAAGGGTATTATTGAGTTGAGCCTCAAACTCCTCGCTAACATCTTTGTAGCAAGCGATTGGAGTCTTAGACTTGGACTCTACGATATATGGACTATAACCATCAACCACCATCTTTGAGGCATAGTATAGGGATGGAGTAGCCTTCTTGCCCTCACTTCGTTCCAACATCATTGAGTAGAGTAAGGTCTGGAAAATATTGGATATTCTATCCTCAGGCTCTCCGTTAAATAACTTATCTATTCCGTTGTGTTCGAGTTTACTACGATTATTACTCTTGTAGTCGATAATCTGGTATTTGTCATCCTTGAGCCTGTCCAAGCGGTCGATGCGGCCAGAGAATGATACCGTACGACCATTCGAAATAGGATATTCGCACTCAACATCTCTTTCTAAGCCAACAACCGTGAAGCCCTCGTGCGAATGGTCATACCTGAAGATGCCCCGTATTATATACTTGACAATGATATCTCGCACAAGGAGTGTGTCGCCATTAAAGTCTTTCAGATCAAAACTCTCAGGCATCTTTAGGTTTTTAATAATCATCCTATCTACGACACTCTCGACATTTTCCTTCTTGCACAGATTCTTAATCTCTTGATGAGGCGTCTCAATGCCGATAAGATCGGTATATAACGCCTCTATGGAGTCGTGTAGGATATTTCCAAATGTCAGAGAATCAATTGTATCGTCAAGTTCATCTGGCGACTTGATTGAGGCAATACTCGAGAAATAGAACTTCAACGGACACTCTATATATCTGAATAGTGCCGTTGGGGATAGAGTGTATCCACTACCCTTGGTGAGGTACTTATTGAGTTTCGCTACTATATCTGCGCTCTTATCTACAACAATCGGACGAGCCTCGCTTAGGCCAAGATCAACACCTACGGAGCGTTTGTGTATCTTGTATGGTGACTCATACTCAAGTTGGTAGATATAGCGACTGCACTCACCCGTACTCTTGTCGTCGGCCTTCGAGCAGTAGAGCATCTCCACACGCTCGGCACGCTGTATTAGACGGTAGAAGTAGTAGGCATACATCGCCTCGTGCTCCTCTGGTGTTGGCATATCGTACGCAAAGCGCAAGCCATAGGGGATGAACGATGGCTGTTCTGTGCGGTTGCCAGGGAAGTTAGCATCGGTCATCGAGAGTATGATTACATTCTTGAAGTCTATGTTTCGAGTCTCCAAGATACCCATTATCTGTACACCCTTAATAGGTTCTCCCTCAAAGGGAATTGTCAGGGTTTGCAGGTGGCGACGTAGCAATGATATGAACACTTCGACGGGAAGAGGTGTTATGTCGCAACTCTTTATCGAGAGTGTCGTGCGCTTTATCTCGTCGGTGATAATACGTATATATTCACTCTGCGCACTACTGAGGTTGGTAGTCTTTTCAATAATTAGTGACAACGACTTAATTATATATGCAGATAACATTTCCCAACCATCTGTATTACAACAGAATATATCTTTTAAATCCGCGTCATCAACAAATAGGGAATCGTCCACCGAGACGATGTGATTCTGCACAATCTCGTTGCAATACTTAGATGTCCTCGAGCCACACATATCTACTACGTAGGGGTGTGTAAGGATATTTGTTACGTCTGCGTGGTATAATAGACGAGAGTTGTCCTTAATGCGACTATGCGACTGAAGCGATATAAGAGCCTCGACAAAGGTGTATGCCAATGTGGTCTTGAGCGGATAACCCATAGTCACGTTTACACTACCGACACTCTCTGGAATGGAATGTAGTAGTGGTATCAGCAGGTTTTCGTCGGTGAGAACAATCACCGTGCGCTTATCGAGCTCCTCCTTCGGAATGGATGATATGATATTATGTAAGTGCTTAACTTGCAAAACATTGGATGCACAAGCCGTTGTGCGAATAAACTTCTCTCCATTCTCAAAATTAGAGTGCGTAATGCCGTCGCAGGTCGATGGGTGCTTCGATAGGTTATGTCTAAGAAAGTGGCCAGCCTCGTGAGCATCATTCTTTAGGTAGTAGTTGTCGTAGTCCCAATAGAACTCCGCACCCTTACCACGCGATGCTATATAGTTGAATAGCACATCCTCACTCTTAGAAAGGGCGTTAAAACCAGCGATAATATACTGCTTATCCAAGAGTTCAATCTCCTCTTTATTGAGGATGCGCTCGGCAGTAATACGGTAAATAAGGCCTGGGTAACCAATGCCGAGTTTAAGCAATCGGTTGCGATACTCCGCATAGATGGCAGGCAACGAGCGCCATACCTCCAGAAATATCTGCTTCTGCTTGCTCAGTGGCATTGAGGGACCTATACTACTCCAAAAACGGAGTATACGTTCCTGGCGCTCACTGAGGTATGACACATCGGCCTCTATCTCCTTGATATCCTCGATGTTGCGTAGCAACTGGTTGGCATCAACGAGATACTTATCAATCATATCGAAGTCCGATATAAGCATATCACCCCAAAAGTAGAACTTGTCGAAGGTCTCGTTTTTGTGGTACTTGACGTAGATTTTATAGAGTTCACTAATAAGACGAATACGCTCGGCACGTTTTAGTCCCGAACCACGCTCCATAACCTCGTCTATGGTAGACCAACTAGGCTGCCATATCGCCTTATCGGTAGTTGATGAGAGTGCATCATTAAAGAAGGCTCTTGCTCGCAACGATGGAAACATAACCACCAGATCCGACAAGTCGCCCGAATTTCGGTTTAGGAGTGTTTGGGCTAACTCCTGAAGAAATGAGGTCATTGCTCAAAAGTTTTATAGTCGTTGAATATCACCGCCAAAGAGGGTGATCTCGCTACGTAGAATGACTGGATGTGAAAGGTAGTAGACCTTACCTCCCGTAGTTGTCTTTGCTTCAAGACGCTCCACAGCATCAACCTTTACAGTGGCATTGTGTGATGACTCTACGCGGGTTGATATGGTCTCAAGACCACGAGCATCATACTCAGCCGTTGATATCTCGGCCGTTTGGTAGTGGGTACATCCGCTAAGGTGTATGCGACTCTGACCAGATGCATATACCATTAGGTCGAGCGAGTTAATCTCAGCCACGAAGTTTGCGTCGTTAGAGATGTAGATATCAAGCAGTTGCGAAGTAAGCACGCCATCTACGTAGGCATCGGCCTTCGAAATAGAGATGTCGCTTAGTTCTGTGAAATAAACCTCTACCTCTGTTATACTCTCACGCTTAGAGTCTGAACGCTCACTAATTTTAAGTGTGCGACTCTTGCGATCTACCTCGGCAACGAATTTAGAGGTATAAACTCCCTTTGTGTTATAGATGATATAGGGTGCTTCGCCAACGGCTATCTTCTTAAGCGTCAGTTTGATTGGAGCATCCACCTTAATAGCGGTGAAGTCAGGTAAGAACTCCTTCACAGGGCGACTCTCTGGCATTGGAGCAGGCGTTGGCTCTTGTGCTGAGAGGGTCAATGTGCAAGCGATAGCAAATATGGCGATAAGTAAAAACCTTTTCATAGTGAATCTATCTTGATGTTTCGAAGGATAAAAATATAAAAAAAATATGAGACCACCAAACGTAGTCCCATATTTTGCTCTTTTTATCTTAAAAAACTAAAACGTTGCTATTCGAACATAGTTCGCACCACTCGCCTTAGCAGCCTCTAATCCCACCTTCGAATCCTCAAAAATTATCGTCTCATCAATCGCAACTCCAGCCTCCTCAATGGCTTTAAGGAAGCAGTCGGGATATGGCTTTGGACGCTCAACATCATCACCCGTAATCACTCTGTCGATGCCAGATTCTATATTCAAGTATCGCATTACATTAGTAATGTTATCTCTATGACCTGTAGAGACAATATATACCTTTGCCCCTTGCGCTCTCATCATCTGGCACCAACTCCAAAGAGCGCTGTTTAGTCTAGCACTATCGAAGTATTTGGGATACAACTCAATCTTCCTACGACGTAACTCTGCGATGGCCTTACCATTGGTTAATCCCACCATTTGCATAAACTCCATACATCGAACACCAAAGTAATGCTCGAGGTACTCCTCTTTTGTAAGATGGATACCAACCTCAGCCAAAGCCTCAATGTAGGCTTCGGCATTAGCATTGCGAGTATCTACCAAAGTGCCGTCGAAGTCAAGTAGAATCAACTTTATCTCAGCCATAATAACTTATTTAGTTATAGTAGGGTAGTGTTAATCAAACGACTGCATACTTGATAGCGCAATCCTAATCATCTGCTGGTACTCCTCGGGGGTTAATTCAAGGAAAAAGTAGTGGACTGGATCGACACGTGTATCATTAAGGATGACCTCGTAATGGAGGTGCGGTACAAATGAAAGTCCACTATTTCCCGATAGTGCGATAATGTCGCCACGCTTAACCTTTTGTCCCTTCTTTACTCGTATATCTAAGAGGTGACTATAGGATGTTTCGTAGCCGTTTCCGTGGCTGAGTGTAATGGCCTTGCCGTGCGAAGTATTCTTCTCGGATAGGGTCTTTACAACTCCATCTGCAGTGGCAAAAACAGCAGTTCCTTCAGGCACGAGGTAATCTACGCCGTGATGCTCTCTAATAGTACGATGGAATGGGTTAATTAAAGGCTTTTTACCAGCAGCAAGAAGGGTTAATTGCTGATTATTGACAGGTTGAATTGCCGGTACACAATCGATTGATAATGCACCATTTAGTGTATTATACCTAAGATCTTCATACGAGCGAATCAACTCTTTCTCCTCAGTAATAGCATTTTGCATCCTACTAGATAACATATCACTGAGGTCATCGTTATTCATCTCAATAAGTTGCTCGTGAAGTGCAATGCGCTCGTCGTCTTTATCTATATTAAGATCGTATGGGTTTGACTCGAAGAGTTTACGAAAGACATTCTCATCGCGTTTTGCAACATTATCCAATATATTACTTAACGAGTCGTAACGTATTGACATTTCGTCGAGTTGCACACGTAAGTCGTCGGTCGAGTGGCGCACCTTGTACTCGGCTGGCATATCCACCACAAGAGCAAGGATAATCCACCACGCAACGACAATACCTATCCATACCAAAGACTTGATAAGGATGGGGACAATGCGACGCTGAGTGAAGATGCGTACAATCGATTTAAATCTATTATCCATATTGATAATCAACTATTTCTGTGTGGTTTCCTCAAGTTGTTTCATCAACTCCATATAGGACTCTGGCGAGATATCCTTATTGAAGTAATGCACAGGGTTGATGGTGTTGTCTCTGAATCGCACCTCGTAGTGGAGATGAGAACCAGATGAAACACCAGTATTACCTACTTCACCTATTACCTGACCACGTGTAACACTATCACCCTTAGATACATACATCTTCGATAGGTGACCATAGCGAGTTTTGTAACCAAAGCCGTGGTTTAGTTCGATAACCTGTCCATAGCCTGGCCTCCAGCCAGCAATGGTTACAACAGCATTTCCCGTAGCATAGACAGGCGTACCTTTGGGTGCGGCAAGATCTACACCCTCGTGCATCTTCCAGTAGCCATATCGTGGGTGTTTACGCATACCGAAGAGGCTACTCACACTACGCAATTTCGTTCTGTCGATTGGCCAAATTGCTGGAATAACTGTCGAAAACTCCTCCTTTTTCTCGGCCATATCCTGCGTATCGTCGAGTGAACGAGAGGCGTAATAGACGTTTCGCATCAGAGCATCAATACTCTTCCAGCCATTGATAATTTCCTCCTCGTATTCACCCGCCCCCAAATCCTTATACCTTGAGTCGTTATACTCGGCATATACTTGCGGTATATCTAATGTATCTATACCCAAGAGTGGGCGATAGACAAATTGATCGCGGTGTTTTATCTCCAGCAAGCGTCCCTCAGCCGATCGCACCTTCTCCATAAGGATATCGTACTCCATTTCGAGGTGTTGGTTGTTGCGCTTGAGTTGCGAGAGTTTCGGAGTGTCGTACCAATAGGAGATAAGTATATTGCTTGACGCAGCAATGACAAGCCCAATAAGGAGTTTGAGAGCAATGCTTCGGCCTTTGCTCATCTGTCTTTTTGGACTCTTACTATTACTATTGTTGTGACTGCTCATTTTTACAATATAAAATATCAAAAATATCCTATATAACGATACAAAATTAATTTAAATTTTGTAATTTTGCAAGATATTTAAAAAATGACATAAAATACAATTAATAGATATGGAATCAAACAGAGTTAGACAAGAGTTTCTTGACTTTTTCAAGAAGAAGGAGCATGAGATTGTAGCATCGGCTCCAATGGTCGTAAAGAACGACCCAACACTTATGTTTACCAATGCTGGTATGAACCAGTTTAAGGATATATTCCTTGGTAACGCTCCTCGCAAATGGCCCCGCGTAGCAGACACTCAGAAGTGTCTTCGAGTATCGGGTAAGCACAACGACCTTGAGGAGGTTGGTCACGACACCTACCACCACACGATGTTCGAGATGCTTGGTAACTGGTCTTATGGTGACTACTTCAAGAAGGAGGCTATCGAGTGGGCTTGGGAGTTGCTTACTGAGGTTTACAAACTCGATAAGAGCCGTATGTACGCCACCGTATTTGAGGGTAGCCAGGAGGATGGCGTAGCCTTCGATCAGGAGGCTTACGACTACTGGAAGCAGTTCTTGCCAGAGGATCACATCATTCGTGGTAATAAGAAGGATAACTTCTGGGAGATGGGCGAGACAGGTCCTTGCGGTCCTTGTAGCGAGATTCACTTCGACCTTCGTGACGACGAGGAGGTTGCAAAAATCCCTGGTCGCGAGATGGTAAATATGAGCCACCCTCAGGTTATTGAGATTTGGAACCTTGTGTTTATGCAGTACAACCGCAAGGCTAATGGTTCGTTGGAGCCACTTCCAGCAAATAACGTAGATACAGGTATGGGCTTCGAGCGCCTTTGTATGATTCTTCAGGGCAAGAAGTCGAACTACGATACCGACGTATTCCAGCCAACCATTGCTCGCATTGCAGCACTTTCGGGCAAGGAGTATGGCAAGGATGAGAAGTGTGATGTGGCTATGCGTGTAATTGCTGACCATCTTCGCGCCATCTCGTTCTCTATTGCCGATGGTCAGTTGCCAGCAAATGCTAAGGCTGGCTACGTTATCCGTCGTATCCTCCGCCGTGCTGTTCGTTACGGATATACATACCTTGGCTTCACCGAGCCATTCATCTGCAAGTTGGTGGCAGGCCTCGTTGAGCAGATGGGTCACCAGTTCCCAGAACTCGTTGCACAGCAGAACCTTATCGAGCGTGTTATCGAGGAGGAGGAGGCCTCTTTCCTCCGCACCTTGGCTACAGGTATCAACCTCTTGGAGGGTGTTATCCGCAAGTCGCAGGGTGGCAAGATTTCGGGTAAGGATGCCTTTGTCCTCTACGATACCTATGGTTTTCCTATCGACCTCACCGAACTTATCGCTAAGGAGCAGGGTGTAGAGGTAGATATCGAGGAGTTCGAGAAGGAGTTGCAGGTGCAGAAGGAGCGTTCTCGTAATGCTGCATCGCAGGATATTGACGACTGGCAGGAGTTGATGTCTATCAAGGAGAGCGAGTTTATTGGCTACGACAACCTTGAGGCAGATATCCGTATCGCTCGTTACCGCCGTGTTAAGAGCAAGAATAATGTAACCTATCAGCTCGTATTTAACCACACTCCATTCTATGGTAACTCTGGTGGTCAGATTGGTGACACGGGTTATATCGAGAGTGCAAACGAGAAGATTGAGATCGTGGCTACCGAGAAGGAGAATGGTCTTATCATCCACATCGTTAAGCAGTTGCCAGAGAATCCAGAGGATGAGTTCCGTGCTGTAGTAAATGCTGATAGCCGTCAGAAGGCTACTAACAACCACACCGCAACCCACCTTGTGGACTATGCTTTGCGCACAGTTCTTGGCTCACACGTCGAGCAGAAGGGTTCTATGGTCGGTCCTATGGGCTTGCGTTTCGACTTCTCACACTTCCAGAAGGTTACTGCCGAGGAGTTGCGCGAGGTTGAGCGTTTGGTTAATAAGCTTATCCGTTCGAACTATCCATTGGTCGAGAACCGTGAGGCTACTATGGCCGAGGCTGAGGCTGCTGGTGCTATTATGCTCTTCGGTGAGAAGTATGGCGACAGAGTACGTATCGTAAACTTTGGTCCTTCGACTGAGCTTTGTGGTGGTACCCACACCTCTGCTACTGGTACTATTGGTATGTTCAAGATCGTTTCTGAGAGCGCTATCTCTGCTGGTGTTCGCCGTATCGAGGCCGTTACTGGTGAGGCTGCTGAGGCTATGGTTTATGCTGCTCAGGATATGATTACAACTATCGAGCAGATCGTTCACAACCCTAAGGTTGTTCAGGCTATTGAGAAGATGATGGAGTCGAACGATGCTCTTAGCCGCGAGGTTGCCGATATGCGTAAGGAGAAGGTTGAGAAGATGGCTGAGGGCCTTGCTCAAAACACTCCTTTGCGTGATGGCGTTAAGCTAATCTCACACACTGCTTCATACACTCCTGAGGTATTGAAGGATTTGGCATTCGGATTGCGCCAGCGTGTTTCTGAGCGCTTGGTGATGGTTGTTGGTAACCTCTTCGAGGGTAAGCCTACACTCAGCATTATGCTTTCGGATGATGTTGTGGCTTTGGGTGTTGATGCTGGTGCTACCGTTCGCGAGGCTGCTAAGTTGATGAATGGTGGTGGCGGTGGTCAGAAGCACTACGCTACTGCTGGTGGTAAGAATCCTGATGGCTTGCAGGCAGCTGTAGATAAGGCTATCGAGATGATTATGGAGAAGTTGAAGTAATTTTTTAGCAAAGACTATTGAAATAGTTATGAGTCAGAAAGTTCTTTTGATGATTTTGGATGGCTGGGGTATTGGTGACCGCAGCAAGTCCGACGTTATTTATACAACAAACCCTGAGTATATCAACCAGATGACCGCTACATATCCTCACGCTGAACTAAAGACAGATGGTGAGAATGTAGGTTTGCCAGATGGTCAGATGGGTAACTCCGAGGTTGGTCACCTTAATATTGGTGCTGGTCGCATCGTTTACCAGGACTTGGTGAAGATTAACCGTGCTTGCCGCGACAACTCAATCTTCGAAAATAAGGAGATTGTTGCTGCGTTCGAGTATGCTAAGGCTAACGGTGTCGATGTACACCTTATGGGTCTTGTCTCTGATGGTGGTGTTCACTCATCGTTGGACCACTTGCTCAAACTTTGCGACATCTCTAACCACTACGGCATTAAGAACAGTTTTGTTCACTGTTTTATGGATGGTCGTGATACCGACCCTCGTAGCGGTAAGGGCTTCATCGAGACCTTGGAGAACCACTTGGCTGGCACAAATGGCAAGATTGCCTCTATCATTGGTCGCTACTACGCTATGGATCGCGATAAGCGATGGGAGCGCGTTAAGATGGCTTACGACTTGCTCGTTAAGGGCGAAGGTGAGAAGTTTACCGATATGGTTGCTGCGGTGCAGAACTCTTATGACAACGATGTTACCGATGAGTTCATCAAGCCTATCGTTCACGTTGATAGCGAGGGTTGCCCAGTAGGCACTATCAAACCTAACGATGTTGTTATCTTCTTCAACTATCGTAACGACCGCGCTAAGGAACTTACCATCGTGCTTACACAGCAGGATATGCCTGAGGAGGGTATGCACACTATGCCTTTGTACTACTGCTGTATGACTCCATACGATGCTAAGTTCGAGGGCTTGCACATC
>JAFZFP010000024.1 GCA_017555905.1 Alistipes sp. | reverse complement strand
GGTTGCTCTTCATGTGCTCGGTAAGGTGGTTGATACGGTAGGTGAATAACGCGATCTGGCTCTCGGGTGAGCCTGTGTCGGTTGTAGACTTGCCGTACTGGCCAAACAACTCCTGCTTCTTCTCAGGTGTCAAATACATAATGTTTAAGGTTTTATGGCACGCACCCTTCTAATTTCCCGAGGATTACGTACCTGGTTCCACTCCACGACAGATCATCCTTACCTTAGATCCTGCCGGAGCGTGGCGCAAAGATAGGCATTTTTTCGGGATTTACAAAATCTTTTTCCAAAGAAAAAGAATATATCGTCAAATAAACTTTTTCACAAATTTTACTCGCTCGGCTAAATATCTTCCTCGGGGCGTGGTTGAGTCCCGAAAAAGATCTTTGAAAGTGGGGTAGAGGGAGGTGTGTTGTAGGGTTGAAAATAGTGGTAATATGGTCTTTATTTTAAATAAAAACAACGATAGTGTGACTATAAAATAAATATATTATTTGTACAACTTTTCTATTTTTCCCACGTAAATAGATTTTTTTAGGAAGAAATGGTAGAATTTTCCAATTTTTCACTATCTTTGTTCGCGAATAATTATATGTGTACTCCATAAGATGAGAATGCGATTTAACCTATTTTTGCTCCTATCTGTGCTGTTGGCCTTTGTGGTTAGCAGTTGTGGCGATGTGCGCAGTAGTTATATAACCGTTGAGGGTCAGGCGTTAGGAACCTTCGTGCAACTCAAGTGTGAGACTGCCGAAGCGCCTGGAGTTATCGAGGCTATCATTGGCGAGGTGGATGCCGAGGCTAAGGCTTCGATGTCCATTTTTGACGAGAGTTCTCTCCTTTCGAGAATCAATGCTAACCAGACCGATTCGTTGGATTCCCACATAGCGAATAACATTGCCCTTGCTCAGCGCTTCTCGGAGTTGAGCAATGGCGCCTACGACATAACGATTAGACCTCTCACCGAGGCTTGGGGGTTTGGTCGTAGTGTTGCCGAGCAGAGGGTTAATGTAGACTCTATCCTCGAGTTCGTAGGATGCGACAACCTCCGAGTTGAAGAGGGTCGCATAATCAAGAGCGATAACAGGGTGCAGATAGACCTAAATTCTATCGCTAAGGGCTACGTAGTCGATCTTATGGCCGAGCGATTGGAGGCGTTGGGAGTTGTGAACTATATGGTTAATATCGGTGGAGAGATCCGTTGTAAGGGCTATAATGGTCGTGGACAAAGATGGTCTATCGGTATCGAGACACCATACGACGGAAATATGGCGATGGACTCCTTCGAGAAGATTATCTATATTGAGGATCAGGCGGTTGCTACTTCGGGCAACTATCGTCGTTTCTATCTTGACGGACAGGGCAATAAGGTTGTGCATACCATCGACCCCCGCACGGGTTATAGTGTGGTTAGCGACCTGCTTTCGGCTACTGTGGTAGCGCCAACGTGTGCTGAGGCCGATGCTGCTGCTACGATGTTTATGGCTATGGGTGCTACTGAGGAGGCTTTGGCTCTGGCGGAGTATTGTTCTGAGAGTTATGGCTGGAAGTACTACTTCATCTACGCCGATGGCGAGGGTTACCGCATAGAGTGTTCTGCGGAGTATAGAGAATAGGAGAATTAGGGATACGGCAACGTATCGACAAAATATAGGATAAATGATGAAACAAGACGGCATTAAACGAACCTCAATAGAGAGGCTTAAGTCACGATTCGAGACTGCGTACTATTCGGAGGATATGGTTATCACTCCGTTGGTGATGTTTAGAGAGTTGGATGACTTGACAGCACTTATTCAGGGTGTCTCTATTGGTGTTACGGTGAGCGGAACGGCGCGTATCAAGATCAATGGTAAACTCCACGAGTTGCGCCCTAATACGCTCTTTATTTTCAACGAGAATACTGTTATTGAGCAGGTTAAGGCTTCGATACGTTCGTCGGGCTATATGATTACCTACTCTCAGCAGTACCTTAACAGCATCCACGTAGATACTCAGGACTTGATATCTATCTACCACGGATTCCTTGATGAGCCTTGTGTGCAGGTGACCCCCGAGGAGGCTGCCTATATCCACGATATATCGAAACTTATGCGCACGGTGCTTTGCGATACTGCCCCTTCGGAGAATCGCAAGAAGATTATCAGTTCGCTCTTTGCGGCTATGTTCCACTACGTTATGGGCATCCTTCAGAGGCACACGTTGCCAGGAGCAAACGCTGTTAGTAACCGTACTGACGAGTTGTTCAACACCTTCCTCGACCTGTTGCGTGTACACTGTAGCACGGAGCGTAGCGTGGAGTTCTATGCTACGAAGATGAACATCACGCCCAAGTACCTCTCGTTGATTCTCAAGAAGAAGAGTGGCCGTAACGCCTCGAAACTTATCGACGAGGCGGTGGTCTATGAGGCTAAGCGATTGCTCAAGTATTCGGGTTTGAGCATCAATGAGATTGCTCAGAAGTTGAACTTTGCGTCGCAGAGTTTCTTTGGCAAGTACTTCAAGCAGCGTGTAGGTGTATCGCCATCGCGCTATAAGATTTGGGATGGTCGTACCGAGGATATCATCGCCAACGATGAACTCTTGGAGCCTACGCTAAGCGACGAGCAGTAGTAATTGGAATTAGTAAAGAAACAATATACAATTTAATCTAAACCAACTATTTATGAAAAATCTATTCAAGTCATTTGTGCTTTCTATTGCACTTATGCTTCCTTTCGCAGTATCGGCACAGGATGTTGCGAAGACTACAGGCTCTGTAGTCAATGAGAATGAGGGTGCGCCTGTTGAGTGGGCAGTTAGCGCCGAGGCTTTGGAGGATGGCAACTTTGCTGTTACTCTCGAGGCTACTATCGCTGATGGCTTCCACGGCTACCCAATGACCGACTTCTCGGCTCCTTACTTCGAGTTCGACAATGCAACCGTTGTTGGTGACGTAGTTGAGACCCTTACTCCAGAGGAGCACGGTATCGACGACCTTACAGGTATGCCTTCGCTTATCTACTACAACAAGGCTATCTATGTTCACACCATCGAGGCTTCGGCTGGTAAGGAGGTAACTGGTTACATCTCTGCAACTATCTGCACTAACGACACTAACCAGTGTACTTCTAACCCTGCAACATTCTCTATCGTGATGCCAGGTGAGGCTGTAATTGCTGAGGCTTGCGACTGCACAGCGAAGGCACCTAACACTGCTGCTCCACTCGACTGGGGTTCAATCATCACGGCTATCCTTTGGGGCTTTGCAGCACTCTTGACCCCTTGCGTATTCCCTATGGTTCCTATGACCGTATCGTTCTTCGTTAAGGGTTCTCAGTCTCCTGCACAGGGTCGTTTCCGTGCTATGATGTATGGTTTCTTCATCATCGCACTCTACGTATTGCCTATTGCAGTTTTGGTGCTTCTCTCTAACGCATTCGGTACTAACGTAGCAGGTGATATCTTCAACGCTATCGGTACACACTGGATTCCTAACCTTATCTTCTTCGTTATCTTTATGATCTTCGCTGCATCGTTCTTGGGTGCATTCGAGATTACACTCCCTTCTTCACTCGTAAACAAGAGCGACGAGGGTGCTGATAAGGGTGGTTTGATTGGTATCTTCTTTATGGCCTTGACCCTTGTACTCGTATCATTCTCTTGTACAGGTCCTATCGTAGGTTCAGTTATCATCAGCTCTACAAGCGGTGGTGTGTGGATGCCAATTATCACTATGGCAGCCTTTGCGACTGCTTTCGCACTTCCATTTACCGTATTGGCTTGGTTCCCATCATTGCTTAAGAACTTGCCAAAGAGTGGTGGTTGGTTGAACTCTGTAAAGGTAGTTCTCGGTTTCATTGAGGTTGCTCTTGGTTTGAAGTTCTTGATGACTGCTGACCAGACTATGCACTGGGGCTTGCTCGACCGTGAGGTTTACCTCGCTATCTGGATCGTGACCTTCTCATTGCTCGGCTTCTACCTCTTGGGTAAGTTGCGCTTTGCACACGACGACGAGGTTAAGCATGTGTCAGTATTCCGTCTAACCCTCGCTATTGGCGTATTCTCATTCGTAGTATATATGATTCCAGGTTTGTGGGGTGCTCCACTCAACGCTATCTCTGGTTACATTCCACCAATGACATCTCAGGACTACCAGGTTTCTGGTCGCGTTGAGAATGCTAACTCTGGCCGTAAGTATGCTGACTTCCTCCACTTGCCTCACCAGCTTGAGGGTCACTTCGACTTCGAGGAGGCTGTTGCTGACGCTATGAAGCAGAACAAGCCTATCTTCGTAGATGTTACTGGTCACGCTTGTAACAACTGCCGCGAGATGGAGACTATGGTATGGAGCCACAGCAGCGTATTGCCTATGTTGAAGGACGACTTCGTGATTTGCGCTCTCTACGTAGACGACAATACTAAGGTTGAGGATGGCAAGCGTCTTGGCTCACTCAACTCTAAGTTTGCTCAGGATCGTTGGGGTGTAAACGCACAGCCTGGCTATATCTTGCTCTCTCCTGATGGTGAGACAGTATTGGCTGGCCCACGTGGTTACGACACCAATATCGAGGCCTTCGTTGAGTTCCTCAAGTCGGCTTTGTAATAATTAGGCCTTAGGCTTTAGATATGGGGAGTTGCTCGGCTTCGGCTGTGCAACTCCCTATGTTATATATATAGGTGTTCTGGGGGTTGCTTTTTTGCTATATAATGGCTAACTTTGTGGTAGTCGTTACCTTCGGTCGAATATTACTAACTAAATTATCAGTTTATGATACGTTCAATCCTATTTTTTGTTGTTCTGCTCCTCTGTGGTTGTGCCGAGCAGACTACACACCAGAGGGCTGATTATGGCTCGCTCGATATCTATGAAAACTTCGAGTCAGAGTATATCCCTTCGCGCGAGGTTTTGGTGTGGTTGCCTGAGGACTACGATGCCGAGAAGGAGTACGCAGTGTTGTATATGCACGATGGCCAGATGCTCTTCGACGAGACTACGTCGTGGAATGGTCAGAGTTGGAATGTCGATGCTGTGGCCCAGAGGTTGCAGGATGAGGGTCTCTGTCGCCCCTTTATCGTAGTGGGTGTAGATAATCACCCTACGGATCGTCTCACGGAGTATATGCCCGCTAAGGCGCTTAATTACTTGCCCCAGGATAACGCCTTGTTGTGTAGTTTCGAGCGCGATAAGTTTATCGCTGACGACTACCTACGCTTCCTTGTCGAGGAACTTAAACCATTTATCGACGAGCGTTATGCGACCCTTACCGATGCACGTAATACTGTTGTTATGGGCTCAAGTATGGGAGGTCTTATCTCGTTGTATGCCCTCTGTGAATACCCTGAGGTCTTTGGCTCTGCGGGCTGTCTCTCGACCCATACACCCGTTGCTATTGGCGATATAGATGCCGAGGCCCCCGTGTGGTCTAAGGCCTTCCGCGACTACCTTGCTGATAATCTTCCTGAGGCTAATAGCCATAAGATTTATATGGATTATGGCGATAAGACCCTTGATGAGCGCTATGCACCCTACCAGAAGGCCGTAGATGCACTCTTCGCTGAGCGTGGCTGGAGAAGACCCTTTGTTGTTACTATGTTCTTTGCAGGTGCGGCACACGATGAGCGTTCTTGGCAGGAGCGCCTGCACATACCTCTCACCCTGTTGCTTGGTAGCGAGTAGCTGGAGTAGATAAAAAAAATAAGGTCGTAGAAATACGACCTTATTTTTTGTCGGGATACCAGGATTCGAACCTGGGACCCCCTGCTCCCAAAGCAGGTGCGCTAACCGGACTGCGCTACATCCCGAATACCCTTCTTAATTGCGAGTGCAAAGATATGGCATTTTTTTTACTCCACCAAATTTTTTAGCAACTTTTTTTGAGTTTACACCACTTTTTTTGTGTTTTGGTGGTTTTCTCAGGGTTGAAGGCTCTCAAGCCACACCCTTTTAGCCACTCTATCCGCTAAAAGTATTTGATATCCTTATCCTCGATTGCCGAGATAAGGTTGTTTGCTGCTGACGAAGCACCGATGCGGAAGAGTTCTGTTGTGAGCCACTCCTGTCCCAAGACCTCCTCAACGATGGTGTAATAGAGTGCTGCATCCTCTGGGCTCTTCACACCACCTGCGGCCTTGAATCCCACCTTGCGACCGGTGAGGTTGTAGTAGTCCTTAATGGCGTGGCACATCACGAATGCCGCCTCAGGTGTTGCTGCGATGTCGATCTTACCTGTCGAGGTCTTGATGAAGTCTGCGCCAGCGAACATAGCCAAGAGCGAAGCCTTGCGAATCAACTCTGGGCTCTTGAGCGCTCCCGACTCGATGATAACCTTAAGGATTACCTCCTTAGCCTCCTCGCGAAGTACGGCAACCTCCGAAGCACCCTCAGCCTCGTGGCCCGAGAGTATGAGACCTGGGTTAAGCACGATGTCGATCTCGTCGGCACCATTCTCGATGGCCATAGCCACCTCCAAGGCTTTTACCTCGATGAAACTCTGCGATGCAGGGAACGCACCTGCTACAGAAGTTATGCGCATAGGGGTTCCATCAATTTCAAGGCCTACGGTCTCGACGAATGGTGGATATACGCAGATAGATGCTACGTTAGGGATGTGGGGGAACTTCTCGTAGAAGTCTACCGCCTTGCGCACAAATGCCTGTACCGACTCCACAGAGTCGTTGCACGAGAGGGTAGTGAGGTCTATTGCCGAGTAGCAGAATTTGTAGACATCGGCATTGCCGTTTCGGTTTGCCGCCATCTTTATTTTGGCCACCTCTTTTGCTACTTGCGCCTCTGTGTGTGCTGGTGCGTATTTCTCAAGTTCCTTTACGTAGTCCATAGTCACTCTAATTTTTGTAATCACAAATGTACATATTTTTTTGGAAATAACATTACGTGGTGACCTATTTTTTTTAAGTGTTGCAAAAAAAAGCAGGGCTGCACTTAGCGTGCAACCCTGCGGACTATATCTTCGGTAGATAATTACTTAATAACTACAGAAGAGAACTGTGACTTGTTGAAGGTATAGTTAGCCTTGCGAACTGACTGTGGAGCAACAACCTCGTCAGCAGTCTTAACGAAATCTACGATCTCGCCAGCGTGGTACTCAGTGAAGAACTCAGTCTCACCGTCCTCGTTAAGATCCATCTCAAGGATGTAGATCTGCTGGCTGTCGCTCCAGTAAAGGTCGTTAGATATAGCCTCGAAGCGTGAAACACCCTGCTCATCGAGAGTACCTACGTACATAGTACATACAACGCCCTCCTCAGTGAGCTCGAGGATGTGTGATGGGTAGTCGCCACCTACAGGAACGATCTGACCATCATAATCTGGGTGGTAGTTGCTAATCAAGCTGAATGTAGTCCAACCCAAAGTAGCACCGCTGTTGTCCTGCTGGATTGCTACGTTGTTCCAGATGTAGAGGTAGTTCTCACCATTCTTGCCAATAGCCATCTGACCAAGAGCCTCCAAACCAAGACCCTCGCCCCATACGCTAAGACCATCGATATATACGTAGTCAGCGTAGCCAGGAACAGAAGTGATGCTCAAAGAGTGTGCCAACTCGCCGTCAGCGACAACGATGCCCTCCTCGCTCCAAACCAACTTCTCGTTAGTCTTAGCAGTCCAAGTACCCAACCAAGCCTTAGCCTGATCTGTAAGCTGAGTCTCAGCAGTTACGATGTCGTTCTTTGCGAGGTACTGAATACCAGCCTCGTTAGTAGCCAATGCGCAAAGAGTGTACTTTGTGCTGCCCTGGAGACCAGTGAAAGTGCGAGCGAAGCCCTCAGCGCTGTTTACCTCAACAAGGCTCTCGCCATCGAGGTTACCCTCAAGCTGGTTAATGATCTCATCGTCAGACCAACCCTTGATGCTCTCAGCCTCGAACAAGCTGTACATTACAGAAGCAACGCCAGTACCCTTCCATACGAAGTCTACAGCGTTGAACTGATAGTAACCGTACTTGCGGTTCTCAGCAGTGTCCTCAACCAAAGCAACAGTCTGAGTAAACCAGTCAGCAGAAGTAGTACCAGTAAGGGTTACCTTTACCATCTCAGAGAAATCAGAATCCTCCTTGCCCTCGCCAGTAGCCTTTACACGCACAGTGTACTCGCCACGGTTAAGGTTCTCGAACTTGTAAGAAACCTCGTTAGTTGTAACCATCTTCTGGTTAGCGATGTTTGTGCTAAGAGAGTAAGAAGTTGCACCCTCAACAGCAGCCCACTTTGCAGTGAAGCCAGTCTCAGTTACGTCTACGATCTCAACTACAGGAGTTGCAAGCTTTGTAACCTCTGGAGATACGCCCATGTCTGGAGTATCCGCACAAGATGCAAACGCAAACATAGCAGCGATAACTGCCATCATTGAAAAAAACTTTTTCATCTTTGTTTGTTTTTAGTTAAAAAATAAAGTAAATGTTTTGAGTTTTCTCGTTATGGTTGTTACACACCCCCACGACCCGTTAGGCATAGAGGGCATACAACGGTGCGAAGATACGAAAAAAAAGTGTAATAGAAAATAAATAGAGGTAAAAATTTACGCTTTTATACCTAAAGAGTCCCCTTGCGTGAAATTTCCTGCATACATATTCCTAATAATGGTCTCGCGTAGCATATCGGGGCGCATCCCCTTCAAGGGGGAGTGGAGTAGGAGGTGGGGTGGGGCTTGTGAGGCGAAACGCTCGATAGCGATATCTGGGCGTAGATGACGCAGTATGTCGATAATCAGGTCGATATACTCCTCAGAGGTTGTGTTGCTGCCGAACAGAAAACGCTCAGGGTGGTTGGTCCACTCCTCGGCTAAGGGGGTGTTGCGGTAGATTTGTAGTTGGTGGAACTTGACAAAGTCGATAGGCAACGAATTTATGCGCTCGACAGAGGCCATAATCTCCGAGCGACCCTCAAATGGTAATCCGAGGATGAGGTGTGCGCCAATATCTAAGCCTCGGCTCTTGCAGAGGGCGATGCTCTCCTTGGCGCACGCGAAGTCGTGGTGGCGGTTTACGTGGCTTAGTGTGGAGTCGTGAGTGCTCTCTATGCCAAACTCCACTGCGACATAGTTGCTCTTAGATAAATTGCCCAATAAGTCTACTATTTCGGAACTTATGCAGTCGGGGCGTGTTCCGATGATAATACCCTCGATTGAGGGGTGGCTAAGGGCTTCGACATATAGATTTTTGAGGTGCTTAATCGGTGCGTGGGTATTTGTACCCGCTTGAAAATAAGCGATGTAGTGGTCGGCCGAGCGACGACGTTGGGTGTGAAAGGCGATGCCAGCATCAATCTGTGCCGTGATGCTTTTATGCTCTCGGCAGTAGGATGGCGAAAATGCTTCGCTAAGACAAAAGGTGCAACCCCCATAGCCGAGAGTTCCGTCGCGGTTGGGGCAACTGAGGTGCGCATCGATAGCAATCTTCTGCACACGCCCTCCGAAGCGTTGGCGCATAAGTGTACCATACTCCAAATATGGAGTTTTGTGCTCTGCCATCGCTCTAAGTGGTGAATTACAAATCCTGAAGACGTGCAACGGGAGAGACTTCGAGCGAACTGAGTTCGCCTGCCATATAGCGATAGTGGCCCGCCGTAGCAATCATTGCTGCGTTGTCGGTGGTGAACTTAAATTCGGGGAGGAAGGTGCGCCAGCCACGGCGACGACCCATAGCCTCGATGCCGTTGCGTAGACCAGAGTTGGCCGATACACCACCCGCGATGGCTATATCCTTGATACCTGTGGCTTTAGAGGCCTTGACCAACTTATCCAAGAGGATGTCCACGATGGTCTTCTGGAGCGATGCGCAGAGGTCGGCTTTATTCTCCTCGACGAAGTTAGGGTTCTCCTTCACAGCATCACGCAAGGTGTAGAGGAACGAGGTCTTGAGGCCTGAGAACGAGTAGTCGTAAGCACCCTCGACGTGGGGTTTAGCGAACTTGAAGGCCTCAGGGTTGCCCTCCTTTGCGAGGCGGTCAATCACAGGACCACCAGGGTAAGGGAGACCCATAACTTTGGCGCACTTGTCGAAGGCTTCGCCAGCGGCATCATCAATGGTGGTGCCTATAATCTCCATCTTGGTTGGTGCATCCACACGCACAATTTGTGTGTGTCCTCCGCTGACCAAGAGGCAGAGGAATGGGAAGTCGGGGTGTGGAATCTCCCTGTCGGGCATATCCACAAAGTGCGAAAGGATATGTCCCTCGAGGTGGTTTACTTCGACGAGGGGTATGTTGCGAGCAATAGATAGACCCTTGGCAAAGGATACTCCCACGAGCAACGAGCCCAAGAGACCTGGGCCACGGGTAAAGGCGATAGCATCGACTTTGTCGATGGTTATTCCAGCCTCCTTGAGCGCAGTATCTACCACGGGGATAATATTTTGCTGGTGTGCGCGAGAGGCGAGTTCAGGAATTACGCCACCATATTTCTGATGCACTGCCTGTGAGGCAATTACGTTCGAAAGAAGTGTGCGATTGCGTATCACAGCCGCAGAAGTATCGTCGCACGACGACTCGATGCCCAATATTGTAATGTCCATAATGGAGAAGTTTTCGCTCTTTTTCTTAAAATCTTTTCTATTATTATAGAAAAATTACTACATTTGTAGGTTAATTGCAGTGAACACATTCAACTACAAACACCGTTTCAATGCGCAAAGGTATAAAAATATTGGCAAAGGTGCTATCGGTAATCATTTTGTTATCGATATTTTTGCCTGTTTCCCTTACTCTTGTGCTAAATATTGAGTCGGTGCAAAATCGCGTGGTGCGCCGTGCCTCGCAGTTCGCATCGGACTATCTCGGTGCCAAAGTCTCAATCGACAGAGTAGATATCGACCTCTTCTCAACCGTGCGTGTCGAGGGCTTCTACGTGGAGGATTACGAACAAGATACGCTTATCTATGTGTCGCGTGCATCGGCCTCGATACGTAGTCTCAACATCCCCAAGACGGGCCTCCGTTTGGGTCGTGCCAAGGTTGAGGATGGCTTCTTCGATCTTCGCGAGATGCAAGATGGCGAGTTGAATATACGCCCTTTGGTGCAACGCCTACAACGCCCAGGAGGTAAGAATAACTTCAAAATGGTCATCGACGAGATTGAGGCTTCGGGGGTTGAGTTCCGCTACGAGCGTCTTGAGCATCGCAACCCAGAGTATGGTATCGACTACTTCGATATGCGTATCGGGGAGGCTACGGCTTGTGTCAAGGACTTTACGGTGGAGAAGGGCAAGGTTTGGGGCGATGTGGTGTCGCTCACGGCTAAGGAGCGTAGCGGATTTGTTATCGACGACCTCGCAACCCACTTCTCTGTAGATAAGGGAGTCATTGACTTTAGGGAGTTTAGGGCCGAGACTCAAACATCGTCAATCTATGTTCCCGAGATGTCGCTTTTGGGCGATAATTGGGATCAATATAAGAATTATATCGACGAGGTGCGTATGGAGGGCCGTGTGGAGAATTCGTCGCTCTCTACCGACGACCTCGGTTATTTCGCCCCAGGAGTCAAGGATTGGGGCTTGGTGGTTAGCGATGCCTCGGCAACCTTCGAGGGCGTGGTGAGCAACTTCCAGGGCGACCTTTTGAAGGCTACCATCGCCGAGAGTACCACCGTGAGGGGTACATACCACATCAAGGGTATGCCCGACTGGCGCAATGCACACTACACTATAGGTATTGCCAACCTGCGTACCACCAACTCCGACATAGATACTATGCTGGCAGGAGTCCTTAAGGAGCCACTCCCCGACAAGGTCTACGACATAATCGAGCGTATGGATTGGGCTGAGGCTCGCCTAACCTTTGGTGGACGTTTCGATGCCTTCAGAACCGTTGGAAATATAGAGACGGGGGCGGGAGCGGTCTCTGCCGATGTGAAGATGTCCAAGGGGCGTGACTCGCGCTACGACCTCTCGGGTACGGTGAAGAGCGACAGACTCGACATTGGCGAGTTGCTCTCCATAAAGGGCCTGGGTGGTGTAAGTACCGAGATTATGATGAATGGATCGGTTGGAGGCGCTGAGACGGGAGGTATCGTAGGAGATGTCTCGTTCGGAGTCTCTGGCCTCGACTTCAAGGATTATAACTACTCCGATATCGAGGGTCGTGGTCGCATCGACCAGGGCCACTATTACGCTGAGGTGGAGTCGCAAGACGAAAACCTCGAGTTCGGCCTCTTTGCCGACATAAACCTCGATTTGCCACGCCCTGAGGGTGCATTCTCATTGTCGCTCGAGCGTGCCAACCTCAATGCCTTGGGTATAAATCGTCGTGATTCGGTGTCGGTGTTGAGCGCTAATATAGGTGTCGAGTTGCAGGGTACGGGAGTCGATGATGTGGATGGCTACTTGAGTATTGCAGATATCGTCTACGAGTACCCCGCAGGAGAACTTACCTCCGACATCTTGAAGATGGAGGTTGAGGGTGGAACGGCTCAGAAGAGTGTGATAATAGAGTCGGACTTCTTCAACCTCGACTACCATAGCCACTCTACATTTAGCGAGGTCTACGACTACCTCTATAACTCGCTTGTTACCTACGTACCACTGCTCTACGACAATAATACGTCGTACGTGGTAGGTGATTCGTCGGTGAACTCACCAACGGACTATACGGCCCTCACCATCGAGGCGGGCGAGGATATCAACGAGTTGCTCGACGCCATTGTCGGGGGCTTGATTATCGCTCCGAATACCGAACTTGGCTTGGTCTTCAACCCCAAGAGTAATAGCCTCACCCTCCGAGGAACGTCCGAGGCTTTGGAGTATTCGGGTGTTATATTTGCTAATGCCGAGTGGAATGTGAATAACAATAGCCGCGACTCGCTCTCAATGCGCGTGAAGAGCGATGGTGTCTATCTCGGCTCACGACCCATTATGCCTCACTTGAGTATTGTGGGAGGTGCGAGGGAGAATAGAGTGAGTGTGACGGCGGGATTCCGCCAGCCCGAGCAGAACAATTCGGCGATGTTGGGTGTTAGTGCGCAATTCAAGAGTGTGCCTAATAGCCGTCGTCGCTCGGTGCATATCGACATCACCCCTTCGCACTTTACAAATGGCACTCAGCAGTGGATGCTATACTCGAAGGGTATAGATATCGACTCGACACGTATCAATGTGCGTGAGTTGCATATCGCTCGCCCTGACCAACAACTTATCGTCGATGGCGTAGCATCGCGCCAGCGTGCCGACTCTATCCGTCTGTTGCTCAATAACTTCGATATATCGCCACTCTCAGCCTTGTTGGGTAAGTGGGGATACAGCATCGCGGGAGTGTCGAATGGATATGCTACGGTGAAGGCTGCTATGGGTAACCCCGAGATTGAGGCCGCCATAACCGTTGATGACTTAAGTGTCAATGATATAGCCGTTGAGTCACAGGAGATTACCTCGAACTGGGACTTCGAGGCCAACCGCGCCCGTGTCATCATCCGCAATCGTGAGACTCGCGATACTTCGATACGAGGATACTACCAGCCACAGGGTAACAGATATTACGCTCGTGCTAAGATGTCGGATGTGAAGTTGGCCCTTATATCGCCATTCCTCAAGGGTATTATCTCGGATGTCGAGGGTGATGCCGAGGTTGAGGCACAGGTTATCGGTAATGGTCGCCACGCTACGCTGAGTGGTAGTGGTATGGTCAAGGATATAGGCGTCACGGTGGATTACCTCAATGTGCGTTACGTAGCACCTAAGGCTAAGGTCGATATTGTAGATAACCATATTCTGGCTAATAAGGTGCCAGTCTACGATTTGGAGGGAAATCAGGGAGCCTTCACGATGGATGTAGATCTCAACCACCTCTCGAATATCATCTATAGTTTCGATATCGAGGCTAAGGAGATGCTTGTGCTTAACACCACGGCCAAGGATAACGACCTCTTCTATGGTCACGTCTATGCCTCGGGAGCAGGCTCGTTCAAGGGTGATAAACTCGGAATCAAGATGGATGTCGAAGGTACGAGTGCCGATAATTCGACCTTCTATATGCCACTCTCAGGTAAGGCCGATGTGGCCTATGCCGACTTTGTGAAGTTTACCGAGAGTGCCGAGGTTGCCCCAGATACAACGGCCTTCCTCACACGCCGTATGATGGCCTACGAGCGCCAGAAACGTAATATGAGTGCTTCGGGCGGTATGATGGATATAGATATGACCCTTAACGTATTGCCTAATATAGAG
Source organism: Alistipes sp. (assembly GCA_017555905.1). Lineage (GTDB taxonomy): Bacteria > Bacteroidota > Bacteroidia > Bacteroidales > Rikenellaceae > Alistipes. The sequence continues at coordinate 9,661 of JAFZFP010000024.1, read as the reverse complement.
ATGCAGTTGGTTATCGACCCAACAGTAGGCGATATCATCAAGGGTAAGGGTTCGGGACAACTCACTATGCATATAGTGCCTAAGGCTAACGTATTTGAGATGCGAGGCGATGTGCGTATATCGGAGGGTACTTACCTCTTTACGCTACAAAATATCCTCAATAAACTCTTTACTGTCGTGCCAGGCTCGTCGATACACTGGGACGGTGACCCTCTGGGCGCGATACTAAACATCGATGCGGTCTATAGTACTAAGGCCTCACTAAGGCCTCTGCTCGGTAGTTCGGTGCAGGGTATCGATACCTCGCGTGCTGTGCCTGTGGACTGTTATATAAAACTCACCGACGAACTTATGTCGCCTATGGTGACCTTCGATGTGCAAGTGCCTAATGTGGCTCCCGAGATTCAGACGGTGATACAATCGACGCTCAACGACCAGCAGGCCATCGCTACGCAGATGTTCTGGCTCTTGGCGGCCAACAGTTTCTCGGCCGAGGATACGGGAACTATGGGTGCATCGCTCTCTGCCACTACGGGCTTTGAGTTGCTTTCGAACCAGTTGAGCAACTGGCTCTCGGGCGACAACTACAATATCGTGCTTCGCTACCGTCCACGTACCGAGATTACGGGTGACGAGGTGGACTTTGGTTTCTCGAAGAGTTGGCTCAACAACCGCCTCATTGTCGAGTTGGAGGGTGGTTACCTCTCGGATGCTTCGCAGCAGGCTACCGAGAAGGCTTCGAACTTCGTGGGTGAGGCATTCATCACTTGGCTCATTGACCCCGAGGGAACCTTCCGTTTCAAGGGCTTCACGCAGACTATCGACCGCTACGGCGAAAACCAGGGTATGCAGGAGTCGGGTATTGGTGTCTACTACAACGAGAGTTTCAACACCTTCAAGGAGTTGGGCCAGAGTCTCAAATACCGCTTCAGCCCACGTGACAGCCTTGGTAGGGTTGTCAATAGACGCGAACAGCGTCAGATGCGTCGTGCAGCACGCAACGACCAAAAGCGTGGTGACGTCGATACTATATCTCTGCAAGACTCGTTAGTAGTAAAGCAGGAGGAATTCGATATCGATGAGGAGATAATTGAAGAAGAGATAATAGAATAATTATAAACAACTAAACTTAAACAAATTATGGCAAACATTCTTACTGCGAATGGCGTAGTAGAGGCTACTACGGAACTAACTCAGGCCCAAATCGATTCACTTGCTATGGCTAACCAGGCTATGGAGGGCGCGGCACAGACCACCGAAAACCTTTCAATTGGCTTCTGGGACCTCTTTATGGGAGGTGGCTGGCTTATGTGGGTGTTGGTAGCATTGGCTGGCGTGATGATCTTCATCTTCGTTGAGCGCTTCATCGCTATCCGCAAGGCTACACGCCTCGATAATAACTTTATGAACCGCATCCGCGACTATATCCTTGAGGGAAATATCAACGCTGCTATCGACCTTTGCCGTCGTACTGACTCGCCTGTAGCACGTATGATTGAGAAGGGTATCGAGCGTATTGGTCGTCCTATGGCAGATATCCAGACTGCTATCGAGAACGTAGCCAACGTGGAGGTTGCTAAGTTGGAGTCGGGTTTGCCTTGGTTGGCATCAATCTCTGGTGGTGCGCCAATGATCGGTTTCTTGGGTACTGTAGTGGGTATGGTACAGGTGTTTATCGATATGTCGGCTAACCAGTCTGGTGCTATCGAACTTAGCCAACTCTCGGCAGGTATGTATGTGGCGATGGTGACTACCGTGGGTGGTCTTATCGTGGGTATCCCAGCATACTTCGCCCACAACTACCTCGTTGCTCGTATCGAGAAACTTATCTTTAGAATGGAGGCTACTACAATTGCCTTTATGGATATCTTGAATCAGCCCGTACAAAAATAGTAGGTTATGGCAATTAAGCGAAGTTCAAAAATAGATTCATCGTTCTCGTCATCATCGATGACCGACCTCATCTTCTTGTTGCTGGTCTTCTTCATCCTTGCTACGACGCTCATCAACCCCAATAATGCGGTGAAACTCACGTTGCCCTCATCCTCTTCATCGGAGGGTGACCCATCGGTGATTGCTCTCTCGGTAGTTGGTGATAGCGCTTCGGAGTCGGGCTACAAATACATCATCAACAGCCGTGAGAGTTACAACACTGTAACCGAGGTTGCGGGAGCATTACGCCTCCACTATGCTGAGTATGCCGAGCGTCCAGAGGAGGATAAACCATATATCTCGTTGCGTTGCGATGAGAAGGTGACGGTAGATGCGTTGGTTGAGATTATCGACCTCACGCGTGAGGAGAAATATAAAATGGTGCTTGCCACCAAGCAGAAGTAATGGAGTACTACGACCCTATAGATCGCTCGTCGGTGCGTTATGCCTCGGTCATTACCCTCGTGGTGATGGTCGTGGGAGGTCTCTTATTGAGCCTCATAACTATCGATGTGCGTATAGTAGATAAGACAACCCCTCCGCTCGAAATTCTCTTCGAGGAGGAGGTTGTTGAGCCTCCTAAGCCCGAGGCTATCCAGAGTGCCCCCACCGATGTACGTAGGGATAAGGCCCCTGCCCACGTCGAGAAGGCTACGAAGGAGCAGAGTATGCAGACCGAGGGCAAGGCCGAGAAGACCGAGACGCTCAACCCCAATGCGCTCTTTAAGCCCGTGGCAGGCAATAGCGAGGATGTCCCTACGGGCAACCGCTTGGCCCCCGATGGCGAGAGTGAGTCGAATCGAGGTGAGGGTAGTGGCTACAACCTTCAGGGTAGCGACCAACTCGATGCGGGTCTGCAGGGTAGAGGTCTGCGTGAGGGCTTGCCTAAGCCCAGCACTCGCTACAATAGCGCTGGTAGGGTGGTTGTCTATGTCACCATCGACAGCAATGGCGATGTGCTAATAGCAAAGGTAGATCTCGACGGTACGACGACCTCGGACGAGACCCTTCGTCGTTTGGCTGTGGATGCGGCTAAGAAGGCTAAGTTCAAGCCTAGCGAGCGCACGGCTCAGGGAGGTAGGATAACCTACGATTTTAAGTTGCAATAGTTAATTGTTGAAAGATATGCGCAGATTACTATGTTTGATGCTTTTGGCCTTTAGCCTCCCCCTTGCCTATGGCTTTGCGGATGCGCCTGAGGGGGCGGATATTGAGTTTCAGAGTAAGGTCATCGATTTAGGTACGCTCTCGAGACAGGACGACAAGCAGATTGTGCGCCTACCCTTTAGCAATAGTGGTGATTTGCCATTGGTGGTTGTAGAGGTGCGCACGAGTTGTTCGTGTACTACGGTGGAGTATAGTCGCAAGAAGATTATGCCTGGCCAGCGCAGTGCGCTGACTATCACGATGGACCCATCGAAGGCCCCAGAGGGTAGTTTCTACCGTGTACTTCAGGTACACTCTACGGCACGTAGTGGTGTGCAACATATAACCTTGAAGGCAGAAATAGAGTAAAAAAAAGATATTATGGAGATTAAACGAGTTGTTTTTAACCCCTTTAGGGAGAATACATACTTGGTGTGGGACGACACTAAGGAGTGCATCATCGTCGATGCAGGTAATATGGTTGAGGGCGAGAATAAGATCTTGGAGGATATGATCTCGTCACGTGGTTTGAAGCCAGTGATGGAGGTGAATACCCACGGCCATTTCGACCACCTCGGCGGTGTTAAGTGGCTCAAGGAGCAGTATGGCGTGCAGTTCGCTTGCTCGTCGAAGGATCAGTTCCTCATCGACAGTTGTGCTGGCGGTATGATGTATGGCCTTAAGTGTAACGAGGTGCCAGCAGTAGATATCGACCTCGATGCTGTGGAGAGCATAACCTTTGGTCAGACCACACTCAATGTTTTGAAGACCCCTGGTCATACTCCTGGCCACGTGGTACTCTTCCACGCCGAGAGCAAGAGCCTCTTCACGGGAGACACCCTCTTTAGAGAGAGCATTGGTCGTACAGACCTCCCTGGTGGCGACTATTCGTGGATTATGAAGTCTATCTTGGAGCAGATAGTACCCCTTGGTGACGACGTTACCATCTACCCTGGCCACGAGGCAGAGTCTACCATTGGCCACGAGGTGTTATACAACCCATTCATCGTCGAGGTGTTGAACAACGAGATTAACTATAAAGGATAACCGCTATGCGTATTGATATTATTACGGTAGTTCCCGAATTGCTCGCTTCGCCCCTCAATGAGTCGATATTGAAGCGTGCGCAGGAGTCGGGTCACGCCGAGATATATGTGCATAACCTGAGGGACTACACCGACGATAAGCGTCGCACGGTGGATGACTACCCCTTCGGAGGTGAGGCAGGTATGGTGATGAAGATAGAGCCTGTCTATCGCTGTATCGAGAAGTTGAAGTCGGAGCGCGACTACGACGAGATTATCTTCACCTCGCCAGACGGTATCACCTACAACCAGCGTGAGGCTAACCGCCTCTCGTTGATGAAGAATATCATCATCCTCTGTGGCCACTACAAGGGTATCGACTACCGTATCCGTGAGCATCTCATCACACGTGAGATATCCATCGGAGACTATGTTCTTACTGGTGGTGAGTTGGCCGCTTGTGTCATTGCCGACTCGGTGGTGCGCATCATTCCTGGTGCTATTGGTGACGAGGCTTCGGCCCTTACCGACTGCTTCCAGGATAACCTTCTCGCTCCACCCGTCTATACTCGTCCTTCGGAGTTTAATGGCTGGAAGGTCCCCGAGGTGTTGCTATCGGGAAATTTTGCCGAGATTGAGAAGTGGCAGGAGGAGCAGGCGATATCAAGAACGCAGGCACTACGCCCCGACTTGCTCGAGTAAAAAGAGTGGAGTTTGTATAGAAAAGAGGATGCTCACCAACGTATGAGCATCCTCTTACTATATTATATAGGTAAAGGCGAACTACTTGATGTCGAAGTCCAATAGTTTGTGGTCGCCGATAAATAGTTTATAGTTGTCGCCAGCCTTCACCTCGAATGACTCTGCAGAACCCAAGTAGATGAGGTCACCAATGCGTAGGGTCATCGCTTCGGATAGGTGGCTGATGATGCGGTCGGGGCTGAAACGCATATCGCTAAGTGTGATGGTTGCTCTGAGTTCGCCGTTGATGTAGAATTTAGCACCTTCGAGCATAGCGTCGCGAGATAGGGTGTCGAGCGAGAGTGCCGAGGAGTGGTCGAAGCCTACGGCCTCATCCCAGGGTAGTCCCTCGCGCTGAGCCTCCTCCAGTTTGTCGATTGCTGTGAAGGTAACACCTCCCATAACGCCATCGATGCATCGTGTAGCGAAGCGTTCACCAAGACACTTGGCAAGGCGCGCATTTTTCAATACTATATGTGGCATTGCCACGACGCGACCCACACCGTCGGGGATGTAGAAGGTGTCGTTGTTGCGCAGTAGGGCAGTGTCGGCCTTGAGGTAGAAGCGTGGAACCTCGCCCTCAGCGGAGTAGTTGTTTATGATGTTTATCAGTTTCATCGGTTAAGAGAGTTTACTATATCCTTAGCAAAACGTCGTGAAGCACCATCGCCTCCCATCATCTGAGCCAACTCGGCGAAGTCGTTGAGCATACGCTCTCGTTGGCTACCTCCCTTGAGGATTGAACGTAGCTCCTCGGTGGCCTTGGCAATGTCGAGGTTGGCACAGACCAACTCCTTGACCGATTCGCGGTTGAGGTTGATGTTCACTAACGAGATATAGGGTATGCGCAGAAAGTAGGGCTTTAGTTTCTCGTAGAGGAGAGGCACGTGATACAGCACCACCTCAGGGATTCCCATAAGAGCGGTCTCTAAGGTCGCAGTTCCCGAAGTTACTATAGCAGCCTCGCTTAGCGATAGGGCCTGCTGGGTGCTGTTGCACACATACTTCACTCCGCTATCCCCAATGATTGAGTCGTATAGCGCCCTATCTATCCAAGGCACTGCCGTAACCACAAACTGCTTCTCGGGGAGTTGGCGCGCTATAGCCACCATATCTGCGAGGTTGGCCTTAATCTCCGATACTCGGCTACCAGCCAAGAGTGATACTATTGGGCGCTCATCCAATCCCCACTCTTTGCAGAACTCCTCACGAGTGGGGAGTGATGGCTTGCGCTCGGCAATATCATCGACTAGAGGATTACCAAAGAAGTGTGGCTCGATGCCGTGTGAGCGGAAGTAGTCGCTCTCGAAGGGGAAGATGGTGTAGAGGCGATCCACATACTTGCGGATGCTCTTCACCCTGCGCTCCTTCCACGCCCAAACCTTGGGTGCAATGTAGTAGTATACCTTGATACCCTGAGCCTTAGCCCATTTGGCTATGCGTAGGTTGAAGGCGGGGTAGTCGATGAGTATCACTACGTCGGGTTTGAAACGGCTGATGTCTGCCTTCACATTATCTATCTGGCTAAAGATGGTGCGTAGGTTCATAGCCACTTGCACAAAGCCAAAGAACGACATCTCGGTATAGTGGTAGAGCATAGCATCACTACCCGCAACCTCGGCCATACGGTCGCCACCGCAGAAGCGGAACGTAGCCTCTGCATCCTCCTCTCTGATGCCTCTGAGCAGTTTACCTCCGTGGAGGTCTCCTGAGGGCTCACCAGCGATAACGTAGTACTTCATACTTTTTCCGTAAAAATTAGATATAGGAGGGTGCTCGAACACCCTCCACTATATACGTAACCTATAGGCCCATCTCGTCGATAAGCCAGCCAGCACCGCCAACCTTATCCACAACGAACAAGACGTAGCGGATGTCGCAGATGATGTTGCGGCAGAGGCTCTCGTCAAACTCGATGTCGCTCATCGTAGAGAGCCAAGTGCGGTCGAAGTTCACACCGATAAGCTCACCCTTGCCATTAAGTACTGGAGAGCCAGAGTTACCACCTGTAGTGTGGTTGGTGGCGATGAAGCAGACAGGTACGGTGTACTTGCCATTCATCATCACACCCCAGCGACCATAATCCTTCTCGGCATAGACGTCGCGGAGACGCTGTGGGATGTTGTAGTCGTAGATCTCTGGGTTATCCTTCTCCATAATACCCTCCAAGGTGGTCTGTGGCAAGTGGTACTCGCCATCGGCATACTCATAGCCTGCAACCTTACCATAAGCCACACGCAATGTGAGGTTTGCATCGGGGAAGAAGGCACGCTTCTTATCCCACTCCATCAAGGCCTTCACGTATGGGCGGAACCAACGCTCGATGTCGGGGTGGTTGCTGAAGTTGCGGTAGGTATATGGCTTCACACGCTGCTGGATTGGTGCGATAGCCAATACGAACTCGGCCATAGGGTCGCACTTTGCGGCCTCGACGCTGAAGGTCTCGAATGAGCCAATCTTAGTGTTGTCGTAGAGCCAGTTAGCGTAGTTCTCAGCACCACCGAACTTGTCGAACAAGGCCTTCAACTCCTCAGAGATGTAGGTACCCATCGCCTCGTACTCCTTGAGCATAGCCACGGCGATAGCGCGGTCTACGTTGATGTCGAAGTCCTTGTAGAAGAGCTCTGCGAGGGCCATCTTCTGCTCTGGGCTAAATTTCTCGTTGAGGGCGATGATAACGGCGTTCTGCAACTCGATACCTCGCAAGGTCTCGGTGTACAACTCATAGTTGAAGTAACCCTCCTGGTTGCGCTCGTATGCTGCAGCCAAAGAGTCTAAAAGGTATGCCTTATCGGGGTTGTCAGCACGGAAACGAGCCTCGTAGTCGAGTTTCTTGGCTACGGTGCCGAGGCGGTTAATACCCTTAACCTCGCCCTGCCACTTCTTCCACGCATTGGCGATGTTTGCCTGCTTAGCGGCATACTGAATACGAGTCTTAGCCGAAGTTGCCTGTGCCGCCCCGATGATGTCGAGACGCTTAGTGCGAAGATCGATCTTCGTAGGGTCGGATAACTCGGCTACATACTCCACAGCATCCGATGTGATATACTCCTGAGTGTTGCCTGGAAAACCATAGATCATAGTGAAGTCACCCTCCTTAACGCCCTTGGTCGAGATCTCGAAGTGGCGAGCAGGGGTGTATGGCTTGTTTGATGCGCTATACTCCGCAGGCTCGTTGTTCTGGTTAGCGTAGATGCGGAAGATAGAGAAGTCGCCAGTGTGGCGTGGCCAAATCCAGTTGTCGTTGTCGGCACCGAACTTACCGATAGCCGTTGGAGGTGTTCCCACAAGGCGCACATCCGAGAACTCGCGGTAGAGGAAGAGGTAGGCCATATTGCCGTAGTACATAGACTCCACCTTTGCGCGGTAGCCTACACCCTCGGCCTCAGCCTTAGCGATGATATCCTCCTTGGTCTCACCCTTAGCGAGGCGGTCGGTAACCTCCTCCATACGTACAAGGATGTGGACCTTGAGGCCTGGACAGTGCAACTCCTCGTCGTGAGACATAGCCCAGAAGCCATCGGTGAGGTAGTCGTGCTCTACGGTTGAGAGGGCCTGAATGGCGTCGTAACCGCAGTGGTGGTTGGTGATGAGCAGACCCTTCTCCGATACGATCTCGCCTGTGCAACCACCGTCGAAGAGTACCACAGCATCCTTGAGCGATGCCTCGTTAATAGAGTAGATATCCTCGGCAGAGAGTTTGAAACCCTTAGATTTCATATCCTTGATGCGAGTCGAGATAAGCGAGGGTAACCACATACCCTTGTCGGCTACTGCCGTGAAAGTTGTTGCGAAGAGCAACGCAAAGAGGATTAGCGTTCGTTTCATTGTGTTATAGTTTTATGATTATAATTTACTTTAGAGGTAGCACGATGGGAGGGCCTCGATGAAGCACTCCAATTCACGGTAGAGGCGTTGCACAGGGAGTCCCATCACATTGAAGAATGAACCCTCGATACTCTCGATACCTACGTAGCCTATCCACTCCTGAATTCCGTAGGCCCCGGCCTTGTCCATAGGACTGTAATGCTCCACGTAGTACTCTATCTCCTCGGCTGTGAGCGAGGCGAAACGCACTTTGCTCGATGAAGCAAAGGTGCGCTCCCTCTCCTTCGAGCGGATTGTGACGCCCGTAACCACGCTATGCTCCTTGCCCGCCAGACGTGCAATCATCTGCTTAGCCTCCTCCTTCGATGAGGGCTTGCCCAATACCTCACCCCCGAGGACTACCGTTGTGTCGGCCGTGATGAGGATGTCGTTGTGTGCAAGGTCGTAGGGGTAGGCGTGGCTCTTCAGTGTAGCGAGAAAGGGTGCCACCTCCTCTGCTGGGAGGGTGGCAGGGTAGCACTCGTCGCACTCAAATTTTGTGGCGAGGCGATACTCTATGCCTGTCTCCTTAAGCAACTCCCTGCGTCGTGGCGATGCCGAGGCGAGGATTATGTTGAACTCCTTGAGTTTTTCGTGTAGCAACATATCGATATATTATATATAGGTGACAAAGATAACAAATATTATCGATAATAGCAACAAGGGACTCAGTTATACGTTGCACCTCTATTGTTGGGCGCTCTATCTACCTATATCGTTTTCCTAATGTAGTGGGAGGGTAGTAACAAAAAAAGAGCGAATCCAAAATTTTGGACTCGCTCTCAAGTTGTCTGAGAAACAAGATCTACTACTTGTTCTTCTTATCGTAGCGCTTTGCGTAACGGCTCATAAACTTATCCACACGACCTGCGGTATCTACCAACTTCATCTTACCTGTGTAGAATGGGTGAGATGTGTTAGAGATTTCCATCTTATACACGGGATAGGTT
>JAFZFP010000023.1 GCA_017555905.1 Alistipes sp. | reverse complement strand
TTTCTCTCTTCTTCCTTCACCTCAGGCTCTGGCGATTCAGTAATTTCAGGCTCTGCTGAAACTGCCTCAACATCCTTGCATTTATTTCGTGTGGATTTACCCAACGCCTCATTAAGAGCTTCGACAATGATTTCCTTTGTTAACTCTTCTTGTTGGGTTGATAGAGTTAGCATTGTTGCGGTTATTACATTCAATGCCCTATTAACATCTGAGTAAGGAACTACACGAGCCCCCTTCTTTGCATAACACCCTTTACGAACTCCGTATGAGTGTTTACCATCATCTGAGATAGTATTAAACCACGCATTCTCTTGCGCTGAGAAACCAGTGTAGTAGTTAATTCTCTTCTTATTGATAGTGATGATTGCGCTGATTTGATAGTAAGGCTCTGCGCTCATATCTGCCTTCTTCGAGATGTAAACATTCTTCTTAACATCGTGCTTAAATCTAAGGTTGTACTTCATTAATAATAAACATTTATTAAGAGTATACCAGATTTGTACAAGAAGTCAAGAGGTGAGCGTAAAAAAATGAAAAAAAAATTTACGCCCTTTTTTACGCCCCATTAAACAAGGTTAAATGGGGTCAAATGAGGTTTACTCTAATCATTACAACCCATCCGTAATGCTATAAAAGGCTAAACACGGCTATATGAAGCGAAGGCAATCCTTCGCTTCAGACCTCAAGACCCCTCTACAAGTGATTGTGGAGGGGCTTTCTTTTTTTGTCCTCTTGATTGGCGGCTTATTGGGCTTATTGGGGCTTATTGGTCAAATTGTGGCAAACGGATTGATGACCCAAAGCAGTGGCTCAGCTCAAGCGGGAGTTGAAGGCTACATGGCAAGATATTATCTGCAGTTGTCCGCGACACCTCCTCCATCTTTTGACATCTCTTTGACAGCCCGACCCCAAATTATCACAACGGTTGATTGTCGTTCCATCTCGCATATTTACGTAATATGCAGAAATTTTACCCCTTACTATCAATTTTTTAGCCAAAAATTTGGAAATTTCAAGGGGGGGGGTAAATTTGCAGTGACAATCATAGCGTTGATTTACGCCTATTGTAATCGTCAGATATATGACATTTTTGGACTATATACACCATATATAAATAGAGCTATATTTGACAAAATTCGCTATAATAGCTTATGGCATATATTATGTATATTAATGACAATCTGCGATTTGCACAAAAGCATAAAAAAGTTTAAACTTGATAACAATTTTAGATAAATTTACTTAACTTTGTGTTGGCAAAAATCCGAGATTGCACCCAATATAGTTTTAGCGACATATTGTCATAGGAAAAAATTTACCAAAAAAATACTAAAACTTCAAATTAACAGTTATGAAAACTTTCAAACTATTCGCTCCATTGTTCACCGCAGTGGCAATGTTGTTAGCAGTGGGTTGTCAGCCAGAGCCCACCGACAAGCCTAATCAGCCCGATGAGAAGCCTTGCTTTACATTCGAGATTTTGGAGACTAACAAGACTACTGTATCTTTCCGCGTAACTCCTCTTGCCGAGGAGATGCCATACATGGTTATGATCACTGACAAGGCGACATTCGAGACCTTCGAGAGCATCGATGCCTATATCGCAGATGACTTGGCATGGTTCAATCAGCTTGCCGCGAATATGGGTATAACACTTGAGGAGTATCTCGCAACAGCCCTCACTACTGGCGTTAAGGAGGATATCGCCGAGGGCCTAACTCCCAACACCGAGTACTACCTCTACGCTTACCATCTTACAGCCTCTGGCGAGGTGGTTTCCGACTTCGAGTACAAGGAGTTTAAAACTGCCGCCCTCGCAACGTCTGACACCACATTCGAGGTTAGTGTTAGCGATATAAGTTACAATAAGGCAACTGTAAATGTTGTGCCTTCATCATCAACTGCAATCTACTTCGTAAACATTATGAGCGAGGCGCGTTTGACCGAGTTCGGTGAGGGCGCTGAGGCCTATATCAACCACCTTGTAGCCCTCCGAGACTACTACCTTGGTATGAATGCAACCACTGAACAGATGATTGCCAACCTCTGCTTCGCTGGCGAGAAGTCACTCTCTGTTGAGGACCTCAAGGCTGGCACAAAGCACTATGCCTATGCCATTGGTGTAGATGACGACTTCTTGCCAAATACCGAGGCCTTTGTTGTCGAATTTGAGACCCCTACAGCAGAGAGCTCTGAACTCACCTTCGATTGCAATATCACAGAGAGATACTACGACCACGTAGATGGCACTGTGACACCATCAAATAATGAGGAGACATATATCTGCTCTATACAGACGGCCGAGTCGCTAACTTGGTATGACAGCGACGAGGAGTATATGCAGACACTCATCGATGACCTTGAGTGGTGGTATGGTGGTGTGGAATCGGCTCTTCGCACCGGTGTTACCGACCTCTCTACATTTAGTGGTCTCTCACCTGAAACAGAGTATGTCGTTGTATGCTTTGGCTATAATGAGACTCCTACAACAGAGCTCATCACATTCCCATTTACCACAACCGAGGCTTCGGGAGATCCTGCTGATTTGACCGTAGAGTTCGCTATCGACTATGAGAAGCTATCACACAACACAGTATATGTAACAGCACAGCCATCTGTTGGTGCTCACTACTTTATGTCATACATCTCGACATTTGATCTTGAGTATTATATCGAGGAGTATGGCACCCAGGATGCAGCACTCATAGCATATGCTAATGATGAGATTGACTATGGCGCAGATTTCTTCGGCTACTCACGCGCCGAGTATCTTACCGACATGGGTGCAAACTTGGGTACTTACACCATGATGTTCAATCAGCTAAATCCTGCAACCGAGTATATCATCTATGCCGTGGCTGTAGATATTAACAGCGGAGATATTGCAAGCGACCGCGCATCAGTGAGCGAGGCGTTTACAACACTTGATAAGGTCGTAAGCACTGCAGCCGTATCGTTTGAGTTTGGCGACTACTACGACGGTACAGCTCTTGCCGAGCTCGATCCCGAACGCTTCCTCAACTGCACGGGTTATGTTGTGTTGCCATATAACGTATTACCAACTGCCGATGCAATGAACTGGTACACAGGTTTCTATGATGGCGACTACACTGAGTGGGGATGCTCTGACGAGGATATCTACGCGGAGTTGATTACATATGGCTATGAGTGGGAATCAGACCTCGTATCGCTCAATCGCGAGAGCGGAGTTGCTGTTCTACAGTACGATGCAGCATACACATTCCTTGGCATTGCTGAGGACTATGAGGGCAACTTTGGCGCTGGTACTATCGATGTCGTAACACTTAGCAAAGAGGGCGTATCTCCTGCTCAGGAGTTTATTGACAGCCTCAATGAGCAAGCACAGTTTGCTAAGCCACAGGCCATGGCCTCTCATAAGGGCAAGATGCCTATTATGCGCAAGTAATTAGTGCTATATTATGGTAGGGTCTATCTTTCGGGATAGGCCCTTTTTTGTAACCACGTCGAGGAGAGGGCGGTGACGGAGACTAATAGGCTGTGTACTCCAACAACAACGGACGCACAGATTCCAAGATTTGTATGTATGTGGCAAGATGGTATAACGAGCGCAAGCCGCAAGAGCCATATTTTTTTATTGGTCCGCGAATAAATATATAAGGCTATGGTAGCAAATGGCGCTCAAATTAGTATACATTATATAAAATATATTATCTTTGTAGTTGAGTAACTCTTTACACAAACTGCAAACTATATGAAAGTAGCAATCATTGGTGCTGGAAATATGGGTGGTGCATTGGCCAGAGGCCTGGCCCAGGGTAGCACGATATCCACCACAGACATCTATGTCTCAAACCCTTCGACACCAAAACTCGAAGCCCTAACGGGTGAATATCCAGAGATTAACGTGACCACGGAGAATCGCGTGGCCGTGCGTGAGGCCGACCTCATTGTGCTTGCCGTGAAGCCTTGGAAGGTGGTGGAGGTCCTCGACGAGATAAAGCCTCACCTCGACTACTCGCGCCAGGCCGTCGCCTCGATGGTCGGAGGTTTGGGCATCGCTCAACTCTCGGAGTGGCTCGACAAGGGCGATGGAGAGCTCCCTGCCACATACCTCATAATACCCAACACGGCCATAGCGACGAAGAGTAGTATGACTTTCCTCTGCTCCACCCGCTCCACGAAGGTTCTTGACGACTTCCTACTTGATGTATTTAACGAGTTGGGCAAGGCTATGCTTATCGAGGAGAGCCTTATGCCTGCGGCCACGTCGTTGGCATCGTGTGGCATCGCCTACGCCTTGCGCTATATACGCGCAGCGATGGAGGGCGGTGTGGAACTCGGCTTCCGCGCCGACGACGCCAAACATATAGTAATGCAGACCCTGCTCGGTGCTGTAGATCTCCTTTCGGCAAACGGCTCTCATCCTGAGGCCGAGATTGACCGTGTAACAACCCCTGGAGGTCTCACCATCAAGGGCCTCAACGCTATGGAGGCCGCGGGCTTCACCCATAGCGTCATCGAGGGACTACGTGCTTCAACAAAGAGATAACAACCAAATCAAGGACAAAAACTAATTTATAACTAAATACCTGATAATTATGAGCGAACAGAGAGGCGTAAAATGGACCGAGTGCCACGTAAGTGGCTACACCGTTGCCTGCGACCCAGGTTGCAACACCATCACCCCATATCCAAAGACCTACAAGCGCGAAGAGCTCAAGAAGGGCACAAACATCACAGCACACTGCGAATACCTTCCCAAGATTGTTGTTGGTGCTATCGGCGACGACTTCATCGAACTCAAGTGCGGCCCACAAAAGACCGTGCTATACACAGGCGGTTACTACGAGTCACCCCGCCACCCCCTCAGCTACGCCTACTCCGAAGTCAGCGTACGCTTAGAGTAGCATTGCTCCACCTTCGCCACAACCCTTTCAAGGATTGTGAGATAATAACATAACCCCGCCTCGATTTATCATCGAAGCGGGGTTTGTATATAGCACCACCGAAATAGTGCCTATATTTTTATTAGCGACAACACTCTCTCCGACTCAAAACGAGAGTTTAACCTATGTTCGCCCATCATTTTGAGTGCGAAAATTGGAATCGGGGTGAATTTTATTTCGAGGTTATTTGAGTGCTATTTTCGAGCAGATAGCCATTTGGAAGGGGCAGATAATAGTGGACTATTTTCAAATCTTACAAATGGGTAGATGCCGAAAAGAACCTCAAAGAATCCGAAACTTTTTCGCGTTATCGGACTAACTTTTTGAATAAAATTCACCCAGATTCCCCACGATTTTTAGGTTTACTTTTGAGTTCCGAAGTAACAGTTTTGACCGTTTTTTGGGTACGGGAATTGCCGTACTGTGTCCACCTTAAATTTCTGTGCTGTAATTACTTATGCAGAGATAATAATAAAACATAGGCGGGAGTGAAAGCCATACTATTTAGTTGATAATTTTAAACACAGAGTTTCTCCAGTGATATAAAATACCAATAATTCTTAACTTTCACTATTATTTATATCTTTAAGGATTTCGCCCATGTTTGTTAATATGCTATTTCTATCACTTACTTTTTTGTTCAATTCTTGTTGACCTT
This sequence comes from Alistipes sp., assembly GCA_017555905.1. GTDB lineage: Bacteria > Bacteroidota > Bacteroidia > Bacteroidales > Rikenellaceae > Alistipes. Next base: position 153,723 of record JAFZFP010000023.1, on the reverse strand, counting down.
TATCCAGATTTGCCAATGTTGTTGTAATATCAGTCAATGAATCATTCAATCTACTACTTACATCATGTAATTTATACGATACATCATTAATGTTTGAAGCTGCACAATCAATTTTGTTAAATTGTTCCTGTATTTGTACATTGGATGTGTATGTATACAAAATTGCAAATATAGACAAAGTTATGGATAATAAAACTGATGCAAATGAAATATACTCAGCAAGGTTATCTGCATTAACAACTCGTTCACTGAAAATAAATGATATTGATGCGATCAGTAATAGGGATAATATTGTAATTGACCACCACATATGTATTATGTATGGTTTTACGATATTCTCCTTATTCGGTATATTTTTATTATTCGGTTTCATCTTTGACATTTGTGCTAGCTTGTAACTTTTCTTTCAATGCTTTAAGAACCTCTTCTAACAAAGTAATGAGTCTTGTAAATAACGAGGATAGATTTTCTCTACAATATACAAATTGTTCTGCAACAATCCATACATCACCATCTACTATTGTTATTTTCATCACTTTGTATTGAACCTCTAAATCATTTATGTCCACATTGGCGATGTTTTTAGCTAAAGCTACCTTAGGTAGTGACAACCTAAAGTAGTAAGGATCATCTGTTGAATGCTGAAATAGGAATGACAATCCACCTTTTCTAAATATGACGGCATTGTCATTAGCAACTACCTGCTCAATATTATTTGCCAATAGAAAACCTTTTAATTCTGCTATCATAAATTTATTCATAGTTAATTGCACAAATGTAATAATATTTCCCAAACATTACAAAATAAGAAATATTGATTTAGAAAAATTACTCGTTTTTATATTTGTCTTATAATTTTTGATATAAATCGTTCTATAAAATATATAACCGTATTTCTGACTGTTCGAAATGGTGTGTGTAATTCATTTTTACGCAATTTTGACTCGATAAAATTAACGCTTATAGTTCTATGAATTGATGTTATGTCATTATATTCTAGTTGTCTATTTACGGCTGTAATAATAATTTTATATGCCCCTTTGTGTATCTTCGTAGAATTATTGTTATGTGCAGTCCAAAGATTATCATATGTTATACAATCATCTTTTGTTATGACAATAAATCCATTTGCTCCAACCTTTTGATGTAGCAATTTAACAAACTTCCTATGGCTAGGATGCAAGAGCCAAACCATTATAAATCCTCTATTCTTTTTAATCGAGCTTTTACTAAGGCATTGTTTATGTATTTTGTATCAATGTTGAATCGGTACACAGTACCATATTTGAATCGCATTTCAAACTCGTACTCCCCTTCTTCGGACAGAATTCCCTTAGTGGAATAAACCTCCCCATTACTATCTTCTAAATAGTCATAACGCGAAGCACTGTACTCTCTATAAACTTTTCGTAATTGCTTATTGACAACCTTTATAGATGTACATTCTTCTTTTTCGTATGTTCCATCATTATATTCATCAAATAGAAACCTTACACTATAGTCGTATGGATCTTTAAAAGCGTAGTGTAAAAATTGAACATATACCTTTAGTCTACTTGATGCCGTTGCACTATTACTGAATGTTCCATAAATTTCAGAATATACAAAATGTTCTCCTGTTGGCTCGTCAAAATCATTTACAAAATCACCGATATACCATTGCCCTAGCTCGTTTATACCTGCCAATTTTATACTATCTCTTTGAACTTTAGCTATACTATCTGCCACTATTTGAGCCCTTCTCTCTATTTCTGAAAACATATTTTTGTGTTTAGCAAACATAGGAGACTCCTTATGGTATTGTTTTAATTTGTTCAGTTTCTCTAATGCACTTATATAGTCTTTGTTTTCATTATACAACTTTATATAGTTCATCAATCTTTCTTCTCCATTATTCAATTCATCATTCACCTTTATCAAGGAATCTATAGCAACCAACAAAGAATCTCTTTGTGCGACAATTTTATTATACTCTGATTTTTTCACTCCACAAGCAACCATTAAAAAGGATGCGACAATGAATAATAGTTTTTTCATATTGGGCAATATTTATAGGTTTTCACAAAGTTAGTAATTATTTCAATTCGTTGATAATTATTGCGAAATAAACTTTTGCAATATGACAAAATAGCCCGCCAAACACTAATTGTCGGGCGGGCTTTGTGCGGGTTGCGGGACCTATCTTCTCGGGTTGTATCCGCTACGCTGAATCAGGTCATCGAGCATCTCGTCGCTACTCTTGATGATGTGCGCCTTCAGGCAACGCTTGATCTCGGCAATCTGGTAATAATACTTGTTGCCGACACAGCTGTAAGCAACCTTGCCGGCGGCACGGAGTCGTTGGAGTGTCTTCTCGCAGATGCGCAAGTACTGACACACAACCTGGCTATCAACCCACTCCTCATCAGAGTTTGTTGACTGCTCCAATCTTGCCTCGTGAACATAATCGGCGATGAGATTTACTTTTTCCACCAACTGCTGGAAAGCTTTCGAATCAATGGTAATTACCTCCATAGTTTTTTAATTTTTATTGGTTAAACATAAAAGTTGTTGTCTGTGCGATTGTGGTCGCTTCATTGTAAGTATAGGGAGCCCTTGTCTGGAAAGGTTTGGAAAGAGTGAAAAATTTTTCAAAAAAAATCTGCGGTTGCCTACGAAAAGCATAGGAATATCCGCCCGAAAGCTCGGACAACGACACAAAAAAAGCAGAGGGACTGCCTCTGCTTAATGTTGGTAATATGTATAGTTATATACTAAAAGACCTCTGACAATTTCGTTGCAGACATCAATCTCACATAGTTAGTGTAGCGAGATGCTTGCGGTGCAACGCCTTTTTTGTCTTTGTCTAACTCAATATGAGGAATCTCCTTTGCTGGCTCCTTAAAGTATAGGATGTATTTATTAGTATCCTTGTATCTCTCTATGCGATCAACTTCGGCAATATGAGTAATTGCTGATACAGGAGCTGTACGATAGGCGGCAATGTACTTAATCTTATCAAGCATAGACACAGATATACGAATTTGCCACCACGCATTACTCTCGATGAAAGCCGACTGGAAGCCCTCTTCCTGAGCTGGGACAACAATGGTATCAATATCTTCTGGAGAGACACTCTTTGTACCACTTCGTGCCGCCACAAACTCCTTAACCTCATTATTAAATGGAATGAATTTATAGAGTCGATTTCCTTTATTATTTTCGTATGCCTTAAACTCTATAATATCAATCTTCATTGAAAGATGACTCAATACATTCTCAAGCTCTGCAGAACTATTGTCGATAATAACAATGGCATCTACAGTGTCTCTATAAATCATAGACTCAAGCATTGCGTCTATATTACGGTAACCCATCTCCGATGCCTTTGACTCAATGAATGCCATATTCGTAGGCGATTTAGATAGGTAATCAAGGATGTACTGTTTGATCTTTAGGCGACTTTGCTTATAAGATACAGCAAATTTCAAGAGTTGAGTACCGATGTGTTTATAGGCATCATGAACGCTCAATTCATTCTCAATGATATATAGGCGAGGATTATTTGAAAAAGTAAAATCGAGCAAATAACCATCTGGAATGGTTACAATGTTATCACCAATCTTCTTCTTGATATCAATATATACAGTATCATTACCGAATATATGTCGGTAATTCGCAACCACATCCTGCTCAAAATCCTTTTCCAGCTGGTATTCCTTTAGATAATAAATATCATTGCCACTAACAATGCGCTCCATATTGTTGGGTTTTAGAGTTTTCTATTCTTCAACAAAGATAAACATTATTTGCGAAAGTTGTTACCAGCAAACTATTATAAACTATATTAAAGTATATATTAAGCCCATTTTTAGGGGATAAACTATACTTTAATTTAGTTTATCTAACGCCTTCCTTGTATCTATTTATTGGCGACTTGCCCTCGATTATTCCTTATTATTCGCCGTTTGAATTGAATCTTATGTTTTGCACCCAAAGTCGTTTCACTTATTATTTTGTATTGAGTTGTGCATTAGAGCATTAGCCCTCCTCTCGCTATATACTTCTGAAAGAGGGACATCCTTTCTGGCCACACACTTTTTTTATAAATGTATTTGCTGAATTACAGCGATTTGTCCTAATAATTACTTTTAAAAATTCTCATCAGGTATGATCATATTACGGAACTCCATTGAAACTATAAAAGGTGCATATGCTATACCATTTTCAAAATAAAGGTCTTTATTTTCTATTTTAAGATCGATCTTTATGTTGTTGGTATCACAAATTTGTTTCAATAAATACAATCCGAGACCACGACCTTCTATTGATTCCACATGCTTGCTTCTCACACTTCTATGAAATAAAGTGCTTTTCTCGTGTTCTGCAGGTCGAATGCCCAAATTCCTTACATTTAATATTAACGTATCATCTCGTTCATAAAAATTGACAGATATTTCCTTGTTAGTAGGAGAGTATTTTATTGCATTATCTATAATGATAAAAAAGGCTATCTCAATGGCATTTGTCGCATTAAATTGATTGTGAGAAGCCCCGTTCAATCGGATATTTATTCCTCTCTTCTGGGCTGCACTTCTCAAGCACTTATAAACTTTTTCCACCTTTTTGTATATTGCAATTGGGCGCTTTCCAGAGTCAAGATTAAGTTCAGGATTTACCTGTAAATCATATGCATCCAGTCGAATTGACATCAGGTTTGTAATTGAAAATACATCTAAGTTTAGAGACTCTATTTGGTCCGTTGGATTTCTTATACTGCTAAGAGCAGAAGATAGACGCTTTGTAGTATCCTTTAGCTGAGAATTTAATTTGCGAATTTCATGTAAAGTATCATCCAATATTTCTTGTTGCTCTTGTAAAAAGGCTTGTCTTGTTTCAATAGAATATGATTCATCAAAATCCGATGTTTCTCCTATCATTTGGAGAAAATTAGCAAGAATCTTTTTGTATTCATCATATGGCAATCGAGGAAAGAATTCCGCTGCACCAAGTCTTTTTTGAACTTCTTTCTTTTTAGATATAGTTTCAACATTTAGACATGTCAATATTACATCTTTTCCTTTAATATCTACCACATTGACACCAAAACCATATGGACAAGTGAATTCCCCACGCTTTTTTAATGATCTATAAAATTTTTTACATTGTGGATTCTGTTTGTTTCTTGTACAGAAATTTGGAGTATTAAATACTGCGCCATTAATTAATTCTCCTCCATTTGATAATTTATATGGGTATGGTGAAATGTATTTCATATTATTTAAACAAAAATCCTAGTGCTATATTTGATATTAATGTAGTTATTATATCCTTAACATTGTCGCTAATTTTAATTTTTTTATCTGTTAAGAGATCGGTGAAATCGCCATTCTTATTAAGGATGATATCCACATATTTGTGTTCTAATCTTGCAATGCTTAATGTTGAAACATTCTCATTTAGAAGGATTTCTCTAATTGCAGTCCATACATATTGTGGACTAACAGCTTTTCTTACGAGTGAATCAATTTCATTACACCAATCATCCATATCTATATCTTTCTTAATAATATGGACACCTAGGAGGTATTCATTTATGTCTATACGGTGAGTTGACCCTGTATATGCAGCAAATACTTTATATGGATGTTTTTTCTTTAGTTCTCTGATAATAAAAGCGCCTTCTGCTCGTGAATTAAAATGCCTACCTATCCCTTTGATATCACAAATAATCACATGAAATGCGTCTAATGTTTGAAGATCTTCAATATCATGGTATTGAGTGATATTAAATCCACTGCGGCGTAAGTCATCAAAATAGATAAAATCTTCATCATCAATTACGACAATTTTAACTCTATCGCGATAATTAGAGTGTAATTTTTGAGATGGTGTATTTAAGTCTTGAATACTATATATTTTTCCTATGTTAATAATTCGTCCCATATTTAACATTGTATATTAGAATTATTTACCAAAAAACTCATTCTTCAACCAATAAGCATAAATAGGATCCTGGAATGACACTTCTCCCGCCTTATTGTCAAGTATGTCATTTTTTATCAATGCAGTCTTTGAGCGTGTGATTGCGGTTGTCGATGATATTTGATAGCGATGCATAACATCAATAGAACTTATCGCCTTTTCTCCGGCAATCAAGGCCTTTAAATAATTGAGTTGCTGGGTTGTTAGTGTTTCTGTAATAGTCACGAACAATAAACTCAACTGCTCAACCAATGCTGAGTGGGCATCTCGCACAATATCAGTCGTACACGCATCATTTGTTCTCAACCAAGATTGCTGTGCGAGCTGCTGCGCATAGTAAGGGTGGTTATCCACAAGTTCTGCAATCAAGTGTGCTGCATCATCATTAATACTCTTGCCAGTATCCTTAAAACGGCTATGGAAGAACTCTACAAGGTATGGCGTATCAATTTTGTCAAGGAACATCAGTGTACCAAACTTATAGAATGGTTTTGATGAGTGGGTGAACACCTCCAACATCATATGACGCTTACTACCATAGAGACAGTATGCAACATGCTGATGTTGCTGCCAATGTGAGCGCAACTTTTTCTGGAAGTAATCCGGATCAGCAAACTCCGCAATGTTTTGGAACTCGTCAACGCAAACAACGATTTTCAGTCCCTTCTCCTTTGCAATTTTTTCAGCAAGGTCAAGCACCTCGTCTGGATTACGCTTTACATCGTCCCAATCGAAATCGATAGCTATCTCGTTGGTGGGATCGGAGCCAATAGTAATCTTTGGAACAAGGTGTGAGAAAAAGCTTTTTGCGTTCTCTACAGCCTCTTCCCATTTCGTAGATGTAGCAGCAATAACCTTCTGAGCAAGCAACGAGTAGAAATGCTCCTCATTGCGCACATTGAAGAGGTCAATGTGGCAGATACGCAAGTTGCAGTCCTTCTCCATTGCCAATTTCGCTGCTTTGTTTACAAGCGAACTCTTTCCCCAACGACGAGGAGAAATAATAATAGTATTTATTAGCGAAGTGAAGTTCTGGACCAAGTTAGCCGTTTCGGCTTCTCTATCCGTAAAATTCTTTTCAGTCGCAATTTTACCGAAGATAAAAGGAGTTTCCATAATACTTGTTTTTAGTTTCTTTGTCACAAATATAATACAAAAAATGTACCTACGCAAATTGTTTGCACAAAAAGTGTTTACACAATTTATGTAACATAAACAATCTGTATTATCTTGGAACTGAAATAGGGCGAGAAAATTTGATAAACGATGATAGCTAATGACAAACTCACTTTATCATTATGAGGCCTAAAATAGACAATTTGATAACCATTGCTTATCATTGGTTATCACCGTTACTCATTCTTTACTTGCCTATGCAGAAAGTAAACCACCTTGATAGTCAGATAGTTACGGAGTTGTGGGTAAAATAAGGGCATCAATTGAGCCTTGCAATTGTGGCTAATGGCTACTTCTAGCTTTTGCCACTTGGCGCCCTGATTCTGACACAAAGATAGTAATTTTTCATAGAAAATACGAGTTAAATTATAGATAAATAATAACATAGCCCCAAAGACCATGTCGCTTGTGGTCGATATGGTTTTTGGGGGTTGTGAATGTCCACTTTCTATTGTAGAATGTTAAATGGTATACAGATTGAATACATCTGATTTTTGGGAATGCAGTTGACTACAAATTGTAGTCAATTTGATAAGATTTGTAGTCGGTTAGCGAGACTAACCAACTGGCTTGTTTCCTGATCAACTGGTTAGTAAGCCTAACCACTTCGAGGGGATAAAAAAGAACACCTTGTGAGTGAACCTCACAAGGTGTTGTCGTATCAATAATGATTATTCTAAATTTCGCACTTAACCACCCACTTGCCATTGCGCTTGCCATTCTCTCGTTCGAGTAGTCCACGCTCAATAAGCACAGGCGTCATACGCTTAACGGTTCTTTCTGACTTTCCGATATGCTTGGCAATCTCAACCTGGGTGGCATCGGGATTCTCTTTCACAAATCGCAAAAGTGCCAACTCGTCAAGATTGCAGTTCAAAGTGCCATTCAAAGTGCCATTTTGGCTCTTTGAAATTTCAGGCGTGGCACTTTGGAGCTCGCCAGCCAACAAATTACGGTTGCTCAACTTGTTCTTTTCGCCAAATATGAGGTTTCGGAAAAACATCTCTAGGTACTCCGTTGTGGCAAAGATACGCTTCGGAATATTGTTGTAGTTCGCACGGACAAGAGCATTGCGGAAGTACCACGAATTATCCTTGAACACATCGTTGTCAACATTAAATCCGAATGTCTGCAACCACTTCATCGTAAACACAGCGGTAGTGCGGGTGTTGCCCTCACGGAAAGGATGTATCTGCCAAATGCCCGATACGAACTTGCAAATCTGCTTAACCGCCATATCGGCATTCAGCACCGAATAGTTGGTCTTTTTCTCCTGCTCAAAGTCGTATTCGAGCGTTTCACGCAGCATATCGTAGTTCGAATAGAGCACCGTGTCGCCATTCAGCACCCATTCCTTCTTTGTGATATTGACATTGCGCAACTGACCGGCGTGCTTGTAGATACCCTCAAATAACCTGCGGTGAATCCTTAACAGATAATCGGGTGTGAACGAAAACGACTGCTCGGACAAAATCTCGGTAATGCGTGCCGAAACTTTGTCTGCCTCCTCTGTGCGCTCATCGTCAAGGTGCTCTCGAACATCTTTGGTCTCGTAGTAGGTGTCGAGCATATCCTTGACTTGGTCGATAGTAATATCGCCCTCGATATGCTGCACCGCAGTCTTGATAAGATACTCCGACGGCTTCAAACCATCCACATCTTGAAGACCGATCGCCGTCTGCCACGCATTAGCTTTCGCCTTCTTGCTCGGCTCACCTTGTACTATATATTTATCAAATTCGCTCATATTGCAAAGTTAGTAAATTTTCTCATTCGCTCACCCTTAACAGCTCGCACCTCACGGTCATTATAAAATCGAATGGAGGTTTTGGTCACATGCAAATCTTCTATTTATCTAATTTGTCAACGACAACATATCTACCAAGATCTTTGAGAATCTCACATTCTTCAACAAATGTAATATATGCTTCGCACTCTTTAGAAAACGCCATTAAATTGATATACACATTAGGAAATTTCTCTTTAAGATCATTTTCGTATTTCTCGGAGCCAAGTCCTGCACTTGACAATATGTGAGTAGTCAAGACTGAAAGGTATTCTTGAGCATTTCCTTGATTTGCCAAATTCTCCAGATTGGCTGTAAGCATATTTTTATACACCTTTGTGACTTTACAGAAGGCGTTATTCACTGCAACTAATTTGGAATGCAAATCGTTGTCAAACAGACATACAGAAAGTTGTACAGATTTATACAAGTTCTCTTCAATAAGTATCATCTGTTTGTTGATGTCATTCTCATTGAAAAGAATGTATCTATCCCAGTTATCTCTCTTGATAATGGTAATAGTATCTAAAACAGATTGAAATACTCCATATCGTTTATCAAAAAGTTGGATTCTTATGTTATCCTTTTGGATGCGATTTTGTATTAATGTGCATTGCACGACAGCTGCACTAATACCCAATCCGACACATGATAGAAAATAATCCATACTATTTTCATTGTCTTCGAGTATGATCATTAGTACTCCTCCTACAATGGTGAAGAACAAAATTAGTATGATAGGATTAAGTGGTGTATTATTTATGTAATTCCAAATCTTCTTCATAATTAAAATTTACTTTTAATTAGATTCAAGAATGTTTTATTTCGAGCATCAGCATCATTAACTAATGCATCAAAGTCCAAAATATATCGAACTGCAGGAATTTTTGTTCTTGACTCCCAGTCTACTGTTATGTCTCCTGTATGAACAAATATATTACCCTTTGAATACATAGGCTGGTAACCTGCTGTTGACAAGAGAGCCTTGTAATCGTTGTCAAGTTCTACAACGCCATATAGCCATAGAGACTGAATTTTATCAGGATATATCGCAAACAGATCACGTGCCCGTTTTTCAAGCTGCGCTTCAACCCTTATGTTATCTTCCGACTTTAGACCTTTATGCTTCAATTCAATTATAACCACATCAAACTTCTCAGATGTACTTGGATCATTAGAGAAAATAACTGCGATATCTGGTCTATCATCATTTCTTTCTACATTTTCATCCTTTGTTAATTCTTTTATAAGGTCTGACATCTCCATCTCGCTAAGAACGGTTGTGTAGGTCATAAACTTATCATCGAGTATCCACGAATTATTTTTGTAGACATCTTGACTAAAGTTACCCTCACGCAACACAGTCCTCTGCGGAACAATAACATTATGGATGGTAGATTCTAAATCTTTCTTGTCTATCTCTTTTAGACGATCTATGGTTTTCTGTCTAAACAAGATATACTCAGTCAAAGCACGACCGGCAAGATTCATTGATTTCTCAAAATCTGCATCGGTCAAACTTTCTGTTGACTTGCATAATATTTCTCGTTGTTCGCGTATGAATCTAGTTTGAGCATCCTTAATCACATCAGCTTTTGAGCTAATGCCAATAGTATTCTCCTCGAAGTATCCTCGCAAATGAGGAAATTGATCATTGATTTGCTCGGCTTCATGCTGAGTCTCTTCAATAACCTTTGGAGCTCTTTCCTCGAGGAGCGTAATAATCTCATCGCGGAAGGTTTTTTGCAGCATTCTTAGAGTGTCCGGTCTCAATGTAATTACTTGACGGGTAGCGTCTGTCTGACCTTGGAAGGAATCAGAGTACAGAATAAATACCATGTCGTATCCTGCAGGTATACGATCCTCGGCAAATACTTCAATAGATTCATTTCTATTGTCAATAGAAATAGCGGTGATAACTGACGAATCTTTTACCTCGCACTCATTAATCGAGTAGTAAAGCGTCATTTCTCCATCTAACGAATGCTTAGTGATAATCGTCTTTTCCTCAAGATTAGGCATTGATGCGGCACTAATAGTACGCACCTCATCCGTTGTGCCTATCGTTGTCTGAATGGTAATGGTAATATCACGATTTTCTTTCTTTGCTTTATACAATAGTGAATAGAATTTTTTAAGGATACGTCTTCTTATCCACTCTGCATTTGCAAAGTCTGCCGTTTTCAACTTCTTAAGATTGTATCCTGTCATTTCCAGGATACTACCATTATTATGGTCTTCTTCTAGGGTCGTACTATTATCGGCATTCTGCGCTCCAAAATCATTGTCGAAATTGAATTCGCGAAACTTATTATCATTATAGTAACTTGAAACCTTTACCTTATCAAAGTAGAATAGATAAACCAGTCTACCAAGTCCACGATGAGCTTTGTCATCTTTATCAACATCTAAAAGTCTGCAGAACTTTTTATAGCGTTCATCAGTGAAGCCAATACCATTATCAGAGATCACCAACTTGAATGATTTCTCATTAGAAAGCGTTGATGCTGAAAAATGAATCTTTATATTTGATGCTCCTGCGTCCAATGCATTAGCTACAGCCTCCAAATATACCATATCAAATGAAGACTGCGAGAAAAACATTGATATTGCTTGTTTTAGGTTGACTTCCATGACAGTATGTATGATGTATTAGTTGTCTCTTCTATCGTTTGTTTTTAGATTCTATAAAGGTGATATTATCTTTGCCAACTTCCATAAAATATCGACTAATTATCAACTCCTTGAATCCCTCATTGTACTCATATCCAATACAGTTTCGTCCTTCTTTTATTGCTGCAATTAGGGTTGTGCCACTACCTAAAAATGGATCCAATACCATGTCATTCTCACTAGTTGTAATCTGTATAATGCGAGATACAAGATCATTGGGATAAATAGCAGGATGTATAAACTGTTTACCCACACTACCAGCTTTCCTATTTATGTTCCAAAATAGTCCGCCATTTATCTTCCCATTTTTATAGTCAGAAAAATCGCAAATCCTACTGTTTATATTAAGTTTCTCACTTTTTGAGAAAACAAGGACATATTCGTGTCTATCCACAATATTTTTATCATGGGTGGGTATGCCTGATGACTTGTGCCAAATTAGAACACCTTTATAGTGGAATCCAATTTTTTTACACTGTAGTACGAAATCCCTAGGGATAAGAATGACAGAGCCATTCTTAGTCCTAATATTAATATTAAGCCATAGAGAGCCGTCTTCGGATAATTTATCATAACACCCCTTCCATACATTATAAAGTCGATTAAGGTATGTTTGATATGACTCCTGCCCAATTTGTCCCTCTTTAAAATAATCCTTTAAGTCCCAGTATGGAGGAGATGTTACAACGACATTAACACTTCCATTGGGAATTTTAGTCATTCTCTCCGAAGTACCAAATACAACTGTTCCACTTATTTGTTTTTGCTGGCTGATTTGAGGAGGATTTGGCCTGTAAGGTTTTGATTCAGTTACAACATCAGGACTCGATAGCTGCTCGATGTGAATGCCGTCAATAAGACCTAATTTATCAATTCCCTTTGAAGTTACATACAATGTCCCCAAATCCTTCTGTGCCGAACAACTATGTAATCTATTAATTACATCCGATAGGCTTAATAGAATGTGATCTGTTATATGAGCCTTGCCATCATCCTTTGTTGGAATCCATACATTGCCAGGATCTTTGCCTTTAGGGTTATAGTTCTTTGCTCTTTTGCCCCACTCAACATCTTTCCATATATGACTCTCTCTAATCACATCTTTATTGAAGAAATGATTCTTATCCTTTGCTAACCATATAATATACAAAACATTGTCGGGTAAATCAGAATTAATTCTATCGTCTGTTGGGACCACAATAGTATTCACATACAGATAGCCTATCGAAGTGGCGGCATATATGACATCCAAAAAATCAGAAGTCACATCACCTACTGCATCTACTTCATTCCTAACCAATACAAAGATATTACCACTCTGATCTATACTATCTTTATATTTGCCAAGTAGTGAAATGCTATTCTCTATAGCATTATTTAAAATAATTGTTCCGTACATACTAAACCCAATCGTTCATTCGCGATTTTACAATATTCGGATGATATTTCAATTCCTACCCATTTCCTATTTAGTAGACTAGCAACTTTTGCAACAGTCCCGCTGCCACAGAACGGATCAAGAACAATGTCTCCCTCATTAGACCAAGATATTATATGATCTTGTGCCAGTTTCTCTGGGAAGATCGCAGGATGTTCATATGCAATCTTATCTTTGGTAGAGAACCCCTTTCCGTTGTTATATCTCCATATATTAGTTCTAACACCAAAAGGCTTCACAACCTTTCGACCTTTCGGAGTCAATGTTCCATCTTGCTCTCTTCTAGTGACATTGCCAAATGTAGAATGATTCGCCCATTTGTTCGGTTTGTCTTCAAGTAGATTGATGGTTTTGGGATTACCCTTTGACAAAACAAACATATACTCAAAAGCATTAAAGTATCTGTTCTTATGTGGAGGAGCAGTACCTGCTTTTTCGTAGATTATGACATCGAACATGTTGAATCCTATCTGCTGAAAATACAAAGCTTGTTTAAAGCTACTAAGCGATTTATTACCCTTAACAACAGAGTCGCCAACAACCCATACCACAACACCGCCATCCTTAACTACTCGATATAACTGGCGAGCGATTTTCTTAAAACTATTAAAATCCCAAACTGAGTCATTATTATAATCTCTCAGTTCATCGTATGGAGGGCTAGTAACGACTAGGTCGACACTATTACTTTTTATTGTGGAAAGTACGACAGCACTATCCCCATTTGTTATTTGACCGATAAAATTATCTATATTTTTTTTCGCCATTATGCTGTTTGTAAAATTCTATTATACGCATTCTCGTCTATTGCATTATCCGCCAACAGGAATTCAAGCTGATATGATTTCAACTTCCGCTCAGCAAATAACTCCACCAATCTATCTTCGATTGACAAATTAGTATAGCTATTCAATGCTACGCTATCATATAGTTCTCGTTTATCCTCCTGCTTCAGATAGTGGAGTTTTCTGTGACACATCGGACACAATGCAATAATGTTTAGACTATGATCTGGACCATCATATTCACTAAATGGGATAAGGTGATGATACTCTACATATGACTCATTCTTGTAAGTAAGGAATGTCGGATTACCACAGCATTCACATTTTAGTAACTGTCCATCAGCTGTATACTTTTGCAGATTATATGACTTGATCAATCCGATAAGTACCATATTTCGCTTGCGTACACCATCAATATATACAGATGTCATAGCAGAGTTGTCTTTAATCTTTTGTTCGAGATCTGCCAATGATTCATCAAGATACGATGCCACTGAAGTTTGGTATTCATCAGCACTGTTTTCAAGATAAACACCATATCTTTCTTTATCAAATACCTCAACAATATTTCTAAGTTCCTTCCTCAATGCGGCTTTGCTTGTTAAACCTAAAATATGTAAAATATTTGGGCAAAGTTCTTTGATTCCATTGACAAAGATGTCTATTGTATCACGAGTAAGTGTCCATCCCTCTTTTGCTTCTAAAATTAGCACACTTGAAGATAGAAGAATAAGAATGTCAGCATGGATATTGTACATATCCCAATCAATCTTAATCTTCGGATTAAGAACATAAGGTAACGCACTAGCGTTGAACTTGTATTGTCGTTTTATTTCGTGCGTGCAATTTTGAAATAGCTCATTGTACTTTTCAACCTTATACTTACATAAAGTCGTGTAAATCTTTATCAAACGATCCAACTTCGCTTGATTTGTAATTGACAAACCATTACCATCCCATTTGCATAGACCAATTGGGTTGAGGTGATTGTCTGTTGCTAAATCACTCCTAATGCCTAAAATATATTTGAGGATCTCTTTATTAAAATCCTCTGTGGCAATATCTGCCCTTCGATTAAAACCTCCAATTTTCCTTTTGACCCTTTCAATGAATTGCTCAGAGACATCTACTCCATCGTTAGGATATATAGATAATCTAGATATAACATATTGATACGCTTCCTTTGAAAACCCAAGGGAATTTTTCAGTGACTTTAATATCGTTAGATATGGGTTGAGATTTACAGCAAACTTGTCTGTGTTGCTGATGCGACTATTCTCAAGACCCCTAATCTCAATATTCACAGGTTGAGATAGCATCTTGATTTTTTGATGCTCCCATACGGCTATCAATTCATAGTAATTACTATGTAATGCTAGTTCTCCTATTGGGGTTAAACTGCTAAATTCTCGGTCGTTACTACCACTTGATTTTGAATGAAAGAATCCGTAATAGAACAAAATTTGTCTTTCATTTCTTACAAATGCCATATAGTCATTACGCATTCCCGCAATGGCAATATCTCGCTCCCCCTGTTTATACTTTTTAAGCCACTGATTGGATGCGTTAGGGTTATCGCGGTTATCTTCAGCCCACCTGGTAATTGTATCGTCAATTTTCTTGTACGAAAAATCATCGGTATACAAACGGTCTTTGATCCATCTATTGACTCCACTTTGACCTCCAGACTCCATCAAAAAGGCAAAATAATATTTTTTTGCACTCTCATAGTAGGCAATTCGTTCTGCGTCAGAAGAGAACTGTCTTGTTCCTGCAAACTTACCAAACAATTTAAAATCTTTATTTCTAAGATCTGCTACACTGTGTGATGCGTAAAAATAATTTTTGGCGTTTCCCTGCAGACCCTCAGGTAACGAATTGATATATCCATCAAAAATATCGCAAATTTCTTTTGCTGTCGCGAGTGTATTTATATTCCCGTTAAGGAATATGTAATAATAAAGTACAATGAATTTTTTAGTATACCATAAAGTTCCGGAAGTCTGACTTTTTGTCAACTCCATAGATTTGGTAATAAAATAATTACCAGGGACCAAACTCTCAACAAATGCTCTTGTATCCATAAATTGATAGATATAAATCTTCCAACATACAAAAATAAGCAAAATTTGTCAGATAGAGGTGATATTGCTAAAAAGTTTGTGAACAATCTTATAAATATAAGGTAGAAGAGGCATTGTCGTTCTGTCTAATATGAACAAGAAAAAGGCGGACTAAATCCGCCTTTTCAATCTTAGTCTAATTCATCAAACGGCTTTACTATCGTCGATTTCTATAACGCCAAGGGTCGGGAGTCATAAACTTTTCGAACTCCTCCATATTGGTGATGCACTCGATATTTTGCTTCTTCTCAAGCCATTTCTTGATGGTTGGTCGATCGAAGTACAATCGGTTGCCCTGGCGGATAAACGGGATGTCGTGACACCTCACCGTTCGGTACACCGCAGATTTGGATTTGCCAAGTAGCTTGCAAACATCCTCCACGCTCATCAGCTCTCCTTCGAGTGGCTGTGGTTGCTGCTTCTCGCGAACTGTCTTTTCAAGTGCTTCAATTCTCTCTACCAGATTTTGAATGAGCTCTGGCATCTGCTCAAATGATACAACTTTCGTTTCCATTTTGTTATTGTTTTTTAGTGAATTCATATTAAGTATAGAGGGGCATTGAAGGGAAGGTTTGATAATGAGTGATTTTTTTTACAAAAAAAGTTGTGAACGACTTTCTCCACCGACAACCAATGCTGTTTTGTAGAAAGTACAATTCTCTTCGCCCTATTATTGCAGCTCGTTGCACTCCATTGCACTCCATTGCGCCTCATTGCAAACTTGGCGAGATATTTTTGTTGAAGACATTAAAGCATAGAAAAATCCCGAAAGTTGAGTTTAGCTTTCGGGATTTATTCGTCTATTTTTGTAGAAAATTCTGTTGCTTTTCGTGAGCGTTAGCGTTTGTTAGTGAGTATTAGAGGGCGTTAGTTACTTTCCTATGCAGAATGTTAAAGTTATTGATAATAAGAACTTTACTAAGTTGTGGCTCAAATAAGGCCCAAATATTTGATAAACAGTAATAAACAATGATAGCTGACGATAAATAGATTGCGATAGTCGCAAACTTTGCGAAGTTGATTAGGACAAGCAAGTAGCTGCCAACCAAAAGCCGAAAATACTCCTACTCTAATAATAGTCTAATTATTAAATCACAACGCAAATGAGAAGGAGTAAATTTAGAAGGCCGTGCAAGGTGCTTATTTTCAATGGTGCAAGGGTGTTGGTGGCGATTGTTCGCTCGTTGCATTGCGCCGCTGAATTGTCGCACGAAAACAAATCGGCAATACACAATTGTTGCACTGGCAAATCGGTCCGCTCGGGGGCATATTATTACCGCCAACTGCATCCTGATATCCTATTGGCGATGGATGATTTGGACAATCTGACACTCAAAGAGTATGACGACTTGTGTGGTGTCAAACGAAAGTACATCTCCACGAAGAAGATGGCACATATTCGCCAGAGGGCGGCTGTAAAGCGAAAATTGGCGGTAAATGACTAATTACAATGCTGACTATTACCCATTCGGGAATGGCCAGCATTTTGCATTATTTAATTTGCATAATTCAAAATGAATAATTATATTTGCCAATAAAATTCGTGGTATTATGGCAAAAGTTAAGAATCCTTTTATTGTTACGGGTAAAATTGAGCCTGAGTATTTTTGCGACAGAGTAAATGAGTCTGCTCGTCTGATTAAATCAATCACCAATGGGAATAATCTTGTTGTTATATCACCTCGCCGTATGGGCAAGACTGGACTTATTCAGTTTTGCTACGACAAACCTGAAATCGCTAACGAGTACTATACATTCTTTATAGACATACTCCACACATCGAGTCTTCGAGAGTTTACATACCTGCTCGGTCGCACTATCTATGACACTTTGCTCCCGCGCAGTCACAGGATGGTCAACCTATTTATACAGACCATCAAATCGATAAATGGCAAATTTGGTTTTGATCCTATAACCAACTTGCCGACATTTAATTTAGAGTTGGGCGATATTGAGATACCAGAATATACATTGGAGGAAATTTTCCGCTACTTGGCGAATGCCGACAAGCCTTGTATAGTGGCCATTGATGAGTTTCAACAGATTGCCAAGTATCCTGAAAAAAATATTGAGGCTCTGTTGCGTACACATATTCAGAAACTCAAAAATAGCAACTTTATCTTTGCTGGTAGCGAGCGTCATATGATGCAAGAGATGTTTACATCTTCAGCTCGACCGTTCTATAATAGTGCTGACATTTTAGAGTTGAGAGCGATTGTCCCTGAGATATATGTACCATTTGTTATGAATCATTTTGAGAGACGAAATAAGTATATCTCTGCAGAAAATGTCAAGTGGGTGTATGACCTATTCAAAGGACACACATACTACATCCAGCGAACTTTTAATGAATCCTTTGCAGATACAACCGACAATGGGGAGTGTACACGAGAGATTATAGATGGCGCAATCGCTAATATGGTAGCATATAACGATACCATATTCCGAGAAATTCTATCGAACATTCCTGAAAAACAGAAGGCTCTGCTATATGCTATTGCCAAAGATGGAGAGGCAACACAAATTACATCAGCGCAATTTATCAAGCGACACGCTCTTTCGTCAGCAAGCTCTGTTCAGGCGGCCATTAAGAAACTTTTGGAGCGAGATATTGTTACTGAAATAAACAAGGTCTATTCGGTAACTGACAAGTTGTTCGCAATGTGGATAAATAGAATGTTTAATTAAATATTTAAGCGATATGATAAAGGCTTTTATATCACATAGTAGTAGACAGAAAGTGTTCGCAAAAAAATTGGTTGAATTATTAAGTCGAACACATTGTGTTTTGGATGAGTATGATTTTGAACCAGCCAAGAAAAGTAAAGACGAGATTTTTAGATATATACGACAATCAGATATCTTTGTACTTTTAATTTCTAAAGAATCATTATCTTCTGAATGGGTAAAAATAGAGGTGGCAAAAGCTCGTCAAAGAATGTTAGATGGAAAAATAGAATTTTATCCATACATAATAGACCCAGATGTTAATTTTACGACATCTGTCATCCCAGAATGGATAACTAAAGAGGAATGTTTGAATCTCAAAACCTTCCTTAATGTTAAGTTATTGCATCGCGAAATAAATGCAAAACAAAAACAATTACTATATAAAAAGAGACCAGATATTCAATTTAAGGATGAATTATTTGTTGGCCGTAACAATGAGATAGAGCAATTAGAAACACAATTATATTCATCTGCATTTAATTCCATTAAAGCAATTGTTACAAGTGGACGTAGTGGAATTGGACGAACAAAATTTGTGAGAGAATTTATTAGGACCAAATTAGGTTATTCTAAAGATGCTCTTGAGATCCATTTATCCCCTAGAAACTATATAGAAACTTTTATTATGTATTTGAATAGTTATCTAGAGCTTTACAATCTTGCCGATTTCCATTGGGATGAATGGAGTAAAGATAAGAAATTAGAAGTTTCAGTAGAGTTGCTTAATAAAGCTTACTCAACTAAACAGCATATTCTAATAATTGATGACGGTTGTTGTATAACAACATCAGGCAGTATTGCAGACTGGTTCTACGAGATAGTATCACATCCTTCATTAAATAATTTCTTGGGTATATTTGTAGTGAGCTCAAGGACTCCCAAAACACATGTAATTAGGGATAAAAAAGAAGTGTTGTGTTATGAACTGCATCCATTAGGCGAAGTGGATCGTCGAAACCTATTCAAGGCATATGCCTATCGTGGTCAAGGGCTAGAAGTAGACTCAGATGACATTGACTTTTGGGTAACAAATCTTAAAAGTTCGCCGACGCAACTTTTTATGGCTATTGATACTATAAAACGAGATGGGCGCTTAATAGCTAGAAATAATCTTCAACATATAGTTACTATTGGAGATAAGTCTATAGTAAATATCATTGATTATTGTAGAGCAAAAGCTTATGGAGAGTTAGCCTTAATCGACATAGTTATTCTTTTAACGCATTTGGGCACTGTAAGCGATAAGGTATTATTAGAAATTGTTGGAGCGAAATGGAAACAGGAATGTTGTGACATTCTTGAAGAATTACACAATATTTCAATTATAGAGTTTTTTGGACCAAGTTTGGAGTATATTCATATCGATTCTGGAATTGCAGATTATGTAGAAAGAGTATCAATGCAACCTCGTAAAGATATTGGAGACTCAATAGAAAAAAAGACTAAAGAATTAGTTGCCGAGGAAGATTTTTATGATAATGATCTTTCGGAATACACGTTAAAGATTCAGGCTCTTATTCGTGCAGGAAATAGCGATAGTAAGTTGCTAGTTCCATCTATTGCTATTAAAACTCTTAGAGAACTATATAGCAAAGGAAAATATCATATGGTTATCAAAATTTGTGAGGGCTTTCTGAAAGAGGAGTCTAAAATGTATTTTGAAGCGTGTAGGGAAATTTATTATTTATTATGTTTGTCTTTGGCTCGGGAAAAGGAAACGGTTAAGTTTAATACTGCCATTAATGGTTTGCAAGGACGCGATAAACTCTTTGTACAAGGATTTATGCAAAGAATTAATGGCGATCTACCAAGAGCGGAAGGGACATTTAAGAAAATACTAAATGATACCCCTAATTACACTAAAGCATTAAGAGAGTTGGTAACGGTTCTTATTTTGCAACAAAAATATTCAGAAGCCATTTGCATGGCAAAGGATAATTATGAAAAAGATTCCACCAATCCGTATTATATTGAAGCTTATTTTAGGTGTTTGGTTCATGAGCGAACCCATTCCTATGATGATAGAAAACTTCTACAGAAGCTTATAGAACTTATGAAAAATAGCTATGATAGACATAAAGATCTAATAACGATAGCAATGGAGGCAGAATACTTGTTCTATATTGAGAGAAATATATCAGAAGCTTTAGCAAAATTGCAGACTATAGATACATCAAAGAGTCCGATAAAGTATCCCGAAAAAGCAAAAAGTGAAATTCTCTCGAAAATAGGATTGTAACCCCCCCTCAATTTCAATCGAATAAAAATTAAAATATTTGTAAGGGATATTTATGTCGGAAAGTTGACGAGAAGTGGTTATATATTACAAGAGTCTACCCCCGCTGGTACTGTGTCTGGCGGGGGTATTCCCCAATAAGATTCATTTGATCACTATTTGTAAATAGAAAAATACAACTAATAAATCTCAATAAACTTTCCGCCATCGAAACCGCCGAGATTCTCACGGTAATAAACATAACCAAGCTGGTTGCAAACGATGCGGGTATTGCCAATTGTTGCATCTATGTTGGCGTGCGAGTGCCCGAAAATCCACACATCGATACGGCTGTCAGCGATGAAGTCGCCTAACTCCGTTGCGAAGGCACTATTTAGCAAGTTGCCCCTATGCTCCGGTGCAACGACCGCCATTGTAGGCAGATGATGGGTTACAACCACGATATGATTTGTAGTACTCTAGACCTTTATAGAATCTAATAGATTACCTGCAGTTGATTCAATTATTTACGAAGATGTTTAGTGGTTAGATTATCACAACCGGATTTAGCCATAAGTTTACGCACACTTACCGTACTAACATTAAAATAGGCATTTAAACTTGTTGTCCCAACTCGTCTAACTTTATAACCCTCTAGATACATTGCATAAATCAACAACCCATTCCAAACAGGCAATTGTACTCCTATACTTTTGAAGTATTTTTCAATTTTATGCTTTATGGGGTACGACTGAGTATATTCAAGATTCCTTATTGTCTTAGTCCTCGTAAGATTATCTCGAATAACCATCCTTACTTTCGATAATACATCATTATCAAAAACATTAGGAGAAAAGTGTGCCGAATCTTCAAAGCCAGTCTTCCCAAGAGTTTCAATCAATTGTCTTGTCTTTTCCATAAATCATTTTTTAGTTTCACATGCGTTTTTTTCTGACAAAGTTAAGACTGGACTACTGCGTTTTGCAAATTTTCAACCTGCTGATTTTTCGACACTTTATTCACACTTTTTGAAAAGATGTGCTCTGGGTAATTGGAGCTAGGCTTCTCATATTTTTCAATCGCATTTTGCAATAAATATATGATGTGGTGTTAATGTCTCAGTTTATAAGGTATTAATGGAATACTTAATCCTACACCTCCACCTATGTTGTGAGCCTCTATATTAACATATAGATTTACCCATTCAGAAATAGTAAAATTAAACACTATACCATAATCAAAAGCCTTATAGCTATAACCATTTCCTTTGAATCTGTTTGCCACCCCATCATCTGTTACATAGTAATCTGAACCATCGTAATATCCCTCAGCCCAACTAGTCATTCCTACAACAGGAATAATCTTAGCCCATTTGCATACAGGGAATGAATAGCCAATATGGCAAGCCCAAGTTTGATACCCTTTATATTTGCCAATTCCCATATTACTGCTACTATCACCCTGCACATTGGAAGTCGCATCTAAATAAACGCCATACACACATAACGATAGTTGCATGCCAGATACACCACAAATGTTCTTGTCTACTAGAGTTCTTAAGGCACCACTATTATTATAGCCCAAATTTATATCAATGGTATTGTTGTATTCAAATATATTCCGTTGCGCAAAAGCTGGATAAATGGTGAAGATGAAAAATAGAATTATTAAATTTCTTTTCATAATCATTATGGTTTTGTTTAATAAAACACAAATTAGTAGATTCTAGTTACAAATATAGAAAATTTCTCGCAAAGAATAAGTTAAACCTTAGATTGATGCAATACAACATATTGAGGAAATTCCAACCTTAATCTTCGACTTCTCCGATGTCTTTTTACTTATATTTATGTTCTCCCCTCATTGCATCCTCATACATCCCTATCGCAAACTGCATAGGAAGTTCGAGTCCATTGAACATCTCTTTGACCTTAGGAAATAATGTCATGTAGTCCACAATAAAAATACTCATAAATGAGAGAATACATTGTGTCGAATGAATAGCCATTTGAAGATCTTGTCTAACATCTGGAGCAAACGCATCTCTAAATTGGATTAAGGCTAAATAGGATGGATGGCTATGTAAACTAAAAAAAGAATATATTAGCTCGTATAAATCTTTCTTTACTCTCAATAATTCATAAGCCATCTCCCACTTAACAGGGACAAACTCGTTCTGATTATTAAATTGATATCTGAATTTGCGAGCGTTTATTGCGTTATTTATTACCATCTTGGTGCGAGCACTTAAAGAATCCCACAATACATTGGTTTCAATTGCGTTCTTGCAATCTTGAATATCTTTTTCTTCTTGTTGAGCACGCTCGGGATATTTAGATCTCATATTCTCATCCCAATTTTTTAATCTCTCTGATAGCCCTGCAGACATAAATAAGTTATACAAAATCTCCTTCTGCGGCTCAGTTTGAGGATGAATATATAGAATATTAAAATCTACCACTGATTCATAAATTCGTCTTGCTATTGTAAATAGTAGAGATGGATCCAATACAGTATTCAGTCTTACTCCTGGTTTTTCATAGTTTATGCCATCTAAAAGGCTCAAGAAAGCACAGCCTTTTGTAAAAATTGCTTGTAGCCAAATATTTGCATCTGATAACATTCTTGAATCACATTCTCTTGAAGCTTCAATGGCATCAAAATAGAAATCCAACATGAGACGCATATACTGTTTGCAACTTGTAATGTTTCTAAGTCTGATTATATCTTCAATCTGCTCCATAAATATATTGTAATTGTCAAAACAGTAACGATTCAATGCTCTATGTATTTGCTAATGTGTTCTATTTTTAACAGCACAAACATCCTCTATTATAATCTCTCCTCTCTTATTGGCGATTCTAATTTTGTTAGTAAACTTCCAGCCCATATCCAATGCAGTATAGACAAACCAATCCCCATCCGCTTTTACTTCAAGCATAATAGTCTTGTCGTCTGCCCCGAGCTTGCTGTTTTGTTTCCCACTCCCAAATAGCCAAGTTGCGTATGCTATACCATCGGTATCGTAAGGATACGCGTCTTGAAGTTTTTTGAGTAATCCCGAAGAGCAATGTTTTCGCAAGAAGTCGTAATCCTCATAGAGTTTGTTGTTATACATCTGCGTGATGAAAGACTTAATCTCATCACTCTTTGAGGTTGGCGTATGCGCAGGATGCAGTCTATCTTGTGCGCTAACATTACACAACGCCCCAATGAGCAACACAATTAAAAGGATTAGCCGTTTCATAAATTTTCTCAAAATTACTCTCTATGCACAAAGGTAATAAGAATTATTCAAACTTGACGGAGTGCTCCGGCTTTCTTTGCAAAGTCCGCTAAAGGCGGGGTTGTATTTGTATAAAAGGTTATGATTTCTGAGTCTGAAATTTTGGTGTTTTTTTGTGCGGTTTGTGGACGAGAAAAACGCAGAAATCTTTGTGCAAAACGAGTACACACAATGTTTTCTTCTGGACATAGTAAACATTGTAAAGTGCTTTCAATTAGCAATATACACTATATATTTTGATCGAAGTAATCCAAAACAACTCGACAATGCTTTTGTACTATTCCTTCAAAATTGCCAGAGTGTAGATTTCTGACGCAAAAAGTGTATAGAGAACATCTGCTTGTAAGTCATAATGGGTGGTGAATACTATACACTCTTTCTGATTCATAATCAAAAGGTTAAAATTGCGACTACCTAAATATTTGGTGCTCAATATATTGAGTGTTCGTATAAGAAAGTGTATAATGTATTTCTAAATCTTATAAATGTTATTTATCGTACAGTTTAGGGAGAAAACTACAAAAGGGTTTACAAATCGGGGAAAGTTATCAACAAATTCTTCGATAATAAAGAGGTCGTCTAAATTTTTGCACTAATCTGATTTGTTTCGCGATTGGATGGCGACACAAAAATGCGACACACTTACTTAGGTATGTCGCACAAATTGAATAATGTTCTCGTAGTCTACTTTTCAATATATTTTTTTGCGAAAGGTGAAAACGCTTTCATAATTCTATTTGTAGTGTCTACAAAGAAGGCAAAAATAGATTCGTGATGTTCTGGATTTAGGTAAGATAAATCATCTCTATCTATTCTGATACGGCAAGTAACCTTGTCGTCAAGTCTTTGCCACACGAGTTCCTCTCCAAATAGTCGCTCTATCTCGTCTTTGTTAGATAATAGATAATCAAATATCTGCTTATTCTTATCTTTATCACCTGTGTTGATGTAGACTTCGGAACGGGTAGAACTATTATAAATGCAAATATTAATGTTAACGCCACTAAATCCCCTTATTGACTTTCCCAACCAACTATCTGTAGTACCGGCAGAGGTACTAAATAATCCACTATGAGACTTGTTGTATTCTATAAATTCAGCCCAAAAGTTTTGTCGGTTGGTGTATCTGATGCGCGAAGCTTCTGCACTTTGGGTCTCATTCTGTGTTTTGGTTGCTATTTTTATTGTATAATCATCGGCATCTTTGATCGGGATAATTTGATCAAAATCAAGCAATACCTTGTCGTGGTACTTATATGGTGTAACCTTGAAGCACTTAATTCTAATATTAAAGTTCAACAACCACATTACAGAAGATGTAACCTCTTTTCTGAAATTAGCTGCCACAAAAAATATTCGTTGAGTGTTTCCTACATTAATTTCGATGTCGGTCAAATCTCTGCCGTCGAAAAATTCCGACAAAGACTCTTCTGCGGATGTTACTGCTCCTAGATACTTCTGATAAATCTCAATTATATCCTGCTTTGTCAAGCTCGAACAGTACGAAGCATATTTGATAGCCTGCCATGTTACATCTCGTCCTGAATCGTCAAGTTTATTTTCTATCACAACAAGGTTACCTCGCTTGTCCAAAGCCAAAAGGTCTAACCTCTCTCTTGTGTCAGAAAATCCATCAAATTCCTTTTGAATAATTAACAACTCCTCACCTAATGATGACGGCTCTTTGGCTATCCATTCCTGCAAATTATTTCTTTCGTCAAGTCCCAAGGATTTGAACGAGCATTTGTCTACCTTTACAAGGCTATTGCTTTCATTATCGAATAGATACATACGAATAGTTTTAAGATGCGTTAGTGGAACAAAGTTAATAAAAAAATTAGAATCTGTATACTATCCCAACGGTAACTTCTGGGAATTGTCATATTGGGTAGGTTTACATATTCGGCAAATCAAAAGTCGAGATGGCGAATGATGAGTATTACGGCTCCGATTTTGCCAAGATTCACCAGGTTATCGACATGCTGTTTGATCAGGGATATCTCCCCATCAAATGCGCCGATTTCGTAAGAGCATCGGACCTTGTTAACGACTTTGACAATGTCAATTGGGAGACCGGCTACGAGGATTGGCAACCACAGGCGGATAAGTTCAAGTACATCAACATCTGCTTCGCTATCCACAGCCTCAACGCTTACCACCCATATTCAATCCCAGACATTCTGCGAATGAATAATTTTGATATCACACTGACTATCAAGCAGACGGTTTAGGGGCCACGACTCGCACGGTTGAGTTTTATGGTTCTCAACCGTGCGGGTTTAATCGAAAAGCAGTCGCCCGTCATCGTGCCACTCGCCATACATAATGCCTTGGCGGGTGTTGTCCATAAACTTCTGAAGGCGGCGTTGAAAAGCCTCAGGATCTCGCTTGCGGATATTTTGGACATTATCGATGCGAACTCGTACATAGAGCGCAGGCAATGCTTGGAAGTTATGCCATACTACATCATCACTTTGTAGCGCCGCGAGAACATCATCGTCAATCTGAAAGTCCATATTGGGCATCACAGCACGACCAACGTCAGTCATAAGTCCCTTTCGTTCGAGTCGTCGGCATCGTTCTTTGTTGAGTTCGGTCCAAGGACTACGCTTACGGCGAGGAGAGAATCGTCGCCACATAACGCCATCGCCGGCTTTGATAGTGGAATCTATCCAACCGAAACACAGCGCCTCCTCTACGGCATCAAGGTACTGCAATCCGTCGGGACTCTTGGTTGTCGAAATCCATATCTCACGCTTTGTGGAGTGGTTTTCAGCCAGCCACTCTCGCCACTGCACACGAGAAGTTGTATGTAGTCTTTCGGTTATCTCCATATTATGTATTGTTCTTAAATCAAAACCAGCAAAAGGACCTATACATTAAGACTACTAAAGTCAATAACAAAATCGTTTGTATTTTGGCTTACCCATATTAGGTAATTAGGGTCTTCTTTGTGTATTTCTCGCAGTGTTTTACCCTTGTGTTTGCCAAATGTCAATACATCATCAGGGGAGAGTACTTTTATTGTAGACTTTCGTTCGTTCATCACATCATCAATATCACAAAAGAAATGCTCGGATTGGCCTATCGCCCATTCTACCCATACCCAGTCTTCTTTAACGACTTCTCGGAGTGTTTTACCTTTGTATTTGCCAAACTCTAATTTGTCATCAAGTGCATATATCTTGGTAGGCTTGTCTGTTGGTTCTCCTAGTATATCTAGTAGCACCCATGACCCACAAGCCCCGCAAGGAACATTTTGAGGAGTAATATCATTTATATTACACCAACTACCTTCTGGATCATTTTCCCATGCGTCAGCTCTCTTTCCATTCCGATAGTAGAAGCCGTAAGCATCCCCATATTTGCCGCCTTTACCGCCAGGTTTAACACTATGCACTTCGACAAATTGAGAACGATACCAATCGGAAACTCTGCCGTCTGGAAATCTTTGCGCTCTAAAAGGTAGAGCCCTGCCTATATTGTAGTATATTGATATTAAACTATTACGTAAGCCTTTAGAATTTATGGCTTTAATAAGTCTCTCTTTTTCTATTATATCCATAACTCCTTGCAATATATCTTGCTTTTTCATACAAAGTTAGCAATTATCCTATTAAACATTGTAAAATACCTTAAAAATCCTCTTCATAGTCATCGTAGTCGTAATCACGATACGAATCATTGTCGCGAGCATCATCGCACGATCTATCATTCGAATCGTCATCGAAAATCTCCTCGTAAATCCACGCTGCAAGCAGCCAATCCCAAAGTGACATAACATACAATTTTTAATAGTTTCTTGGTCGGCTCGTGAGAAAAATTCTCAACCGTTCCAAACAATTAAGGGGGACTTTACACAAAGTAACCCCACATTTTTGACAACTTCTGACAATCGACAATAAAAAGAGAAAAAGCCGAAACTTTTTCTCTCCACTCGCAATCCACATAGTTATAGCCCACTGCGGTTGCACCCTAAATCTGGCGATGTTTCGCAAAGATAACAAATTCCCACACAAGAGTTTTTCATAAATTCACGCTTTCTCAAAAATTTTCTATATCTTTGTTACGGCTAACGACCTCGGTTGTTGTGCCATACATATTAGTTGACATTTTATTGTCGTAATCTTCCATACCGAAACTTGGCCGTTTAAGTAAAACGAAGATTCGCAATCAGATGTCTGCGTTTGGTGCATATCTCCATCACCGATTGGCTCGGTGTATGTGATATATAATCCGGCGTGGGCTATCTGTGTTGCTTATTCGTTTTACAGGTAGCCAAGACCTCGGTATGGGATAAGTTAATGCAGTAGCCTGCGCTTTTTTATGGACTTATCCGGAAATAAGGACTTGCTCGATAGAGAGTTAGTGGCATTCTTCTCATCGCGTAAAGCAACGCCACACGACACGCAATTGGCGCTGCAATGGGCCGAATCAATCTGCCAAACCGACAAAGTCGTCATCAGCGGCTTTCATTCCCCACTCGAAAAAGAGATTCTAAACTACCTGCTCAAACGGCATCATCCCGTGATTTTTGCGCTCGGCCGAGCACTTTATAAGAAGGTTCCGCCACACTTGCAAGCCGCTTTTGACGAGGACCGACTGTTGTTTATTTCGTTTCGTGGCTACACGCGCCATAGCTGGAACTCCACCCAACAACGCAACTGGGGCGCCGCCGGCCTCGCCGATGAGATCTATTTCACGCAATTCGACAACACCAGCTCCCTCAGCACCCTGCATTTCACCCTCGATAGGTACAGCGATAAGGCGGTGTACGTTTTAGAGTAAATCACACACCGTATTGCAAAAATTGCTAACTTCGCGGAAGGAGCCGCTTTTGTGGAGAGTAAATAACTTTACTGGAATTATATTTACACACCTAACCCCCTGACAGGGGGCAACTCGGGGTCGCTTCGTGGCGAATCTCGTTTTCCGCTCCAGCAAAGCCTCCCTTATCAAAGGGAGGTTTGGAGGGATTGTATATATGGTCGCGGACTCTTCCGCGAAACGCACAAAAAAAAGGATAGCTTTATGCTATCCTTCGTGCGTTGAGCGGAAAACGAGACTCGAACCCCCGCTTCGCGTGGGCATTATCTCGCGAATTATATTTACACCCCCAACCCCTGAAAGGGGAGTATTGGGGTCGCTTCGTGCGAGTCATAGTTTGCGCGAGTACAAAATGAAAAAAGACAGCCTGAAGCTGTCTTTCTCATTTTGAGCGGAAAACGAGACTCGAACTCGCGACCCCAACCTTGGCAAGGTTGTGCTCTACCAACTGAGCTATTTCCGCAACACTAACATCTTAAAATTTTACGACTACAACCTTTTCGATTGCGAGTGCAAAGGTATATCATTTTTTTTATTCTGCAAATTATTTTGCAACTTTTTTACACTTTTTTTGCAACTTTTTTTCGCAGTCCTTCGTCAAAACCATATAATCGTCTAATAATCATCTAATTACAACAATCAAGATTTTTGAAGAATTTTTCACTTTTTTTCGTGATTTTAGGGTATGAGGTCGTAAAATTTCTCAAAACAAGATTACCTGCACCCTTACTTTTTGTGGTAGCAAGCACCTTTTTTCTCTATTTTTTGCCCCACTATCCTCTAATTTTCGGTATCAAGGGTCTCAATTTTCTGCTCTTCCACCACCTCAACGACCTCTTCTGGGGTCACAACTGGCTCTACGGCGAGACTATCGCAGGTCTCGGCACAAGGCAAATCCTCGGTCTCCTCCACCATTTCCGCACTCTCCGAAGCATCGAAGCACATAGAACGATAGTTGCCATAGTTAAGAACGGCAAAGACCATAACGGCAATAGCAACAAGGCAGAACAGCGTTCCTACAACTCTCTTCATCATCTCTTAATTTTAGCGTTTCCTCTCTTAATCTCCTTCACTGCGCGTTGCAAGGCATCATCCACTGGATATATATTATGGTAGAAGCCAGCGTCGTCACCCATACAATTACGGCCAATATATGCCCTAATCTGTGCATTGATGACCTCCTTAGACTTTGCGATATCCGCATCGTTGCGCGGGATACCATTGCGCTCGGCATAGGCTATAAACTCCTCAAGGAGGTTACATCCATCCAATAGGCTATCGAGTTGCTCGATGGTTGTCACCCTATCCAACTCCTTGCGGTGACGGTCGCTGAAATCGAGGGTATAGCGATAGAGTACGTTACCATCCCACACCTTATTATAATAGGGCGAGTAGTAGAGCGTATCCACGGGGATAAAGATATCGGGCATAATACCACCTCCGCCATAGACCGTACGGCCCTTAGGCGTAGTAAACTTCATCGAGTCGTCGAAATGTATCGAATCGGCCGAGAATAGTTCGTGGTGGTTGATGCGGTTGATAAGGTCCATTTGATAGGACTTCTCATCGCCATTGGTATATGGCTTCTGTATCGAACGGCCCGTAGGGGTATAGTAGCGTGCTACGGTGAGGCGCACGGCCGAGCCATCAGCAAAGGGTATCTGTGCCTGCACTAAGCCCTTGCCGAAGGTGCGACGGCCAATTACAAGGCCTCTGTCGTTATCCTGCACCGCACCAGCAAGAATCTCGCTCGACGAGGCACTGAACTCATCCACAAGTACCACAATGTCGATATCGTGGTAGCCACCAATACCATTGCTATACTCGTTTATACGTTGCTTGTGGCGATCCTCGGTATATACTATAAGGTTACCCTTAGGCAATATCTCATTTACTATCTTGACCACCTGGTCGAGGAATCCTCCACCGTTACCTCTAAGGTCGAGGATAAGGCTCTTCATACCCTGCTCCGAGAGCCTATCCAATGCCTCGCGCACCTCAGCGTATGAGGTACGAGAGAACTGCGACAGACGCACGAAGCCAATGCCAGCCTCCTTGTCGAGGATAAATGCGGTCTCCACGCTATGCAACTCTATAGGGGCGCGTGTGATTGTGAAGTCTACATACTTGTCGAGCGAGCCTCGCTTGACCGATAGTTTCACCTTCGAGCCACGCGGACCACGCATCAGGCGCACCATAGAGTCCTGTGGAAGCCCCTTGCCTGCCACCTCCTGTCCGTCGATGAGAATGACGCGGTCTCCTGGGCGCACACCAGCCTTATCGGATGGACCTTGGGGTATGACATTGAGTACCGTGATGGTATCAGTCAAGGCATTGAAGACGATGCCGATGCCATCGAACTCACCCTCGAGCGACTCGTTCACACGGTCGAACATCTTGGCTGGGATATACTCCGAGTGAGGGTCCAACTCCGAGAGCAATGCGGGGATAGCCTTTTCGTAGAGTGTATCGAGAGGTATGGGATCTACGTAGTTGTTACGAATGGTGAGAATCGTCTGAAGGAGTTTGTCGTTGCCCGACATTATGTCGTTCAGTGCCTTAGCCTCGGTTGCAAACTCCGCCATACCATCCTCATAGGTGCCTATCTGGTTGGACAGATGCTCTATGATGACACGAGTGCGGTAGTTCTCGATGACACGACCTATGCCAATGCTTATCCACACTATGCAGGCCAAGCCAACGGCGATGGCTACGCCGAGCCAACCCCTTCTCTTACTCTCCTTCTTCTCTTTATTCTCCTCCATAACCTCACTTTATGCACCACCCTACGTTCGGGCGATGCTACTACTTATTCTTGAATGTGTATGTAAGACCTACAGATAGCATAGACTGTACCTGAAGTTTGTTAATCTCGGCCTTGTTGTAGTAGAGTTGAACGTAAATCTGTGTAGAGATATACTTTGTAGCCTTGATGTCGATGGTATTCTCCCAACGGAGGGTAGGTACAACGTGCTCGTAAGCGCTCTTGTCCTCAGCCTTTGACCACTTAGAGAGGTCGGTTACCCAACCATAGAATGAGTATGCAGTAGTACGGTAGCGCAACCAACCATTCTTACCCCAAGTCTTGTCGAAGTCCAACTGAACAGAGAGACCGCCCTCATACTTTGAGCGGTTAGGCTCCTCAACACCGTAGTTGTTGCTGGTGCGGATATCGTCACGATAGGTAGCACTCATCGCGATAGGCGCGAGGTTTACCTTGAGTGGGAACTTCTCAGATGGGAGGATGTAGGTAAAACCGAGAGATGCATCGAGATAACCTGGGGTCATAAAGTTCGATACACGCTGGTTGCCCAACTGCTTATCGCCACGTGCGCCATAGCCTGGGGCAAACTGGGTACGGAACTTAACATTAGCACCATACGACCAATCCTTAACCAAAGCCCACTGAGGAGAGGTAGAGAGTGCGATCTCATCTACGTTCTTGAACCATACACCCTTCTGCTTACCCTCGAGTTCCATCTTCATATTGTTGTAACCGAACTTTGCAGATGCGGTATTTGTCAATGTGAAGCGACCCTTTTTGTAGGTGTGCAAGAAGTTGAGGTTTGCCAAGATAGTGATGGTGTTATCACCTGCGGCCTGCCAAGACTCGCTGAATGCTGTGAGAGAGCCGTGGAGGTTAGCGGTAAAATCTACGGTATTGCGCTCCTTGCGGATAGCGAGGCGCTCAGCACGTTGTGCTGCCTCAGAAACGTAGTTAGCATCAACGGCCTGCGACTTCATATCTGTCTCGATACTCTTCTGCTCTGGCGAGGTAGCGACCTCATCAATACTCACCTGCGCCATCGCTGCTGAAGCGACGAAGAGGGCGATAATAGTAGTGTAAAATCTCTTCATAGTACGATTATTTTTTAGTTAATTATTTGTTACACGGAGCAATTATTTACAAAGATACAAATTTTTGTGAAATATCACCCTTCACCCCTAAATAAAATCGCACACGACCCAAAACAAAGAGGGCTGCCACAACCCTATGATTGGACAGCCCTCGTCTTAGAACTTTTAGGGATTACTCGTGGTCGTGGTCATCCACCACAATCACACCATACTCATTCTTATTGCTGAGTTTTTCACCCTTGTACTCGCCTGTAAGCGTACGCAAGAAGGCTACAATATCCTGAATGTCGCCCTCGGCGAGCTCCACATCGCACTGATAGAGTGCCATATCACGCACAGCCTCATCCATCGTTAGGCGAGAGCCATCGTGGTAGTATGGCCAAGTGAGTTCCACATTGCGCAAGCCTGGCACCTTGAAGCGGTGGCGGTCTCGCTCATCCTGAGTCTGCTTATAACGGCCATTATCCTCTTCAGTGAGTTCCAAGCCTCGCTCCTCGAAGTAGTGGCGACGCAAGCCCATAAGTTCGTAAGACTCACCTCCGAGGTTTACGCCAGTGTGGCACGTAGCACAACTATACTCCTTGAAGAGTTCGTAGCCACGCAACTCCTGAGCTGTCAGGGCGTTATCATCACCAAGTAACCACTTATCGAACTGCGAGTTAGGGGTAACGAGCGTACGCTCAAACTCCTCGATAGCATTGGTAATATTAGCCTCGGTGATACCATCAGGGTATAGAGTCTCGAAGGCCAAAACATAGAGTTCATCCTCCTGCAACTTAGCGATAATCTCATCGAAAGACTCCGACGCCATCTCCACAGGATTCAATGGAGGTCCTGCGGCCTGCTCAGCAAGGGTCTTAGCACGACCATCCCAGAACTGCACGAAATTATAAACTGCATTATAGACCGTTGGGGCATTCACACCACCCAAACGCTCCTCTACACCGTGAGAGTACTGATGGTTATCCACACCACCCATATCTAGGGCGTGGCACGAAGCACAGGATACGGTATTGTCCACCGAGAGGCGGGTATCGTGGAAGAGGGCAAAGCCAAGTTCCGCCTTACGCAAATCGACGTTCTCCGATGGGATGATTGGGCGAATAGGCTCACCAGCACGCTCACCCTCAAGGCCATCATTGTAGTAAGCAACACGGAAGTTACGGGCCCACTCAGCAATAGCCGAAGCCTTAGCATCGGTCATCTGGCTACCCCAATGCATAAGGTAGTACTTAGCCTCGGGCATACTCTTGTCCAAAGCCACCTTCTCGACCTTAGCGACATCCACAACATTAGGTGCAGTGCCACCCTTGAGGGCCTCCACCAAAGGTGTTATATCGAAAGCACGATAACCAGCCTCGATATCCTCCTTAACGAGTTTTCCAACCACCGGCATATCGGCATAGAAGGGCAACTCAGGATTTGCGGTATGGCAACTGAGGCATCCGCTATTCTCCAAGATGGCCACTACACGAGCATCTGGCTCAAGGTCCTGGCTCGGTGCAGAGAGCGACAACAGCACTCTATAGATGACAAACAGCACAACCACGAGTGCCAATGCCACCAAAAGCAGGGTCTTCAATAATTTTTTCATAGGACTTAGTTTATTAGGTTATTATTGGTTATACGTATGTACGCTCGTCTGGGCCGAAGGCAGATAGTTCACACCATACCAGCACATCTGCAACGACAAAAAGGCAAAAATAAGAGTTATGTAGAAGAGTCGTCTTGATCTATGATTCATAACACTCGGTGCGAGGTGTATGGCCACGAGGTAGAGGCTCCACGTAGCCACCGCCCAAGCCTCCTTAGCATCCCAACTCCAATAGGCTCCCCAAGCATCCTTAGCCCACAGAGCACCCGTAAGCATACCGATAGTGAGGAATGCCATACCTCCATAGATAAGTCTCTCGATAGCCCCATCTAACTCAAGGGTTGGGCGCACCAAGGCCACAACGGCCAGAAGCGTAGCACACCCAAACAGGGCATAAGAAAACATATAGACCGAGACGTGTGGCACGAACCAAGCGCTCTGCAAGGCTGGCATAAGGGTCTGGTCGTGAATCTCTGGTTTTAGTATATTTATCACGATAAATACAGTAGCGAGGATTGTGGCAAAGAGCATAATCCAGCGATAGCGCCAACGGGCATAAGTGAAGAGGCCCGCCACAAGCAGGAAGAAGGAGTACCACAAGCGCGTCTCACCCATAGTACGTAGGGGTGGGCGTTGCAGTGTCTGCCACAACAGGGCGATAAAGAGTGTCATAGTAGCGATGCCCAAACCCATA
Organism: Alistipes sp.; assembly: GCA_017555905.1. Classification (GTDB taxonomy): domain Bacteria; phylum Bacteroidota; class Bacteroidia; order Bacteroidales; family Rikenellaceae; genus Alistipes. The sequence continues at coordinate 118,574 of JAFZFP010000023.1, read as the reverse complement.
AACAGCATAGCCCAGCCACTGCACTCTCTGCTGCGAAGCGCAACAATCGCTCCGACAGCCGCGAGTAGAACTACAGCAATAGCCACAAAGGGAAATATGTTCCAACCCATCATCATCGCTCCACACTATTAATCGTTCGACGAGGACCACGCAAAAAGAGGAGCACCGCTCCAGCAATAAGCATCACAATACCCAAAGCCGAGAGCCACTGCCACGGCTCTGCAACAATCTCCAAGACGGCATAGTCGCCACTCTCAGGAACGGAGACAAGATAGACCTTTTCGCTAAACGAGAGGTTATAAGGGTGATTTACACGCAGTTCTACAACATCGCCAGAGATATCTATATCAGCCTTGTAGTTTGTCACCGCTCCCATCTCATTACGCTCTACGACCAACTCCTCAAGTGCAACCTCATAAGGGAGTATGCGGATTGCGCCATCTGCGGTATAGGCCTCATTAGTAGCGACACTATCCACCGCCAAACGCAACGCCTCCCTGTCGGGTGCACCCAAGAATCCTGCGCCGAGGGCAAGCCATAGCCCTACGTGTGTAAGGACAAAGCGCCAACGCACACCCTCCCCATTGCGCCAACCACGAAGGATGACAAAGGATAGGTGCGAGAGGACAAAGAGCAGACCTAAGACCACGAACCACGCACTGCTCGAAGGGATACGTTCCAAGCCAAGGGAGATACCTACACCCGCCATAATGAGCAACGAGAGCCACGTAGCATCCCTACTGAGCATCACCTTTGCAAAGCGAGACTCCCCACCCTTGCGGTAGGCAACAACTATGGCTACCACCCACAAAAGGGCGCAAAGGATATTCAACGGAGCGCTAAAAATAGCATAGGGAAAACTACCAATGGTAGCCTCCAAAACTATCGAGAGCAGTGCCGTTGCAACAACGCCGTATGCCAAGATTCGTGTCGATGTCATACCCACAGACAAACTATATCCTATTAAATCGAGGGTAAAGGTAATATATTTTATGCGAAATGGCAATATAATCACATAAAAAAAACATATATGTCGATAAGTTTTACTTATACCGACACAAAAAATAGAGTGCCTCGGCCATTGCCAAAGCACTCCACTTATGTAGATTATAGCGAGTTAAACTACTCAGCGACAACCTCTGCGCTCTCGGTCTTAGAGAACTGGAATGGGATTGCCTCATCAAGAGCAGCAACCTCCTCTGCGGTCAATTCGCTCAACTCCTTGCCATACATCTGCTTAGCAACAGAGTTGCGATACATAGCAAAACCAGCCTCTACCTCACTTACAAGGCTCTCGCGAGTCTCCTCAGAGAGTTTCTCAGCAGAGATGAAGTCCGCAGCGTCAATCTTAACGCCATCAACGAGTTCTACCTGGTCGTGGTTAGAGAGGAGCATACCCTCGATAACACGTGCCAAAGAGCCTTCCTCCTCTGGAGTATCGTCAGCCTCATCGGTAAATACTCGGTCACCAAGGCGCACCTGATTCTCACCTACGATCTCGATAACGATAGGCGAAGTTGTATAGCGGTCTGCACCACCCTCAAAGGTTGCAGGAGTACCGAATACAAGGGTATAGAGGAAGAATAACCAGTGAGCAGCAATAGCAGCAACAAGACCACCAATAGTGTGTGCAAGGATAGCCTTAGAGGTGAGTTTACGATAACCCAAAGAGTCGAGCATAGCGGTATGTGTGCTGAGGTAACCGCTCCAGCACATACCGATAGCGGTGAATACTGCGATAGCATTACCGTTGATGATACCCTGAGCAGAGAACTCAGGCACAAGGCTCAACGCAGCACCTACAGCACCCAAAGAGGTGATAGGGAATGCCATAAGGGCTGGATGCTCGAAGCCAAACAACCACTCGAAGATGAAGTTCACCTGACCGAAGAGCCAAGGCAAGAACTCAACACCCTCGTATGCAGCACCATCGTAGATGCCATTGTCGCCAGCACCAAAGGTGAGCAACATCACCAAGGTAGAGATGATAAGCACACCAGGAATAATCGAGAGACCTACATCCACACCTGTCTTACCACCGTCGAGCAACGAGTTAAGGATACGTGTGAAGAGCGATGTCTCCTTAACCTCGTCGTCAGCCTGCATATCCGACTCGTCGAGAACTGCGGCGAACTCCTCCTCGAACTCAGGATACTGCTTGAGGATGAAGCGCTGCATAAGGCGAGTAGAGACGATACAACCGATGAACGCACCCAACAAACCGAGGAGTGGCTCAACGAAGTAACCCTGAGAGATCATAAACACGATAACCAAGAGTCCCATACCGAATGCTGTACCGAAGTTGGTGAGCGAGATAAACTGGAACTTCTTAAAATAAGAGCTGAAGCGCTTATCCTTTGCCAACGAGATGATGGCTGGGTTGTCCGAAAGGAATGTCATAACAGCACCCAACGACGCAACGCCAGGAAGGTTGAAGAGTGGTTTCATCAATGGACGCAAGATGCGCTCCAAGAGGCTAACAACGCCAAACTCAACAAAGATGCGACCCAAAGCACCTGTGATAACACAGATAGCCATAAGGTAGAAGACGGTGTTGAGCAAGAGGTCGTGAGCCGTCTTCATAATAGTGTTAAGCATATTTGGCAAGCCCATAACAGAGCCGATACCGCCAAAGATGCCGACAACGATAGCCAAGCAAATTATACCAACGAGGTACTTCTTAAAGCCTTTAGTTTTATTCTCCATATCTTTAGTTTATAATTGGTTATTACATCTTTGATGCACGGTTGGCCTGACGCTTGTCGATGAGCGATGTGATACCCTCGATAACATCAATCTTCCAAGTGAGACCCACGGTGAAGAACGAACCCTCGTTCACGGCTGTTCCTCCAGGGTTGGTGTTGTTACCCATATTGTAGACGTATGCAGCGTGAAGGCGCAAATCACGATTACCCTTAGCACCCAATGGATAGTACTCAACACCACCACCGAAACGTGTCATCTCAGTACCTGGGAAGAGGAAGAGGCCTCGTGTTGCATACAACTCATTACCATCGGCATCAACAATTGCAGGGATTGAAGAGTAGTCGTTGCCCACCTTATCGTATGTAACCTTCGCGAAAATATTTACACGGTCGGCGATAAGGTAGTCGATCTCACCCATAATCGAGAAGTTGTCGAACAAAAGTTCACGTGCCGAAGTACCACGATTCATCAAGTCGAGCTGGATTGTTGCATCGCCAAACTTAAACTGGTTACCCAACACCACGTAAGTATCAAACTTACCTGGCTGATACTCTGAGAAGTTCAATGAATGAAGTGCTGTATAGAAACCGTGCTGACCCATCCAGAAGAGGTTATAGGCATACAACTTACCAAGACGTGCGCTGCCTACAATACTACCCTCATCATCATATACAGGCTCGAAGTTCATCGAGGTAGTATCATAAGGACTCTGGCACACCTGGAAGGTGAGGGTGTCGTTACCCTCGTTGGTTGTAAATGCCACACTTGCACCGAGTTGGAAGCAGTTTACGTTGTTCCAATACTCCGAGCAGTAGTAGACATCGATAGGGGCGCGGTCGTACTCCCAGCCACCAATCATAACCACCTGCTTACCTGCCGAAATAGCCCAATTCTGGTTGGGGCGATAGGTCAAATGGAGCCAGTCGGTGTTGTTCACGAAGTCGGCAGCAGAGTTCACTTTGTTGAAACGCTGACGCCAAGAGTAGGTGAACTTTGGAGTGATCTGACCATCCATACGGATATTGAAGTAGCGCACCTTGAAGCCCGAAGCATCATAGTTCTGAACTCCCGCAACAGCCTCGTTGAGGTAGTCGAAACGAGCCTCAACACCAAGGCGGAAAATCTCGTTGCTCTTCTCATAACCCTGCTGTGCAGACACCGCAGAGAGCGAGAATATTGCCACAACGAAGCAAAGAATCTTAGTAAATTTTTTCATCATATTTTATAAGTTTAGATTATGCCAATGTAGTAAATAACACACAAAGATACAAAACAATTCATAATTCGCAATTTTCAGCGCACTTTTATTCTCTAACAAGAATAATTATTAGGGTATCTCGCTTGGCATTTTAGCAAAATTTTATAACTTTGTGCTAAACCAAACTAACTCCAAACACCACCTATTATGGCACAGACCACATATAGTATCTTCGTTGCCTCGTCGATGAAGGAGAACCTTAGAGGCCAAATCCGTGCTGCTATTAAAGAGGTTAATAACACCCTTAAGGAGGAGGGCATCGATATTGTTCTCGAGGCTACGATCTATGGCGAGGAGCCTATCAAAGATGCAGAACAGGATACACAGGTCAAAATTGATGGCATCGCCGTAGGTTCCGACCTTTTCATCCTCATAGCCAGCAACGGCACGCAGATTGGAGAGTACACATTTAATGAGTATGTGATGGCTCATTCACAATCCCAAAAGATTAAGAATAAGCCACTTATCAAAGCCTTTATCATTACTGAAAATGATGACGACAAGGCGAATATTAGTGTGCCATACGTAGTGAATGGTACTCGATATGACAATTTCGAGGACCGACTTTACGAAGATTCAAAGCGATACACCCAGATTGTAAACCGCGACAACTTCATTGATTTTTTCAAAAAGTGGCTCAAAATAAACACCCCTAACGGTCTGGACAACAACTACTCTCAAGACGAGTTATCGTACAAAGCCCACATCGACAAAAACGGTCAAGGACTGATCCGTAAATCCGACAACCCCTACTACCGTCGAGAGAACTTAGATGGTAAGATTGACGAGATATTAGAGTGGTCGCCAATCATTATCTTGGAGGGTAGCCCCTATAGCGGCAAGACCCGTGCGGCATACCACGTAATGGAGAGATTCACAGAGTGGAGGGATTACTCTTTCCACCTCTTCAACAACCTCCATAACACCGCTAATCTCAACAACATACGTCTCGACCTAAGAGACCAAAGCGAAGGTAACATCTACTTTATTGATGATATTAACGACATCATCAAGACGAATATAGAGAGCATAGATTACACGGTTAAGGACTCGCTCTGGGGTGTTCTTAATGGACTAAAGGATGGCAAGGACTTCACAAAAGAGGACTTCGGTAATACCCGTATTATAATCACCGTATCGGGTACTATGCAGGCCGAGAGAAAGAAGGCGCTATACAAAGCGATGTTTGGCACAGAGGGAGATAAATTGGATAAGTATATCAATAGAATCACTGTCAATTTCGACATCTATGACAGACGCTCCTTCCTCAATATGATATTCCTTATGCGCAAAGATGGCGCACTACCTAAAGATGGTGTTTTAGGTCACGAGATACAGCAGGGCAACTACACTATTGGTTCGCTATTTATCAATAAGAAGGATATCACATCCCAAGTAACAAGCCTTTACAATGATATCCCTAACGGTGAGAATAGAACTAAGGCTACTATTCTTAAGACCATTGTCGGCAATTACAAATATTCAAAAGACACCCGTTTCTTTTTAAACCTCGACGAGTTACGTAGCCTATACCGCTTCTATGAAGGCGATACTAAAAACTTCTACACTGATATTGAAGTTCTTAGAGCCAAGGGGCTAATCATTAAGAGCAACGACCGTATCGACATTGATAGGTATATCATCGAAACCTGCCACGAGGTTGTTACCTCTGCTCTAAAGAGAGATAAACTCTCTGGTGATATGGTTCTAAATCACTCCTTGGCCGAGTATGCAAAGAAGCAATCCAGCGACAATATTCCATCTGTTGCCAAGATGTGCTTCCTGCTTTGCGACCGCAACAACCTTCCTGACGACGAGATTTTGGACCTTATCGATTTAGCAATATACACTATACTTGATTTAAAAAAAGATAAGATTAATGACAAACCTCGTATTCAGTACCTTGTGAAAATAAGCGAAATAGACAATAACTACCACACCGTCTTCTGCGAGACTGCCATAGCAAGCATTAGCGATTTTAACAAAGCAAACAATTATATCAACATATTCAAGGAGTATATCGAAAAACTCGATGAGAAAAACAAGGACAGTAGCGCTGCTATAAAGTTATATAAACGTGTTGTTTATGCTATGTTCTCTAAGAGCAATCGCACCTTGATGATGGGTGAAGAGAAGATTATATTGGATTATATCTTCAATGAAGATATGTCGTGGAAAGCACCATTCACTGAAGAGGATCTAAACGACATCTTCAACATCAGTCGCATAAGCCCATTCCTATCGCAAAAGACTCTTGACGTAGACAAGGAGATTAATTTTATTGCGAACTCCAAGCTCGATGATTATGATATGACCTCTGTAACAAATACGGAAGATGAATTTGACGAAGAGGAAGAACAGGGTGATGTTGATATAGACGGACTCTACACCAAAGTCTTTATCCCTCGTGTAGGCGAAGCATTGATTACTGCCCTATGCAAGGTAGACAGCTACGACGAACTTCGCGATATACTTGACAAAATCAAGAACGACATCTATAGTAAGGATTACCTCAAAGATAGCGTTCGCGGGAACTTCTTTTGGAGACTTCTCAGAGCGATTAGGACTATCGCCAAGCGTCTCAGTTACGAGGATCGCAAGAGACTCTTCGACTTCGTATTCGAATTAGATGTTACCCGCACTATCATTGGCAAAGAGGAGATTGACACAGAATACAACCTCAACCCAGTACGAATAGGCGCACTGAATCAACTCCTTATACTACTCGACGAGTTCGATGCGTTGCAGGCCTACAAAAAGATGATAGATTCTGACCGACACGACTTCAGCACATTGTCGCATCTGTTCAAGAATAAGTTCCTCACTTTCGAGCAGTTATTGCCACTGGTAAACGACAAAGACGAGCAGACTAACTTCATCACCCTCAACCAATTGATGAGCAAAGCCGAGACACTAAGCGATGCCAATACCTGCCTCAGACTGATGAATATTCAAGATGCCGACCCTTCGAAACTAAGAGACGAAACAGCCCTCTCGTGCTACTTAAAGATTAGGAGCATCGGGGCAAGCACCTGCTTCGACATCCTTCGTAAGTGGCATAACGTAGACGAGAACCGAATACTCTCGGATATGGCGCTTGTGCCCGTATTCGACAAGTTGAGTATCGACGATATATTCGATATCTTAGATCCCAATGGCAAGAATATCGACTATATGGCAAAATATGGCTTAAATAAGGCAGAGATAGATTCTGTACGTGTGAATGCCGTATTCTACAACAAACTTTTCTATCGTGCTAATCGAGATACTAACTATATCAAGAGACTCGACGAGTTGTACAACAGACTTGTGGACAATGTTGAGTTACGACCTATCGTTATGGACTACAACCTTAATGCCCATAACGGCATCCTCTCGGTATATATCAAAAACAGGGATATATTCCCCGACTATGACAGCACTAAAAAATTTATCGACGCCATTAATGATACGTCATTCCGCAAGGATAACAACATCTATGAGCCGATGATATGGTGGGCAAAAGAGAATAAAGATCTCAACCTGCTCAACGAGATTTTAAAAGATGCCTACACCTATTTTGCCAACCACTTCACTCGCGACGAGGTGGTGAGGATGATGGCAGAACTCTACCACTACGTACCTTCGTTTATCAGCAACTTTGATAATGAGGTCGAGATCGCCTACGAAGATAAAGTTACCGTGTGGAACAACTTCAAGGAATATGTAAACCACCTAATGGTCAATAATATAGCCTATATCGATGGCACGTTTATCTACAGAACTTTTGAACAGATGAAGTGTATCGTGCATAATGATATCTATAACCTAATGGCCGAGGTGGCAAGACTCAACCGCAAGGGCGTAGATTTCCTCACCATAGAGAGGTTACCTAATCCCGTAAGCCACAAACTATTCTGGATAGATCGGGGTAATGGCACTATCACCATCGACACCAACATCTTGTTCAACATCCCAAAGATCAAGATGTTTTGGTACACCATTCAGCGACATTTGCTAACGGTAGACCAGGTGGAGACATATCGCGAGAATAATGGCATCGCACTGACCCAGACGTATGTAAATATGGTGTTTAGAGCCATCGAGCAGGAGAAATTCAATAAATTCAACGACCATCGTTTTGAGAAGATGATTGCGTTCTTGAATAAAATAGACTCCCTCAATGACCCCTCTACGCCAAGTCTGCACCGTAGTATTCAGATGTGTATATCACTGATACTTACTGCAAGAACAGAGGCAGAACTTGATGAAATATTCACTACGTATGGCTTCGACAACCTACGCTATAGAACCGAGGCTATTGGCGCGCGTATGCACAAACTAATCAACAAACGCTACGTACAACAACAAAAAACCTACGACAGAACAAGCGAAACAAACACCATCGAGGAGTTCAAGGCCGATATCCTGAATAACCCCGAGCAGATTAATATAACGGTGGTAAATGCCTATATCTATGCGCTACTACTAATCAAGCAGGGCAACCTACTTGATGTGACGACAGATTCTGCCAAAGCTACAAAGATCCTCAACAACTGCTGGGGAGATATCTACAACCAACGCAAGATAGATATCTATAAACTCCTCGACATCTTCCGCGAAACCGAGACGTGGATGATGGATATAGATGTGCAGACCGTAACCTATTTTGCCGAACAATGCGATCGCAAACGCCTTATAAGCACCATTATCGATTGGTTCGATGGTAACTTCTGCTACGACGAGAGTGGCAAGAAGAGCTGCTTGAAGGACGCCATTAAGAACTATAGCAGTGTCTACACCAAGGCCAATCAAGACCTGGAAGAGGTTGCCGTTATCGTCGATATCCTACTCAAGGAGGAGAATATATCCGACTGCAAGAGCCTTTGTCTCAATTATATCCTCAACAATAGACGTGGATATAAACAGTATAATCCATTCTCTCTTTGGAGGGATATCGCAGAAAACAATAGATTCAAAGACTATCTCACTCAATACTTTCGCAAAAGCAACTCATAGAGTTATACCAACAGAAAGTAATCACATCTAAAAGATATAGGGCGTATCCGAAATTGGATATGCCCTATATCTTACCAGTCGAGGTCGCTGTTCCATTCGCCATCGGCCCCCTCGTAGATTATGGCACGTTCGTCTCCAAACGACTTCAATCGCTCGTAGGCCTTGTACATATTGTAGCCATTTCCCGAACCATCTCCCGCAAGGCGGAAGGCGATTATTGAGACGTGGTTTTGCGCCCTGCGATACATAGCCTCAACACGCCAGAGATACTCCTCCTCCAGCCACGGCATATTTGCTGGCGTACCCTCCACCGAGCGATCCTCAGCCTTCGAGGGCGAAGAGATTGTTGCGCAGTCGATAACATAGATGCCAACACTATCACAAATATCATAAAACCACTCTGGCTGTGGGTAGTCGGGGCACAGGGTGTTGATACCCTTGGCTTTCAACGCCTTTATCTCGCGCTCGGCCGTTGCCCTATCTGCCATTGCGTTATAGCGAGCCTTGTTTATTGCGATAGGCTTTCCGAAGGCAGTAATCTCACCCTTGTCGTTAAAGCCATACTTTGCAAAGCCCACCTTAAGTGGTATATACTCCCTGAGGATGCCACTGAGTTTTATGTATAACGTAAGGTCGTATAATTTGGGATTTGATGGCGACCAACGATTTGGATTCGAGTTATAGACCCAAGGGGTATAGTTCACCGTATCACGCGAGAAACCTGCTATCTCATAGCCATTTACGCTATAGTCAATCAACTTGCCATCTGGGGCATAGATATCGTAGCCGAGTTCAATAACCTCATCTGTTGAGAAGGAGTTGTTCGCAACGATGTCCAATTGCAACTGTGCGAAGCGCTCCAACGAATCAGGCACGAGACGCACGTTGTAGTCGTAGATACCCAACTTGCGCTGAGCAAAGATGTAGCAGTTCTCGAACTTAGCACGATTGCTCTGCTCCAACCCCTCGTCGAGGAGTCTCATATACGACTCCTCCACCACAACAATCGCTATGGTATTCTCTCCCTGGTCGATGTATGGCGAAATGAAGGTCTCCGTAGGTGTAAACCTATCTATCGGCTCAGTCACCTGTTTGCCATTTACGAATATGGTGTAGTCCGCCCCAACATTCTCGGTATGGAGGTAGGCATTATAGTCGTTCCACGATGCTGGCACCTCGATAGTCTGCTCGTAAACGGCACGCACACTTCCCGTTGCATTCTCGAATTGCAAGGTAGGTGCTATGGCTATATATTTGTCGATACCACTCCTTACGTCACGTTTCGCATCCTCACGCTTGTCGTAACATACGAACTCCGTGCGAGCTATGCGCGCTTGCGCCATCGCCTCCACTCCGATAATCAGTGCTATGGCGAGCATTGCCACATTTGCTATATTTCTTAGCATAATCTCTCTGTTTTATTGTCGCAAAGATAGTGATTCCTTTGCAATAAAAAACCGGCAAACTCTTTTTTATTGTTTTGAAATTGCCTATCTTTGTGTAAAATTGATTTGCTATGGACAACATTCTTCAGATTGAGAGGGTCAGCAAGAGTTATACGGGCCATAAGGCACTGGACGATGTGTCGCTAAACGTGCCTCGCGGAGCGGTCTACGGACTCCTTGGCCCTAATGGTGCTGGCAAGACCACCCTTATACGTGTTATCACACGCATTACCTTAGCCGATTCAGGTAGTGTGCTACTCGATGGCAAGACACTCACAGCCAACGATATCTTCAAGATAGGTTATATGCCCGAGGAGCGAGGCCTCTACAAGAAGATGCGTGTCGGTGAGCAAGCCCTATTCTTTGCACGTCTAAGGGGCCTGGAGGGCCGCGAGGCAGAGCATCGCCTACGCCATTGGTTCGAGAGACTCTCTATCGCCGACTGGTGGGACAAGAAGGTCGAGGACCTCTCTAAGGGTATGGCCCAGAAGGTGCAGTTCATCACCACCGTTGTTCACGAACCTAAGTTGCTCATCTTCGACGAGCCATTCTCGGGCTTCGACCCCATCAATGCCAACCTCCTTAAAGAGGAGATCTTGGGACTTCGCGACCGTGGTGCTACGGTGATATTCTCGACCCACAATATGGCATCGGTTGAGGAGATTTGCGACCATATCACCCTTATCAACAAGTCGCATAACATCCTCTCAGGCTCTGTGGAGGAGATTCGTCGTTCGGCTGGAGGTAACAATTTCGAGGTTCTTCACCGCGCCTCGGACACCTCATTCGAGCAGGCCTTGGCAGGACGTGCTACAACCATTGGACAGAGTGTTGGTGTGGTCGGAGGCTTCCGCCAGACAAAGATACATATCCCCGAAGATAGAGACATACGTGCGGTCATCGCCTCGCTCAACGACAATTGCGAGCTAAGAGCCTTGCGTGAGGTTATGCCCTCAATGAACGACATATTCATCCGTGCCGTGAACGGTACACTTTAAAGCGTGCAGTTATGAAGAAGATGTATCTCATTATAGAACGCGAGTATTTGGAGCGCGTTCGCAAGAAGTCCTTTATCATCGTCACACTCCTTATGCCTATCCTTATGATAGGCCTTATGGTTGCCCCTACGTTGATGATGCTATACAGCACCAGCGACCAGAAGCAGATTGTCGTTATCGACAAGTCGGGCCGTGTTGCCGACAAGCTACAACCCTCGGCCGAGATTCTATTTGTCGAGGAGAGCATACTGAGCAAGGCCGAGGCCTGCAACGTCTATAACGAGGAGAGTGGCATCTTTGGTGTCCTCTACATAGGTGAGGAGATCGAAGCCCGAGACTCCGTGCAACTTATCACCAATAGTTCGCTCTCACCAATGCTCGAAGAGAATATAGCGACACAGATATCCTCGATTGTCGAACGAGAAAAACTCTTGGCCTACGACATCGACAACCTCGACGAGATATTGGCTAACGTAGAGACAAACATCGAACTAAGCACCTACCTCAACGACGGCACAGGTGCCGAGGAGAGTATGGAGAGTACCTCTTCGGGTATGAACTATATCCTTGGTTTGGTGCTTGGTATGTTGCTCTATATGGTCATCCTGCTCTATGGACAGATGGTACTCACCTCCGTAGTCGAGGAGAAGTCATCGAGAGTCCTCGACGTTATGGTCACTACGTGTACCCCATTCCAACTTATGATGGGTAAGATATTGGGCATCGCCCTTGTAGCCATCACACAGATTGGCATCTGGGCCCTCCTCGTAATATCATCCTCTAAGTTCCTGCTCCCAACGCTTCTGCCAGCCGATATCGCTGCTACGAACGATATGATGCTTGGTACGGTGGTTGGCACATTGGGCGATACGGGCTATATCGCTATGCTCTTTGCCTACCTTTTGCTCTTCATCCTCGGAGGCTTCCTGCTCTACGCCTCGCTCTATGCTGCAGCGGGCTCGGCGGTAGATTCTGTGCAGGATGGACAGCAGTTCAATACCGTCATTATGTTGCCTATCATCCTCTCGATGATTGTTATGACATCCGTCTTTAGCGACCCCAACTCGTCGCTCGTCTTCTGGGGCTCGATGATACCATTTACCTCTCCTGTGGTTATGGTGGCCCGAATACCATTTGGCATCCCAACGTGGGAGATTGTCACCTCACTTATAGTACTCTACGGCACCTTTATATTCACTACATGGCTGGCTGCGAAGATCTACCGTGTCGGAATCTTTATGCACGGCAAGCGACCATCGTGGGGCGACCTTTGGCGCTGGATTCGCCAGTAGATGACGCTTAACGACAACTAAGGGTGTGTCCTTCAACTTGGTGGGCACACCCTTAATTATTTCCAGAAAAAAGATTGGGTTGCCCAGCAGATGCTGGACAACCCTCACGGACACAAACAATTATTAACTTTTTACACTACTAATTTTACGCTTACATCTTACCCTTTTATCATTAACCTATTTATTATACCTAACTTATATTACTATATCTTTTTTCGTTGTTTTTATTGGTTTTCGATGCAAATATATGGCAATAAAACTAATTATGCAAACAAAAAATATTTATCCTTATATAAGCAAAAATTATACTATATATAATATATGCAGATTGGCATAAACACAACATCTCTCGCTCAACACTATTGCGAACCTATTGTAGCGGCTTAACGCATTGAACATAAACGATATAACCATATAAAAGAGATTGCCACAAGGCCTAAATAGCCTTATGGCAATACATATAAATTTCTTCAAAAATATTTTTGTTATTTTTTTCTTGGTCAGACCGAATCGAGTGCTACTAATCGGCAATCTCCTCTATAACATCCTCCTCGGCGATCTCCGCCACATCCCCCTCAAGTGCAACCTCCGAGAGGCTCACCTTTGAGTTTTTACCCCTCTTCGAGGTCGTAGACTTCGACTCCTTAACACCGTAGGCAATAAGGTTGCGAGCAGGGGTGATGATACTCTTGCCACTATCGGCCATAAGCAACTTCAGGCTGTCGAAACTCTCGCGTGTAGCGGTAAGGCAACCCTCGATATCCTTGAAGCGCTTGGCAAAGAGCTGCACTCGCTCGATGATAAGTTCGGCCTCCTTGATTATGGCCTTCTGGTACTGCAACTGTCGGCTCTGTGTCCACATAAGTTCAAGCACTCTGAGGTTCATATACATCGTCTGAGGCCCCATAATAAGCACACCCTGGTCGTAGGCTTCTCGCCAGAGGGCCGTATCGTTCACAAGGGCGAGGTTTAGCGCTCCCTCGTGGAACATATACATAATCACGAAGTTCAATTTTGAGTACTGGGCATCGAGATAGCGACTATAATCCTTGCGTGCAAGACCCTTGACGTGATCCCTCACACTCTTAATATGGGCTGCGAGGTAGTCGTTGCGCTGGAACTCATCCTCGGCATTTACATATTGCTCGTAACTTACAAGGCTCACCTTAGAGTCCACGATGATATCGCGGTTGCCTGGAAAGTGAAGGATAAAGTCGGGAACAAGCCTTCTATCCTCCTCAGTCTTGATGCTCTTGCCGTAGCGCGTGGTTAGGGTCTGCTGGGTGGTGTACTGCTCATTCTCCTTAAGACCAAGATCCTCGAGAAGTTGCTTAAGTTTCAACTCACCGAAGTTACCCTGCACCTTTGTCTTGCCAAGCAAGGCACGAGTAAGCCTATCTGCAGTCTCTCCCAACGAGGTGCTTCGCTCCATATTGGCACGTATCGTTGCGTCGAGGTGTGTCATAGTCTGCTGGTGTTCCCTCTTGCTACTATCCAAGGCCTCGCGCATAAGGCGCAGACCCGTATTTATAGGATCTACAATCTTGGCCACCTGCTCTATGTTTTGCGCCCCCAACTCCTCCTGACGAGCCTTGAGTACGCGCTCCGAGGTTGTCTGCATCTGTTCACGTATAAGAGCCATCTGGCTCTCCACCTGCTTCTCATTCATCTCCTTGAGTTGTGCCACGAGACGCTCCGAGGTCTCTCTCATCTGCGTCATCTCTCGCTCATAGAACTCCTTGAGTTGCGACAACTGCTCGTTGAGCGAGCGTTGCGCCTCTTGGCGTGTCTGTTCGAGTTGCAACTCCAGTTGCTCACGGCGCGACCTCTCCACATCGCGCTGAGCCGTAAGGCGCAGAATCTCGTCTCTCTGTTGCTCTATCTTCTGCTCTCGCTCCTGAAGCACCTTGCGAATGGAGGTATCGTCGCCAGACCCTAATCTGCGGCCCACGACATAGGCAATAACGGCACTAAGTACAAAGCCAACTATAGCAATCAATATTGTAGAGTTCATAGGTTATGGGGTTATGTAGTAGGCGCCCAGAGCCATTGGCACTGGGCATAACATATATTATAATTATAGCGTTTATGCTCTAAAGGTCAATGTCGATGGTGCTTGGTAGAGGTGGAGCCCAAAGAGTGGAGCAAAGGCCACGACGTGAGAGATAATCTCTGTCTGCAAATGCTCGTGCGGCACCCAATCCACCGCAGAGGTGAAGAAGTACAACTCTACAGGGACACCCCACTGAGTAGGTTGAAGTTGGCGCACCATACACAACATACTATGGTTCACCCTCGGATGGTTATCCAAATAGCGATTCACCACACGCATATAGAGTTCGATATTGGTGAGCGCATTACCCTCGGGGGTAGTTGTCTCTATCTGCTTCATTATAGGCGCCAAGGTCTGGTTGGCACTCAACTCAGCAATAAGGTCGTCGGTAGCCATCGCAACACTCGCCATATCGACATTAAGCGAACGCTTTACTCGCCTACCACCCGAATCACGCATAGCCTGCCAATTGATAAATGGCTCGCTGATAAGCAGATATGGAGGTATCGTCTGGCGGGTATTATCCCAACTACGAATCTTAATCGTCGTAAGTGTCACCTCCGTAACCATACCGTCGATACCTCGGCTTGGCATCTCAATCCAATCACCCACCTTGAGCATATTGTTTGCCGATAGTTGCACTCCCGCAATAAGGCCGAGGAGGCTATCCTTGAAGATGAAGGATATCACCGCTGCCGAAGCACCCAAACCTGCAAGGAGGCCCACGGGGGACTTATCGATGATGATGGCGATGATAAGGATTAGACCTATGATTACCAAGATAACCTGCAGAGTCTCAAGGAGACCCTTTATCGGCTTGTCCTGCCACGAGGGGCGACTCACCATCAGCGAATATATGGCTTTGAGCAACGAGTTTACCAACAGAAGTATCGCCACAACGATATAGATGTCGATACACTTGTAGAGCGTGGCGATCATCCACTCCGACGTGATACCCACAGCAACCAGCGCCAAAGGCATCAACATCTTGAGGACTATAGGCGTAACAATACCTGAGAGACGCTTCATAATCTTATCGTCGAAGATTATGTCGTCCCACTGAACACGTGTCTGATGCACCATCCACCTAATAGCACGCATAACTCCCCAGCGGAAGAGTATGTTGATGACTAAGGTTAGCAGGCATATATAGATCAGCACAACCACACCATCGACAATCGAGGCACTCTTTTCGCTTAGTCCCCAATCGACCAGAAGGTTGTAAATTGACTGCTTTATGCTACTGTCGAAGAGTATCATAGTCGTAGAATTTGTCGTTTGTTAATCGGTGACTTAGAAGGCTACACCTATGCCAAGGAATACCGACTGATTGAGACGGATACGCGACATATCATCCTGCTGGAAGTGGAACTCTCCCTCGGTCACAGGGCGTGGACGCATAAGGTTTGTCTGATAGCCAAGCATAATATCAATCTTTGTGTTGCTATCCTTACCTTGAATACGGAAGCCGACACCACCAGCACCGGTGAAGCCAAAGCGCAAACCCTTCTCGAACACGACATTAGTACCTACATTGAGGAAGTTAAAGAGGCAGTTCTTGCGCTTGCCATAGAAGTAGTGGGCCGTGAGGTAGGCTGGCATCATCGTAATATCCCTCTGCATATATGCGCCCATCTCCAAGCCGAGTTTCCAGTTGTTCGAGAGGAAATAACCTCCGTTGAGCATCACGCTACCACCCACATCGGCCTTTGCAGCATACACCCTCGAAGGGGTCTGATTCAATAAAACCGTTCTGTCGAGGTTGTAGAAGATGAGGTTTACTCTACCCGCTGCTCCCCACTCCCAACCAGAGTAGTGACGAGTCTTCTGCTCTATCTCCTCGGGGGTCTCTCGACGCTTAGCCTCTGCGGTAGGCACCATCAAGAGGACCATTATAGCCAACAAAAATATTCGTTTCATTATCAATATGTTATAGTTACTCTTTCTTCTATTTTATACCTCGCACATTGCACTCCCACTGCCAAGCAGACCTAAGGGTATCAACCAAGTCACGCTCGGCCCTCCAGCCCAATACCTCGTTAGCACGGGTGGTATCAGCCCACACCGCAGGGACATCTCCTGCACGGCGTGGTGCAACCTTATAGTTGAGTTTTAGGTTGTTAGCCTCCTCAAACACCCTCACCAACTCAAATACCGACACTGGGCGACCCGTTCCGATGTTGAAGACCTCGTAGCGCTCCTGGCCACGCTCCTCAACCATTCGGTCGATGGCTGCCACGTGTGCCTTGGCGAGATCCACGATATCGATATAGTCTCTTAGGCACGAGCCGTCGGGCGTGGGATAATCCTGACCAAAGATGCTTAGACACTCTCTTACCCCTGCAGCTGTCTGCGTAATATATGGCACAAGGTTATTAGGTACTCCGCGTGGCAACTCACCAATAAGTGCCGAGGGGTGTGCGCCTATAGGGTTGAAGTAGCGCAAGGCGATACCTCTGAGTGAACTATTGGCACGTACGCTATCTCGCAAAATATCTTCTGACATCTGCTTGGTATTGCCGTATGGAGATGTTGCAGGCTTACGTGGTGTATCCTCCGTTACGGGGAGTTCGTCGGCATCGCCATAGACGGTTGCCGAAGAGGAGAAGACAACATTCCTTCGTCCATACTCCACCATAAGTTCGAGGACATTCATCAACGAGAGTAGGTTGTTGCGATAATATTTCGCAGGTTCCTCCACCGACTCACCTACAGCCTTGAAGGCGGCAAAATGAATTACAGAGTTGAAGTCGTGACGCTTGAACACCTCGCTCAACGCCCCCTTATCACAGCAATCTACGTTATAAAACGTAGGCTTCACTCCCGTAATCTTGCTTACGCCCTCAAGCGAAGAGATGTCGCTATTGGATAGGTTGTCCACAACGACCACCTCATACCCTGCGTTGATAAGTTCTACGACAGTGTGCGAGCCTATATAGCCAGCACCTCCTGCCACAAGTACCCCTTTGTTATTCATAATCTGCCTTATATTTCACCACAAAGATAAATCTTTTATTTGCAATAATCATCTCTTTTGCGAGTTTTTATACTAATTTGATTAGCTTTTTAAAACTTATAACAATAAAAAATTGCAAATTCGTGCAGTTTTTGCATTAAAATTCATATATTTGTATCCTGCGATTGTGAACTACAAAACATATTATGTCTAATAAATTAAAAATGATATACGATGAGTGACTTTCTAAATAAAATTACAGCATCACTTATTGGTGATAAATGCGAGACTACTATCGAGCATCTCGAGGCGGACTATCAGATGGGTTTGCGCTACCTTAATGGCGATGGAGTAGAGCAGAATATAACTCAGGCTATCGACTACCTCTTTGCGGCTGCCGTTCAGGGCTTTGCCGAGGCTCAGTACACTATGGGCCGTTGCTATGCCGAGGGCGTAGGCGTGGATAGTTGTATGAATGGTGCGCTAAGATGGTATCTTGCGGCTGCACGCAATGGTCACACCGTTGCTCAGTACGAGGTGGGCAACTGCCTCTTCCGTGGCATTGGTGCCGAGCAGGATGCTGAACGTGCCGTAGGCTACTACCTCCTCTCTGCCGAGAAGGGTTACGACTTGGCGGAGGTTGCCGTAGGCCAGTGCTACGCCTCTGGTGAGGGCATTACCAAGGATGATAAGAGAGCCTTCGAATGGTTCTTGAAGGCTGCGGCTCAAGGCCATAGCGACTACGCTATGTTCATCGTGGGCAGTTGCTACGAGCAGGGCAAGGGCGTAGAGCGCGACATCGACTCGGCTCGCGAGTGGTATAGCCGAGCAGCTAAGGATGGCTATGAGGATGCTATCAATGCCTTGCACGACCTTGAGGGTCTTTTGGTATAATCGTATGTATAACTAACCCGAAGAAATCTGTATGAAAGTATATAAGTTTGGAGGAGCATCCGTCAAGGACGCCAAGGGCGTAAGAAACCTCCTCGACATAGTAACTGGCGAGAGCGACCTCTTCATCATTGTCTCGGCTATGGGCAAGACCACAAATGCCCTTGAGGGTGTCTTCGAGGCGATGCAACAGGGCAACGAGGCCCTCGCTTTGGAGCGCATAGACCTCTCGTATGCCTACCACCGTGGCATCATCGACGACCTTATGGGCGCAGACATCACCATCGAACAGGTAGACCTCCTCTTCAAGCAGCTGCGCAATACCGTGCGCAACACCATCTACCGCAGTTCCGATGCCGAATTGTGGTACGACACCATCGTCGCCTTTGGCGAGTTGATATCTACGACCATTATCTCCAACTACCTTAATGGTCACGGCGTACGCAACAAGTGGATAGATATGCGTCGCGCCTTCCTCACCGAGCAACGCCACAAGGACGCCAACGTAAATATCGAAGCTACGGCGATTCGCCTGAAGCGCGAGATTGGAGCGAGCGACGTCTCTGTCTTCGTGGGTCAGGGCTTTATTGGTGGCGCACCCGACGGCACCACCACAACACTCGGCCGTGAGGGTTCGGACTACTCCGCAGCCATCGTGGCACACGTTCTCGATGCAGAGTCTATGAGCGTTTGGAAGGACGTGGACGGTATTCTTAATGCCGACCCTAAGAAGTTCCCCGACGCCAAGAAGTTGGACCGCTTGAACTATACAGACACTATCGAGATGGCCTATAGTGGCGCACAGATTATCCACCCCAAGACCATCAAACCATTGGAGGCCAAGAATATACCTCTCTACGTGCGTCCCTTTGGCGACAAGAACGCCCCAGGCTCGGTAATTACGGGTGATGTGGAGCGCGCCTACGAGCCTATTATGATTCAGAAGGATCAGGTACTCCTAAACCTCCACTCACGCGACCTGTCGTTTGTCCTTGAGGAGAAGTTTGCCAAGGTATTTACTACCTTCGATAGCCACCGCATCCGCATCAACTTAGTGCATAACTCCGCAGTGAACCTCTATATGGCCGTTGATGCTTCGTGGCATATCGACGAGGCTATCTCGGAGTTGGTTGCCGAGGGCTTCGATGTTGAAAAGATGGAGGATATGGAGATGGTGACCATCCGCTACTATACTGAGGAGTTGTACCACAACTACGCCTTCGACAAGCGCATCGTCATCAAGCAGACCACCCCTCACTCACTCCGCTTGGTGCGTAGCAAGGAGTAGAGGCTACTACTTGCTTATACAACAATCAAGGGCGTATCCGCATTGGATACGCCCTTAACTATTTACACAGTCCCACGCTGACTACTTATAGGTAATTACGTCGTAATTATCTACCTTGAGGTCGGCTACACCATGATCTTGTGATAGTATCAACGATGTTAGAGGATTGCCCTGAAGGTGGAGGGTCTCAAGCACAGGATTGTTGCTGCAGTCCATCACCGTAAGGAGACAGTCGTTTGCAACAAGCGACTCAAGCAATGGCAATGTAGAGACATTTAGCTCTGTAATCTGTGTATTTTCACACGCCACGTCAGTCATTGCAGAACACTCATCGATATTAATAGCGGTGAAGTTATTTCCACCACAAGACAGCCAATACAATGCTGGGAAGTCATTGAGGTTGAGTGTACCTGAGAGGTAATTAACGCTACAGTCGAGTTTCTTAAGGAGGCTACAACCCTCAATATTCAACTCTGCGAGGAGGTTGCGCTGACAGGTCAGAGTAGTAAGTTTCTTGTTGTTAGAGAGGTCGAGTGTGGCAAGATTGTTTGCATAGCACTCCAACATCTCAAGGTTCTGGAGCTTGCTTAGGTCAAGCGTTGCGATATTATTCTCGTAACAGCCCAATGTGTACAACTCTGGAAGTCCCTCAAGGTTAAGCGACATAATCTGGTTAGTGCCAATAGCTGCCACCTTAAGTTTAGGACAGTTGCTGAAATCGACCTCTTTAAGCGAGTTGAGACGAACATCAAAGTAGACCAACTCAGGCATATCGCTAAAGTCGAGCGATGTAATATTATTTTTATATGCCTGGAAGAACATAATGTTCTTACATCCCTGAACGTTTACCTTCTCAATCTTATTAGAGTAGCAGTAAACCCACTTCATCGATGTACAACCTGAGATATTTAGGTCGGTAAGGAGGTTGTATGAGCAATCTACATACTCCAACTTCTCCATACCACTCAAGTCGAGGGTAGTGATATTGTTGCAATCGCAATCAAGCGACACAAGGTTTACGAAACGCTTAATACCTTTGAGTGATGTGATAGGCTCTCGAGCCTCATCCTCATCATCGGTCATTGTAAGCACCATCTCAGTAACCATAGCAGCCTCCTCGTCAGATACTACGCCGTCGCCATTAGCATCGCAGTACTCCAACATAAGGCTCATAAACACTGGGCACTCGAACTCCTCAGAGCCAGCGACATAGCCACTACCACCGCGCTGAGTAACAGGGAGTATCACCTGAGCTGAGTCATCACCAATAGTCGCAAAAATCACAACATCTCCCTCACGAGGGTTCTTGCTGTCGTTTGGCTGAGCAGTTAGCACAATGCCTTTACCACTCTTCTCGACAGTGAGCCACGATGCACCTACAACATAGTCCCACACTTCGGCATTTGTATCTACCGAGACTCTCTGAGCCGTACCATCCGCAGCGAGTTCTACGGATGTTGGATCCACCACCAGTTCAATCTCAACCTTTGGCTCCTCCTGATTGACATCATTAATTGGTTCTTCACAAGCAACAACAAAGAGTGCTGCAACGCCAGCAGTAAGGGCTGACAAACCTCTCAATATTTTCATAATATAACGTATTATATCCTAAGTTTTTAGTATGCTTTTACGCAACGCACGTTGTAACCATTAGCCCAACCAGCACCATTACCTGCATAGTAGTAAGGGTAGTTGAATGTGAAGCAGTATGCTGTGTAAGCTACCTCAAGCTCCGATGTCCAGAGCTTCACAAAACCTGTATCGTTCTGAACACTCATAAGAGCACCAGCATCCGATGGATGAGCGCTACGGTAACCTGCTGCAGGATACCACACATTTGCACCGAGCCCAGTAGTATTCATAAAGCCCTTATACTCCACAAATAGGCTATTTGTGCTATCAAGCGCCACCCACATTGCCTTACGAGGCACTACATAACCCTGTGGACATGGATCATAGTTAGACTTCTGGAATGGACGCCAGAGGCTCTTGTCTGCGTCATAGATGATATTATTCTTTTCAGCACCCATAGTCTCAGGATTAATCCACGTACCAGCACTGATTGATGGGTCTGCCGAAAGGAAGGTCATAGGGTTAGCAGTAGCATACGCCATAGAACCAATATTAGCGTCAGCAGCAGCTACACCCCACTTAGCCTGAGAGTATGCAGGGTTGCAAACAGTGAGAGTTGAGGCATTGCCGAAAGGCTCTACCACATTCATCCAACCACCTGCCTGTGTATCGCGAGTGCGCTCCTCAGCTCTATCACCAATGAATGGATCCTTACGACCCCACTGATAATACAAACCAAAGGTCTCGTATCCATCCTCTGATGAAGCAGAGGTAGCACCGAGGTTACGGTCCATACAGTAGTAGCCGTCGGTTGCGCCACCACTCTGGGGAATACCGTTGTTCTGATAGTCGTGAACCTCAGGACGATCTGTCATCCAAATATGCCAAGACCATACAATCTGACCAGCCTCATCAAACGCTGCGAGGAGTGCATTACCCTCGTACTCAGAAGCGGTGAATGTAACTTTGCCATTCTCATACTGGATGTTTGAAATAAGGGCATTACCACTCTGGCCCTCTACGCTTGAAACCCAAAGCCAATCCACTTTAGCGATATTGTTCACTGGAGTATTATCCACCAAACGAGTCTGGAAGCTATACTCACCAGCAGTATGAATCATATAGCAGTTTGAGAATCCGAACTTACTGAGGCTGTTAGAGTCGTTCTGACCGCCCTCCCATACCACAGTCTCAGGATATGTAGCCACAACATTGCGCTCTATGGTGACAGCACCCATCTCCTGGGTAAATGACTCACCGTTTGTTGATTCAAGTGTAAGGGTAAAGCCCTCTGTGTATGCCTCCGCTGGCAAAACGAAGCGAAGTGTTGCACCACCCTCGATGTTCAAGCCCGATGTACCACAATCGAGAGTCACGCTCTTCGATGCGTCAGAGCTGAGAGCAAGGCGAGGAGTTGCTGTAGACATATCTACAACACCCGAACCTGCCAAACGACGGTTGTTCACACCTGTAAGAACTGCATTGCGAATCATATATGGGCCCTCAACCACTACATCCATAACACCTGCGAGATAAGTCATCTCGATCTCGTTTGTTGTAGACTTACCTACAGCTGGATTAAGAGCGAAGAGCGATGTGTTCACACGCTGCTTTGCAGGAATTGACACACGCACTGCGTGGCCACTAACACCATTTACAGATGTTGAAGATGTAGATGCGTAGTAGGTATCAGCCATTGCCACAGGACCAAAATCAGCGGTTGGAGTATCCTGACCACCAGCAATCTCAACTGGCACACCATTTACATATAGTACAGACGTTGCAGTCCAATTAGTGGTATTGCCATCAGCATCATTCTCAAGCGATGCCATGAGATAGGTAGTCTCCACGCTCACACTTGGGTCGAATGAGATGTTTGCCTCTGCAACGCTACCACGGTGTACGTTTGTGAGTGGAATCTCGATTCCGCTTACCACCTGGTTGTCAGCGCTGTAGAGTGTAACAATAAAACCTGAGTAGCTCTTTGCTGGAAGGAGTGCATCGACTGAAGCTGGAAGATCGACGCCCTCGCCAAGATTAATCGTAATAGAGTGGCTACCAGACTCATCGATAGCAAGTGCTGGAGAGCCAACGAAGTTGAGGTCTACCTCACCAACACCTGCGATAGGTGTACCATTCGAGCTAATCACCACCTTGGCAATCTTACCCTCACCACCTATGTTAAGACGAAGTGTACCAAGAAGCTCCTTGAATACGAGGTTTGTAGTTGTATTTGAGGCTACCATTGGTCTAACCATATCTACTTCAGGGCCTTGAAGAGATGGAAGCTCCATAGTAAGAACTGTTCCATTGATTGTACCTGTACCAAAATCGTATGCACCATAATAGGCATCAGCTTTCTTCACATTATCTACAAGGACTGTAGAGGCACCGCCCTCTTCGATGTAATAAGAAGCACCATTGATAACGACCTCGTCACCATCATTCCAGTCGCGACCATTCTCAAGTGTTGCAGAGATTGTAACGCCCTCCTCCGAAGGTGTCTCAATAACATCTGGAGTCTTCTCGCACGATGTCACACCAATAATGGCAAGCATCGCAACCATTAGGAAAAGTGTTTTTTTCATCTTTTTAGTTTTGTTTTTGCGGGTAGCCGACACAAAATTGCACAACAACCCTGGTTAATTTAGTTTTTTTAAATATTTATTTATATGAATTTCACACGATTTTCTACTCATTTTTCCAAAAGCGAATGCAAAGTTAGTAAAATTATCTCCCCTTCCAATTATTTTTCATTCTAATTTCACCTATAGTATAGCACTTTTTTCGATACCATATATTTAATTATTTATAAATAGGGGGGGGTAAAATACGTCTGTATTAAAATATAACCGCTGTTTTTATAAATTTTAATAATAAGAATCTTATTCAGAAGAGTTATTAAAAAGTGATTATTGACTCTTTTTTATAAAAATAGCGACACAATTAAGAAAATAATACTATCTTTGCGCGAATTGAGAAAAATATAAAATAACACTACTATAAAACTATGGAGAAAAACGAAAACTATTTGGCTCCCGAACTGACTATTATCAGCGTGGACGTTGAGGCTGGATTCTCCCTATCCAGCGACTCGGATTTTGGCCTACCTGGCGAGAACCCTGAATGGAATGATTTTGGAGAGTTTTAATCTGACGACAGCTATGAAGAGATTTTTTGCCCCTATCATTACTTTGGCTATGCTCGTTGCAGGATGTGCCAAGGAGAACACAGAGATCACTGCTCCAGAGAGTGCTCAGACAATCACCGTGGAGGTCGCAGACGACGCAACTCGTACGTACATCGACGGCCAGACAATCAAGTGGAACGAGACCGGCGAGCAGCTAACCATCATCTACTTTGCAGACGAGAGCACCACTCGTCGCCAGAGTGCTACACACGAGGAGTATAGCCTTGTTGATAACCGCGCAACATTTACCGCAGACTTCTCGCCTACGGATGGTGCAACAAAATATACCTTTGGCGCCTTCTATCCCTATGCCTACAAGAGCATCACTTCGTCTGTAACCCTAACAACACTTCAGGAGCAGACCCCTCTTGCCGACAGCTACGATCCTGCAGGAGATATCCTTGTATCTAAGGAGCCTATCGTTACAGATAGCACTCCCGACAAGGTGTCGTTCCTATTCTCACGTATGGTGGCACTTGTTCGTATGACCATCGAGGGCATTGGCCAGGGAGAGAAGATCGAGAGCATCGTATTCTCATCTCCAGCAAAACCTGCGGGAAGTGTTACTGTAAAGGTTCACGAGGGTGCAACGGTTGAGAATGCCGTTTGGTACAACAACTACGAGGATATCACCCTCCACATGAACGGTCTTGAGGCGACTGGCGAGGAGACCGTATGGTTCACAACCATCCCTACCGACCTAAGTGACACATCGTTCACCGTTAAGGTCACAACAGATAAATACGACTACATAAAGGAGGTTGATCTTACAGACAAGACCCTCAAGTTCGAACGAGCAAACATTGCAACCTTCACCGTATCTGGGCTCAGCATCGTTGAGAAGCCTAAGGCATATCAGTTGCTTACAGATGTCGCAGAGCTAAATGCTGGTGACAAGGTTATCATCGCCAATCGCAACTACGCCACAGGCTCAGCGAAGTTCCTCTCAGTAAACCCTTATGACTCAACAAAGATCAATGTTGTGTCGTCAATGACCATCACCAACGATGTCGAGATTTTGGAGACTTCACTCACCAGCGATGTTGCTGTGTTCACCCTTGAGGAGGGCTCTACCCCTGGCACATTCGCCTTCAAGGATGCTACTGCGGGCTACCTCTGTGGTACGTATGATGCTGAAAACTGGGCAAGCGCACTCTTCTACAGCCCAACATTGGAGGCAGGTGCTTCGTGGAGCGTAGAACTCATCAACAACGGTGCTAAGATGGGCTCATACTACGATGGTACAAATGTGCGCTACCTCAACAACTACGACAACTACAAGTTCAACTACGCAACAAGCCGAGGCTCATCATACCACTACTATATATTCTATATGGATGGCCAGAGCAGCGAGGAGCCAGAGAATCCAGGTCAGGTAGTTGTTCCTCTTGAGGAGCCAGTTGCAACTGCTAAGGTTGATGGAAACACCGTGATTGTAGAGTGGACCGCTGTCGATGGTGCAAAGGACTATACCGTAGTTTGTGGCGAGCAGAGTGTAACCGTTGCTACGACAACAGCAACATTTGAGAATGTCGCTGCAGGTCAATACAAGGTTTTTGTCACTGCAAATCCTGCTGACGAGACCCGCCACGTTGCATCAACCTCTAATCGTGTTGAGGTGATTGTTGAGGATACCCCTGCCCAGGATAGTGAGTCTCTCACTTTCGACTTCAAGGGTCACTCAAACGCAAGTGGCTCTACCGTAGGCACTATCTATGAGGGCGACATCGTCGTATCATCAACTGGTAGCTGGAGAACTAACAACGCTGATGGTCGCGATTGTATCTATATCGGTCGCTCATCCTCAAGCGAGCTTCGCGTCGAGGCACAGAACGGCAAGGTAATCACAAAGATTACAATGACCGCTCCTGCTGGCTACCTCATCGACCTCAAGGGTAAGGAGTATGACGACTACACTACAACAACCTTCGCAAGCACCACAACTCTTGAGTGGACCAAGGAGTGCAACAGCAAGGTTATCTTCACCCCAGCTGGCAGCTCGCACACTAACATCGAGACTATTACCGTGGAGTATAGGTAATCTAAGTACCAACTATATAGCAAAGGGGTGTCGCTTGACACCCCTTTGTTTTTGCTCATACCTCTTTCACCCACACTATTCGTGGTGATAGGGCTCGTTTTTGAGAATAGTGAATGCACGATAGAGTTGCTCTGTGAAGATAGCACGAACAATCTGGTGCGAGAAGGTCATCTTCGACAACGAGAGTTTGCTATTGCTACGGCTATAGACCGCATCCGAAAAGCCGTATGGGCCTCCGATAACAAAGACAAGGCGTTTTACACCCGACGACATACGACGCTGTATGAGGTCGGCGAACTCTATGGAGCGTAACTCTGCACCGTGCTCGTCGAGCAGGGCCACGTGGTCCGAATCATTGATAAGGCGCAAGATAGCCTCTCCCTCCAAGCGTTTCTGCTCCGCCTCGGAGAGTTTTCGTGTATTGCGCACATCGGCAATCGTGGTGATAGCGAAGCGCACATAGTGGTTCAGACGTTTGGTGTACATCGCCACCAACGCCTCAACCTCCTTCATATCGGTCTTGCCGACAACAATAAGTTCTATATTCATACCTCGCTCTATTAACCGCCTGCACGCTTACATTTGTAGCCCGCCTTGGTGAGTAGTTCGATAACTCGGTCGCGATGGTCACCCTGGATGATAATCTCACCATCCTTAGCCGTACCTCCCACGCCACAACTCTTCTTCAACTCCTTGCCCAAAGCCGCGAGGTCGTCGCTACTACCCACAAAGCCTCGCACGACGGTAGCGACACGACCACCCTTGAGTCTGTCGAGCCACACCTTGAGGTTCTGCTTCTGAGGGTCGAGGGTCGAAGGCTCACTCTCCTCTGTAGTATTGTAGTTAAAGTCGGGATTTGTCGAAAAGACTACCCCCAGACGCTCTTTCCAATCGTTAGACATAGTAGTTATACTCTATATATTTATACCATAACAACCACTTATTTTGGTTGTCATCGACAAAATTACAATTTTTTTCATAACTTTACGCTATGAAACCCAAGAAACGCTTCAGTTCTAAGCGCAACCTTGCGGAGTACAACCCCAAGGGCTTGCCCGACATCCTACCTCCAGAGGACGACAGACACCTTGTCCACGTCTTTGTCGAAGGGTATGAGGATGTCGCCTTTTGGCGTGGCATCTTTGACCACTTCCGCAACCCCTATCTCCGCTTCGAGATATCTGTACCCAACCGCGAGGACCTCCCCAAAGGCAAGAAGGTGCTTATGTCGATGTTAGGTCGCACGGAGAAACAGAGTACACTGCTCTGCGTAGATTCCGACTTCGACTACCTCTTCGATGGCGCTACGGAGCAGTCGCGAGAGATTCTTGAGGCCGAGAATATGTTTCATACCTACACCTACGCCACAGAGAACTACCTCTGCTACGCCCCTTCGCTACGCAATGTCTGTGTAAAGGCGACGAAGAACGATACTCGCATCTTCGATTTCGAGCGCTTTATGGCAGAGTACTCAAAGGCTATATACCCACTCTTTTTGTGGTATGTCCACTCGGCACAGCTCTCTCACGAGAGCGTCTTCACGTTGGCAGAATTTAAGGCCTCCGTGCGCCTCGGATATGTAGATATTCGCCATAATGGTCAGAATACCTTAGCGTGGTTGGAGCGCAACATAGAGCGTAGGCGTGAGGCTTTGGAGCGCAACAACCCTGAAATGGTAGAGGAGGTTGCAACCCTCGGAGAGCGCCTCAAGGGTCGAGGTGTAGAGAGTGATAATTGCTACCTCTTTATGCACGGCCATACGCTAATGGATAATGTCACGATGCCCCTACTAAAGTCTGTATGCGACAAACTTCGACAACTCTCCGTGGCCAAGATAAACAACTCACAAGTTGAGGGCGTTGCACTGAAGAACGAGTTGCAGAACTACACTAATACCCTCCGTTCGATAAAGGATGTATTGCTTGATAATGAGAACTATACGTCGTGCCCACTCTATAAGCGACTCAGGGACGACATCCAACAATATCTCGACGTGATGATAGGCAAGATCAAGAGCGAACGCCCCGCACCCGTAAGCCTAAGGTGCAACTTCGAGCCTTAGTATCAGAAGCATCATCTACTAAAAATAGAAATAGAGCGCATCCTTTCGGGATACGCTCTATTTCTATTTGTAGGCTAAAGCGATTAAGCCTTGTTGTCCGATCCAAGAACCTCCTTAATCTTGTGGATATAGAGTTTCTTCATATTGTCACGAGCAGGACCCAAGTACTTACGTGGGTCGAACTCTGCTGGCTTCTGTGCAAATACCTCGCGTACAGCTGCGGTCATAGCAAGACGTGAGTCAGAGTCGATGTTGATCTTACAAACTGCGCTCTGTGATGCCTTGCGCAACTGCTCCTCAGGAATACCTACTGCAGCCTTCAATGCGCCACCATACTTGTTGATTGTATCAACCTCGTCCTGTGGAACTGATGATGAGCCGTGGAGAACGATAGGGAAGCCTGGCAACTGCTCCTCGATAGCTGCCAATACGTCGAATGCCAATGGTGGAGGCACGAGACGACCTGTCTGTGGGTCGAGAGTACACTGCTCAGGGGTGAACTTGAAAGCACCGTGAGAAGTACCGATAGAGATAGCCAAAGAGTCGCAACCAGTCTTAGTAACGAAGTCTACAACCTCCTCAGGCTTAGTGTAGTGGCTCTCCTCAGCAGCAACCTCATCCTCAACACCTGCCAATACGCCGAGCTCGCCCTCAACAGTTACGTCGAACTGGTGAGCGTACTCAACAACCTTCTTTGTAAGGGCTACGTTCTCCTCGTATGGGAGGTGTGAGCCATCGATCATAACAGATGAGAAGCCCATATCTATACAACTCTTGCAAGTCTCGAACGAGTCACCGTGGTCGAGGTGAAGAACGATCTGTGGGTTCTCCCAACCGAGTTCCTTAGCGTACTCTACAGCACCCTCAGCCATATAGCGGAGAAGGGTCTGGTTAGCATACTGACGTGCGCCCTTAGAAACCTGGAGGATAACTGGAGACTTAGTCTCTGCTGCAGCCATAACGATAGCCTGAAGTTGCTCCATATTGTTGAAGTTGAATGCAGGGATTGCATAACCACCATCAACCGCCTTCTTGAACATCTCACGGGTGTTCACGAGGCCCAAATCCTTGTAATTAATCATATTACAAATTATATTTAGTTGTTAGAAAATATTGTCTATACCCGTATAGATTACAAATACTGCACAAATATAATAAAAAAATTTAATAAAAGTGCGATAATTTTCCTTTTGTTTTTCATCTATTTTACGACTATCGGCTCTCAGGCTATCTGTCGGGGGATTTATAAATTGTAAAAATACTTTGACCATTAACAATTTTTTATTACCTTTGTTACGTATTGTGCGCAAATGGCAGCGTATAGAGCCGTTATTTGCCCAATCTCAGGGCTTTAGCCCTCGAAAATAAAGCAACGTATAAAAATATATAGAACAGTGAGTAAAGAGTATAAGCGCTATCTAATCACATCGGCACTCCCATACGCCAATGGACCTGTACATATCGGCCACTTGGCAGGTGTCTATGTGCCATCGGATATCTATACACGATATCTTCGCCTAAAGGGCCACGACGTAATCTCAGTTTGCGGAAGCGACGAGCACGGTGTGCCCATCACAATCAAGGCTCGCAAGGAGGGCATCACCCCTCAGCAGGTTGTAGATCGCTACCACGAGATTATCAAGACGTCGTTCGCACGCCTCGGTATGTCGTTCGACATCTACTCTCGCACATCTTCACCAACCCACCGCGTTACGGCTTCGGAGTTCTTCCGCAAACTATACGACGAGGGCAAGTTCATCGAGCAGACAACAGAGCAGTTCTACGATGAGGAGGCTCAGACATTCCTCGCAGACCGCTACATCGTCGGCGAGTGCCCTCATTGCCACAACGAGAAGGCATACGGTGACCAGTGTGAGAAGTGTGGTTCTACACTCTCTTCAAACGAGTTGATCAACCCCCGCAGTGCCGTTTCTGGTGCTGTGCCTGTAAAGCGTGAGACAAAACACTGGTACTTGCCTTTGGATAAGTACGAGGGCTTCTTGCGCGAGTGGATTTTGGAGGGTCACAAGGAGTGGAAGTCTAACGTATATGGCCAGTGCAAGAGTTGGCTCGACCTCGGTCTTCAGCCACGTGCCGTAAGTCGCGACCTCGACTGGGGTATTCCAGTACCCGTGGAGGGTGCCGACGGCAAGGTTTTGTACGTTTGGTTCGATGCCCCTATCGGCTATATATCTGCTACTAAGGATCTTACACCAGATTGGGAGAAGTATTGGAAGAGCGAGGATACTAAGATGGTACACTTCATCGGTAAGGATAACATCGTATTCCACTGTATAGTATTCCCATCTATGCTCAAGGCTCACGGTGGCTACATCTTGCCAGAGAACGTGCCTGCTAACGAGTTCCTAAACCTCGAGGGCGACAAGATCTCTACATCACAGAACTGGGCAGTATGGCTCCACGAGTACCTCGATGAGTTCCCAGGCAAGGAGGATGTATTGCGCTATGTATTGTGCGCTAATGCCCCAGAGACTAAGGATAACGACTTCACCTGGAAGGACTTCCAGTCGCGCAACAACTCTGAGTTGGTTGCCGTGTTAGGTAACTTCGTGAATCGTGCGTTGGTACTTACCAAGAAATACTACGACGGTGTAGTGCCTGAGCGTGGCGAATTGACCGACTACGACGAGGCTACTATCGAGGAGTTGCAGAAGATTAAGGCTTCGTTGGAGCGCAATATCGAGCACTACCACTTCCGCGAGGCATTGAAGGATGCTATGGCATACTCACGTATCGGTAATAAGTATCTTGCCGACACAGAGCCTTGGAAGGTTGTCAAGAGTAACCCTGAGCGCGTGAAGACCATCCTCAATATAGCACTTCAGATTACAGCAAATACGGCTATCGCCATCGAGCCATTTATGCCATTCTCGGCAGCAAAGATTCTCGAAATGCTCCACGTGGAGAAGTTCGGTTGGGAGCAGTTGGGCTCTATGGAGTTGCTCGAGGCTGGCCACACCATTGGCGAGGCAACACTCCTCTTCGAAAAGATTGAGGACGACGTCATCCAGAAGCAGTTGGATAAACTCGAGGCTTCACGCCGTGCAAAACTCGAGGCTGAGGCAGCACAGAATGTGACAGAGCAGAAGGCTGAGGTTTCATTCGACGACTTCCAGAAGATGGATATCCGCGTATCTACAATCCTTGCCGCAGAGAAGGTGGCAAAGACAAAGAAGTTGCTCAAACTATCTATCGACACAGGTATCGACAAGCGCACCATCGTTTCTGGTATTGCCGAGTACTACACTCCAGAGGAGTTGGTGGGTCGTCAGGTCTTGGTTTTGGCAAACCTCGCACCTCGCGAGATTAAGGGCATCGAGTCACGCGGTATGATCCTTATGGCAGAGGATGCCTTGGGTCGCTTGGTATTGGTTCAGCCAGAAGACAAGACAATGCCTGGCGCGATGATAGGCTAAAATATTGATAATTAATGGGTTATCAGAAGAAGACAACCTAAACAAAAAAATACAACCAATTAAAACTTAACTTTTACTATGGAAAACATTAAATGGGGAGAGCTTGGTTTTGCGTACTACAAGACTGCTTTCAATGTTCGCTACCACTATGCTAACGGCCAGTGGAGCCAGATGGAGGTAACCGACGATGAGTACATCAAGATGCACATGTCTGCTGCTTGCTTGCACTATGGTTTGGAGATCTTCGAGGGTCTTAAGGCATTCCGTGGCGTTGATGGTAAGGTACGTCTTTTCCGTCCAGATGAGAACGCAAAGCGTATGATCAACTCTGCTAACCGTCTTTGCTTGCCAGCTCCTACTGTTGAGCAGTTCGTAGAGGGTTGTGTTGAGTGCGTTAAGCGTAACCTCGACTTCGTTCCACCTTACGAGACTGGCGCATCACTCTACTTGCGTCCTACCCTTCTCGGTACTAAGACTTGTCTTGGTGTACGCGCTGTTGATGAGGCAGATCTTATCATCTTCTGCGCTCCTGTAGGCCCATACTTCAAGGGTGGTATGTCTGCAATCAAGGCTCTTATTATGCGTGATCAGGACCGTGCTGCTCCACGTGGAACAGGTGACGTAAAGGTTGGTGGTAACTACGCTTCTTCAATCTGGTCATTGGAGGAGGCTCACCGTAAGGGCTTCTCTAACGTATTGTATCTCGATGCTGCAACTCACTCAAAGGTTGAGGAGTTTGGTGCTGCAAACTTCTTCGGTATCAAGAACAACACTTATGTAACTCCTAAGTCTGCATCTATCCTTCCATCTATCACCAACAAGAGCCTTCGTCAGATCGCTGCTGACCTCGGTCTTACTGTTGAGGAGCGTGATATCCCAGTTGAGGAGTTGGCTACATTCGAGGAGGCAGGTGCTTGCGGTACTGCTGCGGTTATCTCTCCTATCGGCGCTCTCTACGACCTCGATAACAACGTAACTTACGACTTCGGTATGAAGGTTGGTGAGACTTGCAAGAAGATGTACGAGCACCTCCAGGGCATCCAGTATGGCCGTGTTGAGGATATCCACAACTGGAATGTTGAGGTATTGTAATCTCTTGCAATAGCAATAGATTGGTCAAAACCAATCAAAACGAAGAGAGGTGTTCCACGTGGAACACCTCTTCTTTATTGCTTATACATAGCTGTTATCTGCCGAATTTTATGAGCAACACATTGATATCTGCTGGCGAAACTCCAGGGATTCGCGATGCTTGACCGATTGTCTCTGGTACTACCCTGCTCAACTTTTGACGAGCCTCGATAGTCAGCGACTGCAACGAGTTATAGTCAAAACCCTTAGGAATCGCAATATCCTCCAAGCGATGCATCTTATCGGCAAAGTATTTTTCGCGCTCGATATATCCTCGATACTTAATTCTTATCTCTGCCTGCTCAATAACCTCGCGAGAGAGCTCGTTTTCGGCGATAAATTTTTCGAGTCGCTTCGACACTTTACTTAACCCCTCAATGGTCACATTGCTTCGAAGAACGATATCCAAGAGGCGTTTTCCCTGCGTCAAAGGCTCTTCATTAACCGAAATTAAATAGTCGTCAATTTCGCCTATTTTGACCGACGTCTTACTAAGCATCGAAATAAGCGATTCTACAGCGTTATTTTTTTTGAGCAATCTTTCGTACTTTTCGTCATCTAGAAGGCCAATTTCGTGACCCAATGGCGTAAGTCTGACATCGGCATTATCTTGACGAAGGAGTATGCGATACTCGGCACGCGAGGTGAACATACGATAAGGCTCATCCACACCCTTGGTCACAAGGTCATCGATAAGCACTCCGATATATGCTTCATCGCGCTTAAGCACAATAGCATCTTCGCCATTAAGTGTTCGATGAGCATTGATACCAGCCATCAAACCCTGAGCCGCAGCCTCCTCATAACCCGTAGTTCCATTGACCTGACCAGCAAAGAAGAGACCCTCCACAAGCTTTGTTTCTAAGGTATGGTTGAGTTGTGTTGGAGGGAAGTAGTCATACTCGATGGCATAACCTGGACGATAGACGTGAACATCCTCCAAACCCACGATATTATGTAAGGCTTCCAACTGCACTTCATAAGGGAGCGAAGAGGAGAAACCATTGAGATAGTACTCGTTGGTATCTCTGCCCTCTGGTTCAAGGAAGAGTTGGTGTTGCTCTTTTGAGGCAAAGGTGCGGAGTTTGTCCTCGATGCTTGGGCAATAGCGAGGGCCTATACCCGAGATCGTTCCATTAAAGAGTGGCGAACGGTCAAAACCAGTACGCAAAATATCGTGAACCTGCTTTGAGGTATATACCATAAAGCAAGGTAACTGATTCTTAACTGGCTCAGTGTCAGGGTCATACGAGAATTTACCAGGATCAGCATCTCCCTCTTGTATCTCCAACGCATCGAAGTTGATAGTTCGTGCATCGAGTCGTGCAGGAGTACCCGTCTTCATACGGCCAAGTTCGAAGCCAAGGGACTTGAGTTGTGCCGATATGCCGTGAGCAGCCTGATCACCCGCTCTACCACCCTCGGCCTGAGCATCGCCACAGTGCATAACACCCTCGAGGAATGTTCCTGCGGTGAGGACTACCCTACTACACTCTATCTCTACGCCCATTCGCGTTTTAACGCCCCTTACACGCATTTTCTCGCCCGACTGGTCTATGAGTATCTCCGTCACAGAATCCTGCCAGAGATAGAGATTTCGGGTGTTTTCGAGCGTCTTTCTCCAAAGGCGAGAGAAGAGCGACTTATCGCACTGTGCACGTGGGCTCCACATAGCGGCACCCTTCGAGCGGTTGAGCATACGGAACTGGATGGCACTAAGGTCGGTTATGCGTCCCATCTTACCACCCAAAGCGTCTATCTCTCTGACTATCTGACCCTTAGCAACACCTCCTACCGCAGGATTACACGACATCGAGGCTATCTTCTCAAGGTCAATTGTTATGAGCAACGTGCGACTGCCAAGACGTGCCGCTGCCACCGCTGCCTCACAGCCTGCATGGCCAGCACCTATAACAACTATATCGTATTGCAACTTCATAGCATCTCGTTACGTAAGAGTTTAAGGTATTTGTTCTCCATACGGCGCATATTCTTCTCGGCCCAAGGTGTCTTATCCTTATGACCGCAGAGGTGCAACGCTCCGTGAACAATTACTCTACGCATCTCATTGATAGGCAAAGAGTTATACAACTCAGCATTATCCGTAACCGTCGCTACGTCGATATATACTTCACCAGCAACTACCCCATCCTCCAAACGACTCTCGCGCTCCTCGAAAGTGATAACGTCCGTATAGTAGTCGTGGCCAAGGAAGTCGCGATTCATCTGACGGTGGTAGTCCGACGAGCAGAAAATATAGTTGATTTCGCCCGCCTGATATCCCTCACGACGAATGACCTCTTCAATCCATCTACGAAGCACTAATCGCTTGGTAGGCAAGTAGTTGCTATCTTGATTATAGAAGTGTATCATATTTATACTCTCTTATGTTTCTTTTTCGGACCACTACCCTACTTCTTCTTAAAGAATGAAGATACGGTAAGTGGTTTTTGGGTCTCGCAGTCGTAGATAGCGATACGCACGAATGGTGCATCATCGCTCTCGATACCATTGCCTATAGTTCCAATCTTCTGGTCTTTCTTCACCACGTCGCCCTTCTTCACACTCACCGAGCCGAGGTTAGTGTAGGTCACAAGATACTCGTTGTAACCCATAAACACGGTATATCTATTGGTGAGTTTCTTATATTGAATATCCTGCACGATACCCTCGTAAATGGTCTTTACGTCGGCACCACGCTTACCTGTCACCGTACCACCGAAACCCATCTCCGTAAGTGTTCCGCCATCTACAGGGAGGTTAAGACCCTTAGTATTGCGAGTAAATCCCGCTCCAACCTTATTACCCTTAAGCATCTTTTGCAACTCCTTGACCGCATCGTCATAGAGTTTCTGTTGCTTACGCTTCTCGTTGATAGCCTTCTGCTCACGCTGCGAGAGTTTGTTGTAGGCAGCACGGGCCTCCTTACGGCTACTTTCAAGTTTCTTGCGCTCCTCCTGTAGTACATCGCTTAAGGAGTCGAGTTCCTCGCCCCTGGCGCTCAATTCTATGCGTCTGGCATCGAGTCGCTCGCTCTGCTGGGCAATACTATCGGCAATGGCCTTACGGCTCGTTGTGATGTACTCTATCTGCGCCTTACGACGTGCAGCGTCGGCAATGCTCGACGAGGCGAGAAGGTAGTTTGTAGCGTTATTTTGGGCATAGTTTCTATGAGCCGTGCGAATAGCCTCAGCATATATCTCGCGGTTGGTGGCCAACACCTCGCTGAGGGAGTCAATAGCCACAGAGGCCACAGCCATCTCCTGCTCCACACCTCTGCGTTCCTCCTCAACCTCTGAGATATAGCCCTCACGCAGGCGCATCTCTCGCTCGATGGAGTTCACCTGCTTCGAGGCACTGCTCTTCTCCTTCTTAGCCTTCTCCACCTCGGCAGTAGCCTTGGCGAGTTCCTGCTTATACTTATTCATACGTTGCTTCTGCTCCTCCACCTTCTGCGTCTGTGCCAAAAGTGGGGTAGTGGTAAGTAGCAACATTATGACTATGAGGTCTATTACACGTCGTATCATTGCCGTTGGGTTATTTTTCCGAGTTCTTTATTTTTTGGATATGTGCCTCCATCTCGCCATTGTCGTAGCCACGCTCGACAGCCTTCTGCCAGTAGGTCTCTGCCATAAACTTCTCACCCAAAGCCCAGAGGATGTCGCCATAGTGGGCCAAGAGCGAGGCATCACGCTGCGAACTTAGCGAGAGTGCTTGACGCATATATTGCTTAGCCTCCTCGTTACGGCCAAGACGGTGGAGAATCCAAGCGTAAGTATCGATATAGGTAGCATTATTCGGCTCGATGGCTATTGCACGTGCCGACATCAGCAGAGCCTCATCCAAGTCCCTATCCTCAAGGCTGAGGAAGTAGGCGTAGTTGTTCAATACCAGTATGTTATCTGCATCAAAACCTAGAGCCTTACGATAGGCATTAAACGACGCCTTGCTATCCTCCATCTGGTGATACGTATCGCCTATATAGCCCCATAGTTCGCTTCTCACCTTATCATCCGTAGCCGACTTGATACCCTGCTTATAGGTGTTTATCGCACCCTTATAGTCCCCTTTGTCAGCCTGTTGGTAGGCTAAGAATATCGTCAGATTGAGGTTGTCGGGGAATCGCTCTAACGACCATTTCAGATCCTCTCCGAGGAGATCATCCCTATTCAGGTACTGCTCAAGGCTGAGCAGAAAGATGCAGTCGTCGGCCGTAGTATCATCACTGTGAAGGTGACTACGGAGGTAGTCCAACGCCATCTCCGTATCACCACCAGCAATAAGATGGTGAGCATATAGATTTACCACTTCACGGTTGTTAGGATGCTCAATGGCAAGGAGTTGCACAATAGAGCCTATGCGAAGATAGTGCTTGAAATAGACCTTGTCGTTAGACATATAACTATCCAATCTCTTTACCTTGTCGCTGGCACTCAGGTTCTTACATCGCACAATATCGCCCTCATACTTTAACATCCTCTCGACATTATTGCGACTTCTGTAGTAGTCCACAATGGTAACAAGGCTCTGCACGTTGGTCGAATCAAGGCGATATACCTCTTCGTAGGTTGCCTCGGCCAAGGAGTCCCTCTTGGCTATGTCGTAGGCAATGGCCAGCATCGTGCGTGCCTTTATGTCGTAGGGGAACTCTTCGCTACGCTTAATACCCAACTCGATAGCCTTATCGTATTGGTGGGTCTCAAGGAGTAGTTGTTGCTTTATCTCGGCGAGGTAGTGGTTGTATCCTATGCGCAACTCTGCCGAGTCGAGTACCGAGATTGCGGAATAGGGCATTCCTGAGCCACCATAGATTATCGCCAAGGCGTGGTACGACTGCACATTCTTTGGGTCGAGACGCATTAGGCGACGATAGATGGGAATGGCACGAGTGTAGAGACCTGCATCGATGAGTTTTAAAGCGTAGTTCTCTGTGTACCACTTATTTGTACTATCTTTAGCAAAGGCCCTATGAGCATATCTAATCTCCGTAATAGGGTCGTTCTCAATATTGCTAAGATAGTACAATGCAGGGGCATAGGTTGAGTCCTCGGCAATAATCTCGTGCCACAACCGACGGGCCTCCGTCGTATCACGATAGATACTGAGTTGCTTAACCGCCTCGGTATGGCGGTAGGGGCGACTTAGGGTGTCGGGTAGGGTGGTGCGCACCCTTGCTGAGGCAGTAGGGGTGGAGACTAAGAGCGTAGCAAGGAGTATGACTGCTACGATGAGTATGTCACGCAACCTATTCATATTCAAAAGTTAAGGGCAATAAGGATATACTTATCGCCCTCAACAGCCACTTTCGTAAGACTATATAAGGCACACTACTATAGTGCGCTTTCAAACTGATTCAAGAAACGAACATCGTTCTCGAAGTAGAGGCGCAAGTCGCCAACGCCATACTTAAGCATAGCGATACGCTCAATACCCATACCAAAGGCGAAACCTGAGAACTCCTTAGGGTCGATATTATTTGCCTCCAAGACATTAGGATCGACCATACCGCAACCCATAATCTCGAGCCAACCAGTACCCTTACATACGCCACAGCCCTTACCACCACAGATAGAGCAAGAGACATCTACCTCGGCTGAAGGCTCAGTGAATGGGAAGTATGATGGGCGCATACGAATCTGTGCCTGCTCACCAAAGAGTTCCTTAGCGAA
The DNA here is from genome assembly GCA_017555905.1 of Alistipes sp. Taxonomy (GTDB): domain Bacteria; phylum Bacteroidota; class Bacteroidia; order Bacteroidales; family Rikenellaceae; genus Alistipes. Next base: position 79,587 of record JAFZFP010000023.1, on the reverse strand, counting down.
GTAGAGCAACGACTGCTTCATATCGGCGAACGAGACGTTGCGGTCGATATAGAGACCCTCAATCTGGTGGAAGATACAGTGTGCGCGATAAGAGATAGCCTCGTTACGGAACACACGGCCTGGGCAGATAACGCGGATAGGTGGCTTCTGACGCTCCATAGTGCGTACCTGGATAGACGATGTGTGTGTACGCAATACTACATCAGGATTGCTCTCGATAAAGAAGGTATCCTGCATATCACGTGCTGGGTGTTCGGGTGGGAAGTTCAACGCCGAGAATACGTGCCAGTCGTCCTCAATCTCTGGACCATCTGCAACGGTGTAGCCGAGACGAGCGAAGATGCCTACGATCTCATTCTTAACGATAGAGATAGGGTGTCGAGAACCCACAGCCTCCTGAGAGCCTGGGCGAGTCATATCGTCGATTTTTGAGGCATTCATTGCCGCAGCGTTGCCAATCTCCTCTTTGAGGGTGTTGATGCGCTCTGTGGCAACATTCTTGAGGTGGTTGAGTTTCTGACCCAACTCACGCTTCTGGTCGGCAGGGACACTCTTGAACTCCTCCATAAGTGCGCCAAGTGCGCCCTTCTTACCAAGAATCTTGATGCGGAATGCCTCAACTTCTGCAGCACTCTTAGGAGCAAAATTATCTATTTCGACTAAAAGTTCTTCAATTTTGGTTATCATATATCGATAGTGTTGTAAGTAACTATTTTATGTCTAAAATTTGCTGTAGTGAGAATATGCCAATAAAACATATTCATCGTACAAAGGTACTAATATTTTTAATAATGAAAAGAATTTCAGCCATAATAATCTCCATTTTTATACTCTTTCCGCTATATATTTCGGCGCAAAGCGTGGGAGTTGTGATGAGTGGAGGCGGCGCCAAGGGTCTATACCACATTGGCGTACTAAGAGCGTTAGAGGAGAATGGCATCCCAATAGACTATATTTCGGGAACGTCGATGGGCTCTATCGTAGGTGCTTTGTATGCCTCGGGATATACCATCGAGGAGATGGAGAAGATAGCCCTCTCGGGAGATTTAGTGCGTTGGGTGAGTGGGCGAGTGGATGCTAAATACCACTACTACTATCTTGAGCGCGACCGAATGACGAGTATGATTCGCATACCGATACGCAATACCCGAGGCCTTGAGGAGGGTAGTCGCTATAGGGTGCAACTCCCTGGCAGTATGATGAATACCGCAGAGATAGACCTCGCTCTGAACTCCTACTTCGCACAGCCCTCAACAGCCGCGGATGGAGACTTCGACAAGTTGATGATTCCCTACAGGTGCATCGCCACAGACATATTGCAACATAGGGCCGTAGAACTTAAGTCAGGCGACCTTCCCCGTGCCATAAGGGCCTCGATGGCTCTGCCCGTGGCCTTTCCTCCCGTAGAGATTGACTCTGTGCTTATGTGCGATGGTGGATGCTACGACAACTTCCCGTGGCGAAGTCTCGACGAGAGTTTTCACCCCGACATCCTCATAGGCATCTGCTGCACCTCCATCAACCAGAAGTTAGATACTAACTCCTCCGTCGTAGAGTATGTTATGACCCTCATAACCAAGCCCTCAGATTTCGATATGCCTGCCGAGCGCTCCATATTTATTCAGCGAACCGTGGAGGCCTCGGTACTCGACTTCGGGCGCACAAGGGAGATTATGGCCGCAGGATATAACGACGCCATAGAGGCGATGCCCGATATAAAGCAGATGGTCAAGCGCCGTATGAGTGCCGAGGAGTTTAAGGCCCGACGCAAGGCGTTTCGTAGTCTCTTCCCACGCCCCTATATCGGTGAGGTAGCGATTGAAGGACTGAACGACAACCAGCGAGATATGGTGTGCCGTATGATGAATATGAGCCAATACCGAAATGCCGACACCCTCCCCACACACGCCCAGGAACTCAGCGATAACTTACTCTCGTTGCTGGCCCGAGGAGTTGTGCATAGCAATTTCCCGTCGTTCACCTACAACCGCTCTACCGAGCGATACGACGTGACGCTACCCCTGACGTTAAGCCCCAATTTTGACGTTTTGGTCGGTGGTAACATATCCTCCACGGCATTCAACCAAGCATACGTCGGGTTGCAGTATGGATGGTGGGGTAGGGTAGAGCAAGCCGCAAACCTCGACATACTCCTCGGCCCTATATACACTATGGCACGCCTGAAGGGTCGTACCACCCTCATCCACAAGTCACCGATATACTTCGACTACTCGCTTAACTTCAACATACACAACACCCTTTACGGCAATTTCGGCAACCTTACAACGGTAGATAATGCCGAGCAGATGCGTATGATGGAACTCTTTTTCTCGGGCGCTGTGGGGTCGGCCCTACGACGTAGGAGCATCGCTGAGTTCCGAGTAAATGGTGGTCGCAATAGTTATATGTATGCGCTGGATTGCTACACAAAGCGCCAATACACCCACTTTACCTATGTGACCCCATCGCTCTCGGTTGAGCGTTCGACACTCAATAAACCACTATTCCCCACCGAGGGTTCACACTTCGCCGCCTCTGCAATATATGTTTATGGCAGAGATCGTCGCACATCGCCCGAGGAGAGCCTATCGCCAACGTCGTTAGCACCGCACGTGGATATGATAAGGGCGTGGTATGGTATGAAGGTTAGCTGGAGACACTTTGTAAACCTAACGCAAAAAAAAGCGTTGTCGCTGGGTTATGCCATAGAGGGTGTCTACACCAACCACCCCGAGTTTGACTCACCCCAGGCCACATCGCTCTCTTCGCCCCACTATGCGCCACTGCTTCACTCTCAGATGATCTATATGCCCGAATTCCGCGCCGACCGCTACCTCGGTATCGGCGCGATGCCCACGGCGAGACTATACGACAATCTATACCTGCGGCTGAGCCTCTATGGTATGCTTCGCAACCCCTATAATGGTGAGCGTATGCACTATATGTCCGACCTATCGTTAATCTACCACACACCCATTGGCCCTATATCGTTGGCCCTCACGAAGTACGACTTCCGAAGCCCCCACAACCTCTACCTCACCTTTAATTTCGGCTACGCCATCTTCGGGCGCAAGGGGTTGCATTATTAAGATTGAGATTTATAGTCTTACGTATTCGAACTGCAAAGCAGTAGAGCCGATTCACTACAAGTAAAACTTGCGACGAGGTATAAAAACAAAAGGTATCGATTTCTCGATACCTTTTTGCTTTGTGATCGAGCGGAGAGGGAGGGATTGGCTACTCCGCAGACCAAGGTCTGCTCCGCTTACGCCTCTCCCGTCTGCTTGCCGCAGAGATTCGAACTGCGAAGCAGTAGAGCCGATACCTTATAGCGCAGACGTAGTCGAGCAATTAACTACCATCTATCGGCTCAACCCCCACTTTTTAGTGAGCAATGCCTGATGAACCGCTTAACTAAAGCAGAACAAGCCGTAGGCGTTTTGTTGTCGTGCTGTGGCGAGGGCTTGCACTCAGACACAAGCACATAAACAAAACGGATGACTTATGTCATCCGTTCTGCTTTGTGGTCTAGCGGAGAGGGAGGGATTGGCTACTCCGCAGACCAAGGTCTGCTCCGCTTGACGCCTCTCCCGTCTGCTTGCCGCAGGGGCCCCAGCAAGACCACAACGCAAAAAGCGGCACGCCGACATCTTTTGTTTCCACACCTTCGTCTGCAAGTAAACTTGCGCCAAAGGTATAAAAACAAAAGGTATCGATTTCTCGATACCTTTTTGCTTTATGGTCTAGCGGAGAGGGAGGGATTCGAACCCCCGGAGCCTCGCAGCTCAACGGTTTTCAAGACCGCCGCAATCGACCACTCTGCCACCTCTCCAAAGGACAAAAGTAGAGCAAAAAAATGAATCTACCAAATATTTCTGAAAATATTTTTTGTCTTTTTTGAAGAGCGCGATGCTAATCTATTGTAGGTCTTGAAGTTATATCGTTAAACTTTTTTCGCTTTTTTATGCGTCTTGCCACACTTTTTTAGCGTTTTAGGCGCTGATAGTGGCAAACAAGGAGGTTGCCATCATCGTCGTAGAGGTGCATACCATTGCCCTCGCAATACTGCCACATCTTGCAATCGGCACACACTCCTCGCTTAGCCCAAGCCCTATTACGGAACTTCTCGAAGCGATTCTGCCAAACATCCCAGAAGTTATCCTTATATATATTACCTTGGGTGAAGTTACCACGAACACTCGTACAACCCGAGATATTGCCATTGACACGTATAGAGGCGATGCCGATGCCGGCGTGGCACTCAAACGGATTGGTGCGCACACTCATCTCGTAACCTCCGAGGAAGCCCTCACAACTATACGAGGCCATCACGCGACCCTCCTTACGCGACTTCTCGATAAATTCCATAAGGTAGGTGTACTCCTCATCGCTAAGTTGGAGTGTCTTATCTTGTGCAGCACGTCCCACAGGGAAGATGCTGAAGAGTCGCCAGCGACGCACACCGAGACCATAGAGGAACTCCTTGAACTCCTCAAGGTGTGGGATAAGGGCTGGTGTGACACACGTAACAACATCGCTTGCAAGTTCTTTGTCGGCAGATATCATACGTATTGCCTCCACGGCGCGAGGAAAACTCTCCCTATTCTGGCGAATGTGGTAGTGTTGCTCCTCGAAGCCATCGAGCGACACGGTGATAGTGTGCAATCCCGAACGAATGAGGCTGTCGAGGCGCTGGCGTGAGAGACCCAAGCCATTGGTGACCATTCCCCAGGGGTAGCCACGGCGGTATAGGTTGATACCTATCTGCTCCAGATCCTTGCGCACCAAGACCTCGCCACCTGAGAGGATGACAAGCACCTTATTTGGGTTCACATTAGGCGTTATCTCTTGGTCGAGAACTCGGAAGAAATCCTTGGCAGGCATATCCAAGAGGTCGCTATCGACCCTACAGTCGCTACCGCAGTGGCGACACTGCAAGTTGCAACGCAACGTACACTCCCAAAAGAGCGTATTTAGGATATGCTCCTCGGCGCGTATATGACGCAGTTTTTTAAATAGTTTTAGCGCAATCCACTGTCGAAAGCCAAGACGCTTACCCATACTACAACGAGGTTAATGGTTACTTCTTGCGCTCAAGGGTGATATCACCTAAGTCGCCCGATGTCGTGAGGTTTATCGTTCGGGTCTCGAACTCTCCGCCATTGGCTTCGCCATCGGTATCGCGGAAAGTTATCTGAGAAGTATCTCCCTGAAGGTAGAATACGCCATCTGCATCTGTGCGAGTCACTACATTCATCTCGGCACTGATATCCTTGATAGGCTGACCCTCGTCGTTTACAACACGTCCCGAAACCACGAAGTCGGGATCATAGCCCATATAAGGAGTGCCGTAGCACGCCACGCAAGTAAGCGACATTCCAAAAAGGGCAAAAAGTCGTGTCAAAATTTTACCAAGCATACTACTAAGTATTTAGTTGTTAATCTCTTCCGTCTCTGTTTGCTGATCATCCACAACCCTATCTGAGGGGTGATACATTGCCGTATCGCCCTCATCCACCGGGGGTGGGCAACCATACATATCTTGTGGTACGCAACTCACCACGCCAAATCCAAGAAGGGTTATAAGTCCATACAATATACGGCTCATACGCTTAACTTATTTAGTTGTCGTCTCTCTCTTCTGTCTCCTGCTTTGGAGTAAGCACCACATCGCCGAGGTCGGCCTTATAGCCACCGAAATACCAGTCGCCATCGCCTTCGGCAACCTGCTCTACCTTGTCGGAGATATCCATCTCTACCGTGGCAAATTCGCCACCATTAGCCTCGCCATCGACATCCTCGAACACAATCTCAATCTTCTCGACAAGCGAAGGCGGAAATATAGAGTCCTTAATTAAGATGTTGCCACCCTGATCCGAACTGACATTGACATTAAGGATACTATTGTTGTCACTATTGCGTAGGATGATATCTTTGATAGGCTCTCCCTCCTCGGTAACTACACGCGCCGAAAGGGTGAAGTTAGCATAGGGACAACCATACATCGCAACTGGTTCGTCGAAGGGGTTATCGATACCATCGCAACCCTGAGCCGTGAAACCCAGGAGCGACAAGAGGAAGTAGATGAGACGTTTCATAACCCAACAATTTAGATTATACCTTTTACAAAGGTAAGGCATTTCTCCGATAATGACAACAATATTGCAAAAAAAGTGGTCTAAAATCTGGGCTTGGTGTTTAAATAGTTAATCAAAAGTCGTATATTTGTGCTACAAAAGCGAGACTATGCTACACCGTTTCGAGCAAGAGATATCACATATCGCCTCTCCCAAGCAGTTCACGTGGCCCTTCCACTACGTGCCACACACCCTGTCGCGCATAGCCTCTGAGCAGGTGGGGCGATATCTGCGTAGCCGAAGCGAGTGGAGCGACGAGATTGCCGAGGGCAAGATGTTTGGCGTGATGGTGGTACGTGATGGTGAGGGCTTAGGATTCCTCGCAGCCTACTCTGGTAACTTAGCCGGAAGGAACGACCACGAATACTTCGTGCCACCCATCTACGATATGCTCCAGCCAGGGGATTTCTTCCGTCGTGGTGAGGCCGAGATATCGGCAATAAACGGCCGTGTCGAAGAGTTGTTACATAGTCCAACCTATATCGCTCTAAGGCGTGAACTCGACGAGACTATGCAGAGTGGCAAGGAGCAACTCGCACAACTCAAAAAGCGCCTTGCGGAGCGCAAGGAGGAGCGCGACAGACGCCGTGCCGAGGGCGCGGATGTAGAGGCTCTAATCCTTGAGAGTCAGCGCGATAACGCCGATATGCAACGCCTAAAGCGCAGGTACAAGGAGCAAGTGGCGGAGTGCGAAGCGAGGTTGGCGGAGTATAGCAAGGAGATTACCGAACTCAAGGCCCTCAGACAACAACGCTCGGCAGACCTCCAGATGCAACTATTTAGAGAGTTCCGTGTGGTTAATGGGCGTGGTCAAACGAAGGATTTATGCGAGTTATTCGCCTCGACACCTCAAGGTATTCCGCCTGCTGGGGCTGGTGAGTGCGCAGGGCCTAAACTCCTACAATATGCCCTGTTGCAGGGCTATGAGCCTATCGCTATGGCGGAGTTCTGGCAGGGGGCATCACCACGTGGCGAGGTGCGCCACCACGGCTCTTTCTACCCAGCGTGCAATGGCAAGTGCAAGCCGATTTTGAGTTTTATGCTCGAGGGTATCGACGTGGAGCCAAACCCACTGACGGCGATAGAGCCTGACGAGCCAAGGATATTGTGGGAGGATGAGTGGCTCGTAGCCATCGACAAGCCCTGCGGAATGTTGTCGGTAGAGGGCAAGTCGGGAGTGCGCAGTGTCGAGGGGTGGGCAAAGGAGCATTACCCCAATGTCGAAGGTCCGATGATTGTTCACCGCTTAGACCAATCCACATCGGGCATACTCCTATTGGCCAAGGACAAGGAGACCCACAAGGCTTTGCAGGAGCAGTTCATAAAGCGCACCATAGAGAAACGATATACCGCTGTCGTTGAGGGCGTTATAGAGAGCGACAAGGGTATCATAAATCTCCCTATGCGCCTCGACTACGACAACCGTCCACGCCAGATGATAGCCTCGGATGGTAAGCCTGCCGTGACCGAGTACACGGTTTTGGCCAGGGAGGGCTCTCGCACCCGCATAGAGTTTAGACCAATCACGGGGCGCACCCACCAACTACGCCTACATTCGGCACATAAGGAGGGTCTCAACGCACCAATCGTGGGGGACAACATCTACGGTACAGAGATAACGGTAGACCTACGTGATGGGCGCAGACTACACCTCCACGCCTCAAGGGTGGAGTTCAGCCATCCACAAACAGGGGAGCGCATAACGATAGAGTCGCCAGCAGAGTTTTAGGCGAACGACGAGATAGAAACGAAAAACAAGAAATAGATATCCTATGGGAACAATTCTCAAGTATGGCCGAAGAGCGACCCACGAGGTGCGATTTGGCAATGTGACAATCGGTGGCAATAACCCTATCGCCATCCAGTCGATGACCAACACCCCAACAGCCAATGTTGAGGCTACCGTGGCGCAGACAATGCGTATCGCTAAGGCTGGCGCTCAGGTGGTACGCCTCACAGCCCAGGGAGGCAAGGAGGGTGAGGCCTTGGCGCCTATAATGGCACGCCTTCGCGAGGAGGGGTGCGGTGCGGCTATCGTTGCCGACATACACTTCACACCCGATATTGCGATGATTGCCGCTGAGTCTGTGGACAAGGTGCGCATCAACCCCGGTAACTTCCGTACCTCGAATGGCGAGTTGCACCAACTCATCGAGATATGCCGTCGTCGTGGGGTAGCGCTCCGCATAGGTGTAAACCACGGCTCGTTGGCTCGTCGCATCTTCGACGAGTGGGGTGACACCCCTGAGGGTATGGTGGCTTCGGCAATGGAGTTCTTGAGGATGTGCCGAGAGGAGAGATTCGACGACGTGGTGGTATCGATGAAGTCGAGCAACACCCGTGTTATGGTTCACGCCTACAGGCTCTTGGTGGAGGCTATGGAGCGCGAAGGTATGACCTATCCGCTACACCTCGGCGTCACCGAGGCTGGCGACGGCATCGAGGGTCGCATAAAGAGTGCCGTGGGTATTGGCGCATTGCTGGCCGACGGTATTGGCGACACGCTACGTGTATCACTCACCGAGTCCCCAGAGAACGAGGTGCCCGTAGGAGAGCTGATTGCCAACTACTTCAAGGACCGAGATGGGGAGTTCGAGGTGGAGAATATGGAGAGTTACTCCCCAACAAAGTTCCAACCTCGCACAACGGCTAAACCTATAGTACACAGCGAAATAGACGACACCTACGATGTTGTTGAAGCCCTGAGCAGCAACCCTACGCACGAATGGCGAGCAGCGATTCTCAACCGCAAGGATGGTCGTCCCGTGGTACTTCGTCGTCGCTATGAGGGTAGCGATGTGGAGTGCATCGCAATCTACGCTGCCGCGGATATGGGCCAGTTGCTCATAGATGGTCTTGCCGAGGGTGTGTGGATCGATGCTCCAGAGTTAGACGAGGCTGTGGTCAAGGAGATAGAGTTGATACTCCTTCAGGCTGCCCGCCTACGCTTTTCGCGCACAGAGTATATAGCCTGCCCAAGTTGCGGTCGCACACTCTACGACATAGAATCTACGTTGGCAGCCATCAAGGCACGTACCTCACACTTGAAGGATCTCAAGATAGGCGTTATGGGATGTATCGTCAATGGCCCTGGCGAGATGGCGGATGCCGACTATGGCTATGTAGGCTCGTCACCAGAGCATATCACCCTCTACCGCGGTAGAACTATCGTCGAGCGCAATATCCACCAGAGAGAGGCCCTCGACCACCTTATCAACATCATCAAGAGCGACGGCCGTTGGCACGACCCAGAGTAAATCGTAGCGGTGTATGGTAATAAAATCCTATAAGGCACGTGGCATAGTCCTCGGCACGCTCAAGTATGGCGACAAGGGTGTGATAGCACACCTGCTCACCGATGTTGCTGGGCGTCAGACATATATGGTGCAGGGGGTACGCCCCTCATCCAAGGGATCGAAGATGGCCCTGCTACAACCTATGTTCGCCGTGGAGTTCGTGGGCCTCACCTCCCCAAAGATGGAGTTACACCGAATGAAGGATCTTGTGCCAGGAATGGTGTTGCAGTCCACCCCCTTCGACATTCGCAAATCGACGATGGCCCTCTTTATGGCCGAGGTACTTTATCGCTTGGTCAAGGAGAGCGAGCCAGAGTCGCACCTCTTCGACTTTGTGTGGGGTTCTGTGGCTGCCCTCGACGCCTTGGAGGAGGGTGTCGCCAACTTCCACCTTTGGTTCTTAGCAAACCTCTGTCGTCCCTTGGGCTTCTCGCCCGATAATGAGTATAGGGATGGTGCGTGGCTCGACATACGCGACGGAAAGTTCACCTTCACCCCCGAAATACCAAGTACGGCGATGTCGCCCGAGAATGCACGCATACTGCACGATATGTTGGAGTGCGACGTGCGCTACTTGGCCGAGATAGGACTCAACAGAACGGAGCGTGCCTCATTCCTTGAGGCTATGCTTAAATACTATGCCTTCCACCTCGATTCGATACACTCCGTGGAGTCGCTCCGCATAATGAGCGAGGTCTTTTAGGTGTGACAATCAACCATTTATAAGAAAAGAGTCAATCCCTTAATTGTTAGGGATTGACTCTGCTTTTACCTTGAAGAAGTTCATCGACGAGTTGGCATCGAGCAGACGGTAGTCGTAGATATTACCCCAGCCCGCAGGGCGATCCTTAATCTCGCAATCCTCCTCGGTGTCGTTCACCACATAGTCACGAATCATATTGTGCCAGCCGTTGATGCGGTCGATAGAGGCTTGATAGTGGAAGAGTTTCATCGTTGGGTCGCACAACTCATTGAGTGCCTCGACATATATCTTGCGATAGTCGTCGTACTTAAGAATCTTGCCTATTAACGGATTCTTTCCCGTATCGCCCCAATTCAAAGGATCCTGACGGCCCGAATCGCTCTGAACACCACAATTGCTCGAAGTGCCGAGGGTGTTGTCGTAATCGAAGGGGATGAAGAAGAATTTGTAGTCCTCACTATCCGACGAATTGAAGTAGATGTAGTAGTTGTTGCAGTTGTTCCAGTAGTCGTCCCACATACCGACAACTACATTAACTGCATAGGTACGCAACAACAGACGAACGTCACAAACCTTAGCAATCCAGTCGTGGAACTCTGTGCCACTGAGTTGAGTGAGGTTCTTGGTGAAGGCCTTGAGTTGGGCCTTTGCAGCCTCGAAATTCTCGGTGTTGCTCTTCAACTCGTAGGTGTAGTTATTGCCCGAATCATCGTCGTAATGTATCCACGCTCCGCCGAAGTCGTTGTAGTTGAGCGTAGCACCATAGCGACACTTCCATAGGTTGTGCTTATGGTCGCCAAAGAGTTCCTTACGCTTCTTCACGTAGTGGTCGTCGATAGCCTCAATCATCTCATACACACCATAATAGGCGGGTTTGCTATCTCCCTCGACGTGAATCCAGAGACGGCAGTATGAACTATATACCGTGGTCCAGATGCCGAAGCGACGGAAGAGGTCATAGCAATACAACTCACGGCAGTAGGCGCGGTCGTCCTTGTGCCACTTAAGGTGCAACTTTCGCACATTCTTTAACTCGTGTGCATCATCCTTTTGGTACTTGCGCAAGTTGAGCATAAAGTGGCAGTGGTGCCAGTCGGCATTGTCGCGCTTGTGCATCTCGCCACCATTACCCTCGGGGCGACGACGCGAGGTATTTCCTCTGAGGCGGAGACCTGCATCGGCAAAGGCGTGATGCTCGCCCTTGGAGTCGAACTCTACGTCGCAATGCACATACTTGTTGGTCTCGCTATTCTGGTCGTAAGCCTTGAGCAACTCGTTCCACTGTGCCTCGGAGATCTCTACGTGTATCTCTGGCACCTCGTTCATATCGAATACCCAATCCAACTCGCCCACAGCCCACGAGGTATCGGGATAGTCGCTGTTGAACGGGGGTTCTGGAGTCTCTGAGCCACCATCATCCTCATTGTCTCCGCCAGGGGTCTCTTCGTTGTCGCCATTCTCCTCCTTATCGTTCTGTCCCGTGCCAGGCTTAGGCACATAGCCAGGGTACCTGTCCTCGACACAACCCGTGGTGATGAGGAGTACGCAAACAAAAAGGAGTAGGAGGTTAAATATCTTTTTCATAGTCATACATTTACGAAGTAATTATCGGGCAAAGATACTAAGATTTTGGAAATATCGACCTCTCAATCGTAGAATTGGACCAACGAACATCAAAATAGACCATATATTCTCCAACTTTTTGCCTCTGCACACCTCTGCAACGGAAGGGTATTTAGGGAGATTAGGGAATTTAAGGAGTGGGGTAGGTAGTTTAAGGTGTTATGCGACACATATCCTTAGGCTCTCTAATCTCCCTAAATTCTTTAATACCAAAGCAAGTGTCCACTTGCCACAAGCCTTACAAAATGTGTTAAGCGAGACTCGAACGTCCGCAAAAGCCAAGAGCCGCCACAGTCAGTGCGTGGCCCTTTATATGCAAAAAAGCGACCCTCAACAGGTCGCTATTTGTGCTTATATCTGCTGAACTATCGAATGGTAAGACTGAACTTTAAATAGTTTGGTAACTTAATCACAACTAACCTACTAAATTAATTAGTCGTTAAAGTCGTAGCCAACGATATCCCAATAATAGTACCTCCAACACTTTACCTGGCAATATGTAAATTCCGAAGCTTTAGGTACATAAATCTTGCGACCAGAAGCATTGATTTCGAACATAGTATTTACGCCTGTTGGTGGTGTTGTTGGTTTACAATATACGCTCGAAAGACTCTTACAAAGACAGAATGCTGAATCTCCAATCGAAGTAACACTGTCGGGAATAGTGATGCTCGTAAGACTCGAACAACCCCAGAATGCATACTCTCCAATTATTGTTACACAATCGCCAATAGTTACGCTATTAAGGCTCGAACAGCCTGCGAAGGCAGATTCTCCAATCTCAGTAACGCTATCGGGGATGGTTACGCTCGTTAGTCTCTTACAATCTTTAAATGCACACTTTCCAATCGATGTAACACTATTTGGAGTGGTTACGCTCGCACGACCCGAGTAATCTTTGGGTGTGTCTGCTTCAATCTCAGTAACGCTATCGGGAATGGTTACTCTCACAAGGCTAGAGCATCCATAGAATGCATAAGTTCCAATCGAAGTAATGCTATCGGGAATTGTTATGCTCTCAAGGTGATTACAGTTATTGAATGCAAAATCTCCAATCGAAGTAACGCTATCGGGAATTGTTATGCTCTCAAGGTGATTACAATCCTCGAATGCAAAATCTCCAATAGAGGTGACGGTGTCATCAAAAGTCAGCACTCCGTGTCCGTCCTTATAAGTGTTTGAAATGAGGTCTGCCCCAAAGTGTTCGGACTTAATGTTTCTGGAAGATAGTTTTCTACCATTGGTGGTGGTGTAGTATATTTTATTGTTCTTGCCCATGGTTTTGCTATCAATGGGAGCGTCTATACACCCCGAAAGCATTATAAATGCTACTAGGCAGATAAGGTAGAGTTTTTTCATTGTTTGATAGTCATTTAGTTAATAAATTATTACTCTAAATAGTTGCCATACAAATCATATATGGTGGTGTGATATAAAAAAGAAAGTGTGTAGATGTTTCCCGTTTACTATATAGAGGCTATGATAAAATCTTCCATCAACAGACAAGACCGTGCACCATATTTGAATAGTATATGATAAATACATCAATAATAGGTGTATAGCCACATCGCCATAAAAATGAGTGCAGTTCAGTTATCATTTAGCTATTATAAAACTATCATATTCTTTATGTAGGACTGCGAAAACACTTTCTAAATATGTATGCTTTCACTGATAGCATTGCAAATTTAAGAAAAATTTTCTTTCCGACCAACACTCTTCTGGAGTATCGTATGGTAAAAAATATAATTTAAAGAGTACAAATAACTTTGCGTTAAACGCAAATGACCGCAATAGATTGGCGGAAAACTTTAAGGGGATGTACAGCGATGGACTCGAACTGCGGTCAGCAGAGCGAGAGTAGACCAAGGTGAATTGATTGAGCGAAATACCGTAGGTATAGAATATGGGGTGAGTGTTAGTGGCAAGCTTGCTTGAGCAACTAATACTCGCCCTATATTCGTAGTTGCATCGCAACTCGCACAATCAATCACCGCCGACAAGTCTGCCGAGCCGCCACAGCGAGTTCGAGTCCCTTTATCCGCACAACACATAGGGACTCGAACGGCGGGAGCCGTAGAGCCGATACCTCAAAAAATAAGCGCAGGGCATAAGCCCGAGCAATAAATCACTATCATATCGGCTCAACCCCCGCCAAAGTTCGAGTCCCTATGTGTGGTTTTTAAGACGAATAGCCGCAGGCTACGTCTTTTTTTGGGCTTATGTGAGCTCGCTCAAACATATAAGCACAAAAAAAGACGAACAACTTTCGTTGCTCGTCTTCGTGCGGATAAAGGGACTCGAACCCCCACGCCTCTCGGCATCAGATCCTAAGTCTGACGTGGCTACCAATTACACCATATCCGCAGGATCTTGCTTTTTTAGCTCCCCTTTCTTGGGGTATCAGCGGTGCAAAGATAAAAAACTTTTATAATATACGCAACATCGACGCTGTTTTTATTTAATTTTTCCTATTTTTGTATGTTTAAATGATACTATATGCCAAAGACTATTACACTGCAACTATCGCCTAAGCAGGCTGCCGACGAGAAATTCTATTTAGCACGTGCAGCCGAGAGGCTCGGTATTCGCCAGAGCGACATCGCCTTGGCACGAGTCATCAAACGCTCCATAGATGCTCGCCAGCGTATGGCCAAGGTAAACCTCTCGCTCGAAATATATATCGACAAGGAGCCTATGCCTGCGCCCCTGAATTTCGACTACCCTGCGGTGGACAATGGCACTGAGGTTATCGTCGTCGGCTCTGGTCCTGCGGGCCTCTTTGCTTCGCTGAGACTCATAGAGTTAGGCTTCAAGCCCATACTCTTGGAGCGCGGCAAGTCGGTATTGTCGCGCAAGTACGACATTGCGCAGATCAATCGTGGTGGCGACATCAACCCCGACTCGAACTACGCCTTTGGTGAGGGTGGTGCTGGTACCTTCTCTGACGGTAAGCTCTTCACCCGAAGCAAGAAGCGTGGCGACTACAACAAGGCGTTGCAGACCCTCGTATGGCATGGTGCTAACCCCGAGATTCTCTACGAGGCTCACCCACATATTGGTACCGACAAGTTGCCACGTATCATTTCGAACATTTGTCATACCATCACCGAACACGGAGGCAAGGTACTCTTCGAGAGCCGAGTTTCGGGCTTCGTGGTGAAGAACAACCGCATTACAGGAGTTAAGGTCGGCGACAACACCATTGAGGGTGCTGCCGTAGTTCTTGCTACGGGACACTCCGCACGCGACATCTACGAGTTGTTGCATAAGGAGGGTATCGCCATCGAGGCTAAGCCCTTCGCTATGGGTGTGCGTATCGAGCATCCCCAGCACCTCATCGACAGCATCCAGTACCACCGTGCCGAGCGTGGTGAGTGGCTCCCTGCAGCAAGTTATTCCCTTGTAAGTCAGGAGGCTGGCCGAGGTGTTTACTCCTTCTGTATGTGCCCTGGAGGTTTCATCGTCCCTGCGATGACCGACACCCGACAGTCGGTGGTGAATGGTATGTCGCCAAGTGGTCGTAACTCGGCATTCGCCAATTCGGGCCTTGTGACAGAGGTACGTCTCGAGGATTTCGCACACCTCAGGGAGGAGTGGGGCGAATTGGCAGGCCTACGCTACCAGCAACTCTTCGAGGAGTTGGCACGTGAACATAGTGGCGAGCGCCAGGTAGCCCCAGCACAGCGTGTCTCGGACTTCGTGGCGGGTCGTGCTTCAAAGAGTCTCCCTCGAACATCATATATCCCAGGTCTCACCCCTTCGCGTCTCGACGAGTGGATGCCCGAAAATATTGGAGCGCGTCTCCGCAGTGGTATCGCCACCTTTGGTCGTAGGATGAAGGGCTTTGTCTCTGACGAGGCTATCGTCGTGGGTGTGGAGTCTCGTACCTCGACCCCTGTACGCATACCTCGTGATAGTGAAACACTTATGCACACACAGATTGAGGGCTTGTTCCCCGCGGGTGAGGGTGCTGGCTACGCTGGAGGTATCGTCTCTGCGGCCCTTGATGGCGAACGTATCGCCGATGCCGTGGCTCGCTACTGCAAGGCCCACAACTTTTAGTATCACTAACCCGTGTCACCGCTAATCATCATAGCTACCCTCGCAGGCTACATCGCGCTACTCTTCGTGGTGGCGTGGTTTGCCTCGCGCAATATCTCAGGGGGTTCATTCTTCACAGGTAGGCGCAACACCCCACGTGTTGTTGCGGCTATTGCTATGGTGGGTGCTGCAATGTCGGGCGTCACCTATATCTCTGTTCCAGGCAGTGTCGCTGTGGATGGCTTCAGCTATCTTCAGACCACTCTCGGCTTCTTCGTAGGCTATGTCATCATCGCCTACCTCCTCATTCCGCTATACTACCGCTTGGGAGTTGTCTCTTTGTATGAGTACCTCGACCAGCGCTTCGGTATCGTGGCTCACCGCACGGGAGCGTGGCTCTTCTTCGTGGCTAAACTCCTCTCTGCCTCGCTACGTGCCTATATCATCTGCGTAGTACTGCAATCGCTCCTCTACGACCTCTACAACATTCCCTTTGCGGTGAATGCCTTGATAATGATGGTGATGGTGTGGCTCTACACACGTCGTGGTGGCGTACGCTCCGTGGTGTGGGTTGAGATGGTCAAGACTATTATTATGGTGTGTAGCATCGTCGTGGCTATCATCTACGTCATCAAGGCCCTCGACATACCTTTTGCATCGGCCATCGAGAGCATCACGCAGAGCGACTACTCCAAGACCCTCTTCTTTGACAATCCGCTTGATAGGCGTTACTTCTGGAAGCAGTTCATCTCGGGCATATTCCTCGTGGTGGCAATGACGGGGCTCGATCAGGATATGATGCAGACGGTGTTGTCGTGTCGCAATAGGGAGGATGCTCAACGAGGCTTGATGCAATCCATACTCCTGCAAGTTATTGTTATTGTGCTGTTCCTCTCGCTCGGCGCACTCCTTTATATATATATAGATAGTTGTGGTTTAAGCGTGGAGCGTGGCGACGACCTCTTCGGATTCGTTGCTACGGGATGCGGACTCCCCGTCGTCGTGGGTATCCTCTTCCTCCTGGGCGTTGTGGCCTCCACCTACTCCTCAGCAGGCTCAGCCCTCACGGCTCTGACCACCTCCTTCACCCTCGACATAGCCTCAGCACGCCGTCGCTACGACGAGACCACCACGGAGGGTACGAAGGCCATCGAGAGGGTACGCAAGGCCATCCACTGCGCTATCGCAGTACTTATGGCACTCATCATCATCCTCTTTGGCACGTGGAGCAAGTCAGGCGCCATAACCCTCATCTTTACTATGGCGAGTTACACCTACGGCCCTCTCTTGGGACTCTTCCTATTTGGCTTGGCCACACGTCGTAGTGTGAATGGTAGGGCAATACCCTTTATCGCACTTATCGCCCCAGCAATAAGTTACATCATCGCCTCGCACTCCGAAGCGTGGTTTGGTGGCTACACCTTTAGTTATGAGGTGATAATTCTCAATGGCGCACTCACCATCCTCGGCCTTTGGCTCGCCTCGAAGCCCGAGCAGTTATCCAAAGCAGATTATTAATCAAAAAAATATAATACAATGAAACGCTCAGATCTCTATTTTGCCCTCGTTATGTTGGCTATCTTCGTACCATTCTTCATCTCTTCGGACCTCTACGCTTGGTACAAGACATTTAACGCAGAACACGCTATGGTTATGGCCTTCGCTAAGTTCGCACTCCTCTCAACTCTTGGTGAGATGCTCGGTTGCAGAATCTCTACCGGCAACTACACAACCCCAACCTTTGGTGTCGTACCACGTATGGTCGTATGGGGTCTGCTCGGTATGGCTATCTCTATGGCGATGACCGTCTTTTCGGCAGGTATCCCAGCCTTCATTACTAATATGGGTGGCGCAGACCTCGTCGCTGGTTTCTACGCCGAGGGCCTGTCGTGGGGTAAGTTTGTCGTGGCCCTCTCAATCTCGGTTATGATGAACACCTTCTTCGCACCTGTATTTATGACATTCCATAAAATTACCGACGCACATATCGCTGAGTGTGGTGGCTCGCTCAAGGCTTTGATAACCCCTATCCCTATGCAGCGCCTTATCAAGGGTGTGAACTGGGATGTGCAGTGGGGCTTCATCTTCAAGAAGACCATTCCACTCTTCTGGTACCCTGCCCACACCATTACCTTTATGCTCCCTGGCGAGTTGCGCGTACTCTTCGCAGCCCTCTTAGGTGTTGCCCTCGGTGTGATTCTCGCTATCGGCCTAAAGAAGAAATAGCCTGATAATCAGCAACTATAAGTATTGCTTATTGACCTATAATAAAACATTAAGGAAAATCTATTGCAGATTAAAAAAAAGCCCTTATATTTGCACCAGAAACAGAAACGAAACCAATAAAAATAGATAAAAAATATTAACCTAATAAAACTACAAAGATTATGGCAAAGAAGTTTATTTGTTCAGTATGCGGATATATTCACGAGGGTAACGAGGCTCCAGAGAAGTGCCCATTGTGCAAGGTAGGTAAGGAGCGTTTCAACGAGATGGCTGAGGAGAATGCAGCGTTGGAGTTCGTAACCGAGCATAAGATTGGCGATGGCAAGGTTGATCATCCAGAGATTATGGAGGGCTTGAACAACCACTTTATGGGCGAGTGTACCGAGGTAGGTATGTACTTGGCAATGAGCCGTCAGGCAGACCGCGAGGGCTACCCAGAGATCGCTGAGGCCTTCAAGCGTTACGCCTTCGAGGAGGCAGAGCACGCTTCAAAGTTCGCTGAGTTGTTAGGCGACTGCGTATGGGATACCAAGACCAACCTCGAGAAGCGTATGAACGCTGAGAGCGGTGCTTGCGCTGACAAGATGCGTATCGCAGCTTTGGCTAAGCAGAACAACTACGACGCTATCCACGACACTGTTCACGAGATGGCTAAGGATGAGGCTCGCCACGGTAAGGGCTTCGAGGGCTTGTACAAGCGCTACTTCGGTAACAAGTAATATACCCCTATAACAACGAAAATGGGCAACCCTCAGGATTGCCCATTTTCTTTACATATATATCAACTACAACGAGTTCTCGATATCCTTGAAGTAGCGGTAGGTAGCCACACGCAACTCCTCGGCTGCAGGGTCGTCACAGACGATGATACCCGCCTTATGGAGTTGCAATGCAGAGATTGTCCACTGGTGGTTGTAACTACCCTCGATGCCGTGACGTAAGGCACGTGCCTTCTTACGGCCTGTAGCCAAGATCATCACCTTGCGAGCATCCATAATCGTACCTACACCTACGGTCAAAGCCTTGGTTGGTACCTGCGAGATATCGCCACCAAAGAAGCGAGAGTTTACCGCGATAGTATCAGGGGTGAGGGTCTTGATACGTGTGCGAGACTCCAACGAAGAGAATGGCTCGTTGAAGGCTATATGGCCATCCTCGCCTACGCCACCCATAAACAAGTCGATGCCTCCAGCCTCAACGATTGCTGCCTCGTAGGCTGCGCACTCAGCATTCAAATCCTCGGCATTGCCATTGAGGATATGGACATTCTTAGGGTCGATGTCGATATGTGAGAAGAAGTTGGTCCACATAAACGAGTGGTAGCTCTCTGGGTGCTTCTCGTCAAGACCGATATACTCATCCATATTGAACGTAACGACATTCTTGAACGACACCTCGCCAGCCTTATGCAAGCGGATAAGTTCCTTGTATGTCTCCAATGGTGTTGAACCAGTAGGGAGTCCCAAGACAAATGGTGCGCTTGTCACCTCGGCCTTAGCCTTGATCTGATCAACGATATGGCGTGCTGCCCACTGCGCCACCTCCAAGGTGGTATCTTTGATAATTACTCTCATATTATAGTTTTTAACAAGTTCTCTTTAGTCACTAAAACATCTTAACGAAGACCTCGATGGCCTGATACTCCGCCATACCGAGTTTATCGTATAGTTTAGCAGTATTCTGTGTGCGCTCCTCGGCACGCTGCCAGAACTCACGGGTATCGCTACCAGGGAATGGTACGATATCCTTCTGTGAGAGGTGGCGATAGATGGCGTGACGCTTCTTGAGCATCTCGTCTGGTGAGAGAGGCACTGCCATAT
This sequence comes from Alistipes sp., assembly GCA_017555905.1. Taxonomy (GTDB): domain Bacteria; phylum Bacteroidota; class Bacteroidia; order Bacteroidales; family Rikenellaceae; genus Alistipes. The sequence goes on along the minus strand of JAFZFP010000023.1, from coordinate 59,738 downwards.
CCACCATACCGAGATTCCACTCCATCCACGCTCCACGGTAGAGCCACAAGTGGCACTCCTCGCGCCAATCGTCATCCTTGGTTACATCCAAAGCCTCGAGGATAGCCTCCATACAGGTACGGTGTGTTCCGTGAGGGTCGGCCAAATCACCAGCAGCATAGATCTGGTGAGGACGCACTTCGCGCAACAACTTAACGATGATGTCGATATCGGCCGAGGTCAAAGCACCCTTCTGGATACCTCCAGTCTCGTAGAATGGGAGGTTGAGGAAGTGGGCATTAGTATCGGGGTTGAGGCCAAACGAACGCACTGCAGCACGGGCCTCAGCACGACGAATAGCACCCTTGATATCGAGCAACGGGCGAGGCTCTGGCTCACCACGACGCTTTCCGCTAATGACGTTGCTAACATCTCCAAATATGTTGCCAAGGCCGAGTTCGCGTGCTGTATCTACGTTCTGCAACACCACGTCGTCGTGTACCGCCACATTTCCCGAAGTCTGGTAGGCTACGTGTACCTCGTGACCCTGCTCCACAAGGCGGATAAAGGTACCACCCATAGAGATAACATCATCGTCGGGGTGAGGCGAGAATATCAACACACGCTTAGGGTAGGGCAGTGATGGTGCTGGACGGGTAGAGTCATCGGCATTAGGCTTACCACCTGGCCAGCCCGTAATGGTGTGCTGGAGGTCGTTAAATACCTTGATATTTACCTTGTCGTAGGTACCACAATTCTCGAGCAACTGGCCCAACGAATTCTCGATATAATCCTTGTATGTGAGTTTCAGGATAGGCTTATTCACGATGCCACAGAGCCATACCACGGCTCTACGCACAAACTTATCAGTCCACACACAAGGACCTACGAGCCAAGGGGTCTGCTCACGAGTCAATTTCTCGGCAGCATTCTCGTCGATGACCATCTCGATATTTGGGTGTGCCTGCAAGTGGCTGGCAGGAACACGGTCAGTAATCTCGCCCTCGACGATATGTTGTACCACATCGGCCTTATCCTCTCCCCAAGCCATAAGCACGATGCGCTCGGCACGAAGGATGGTGCCTATACCCATAGTGATAGCCATCTTTGGGGTATTCTCCAAGCCAAAGAACTGGCTCGAATTTATCTTGCGAGAGTTGTGCGAAAGTTCGACGAGGCGTGTGTGTGACTTAGCATAAGAGCCCTGCTCGTTAAAGCCCACCTGGCCCTCCTCGCCAAAGCCGATAATCATAAGGTCAATCTTACGAATCGACTTGTCGTAGTTGGCGCAATACTCCGAAACCTCGCTCTCGGGGACGGTGCCATCGATGATGTGAACATTCTCTGGCAAGATATCAACGTGCTTGAGGAACTCATCGTGGATGCGGTAGTTACGGCTCTGCTGTTCGCTACTCTGGATAGGGTAGAACTCGTCCAACGAGTAGACAGCAACATTGCGGAACGACACCTCACCCGCCTTATGGCACTTAACCAACTCACGATAGAGACCCAATGGTGTACGGCCTGTGGTTAGACCAAGTACAAATGGTGGCAACTCCTCATAAATGTCGCGTGCCGAAGCCTCCTCGTAGTGTTGCTTGATGAGACGACAGATAGAGTCTGCTACATACTGGACACCATAATACTCGCTCTCGAAGACACGAGTTGCCATACGCTCGTAACGATGGATAATATCCTTTGGGGCATAATCCTTTACGAGTCCACCATCCTTTGGAAGTTTATACTTGCTCATAGTCTATAGTGTTACGTTTATTACTTCTCATTAACAATACTCAAAAATGTAAAAAAATTGCAATAATTGAGCAATATTCTAAAATCGCGGAATCAAATTCTGCTATTTGAAACTCTGCATCTCAATTAAGTGAGAATATATGCCACCCTTTGCCAAGAGTTCCTGATGTGTACCCTGCTCGGCAATGCGACCCTCGTTAATTACGTAGATTCGGTCGGCATTGTATATGGTACTTAGGCGGTGTGCAATAACTATCGAAGTACGACCCTTGAGCAAAGATGTCAAAGCCTCCTGAACGAGTTTCTCGCTCTCGGTATCGAGGGCTGAAGTAGCCTCGTCGAGAATAAGGATTTCGGGGTTCTTCAACACCGCACGGGCGATGCTAAGTCGCTGACGCTGGCCTCCCGAAAGTTTCGTTCCTCGGTCACCAATATTTGTATCGTAGCCTTCGGTAGAGGCCATAATAAAGTTATGGGCATTAGCCACCTTGCACGCCTCGACAACCTCGTCGTGGGTTGCTGTGGTGCGACCCAAAAGGATATTACCCTCGATGCTATCGTTGAAGAGTATAGTCTCCTGCGACACGATACTCATCTTATCGCGCAACGACTGCTGGGTATATTGGCTCACAGGCACACCATCGAAGAGTACCTCACCACACGTAACGTCGTAGAAACGAGGTATCAACTCACTGAGCGTAGATTTACCGCCTCCCGAAGCACCCACAAGGGCAATGGTCTCACCCTTGCCGATTCTCAACGACACATCCTTCAACACATCCTTCTCCCCATCATACGAGAACGATATATTACGCAACTCGATGGAGTCCTTGAGGCCCTCAAACTCCTTAGCATCCTCAGCATCACGAATCTCGCTCTGAGCATCGATGATGGTGAAGATACGCTCTCCCGCAGCAACACCCTGATTGATGTTAGCGAACTGGTCAATAAACGAGCGCAAGGGGCGAGTAATCTGCGAGAAAGCAGCGATGAAGGCGATAAATCCTGAGCCAGTAACAAGGCCCTGGCCAACCAACGTACCTCCAAAGACAAGGATGATAGATACCGCCGTAATACCCAAGAACTCACTCATAGGCGAGGCGAGTTGCTGGCGTTTCGACATAGATATCACCAGGCGCGAAAGGTCGTCGTTGATACGCTTAAACTTCTCAACTATAAAGTTCTGAGCATTATAACTCTTTACTATTTTTATGCCCGACAAGGCCTCATCTAATACCGACACCAAGTCACCAAGACGCTCTTGGCTACGCTTAGCAGGGTGGCGCAGACGCTTCACAATATTACCGATGATGAAGCCAACCAAAGGCAAGAAGATGATGGCAAAGAGTGACAACTGCCAAGAGATACTCACCATAAGCACCAAGAAGCCGATGATGAGGAATGGATCACGGAAGGCTACCTGAAGGGTATTGGTGATGCAGTACTGCACCACGATAACATCCTGTGTAATCTTCGAAATGATATCACCCTTGCGCTGGTCACTGAAGAAGCCTACGTTCATATCCACCACCCTGGAGAACATCTCGTTACGCATCTTACGCACGGTATTGACACGCAACACCTCCACAGTCATTGCCGAGGCATAGCGGAAGAGGTTGCTCAACAGGTTCATTGCCACGGTGATAAGGCCGAGCAACATCAAGAACTTCGATACCGAGAAGTTCTCTCCGAAGATCATCGTATAACTATACGACAATAGAGCATTGAAGCCCGCCTCGTTGAACGACAACTCGGGAAGCGTGTAGCAAGGCTCAAACTTAAAACCACCTTCCGACCCGAACATAGCGTTCAGGATAGGGATAATCATTGCATAGTTGAAGGTGTTGAAGAGCGCGTGCAACGCTGCAAAGATGAAGTATGGTATGGTATAACGACTTAGTGGTTTAGCAAAACTCAGAAGTCGGAAATAGGTCTTTAGCATCGTAAAATAGTGTTATAATCCCCTCTTAGAGCATACCCTCATCGGCATACTCCTTGACATATTTCTCGAAGAGCCTCAACGTCTCCTCCATAGAGAGCATCGACTTGCCTCCTGCGGCGTTCTTGTGTCCGCCGCCATTAAAGTAGCGCTGTGCAAAGATGTTCACGTCGATATTTCCGCGCGAACGCAACGACACACGAATACAGTCGCTATGCTGTGTAAACATAGCCGACATCTTCATCTTCTTTATAGTTAGGGGATAGTTCACAAAACCCTCGGAGTCGCCCTGCTGGAACCAGAAGCGCTTCATCTCATCTGCTTCCAACGACATATGGGCCACGGTGCCATTGTGGAAGATCTTCATCTTGCGGTTAATGACATAACCAAACAGACGGGCACGACCCTCGGTGAACGAGTTATACACGTTGATATGGATATCTGGAATTGAAATTCCTGTTTCGGCTAAGATAGATACCACACGGAAGACGTCGGGTGTAACACTCGAAAAGGCGAAGTTACCCGTATCGGTCATCATTCCTACAAAGAGATTCTCGGCCATACTCTTAGTGATGCAACTACTACCACACATCTGCTCGATAAGCAGTGCCACGAGGTAGCAAGTGCTTGACGCCTGAGGATAAGAGATCATAAGGTCGAAATCCTCTCCTGGGTCGAGGTGGTGGTCGATGAGGATACGCCTAGCGTGCTGATTCTCATCGATTAACTCGCTCAAACCCTCCAAGCGCGACATAGTGTGGAAGTCGAGACAGAAGATGAGGTCTGCCCCCTTGACCGCCTTCATAGCACTATCGTCGGTACAGGTCTTGTATATCACAATACTCTGGCAACCAGGCATAAAATCGAGGTAGTAGGGGTATCTGTTTGGTACTATACAGGTTACCTGATGTCCCTTGCTCTGAAGAAATTCCGCCCAAGCCAACGACGAACCTATAGCGTCGCCATCTGGATTGGTGTGCGAAAGTATTACTATCCTCTGAGGAGAAGCCAACATTGCTCTTAGTTCCTCAATCTTATTTACTGCTATTTGCATAGTATTATGGTATTATGCCGAAACTTTGCAAATATACAAAAAAATAGTCTAACAAACTAATTTTATAGCGCTTTTATAGAACATAGTTCTATCTCGGCGGTGATATTTTTCTATTTTTCCTACACCACGGTACAAAAAAAGAGGTTATCCAACTACTGTCGGATAACCCCATTATTGGGTCGGGATGCTAATTACTCAGCAACAACCTCCTCAACTGGAGCAGCCTCAGCCTCTGCTGGAGCCTCAACCTCCTCAGCGCAGCACTCGCCACACTCGCAAGCCTCCTCAACAACTGCCTCCTCAACAACTGCCTCGCACTCGCCACAGCACTCTGTGCACTCTGCTGCCTCTGGGCAATCAGCGCACTCCTCACACTTCTGCTGCTTAGCGCCACAAGATACCATCATTGTTGCTGCAGCGAACATTACTGCAAATAGGAAAAACTTTTTCATAGCTATTAAAGTTTAATTGGTTATATGATTTTTCAATACAAAAATAGTAAACCTATTTTAATTTTAAAAATTTTTAGGCAAAAAATTACAATTCCTGCGCATTTTCTTCAATTGACACCTCCACAGCAAGGCTATCAATTTGGGGCATTGCCTTTGATCGTACATTGGCCAAATCGTCGTAACGGATGGTCTCTCGCTTAGGATAAGCCTTTGGGTAATAAGGGGTTAGTTGTGACATAAGGATTTGAGCCTCCTCCATCGATAGGCAGTCGCCAACCGAAATTTTGAAGTAAGGACTCTCATAGACCAAGTATGCATTAATATGAGGGAATTGGCTCCTAAATTCGTTCAACACCTTCTCGGCATTATCGCCAGCATACTGGCCATTAGCCGAAAAGATGACTACACGAAAACCACTTGTCTCTTTGGACTTACGCTGGCTCTCCACCAAACGCACTGCATCACGAGTGTCGGAATCCTCAACCACTCGCACCCGATTACCTCTTTCAGCACTCTGCTCCAACGAGCCTATCATCCTATCAAGGCTCTGGGCCATTGCCGTATGTCCTATGAGAAACATAGCGACAACCGTAACAAATATCTTCACTCTGTTCATATTCTTACACATTGTTATAACATCTCCATAAGGTCCAAAATATCGGCCGAGGTCAGACCAATCCACTCAAGCGCTTCGGCGAGAGTAACACCCTGGGCCTCAAAGTTTTTACGAAACAGTGTCGTTCCTCCTCTAAGTGCAATATTGAGGTGTACCTCGTCGATATCCTCTCGCACAAGGCGACGTAGTAGCGATATTACCGAGAGCGTATTTCGCTTAGCAAACCTCAGTGGAAGCAACACCTCGCCATCGCTCTTGCGGGCCACAACGACCCTATCGCGTAGCGACACTTGCATACGCACCTCGCCATCTATGACCACGTCCAACACAGCACGCTTAAGCACAAGGCGCGAGGCACTCCTATTCTCGACATCTACCCATAGGTTCACTCCCGAAGTCGAGAGGTGTGTGACACGCGAAATGCCCTTAACCTCCACTCGCTCCTTGAAACGCTCCACAATACGGCTACTTCCCTTTGCTATTACAGGGCTAAGTAGGACAATGAATAGTGCGCAGAGGGTATATCTTATGAGTTTATGCATAACTATTTAACGCACTACTTTGTAGCATCGTATATGTAGGCGATGCCAAAACTCTGCGAACTAAGTTTTACACTCTTAAAGCCTACCTCTTTGAGCATCTCGGAGAAACGCTCAGGCGCTGGAAACTCCTCAACGGAGTCGGGCAGATAGGTGTAGGCCTGCTTATCCTTAGATATCATACCACCGATACGTGGCAAGAGGCGGTGAGCATATTGGCGATAGACCCAACGCACCAAACGGTTTTTAGGCATCGAGAACTCCAACACCACCAACTTACCCCCTGGGCGTAGGGTGCGATAGATCTCGCTTAGACCTCGCTCGATATTCTCGAAGTTTCTGACACCGAAGGCTACCGTAGCAGTATCTATACTCTCCGAAGTCACCATCGTAAGATTCTCAGCATCACCCTTTTCGAGCGATATACGCTTCTCAAGACCCTGCTTCTGTATCTTCTTTCTTGCCTCGCCAAGCATCTCCTCCGAGAGGTCTACGCCTAAGATTTGTGCATTCTCCACCTTGCGGGCCATCGCTATCGCGAGGTCGGCTGTACCTGTGGCCACATCCATAATTTGTTGAGGCTTAACACGGCGTACGATGCGCATAACACGACGACGCCAGATGCGGTCGATATTCAACGACATTATATGGTTAAGACGATCGTAGGTCGGTGCGATATTGTCGAACATCTCCTCGACCTGCTCCTTCTTAGTCTGCTCTTGGTTATATGGTTTCATAACTTAAAATATATCCTACAAATTACTCGTATCGCATTATCTCCACGGGCGATATACGTGTGGCAAAGGTCGCTGGAAGCAACATACACAGAAGTGTCACCACGATACTTCCCACGATAGCCAAACACCACCAACCCCAGCACATAGCCGTAGGCACAGCATCCAAGAGGTAGCCCTCGGTAGGCAGTGGTATCACACGCCATAGATGCTGAACTAACACTATGACAAAGCCTATAAAGGCTCCCCACAACACACCTCTTACGACAATAAACAGCGAGCGGAAGAGGAAGATGCGTAAAACCGCCCTTCGGCCCATACCCAAGGCTCGTAAAACACCAATCATTGTCTCTCGCTCCAATACAATGATTAACAGTGCAGTAGCCATATTCAAGAGGGCTACGACGAGCATAATTATCACAACGAGGATTGCCGTAACATCGTGCGTTGCCAACCAACCAAATACATCGGGGAATATATCCTCAATGGTGAAGGCCTCGACATCGATACCCTCGTCGAAATAGAGCGACACAAACCTTTCGTTCAACTCCTCCTGGTAGAGCATAGGATCGACCCCTTCTTCAAGCCACAACTCATAGCCCGTGACAACCTCGCTATCTCCATCGTAGAGACGTGCCACATTGCGCATATCTGTAAAGGCATAGACCTCGTCCAAGAAGTCCACTCCCGTACTGTAGATACCCGAGAGTTCGAACTTATCTCTTAGTATAGTACCTTTGTGGTCCACAAAGAGCATCTCAATCCTATCTCCCACCACGACATCCATCCTCTTGGCTACACGCTCCGAGAGCATAATATCCTTCGAACGAGGCTCACGACCAAGGCGCGGAAAACCACCCTCCAGCATACGTTGCTCAAAGAACTCGGTATTATAGAGTGTATCGACACCCTTGAGCAGTACGCCCACGATATTATCCTGACTCTTGATTACACCCTCCTTGGTCGTAAAGGGAGACATTCGCTCCACACGCTCATCAACGAAGATGCTCTCTATCTTGTCGTTACGCCCTACGCCAACCCCCGACACAACTCCGTGACTCTGTGGAGCCGTGACCACGACATCGGAGATACTCGACGATATCAACATCCCGAGATCCTGCTTGAAGCCTACGACCACCGAGAGTGTAACAACGACTACTGCGAGGCTCACAGCCGTCGCTATGGTAGCCACACGCTCCATAATACCAGGCTTTGCACCCTCACTTCGTTGCGACACACGTCGTGCTATGTAAAACTCCGTATTCAAATTCTTACGTTATAATCGTACAAAGATATGAAAAGTGGGGGAATTAAACGAAAATCTTTGATTTTTTTACACCTTATCTGTTAGATACCACCCTTTTTGAGTTTTTTCAACACGTCGCTGTTAATAACCCGTCACAACTAATGATAACTTATAGCCAAAGAATTGTTGTTCGTTCACGAAAAATTCTTAATTTTGTGGATGTTTTAATCCTAACCTCGCAAAGTATGGCTAAGCAATATAAGAAATCGGCTGAGAAGAACAGCGAAACATATAACCAACTAATAGGTGTTGATGGCACTGTTCCCCCTCAGGCAACGGAACTTGAGCAGGCCGTTCTCGGAGCGTTGATGCTCGAGAAGGATGCTATCATCGACGTACAGGAGTATGTCAAGGTGGAGACATTCTACCTTGAGGAGCATAGGATTATTTTTAAGGCTATCCAGGATCTCTCGTTCGAGATGAAGGCTATCGACCTCTTCACTGTCACCGAGCGACTCAAGGCACAGAAGGAGTTGCAAAAGGTGGGAGGTGTAGCATACCTTGCCGAACTTACACAGAAGGTTGCATCGGCAGCCCACGTGGAGTTCCACGCCAAGATCATCGCACAGAAGTATGTACAACGAGAACTTATCCGCTCGGCCACCGAGATTCAACGTCGTTCCTACGACGAAGAGGTGGATGTTACCGAACTTATTGGCTTTGCCGAGCAGGAGATTTTCCGTGTCTCTGAGGGTAACGTAAAGCGCTCTGTTCTTGCGGCTTCGGACATCTTGCGAAAGGCCTTGGCACAGATCGAGGAGGCCTCAAAAACTGCAGGCGAGTACAACGGTGTGCGCTCAGGCTTCACAGACATCGATAGTGTCACCCTCGGTTGGCAGCCATCCGACCTTATCATCATCGCGGCCCGTCCATCTATGGGTAAGACCGCCTTCGTGCTTACTATGGCACGTAATATGACCGTGGAGTTCAAGACACCTGTAGCCTTCTTCTCTTTGGAGATGAGTTCCGTGCAGTTGATGAACCGTCTTATCGTGGCTGAGACACAACTTAGCCCTAAGGCTCTCCGCACGGGTAACCTCACCGACGACCAGTGGAAACACCTTGAGAAGAATACCGTGGAACTCGGCCGCGCCCCACTCTATATCGACGACACCCCAGCCCTCTCGGTATACGAATTCCGCTCGAAGGCTCGTCGTCTGAAGACTCAGCACGACATCCAACTCATCATCATCGACTACTTGCAGTTGATGACCGCCTCGACACCTGAGACACGTGGTAACCGTGAGCAGGAGGTATCTCTCATCTCGCGTACGTTGAAGGCTATTGCCAAGGAGTTGAACGTACCTATCATCGCACTGTCGCAGCTCAGCCGTAATGTCGAGAACCGAGGTGGCTCGAAGCGACCACAGCTCTCCGACCTTCGTGAGTCGGGTGCTATCGAGCAGGATGCCGACGTTGTAGCATTCATCCACCGCCCTGAGTACTACGGACTTACCACTGACGAAAATAATATGTCTACGGCAGGTATGGCCGAGATTATCATCGCTAAGCACCGTAACGGTGAGGTAACAGATGTACCATTGCGCTTCATCAAGGATCAGGCTAAGTTTGCCGATGCCGAGAGTTCTGTCACTGCCACGGCACTCAACTACTCATCGAATGAGGTTTACGACGAAAGACCATCAATGAGCAATACACCTATGGGTATTCGTCCCGAGGGCGCAGGAGGCTTCTCGAGTGGTATGATGGGAGGTAGTTCGGAGTTCGACATCGCTCCTGCGGGTGGACCAACAAACGATGAAGCCCCATTCTAAATCCCTGATTCTATGTTTGTTCGCATAAATACGGGTGCAATCTCTGGTATTGAGGCGGTAGAGGTCACTGCCGAAGTCAATGTCTCGCAAGGAGGCATCGGCCTCTATATCGTTGGCCTTCCCGACAACACCATCAAGGAGAGTCAAGAGCGTATTGCTGCGGCCTTTGAGAACTCGGGCTACAAGATTCAAACTAAGAAGACTATCGTAAACCTTGCCCCTGCCGACTTGCGTAAGGAGGGTTCACAATATGATTTAGCCATTGCCATAGGTATCCTCGTTGCACAGGAGCAGATACGCTCATCTATGTTAGAGGATTCTCTCTTTATTGGCGAGTTATCGCTTAATGGCACACTTCGTCCCGTCAAGGGAGTCCTTCCATTGGTGGATTCGGCACGTAACAGAGGGTTAAAGCGAGTGTTTATGCCCGAAGAGAATGTTGCCGAGGGAGCCATTGTGGATGGTATCGAGGTAGTCCCCGTTGCCACCCTTGTAGAGTTGTGCGAGATACTCTTAGGACATAGGGAGTATCGTGTGGCCGAGAGTCTACTCCCACCAAAGGATGAGGAGTGTGACACAGAGTTTATGGAGGACTTCGCCGATGTCAAGGGTCAGCACTTCGTCAAGCGTGCCTTGGAGATCGCTGCCGCAGGAGGCCATAATATAATAATGATAGGCCCTCCAGGGTCGGGAAAGACTATGCTTGCTCGACGTATGCCATCAATACTCCCTCCGATGAGTTTGGAGGAGGCCTTGGAGACCACAAAGATACACTCCGTGGCTGGCAAGATAGGAGCCCACAAAGGTCTTATTTCGCAACGCCCCTTCCGTGCGCCACACCACCTCGCCTCACAAGTGGCACTCATCGGTGGTGGACAGTCGCCACAGCCTGGCGAGGTGTCGTTAGCAAATAATGGTGTACTCTTCCTCGACGAGATGCCCGAGTTTGGGCGTAGCGTGCTTGAGGTATTACGCCAACCATTGGAGGATAGGAAGATTGCTGTCTCACGCGCCAAATACTCGGTGGAGTACCCCGCAAACTTTATGCTTATAGCCTCTATGAACCCCTGCCCTTGTGGCTACTACACACACCCTACCAAGGAGTGTACCTGCTCGGCAGCCTCGGTACATAGATATATGGCACATATATCGGGTCCGCTGATGGATCGTATAGATATGCACATAGAGGTTGTGCCAGTGGAACTTAGCGAGATATCATCTACTAAGCGAGGAGAATCGAGTAGCGAGATTCGTAAACGTGTGATCAAGGCACGCAACATACAGCAGGAGCGCTTCAAGGGGTTGAATATCCACTGCAACGCTATGATGAATAGCGCTATGTTACGACGCTTTGCTCCGCTGGATGAGGGTTGCAGGGCTCTGTTGGAGATGGCTATGTCGCGCCTGAACCTCTCGGCACGTGCCTACGACAGAATCATCAAGTTGGCCCGCACTATTGCCGATATCGAGGGTAAGGAGAATATCGAGCCAACACACATTTCTGAAGCCATAGGCTACCGCTCGTTAGATCGTGAAAATTTGGGACGTTAGTTGCTTTAACTTTTTGTAACTCGCTCATTGATAGAGATAAACTTTAAAAATTAGGTGTTATGAGTTTCTTTAAATCTTTTGCTGCTTCATTGCTCGCTTGGGTCATTGGCGTAGCAGTGCTTATCATTGGATCGGTATCAGTTATAGTTGGCGCACTCCTTTCTATGGAGTCATCGCAGAAGCCTATAGAGAACAATACGGTACTCTATTTTGACCTCAACGAGGCTATCATCGACTCGCCACTATGCTCGCCACTAAGCACCATAGATGCTGCAAACCTATCGGTATCGGAGTCTTTGACCCTTGTTAAGGCCCTTGCTGCGATTGATTATGCAGCCACAGATCCTAATATCAAGGGTATTTGTATCTCCTTGGTGAATAAAGAAAATACAAATATTGCTAACTTGGAGGAGTTGCGTAGGGCTCTTCTTCGTTTCAAGAGCTCTGGCAAGTTTATCGTTGCCTATAGCAACAGTTACAGCCAGTATGAGTACTACCTAAGTTCCGTTGCAGACAACATCGTTCTCAACCCTGAGGGAGGTCTCGACTGGCGAGGTGTAGGTCTCAGCGCTATATTTTATAAAGGTTTACTCGATAAACTTGATATCGAGGTTGCTATCTTCAGACCTACGGTTTGCAAGTATAAGAGTGCCGTTGAGCCTTACTTCTTAACTAAGATGTCTGAGGCAAACCGCAAGCAGTGCGAGGCTTTGGCTAACTCTATTTGGAATAGCATCTGCGATGATATTTCGGAGGTGCGAAACATATCTAAAGAGATGCTTATGCAGTCGGCACGAGATATGAGTATCGTCTTTGCCGAGGATGCCTTGCGTGTGGGTATGATCGATGCTGTGGCCCACGAGGACTATATGAATACGCTCTACGATGGCTATGGTGTTGAGCGCAACGATATGGGCCTACATAACACTATCACATTTGGAGAGTATGCTTCGTTGATTGATTGCAACACCCTCACCACATCTGTTGGTAGTGAGCCATACGCTACGAATAGCCTTGTTGCTATCATCTATGCTGATGGCCAGATTGTCGATGGTAACCTCTACGAAGATAACTCTGTCTATGGCTCTCGCTTAGCCACAGAGTTGCGTCAGGCACGTCTCGATGAGGATACTAAGGCTGTAGTTCTTCGTGTGAACTCCCCTGGTGGCTCGGCCCTCGCGTCGGAGGTTGCATGGCGAGAGATGGTACTCCTTCAGCAGGTAAAACCTGTGGTTGTCTCTATGGGTTCTATGGCAGCAAGTGGTGGCTACTACATCTCTGCTCCTGCAGACTACATCTTTGCCGATAAGACCACCCTCACGGGTTCTATCGGTGTCTTCGGTATGATTCCAAATATCAATAACTTCCTACGTTACCGCCTTGGTATCACCATCGATAGTGTTGGCACATCGCCAGCAGCACTCGGTATGTCTCTCTTGGAGCCACTGAGCAACGAGCAGAAGGCCTCCATCACTAAGAGTGTTGATAGAATCTATACCACCTTTACTTCACACGTTGCCGAGGGTAGAAATATGAGTATTGAGGAGGTCTATAATGTTGCCGAGGGTAGAGAATGGAGCGGTGTTATGGGTAAGGAGTGTGGCTTGGTAGATGCCATAGGTGGTATCAACGAGGCTATTGGTAAGGCTGTGGAGTTGGCAGATATCGCTAACAACTATACCATTTACGAGTTTGTACCTCCTTTGACACCTTTCGAGGAGTGGCTCAATAGTTTTGGTGCGCAGTACGCCAGTGTCTTGGGTTTGGATTTCAATATCTATGGTAAGGAGTTGTGCCGTATGATTGAGGAGGTACCTGTGGTATTCACCACTCAGGGTATTCAGACCTTGCATCCTGGCAATTTGAAGATAGAATTTTAATTATATTAATATAGGTATGAACGAACAATTAGAGGCGCTTTTACGCACCATAATACACCCTGAGACGGAGCAGAATATCGTCGATAGTGGTTTTGTTGATCGCGCAGATATGGGTGAGGATGGCTCTATTGCCATAACCCTTCGTTTCCAGAAGGCTCGCGACCCCTTTGCTCAGCGCATCAAGCAACGAGTAGAGCAACTTATCGCTACAACATATCCCGATAAGCGCTCTATAGTAATTATCCGTGAGGCAGCACCAAAGCCTCGCCGTCAGGAGAATGTAACCACAACAACCGAGATAACTAATATCATTGCTATTGCTTCGGGTAAGGGTGGTGTAGGAAAATCTACCGTTACAGCAAATCTCGCCGTAGCACTCCGCCAGCGTGGTTATAATGTTGGTATTTTGGATGCTGATATCTATGGTCCATCGCAGACTAAGATGTTTGGCGTAGAGGGTTATATACCAGAGGCAGAGCGCGATGAGCAGGGTCACGACTTTATTATCCCTGCACAGTCGTTGGGTATAACCATTATGTCGATTGGCTTCTTCATTAAGCCAACAGATGCCCTTATGTGGCGTGGTGGTATGGCTGTGAATGCTCTACACCAACTTATCCACCAGACTCGTTGGGGTAAGTTAGACTACCTATTGGTGGATCTCCCTCCAGGAACAGGAGATATACACCTCTCTATTATCAACGAACTCAAGATTTCGGGTGCTGTCATCGTATCTACCCCTCAGCAGGTTGCCGTAGCAGATGTTGTACGAGGTGTTGAGATGTTTAGACACGAGCAGGTAAACATTCCTGTTTTGGGTGTTGTTGAGAATATGGCGTGGTTTACTCCCGAGGAGTTACCCGATAACCGCTACTACATCTTTGGCAAGGGTGGTGCTAAGCGCTATGCCGAGGAGGCTGGTATAGAGTTACTCGGACAAGTACCTATCATTCAATCTATTATGGAGGGAAGTGATAATGGTAGTCCAGCCACAGGTGTAGATATGCGCGTAGAGGAGTTTTATCAGTCTATTGCCGAAAAGGTTGTTGAAAAACTACCTGCTGAATGTTGAAAAATAGGTTGATAAAATTTGTGAAAAAATTGAAAAATAAATTTGATATTTCAAAAGGGGCGCTGTATATACGCCCCTTTCTTTTTTGCAAGTAAAAAGAATAAATTATGTTTCAACACCAACCTACACTCCCACCCTATACTTACCAACCATATATGTTAATAATTTTAGGATGTTAATTTGTTAATAAACTTTCTAACACCTGTTTATTATTTTTATTAAGTATTTGATTTTTATAAATTTAAAAGGTAAAAAATGATAACAAAAAAAAGAAAAATTGTTTACAACTAAATCCACACAAGGTTACTAACACTTTCAACACCTATTATTATTCTTTATATTTTCTATATATTAAAATAAGTATATAAAAATAAAAACTAATGTTGAAAAGTTAGTGGAGGAGTTTTTTCGAAAAGGATATAAAAAATCCCACCCGTTGTAGTTGGATGGGATGATATAGATAGTAAAAAGGTATTATCTTCCGGTTGAGCCAAAACCTCCTGCTCCTCGTTCCGTCTGGTCGAGTGTTTCAACCTCGTCCCACTCCACCTTTTCGTGACGAGCAACAACCATCTGTGCTATGCGCTCTCCACGATTAATAGTAAACTCCTGATTCGATAGGTTTACCAAAATAACCTTTATCTCTCCGCGATAGTCTGCATCGATAGTTCCTGGTGAGTTAAGCACCGTGATACCAAACTTAGCAGCCAAACCACTACGTGGACGTACCTGTGCCTCGTAACCCTCGGGGAGTGCTATAGAGATTCCCGTTGGTACCATTGCTCGCTCCAATGGGCCCAGGGTGATTGGCTCGGTGATATTTGCCTTGAGATCCATACCTGCCGACTGCTCCGTAGCATAGAAGGGGGTCTCAAAGTCTGAAGAGTTTACTATTTTTACCTTCATAGATTCCATTATTTAAAAGTTTCTACCACAAAATTAACGAATAAAAAATAATTTTCAAAACTCACAGTAATGACAGTGAATAAAATTTCATACATTTGTAGTATGTTTTATACCCTATTCTAAATATAGGGTAACCTCGCCGTGTAACTTAAATAAAAGATAATAACCTATAAAAATCTATACAATGAGACTAAAACAACTTTTCGCACTATTCGCTATGGCAATCCTTATGGTTGTGACCTCTTGCGTGGAGGATACCCATACAGATACCCCTACTCCTCCATCTACTGAGGATCCTACAGCAAAGCCTATCTTCGAAGTAGAGATTAGTGATGTCACACGTTCTACAGTAACCTTTAGTGTTACGCCAGAGAATTTGGAGAGTGACTACCTCTGTGTTATCAAGGAGGCTGAGGAGGTTGATGAGTTCCTTAAGGATGAGTATGTAATTACTACCATCTTCCAAGAACTATCGGACGAAGCATATAAAATGGGAAAGACCCTTGAGGAGTATATGCCCCAAATTATAGATCGTGGCATTGTGGAGAGTGTTACCTACACCGGCCTAAAGATAGATAAGGAGTACTATATACTTGTCTTTGGTGTAGATGCTACGGATAATTACAAATGTAATACGGAGTTGGTAAAGAGTGGTTTTAAGACTTTGGCCGTTGAGCAGATGGAGTGTACCTTCGAGGTGAATACAACGGTCAAAGATAACAACGTAGTATTTAATGTTAAGCCAACTGATAAGGAGATATTGTGGTATCTTTGTACTATGACAAAGGATCAGTACGACTACTATACTTCGGAGAATGGCTATGGTATGACAGAAAACTATTTCTATGAGTACTATTTCCAGCAAGATATAAACGCCTATCTACAAGCAGGTTATAGTGAATCAGAGGTTGTTGAAGCATTGATACATAGTGGAGACTTAACCTTAGAGGCTAAGGGGCTCAAAGAGAAGAGTACCTACTACTACCTCGTAGCAGGACTAATCCTCGATAGTGAGGGTATCGTTATCACTACCCCTATAACCAAGGGTGAGTTTGTTACTGAGGGTGCCGAGAAGTCGTCTATGACCTTCGATATCGAGGTGTGGGATGTTGGACAATTGAGTGCGTCGGTACGTATCACCCCATCAAACAATAATGAGAAGTATTGTGCATTAATTCAACCTTGGGATGGAGTTACCGAGGCTCAGGAGTTGATGTACCAGTTGGTTGAGCAGTGGGGAGGCTGGATGGAGATTATGGCAGATGACAAGGGTGTTGTAGAGCACTCTGGCTCTAATGCCTTCAAACTACCTGCCGCAGATACCTACTACTACGTTATAGCCTTTGGTTATAATGGTGGTATCACCACAGATGCCTATATGAAGACCTTTAAGACTCTTCCTGGTGGCTCTGTCGAGGAGGTGGAGTTTACAATCACAACAAACTCTATCTCGCCTTATGGTTTTAAAATGGATATCAAGTCGAGCGACCCAACTATTTACTACCTCCCTGGTGCGTGCAAGAAGGAGAATTATAACGAGGAGGAGTTTAAGCGTCTGGAGCGTGAGAATTTCGACTATATTTTTGAGGAGACCTATAAGTTTAACCCATCTATCACCATTGCAGAGATCTTGGATCAGTACTATTTCAATGGTGATGTTTCTGTGGAGGTTTCAGGTTTGGATCCCGATACCGAGATTATGGGATATATTATGGTGTTGGATATTCACACTGCCGATGTGGTGAGGTGTATAACATACGATCAAATCGCTCATACCGACACTTTGGGTGTTGCAGCACCTGTAGTTGAGTTGGTGGGCTACTACTCGGGAGATGATGAGAATGGAACAATCTTTAATGATAAGAATGCTACTAAGGGTAGAGTGATTACCGTTGTTAAATATACCAATTTGGATAACGTGCGTACACTCTTTACTACGATGGTTGAAGGTGACTGCTCGAACTTGACAACCTATTCTGATGCCGAGATGTGGAGTATAACTTCTGGCTATTGGGCTACTTGTAGTGTGAATCAGCCATACACATTCTATTTGGTTGATTGGAATATAGAGCAGACAGCCTTGACATACGCCACAGATAATAGTGGTAAGGTAGGAACTATCGGAAGATTATTGACCTTGCCAACGGCAGATAATAAGGGTGACATCGAAGAACTTAGAGAGTTATATAATAGCCTTAAGGAGACTCGTAGTTGCGGTATGGAATTAGAGTCTGTGGTTGTGAAGTTGTAAGAAGTAACAACTAAAACAAAAAAGTGTGTACAATAAATTTTGTACACACTTTTTATTTATAACACAGTGATTTTCTATGCGTTACCCTTACCACTAAAAGGCTCAATATTCATCTTACGCTGAACATTTATAGTACCTACGTTGCTCTCGTAGCGAGATACATTCTCCTGCAAAGTGAGCATAAGGCGCTTGGCATTCTCTGGAGTAAGTATCACACGGCTCTTAACACTTGCCTGACTTAGGCCTGGAAGCATCGTTGCAAAGTCGAGGATAAACTCCGAAGGTGAGAATGTGATAATAGATAGATTGCAGTAGTTGCCCTGACCTACCTCTTCGCCGAGGTGTATATTAATCTGCTGGCTCTTTTTCTCTGTCATAGTACAAAATTTTTTATGTTATTAATTACCTAATTTCAGAATAGAGTTTGGGGTAAACTATTGTTGTAGTTATCCAAAAATCATCGTAAAGATAGGAAATAATTTTATTTCTTCAAAATATAGAATTTATACTCGGTGGAATAGTCTGTGGTATGGTTATTTTACGAAACCTCTATACAAAGTATAGTTCGGTGGGTTGAGGTATGAAAAAATTAGGCGCACATATTTTTTTCTTCGCTCACCTTTTCGTAACTTTGCCCCAAATATGCCCATCGGAAAATATGGTAGGTTTCGAGGGTGGTATTAAGATTTATTTGGACTATGATAATAGAGTTACTAAAAATACTCTTTGGAGGACTTTGTGTAGGTCTTGCCTCGTCGGTTACGGTGGGTCCTGTTGCTGTGTTATGTATACAACGCACACTGAGTAAAGGTTACTTCTCGGGCCTCTTCTCGGGCCTTGGTGTAGCACTTGCCGATACCTTAATGGCTATCTTGGCCTTCTCCGTCTATGCCTTGTTGAAGAACTATATAGACGCCTATAGCACCATAATCCAACTTATCGGTGGATGCTTCGTTGTTATTGTAGGTATCTTGATATTTTTGAAAAACCCAGTGCCTCAGATACGAAAGAATCGTGCAGGACATAGTGCCCTCTGGCAGGACTTTGGCTCTATGTTTGGCTTTACGTTGGCAAATTTTGTGGTGGTTATACCATACATCTTGGCCTTCTTCACGATGTTTAATATTGACCTCGACCTCTCTACCGAGGGTATGACAATGGCCGCAGATGGGGGATTCTATGGCAAAAGAATAGTAAATAACGTCTTAGTTTTGGGAGGCTTCTTGCTTGGAGCATTAATTTGGTGGTTGGCCCTAACCTCTACCATCAACCTCTTCCGTAAGCGTTTCCGCCCTCGCCATATGCTCACCATCAACCGCATTGCAGGAGTGGTGATTTCGGCTTTGGGTATAATAACAATAATCTCTGTAATAATTGAATAGCAATGGATAGAAAGCGAATTATAATAGCCATTGATGGTCATTCGTCGTGTGGTAAGAGTACCTTTGCTAAGGCTATAGCAGCGCGTCTCGGTTATATCTTCATCGACACTGGAGCGATGTATCGTGCCGTTACGCTCTACGCCTTGGAGAATAGTATCATAGAGAATGGTATTGTCGATGAGGAGCGCATTAAGTCGAGCCTCGGAGATATAGATATCGATTTTCGCTTCAACCCACAGCGTGGTGCCAGCGACATCTACGTTAATGGCGACCTTGCCGAGGGTAAGATTCGCACTATCGAGGTTAGTAACTGCGTGAGTGCCGTAAGTAGCATTGCCGAGGTGCGCTCTAAGTTGGTTGCTATGCAACAACAGATGGGCCGTAAGGGTGGTGTTGTTATGGATGGTCGAGATATTGGTACGGTGGTCTTCCCCGATGCCGAGATTAAGATCTATATGACAGCCGACCCTATGGTACGTGCCGAGCGACGCTTCAAGGAACTTACCGCTAAGGGAGACAGTGTCACCTTGGAGGAGGTTTACGACAATGTGGTGTCACGCGATAAGGCTGATATGACGCGAGCAATCTCTCCGCTACGCAAGGCTGACGATGCCGTGGTTTTGGATAACTCCTATATGAGTGTCGAGGAACAGATGGCTTGGTTTGATGAACTCTATAACTCGGTAGTGGAGTCGAAATAGTATAAAGAGAAGATATTTATGAAGGTTACCATAGATCCATTTTCAGGATTCTGCTTCGGTGTGGTGCGTGCCATTGGCGAGGCTGAGGAGGCTTTGAAACGCAGAGAGGTTGTCTATTGCCTCGGCGATATTGTCCACAACCGTGTCGAGGTGCAGCGCTTGGAGAATATGGGCCTTAAGACCATAAGCCACGAAGATATAGCAAATCTCAAGGGTGAGACAATGCTTATCCGTGCCCACGGAGAGCCTCCACATACCTATCAGCAGGCCGAGAGCGTTGGTATAGAGGTTATCGATGCTACTTGCCCTGTTGTTGCACGCCTCCAGCGTATGGTGCGTGAGGCCTATAGCAAGATGCAGAGCGTAGGTGGTAGGGTAGTGCTTTTGGGTAAGCGAGGTCACGCCGAGGTTATTGGCCTTACGGGTCAGGTAGGCGATGATGTCGTTGTTGTGGAGCGTCTGGAGGATTTGGAGGGCTTGAACTATACTCAGCCTATCTACCTTCTGTCGCAGACAACCCAGAGTATCGAACTCTTTGAGAGCATCGCCGAGTATATCCGAGAGCGTATGACCGATGGTGTGGAGTTTGTGGTTAATGATACCATTTGTCGCCGTGTGGCGGGCCGTGAGCAGGGCTTAAAGGAGTTCTCTAAGAGTGTAGATGTGGTGTTGTTTGTTTGCGGTAAGAAGTCGTCAAATGGCCGAGTGCTATCTGATGTATGCCGTTCAGCAAATAGCGCTTGTTACAATATCGAGGAGGCCTCGGAGATTGAGCCAGAGTGGTTTGAGGGTGTTGAGAGTGTGGGTATCTGTGGTGCTACATCTACCCCTCGTTGGCTTATGGAGGATGTTGCTCAAGCGGTGGCAAAGATGACAGGTGCCGAGATTGTGGAGAATATTGAGGAAAAGTAAAACATTGAAATATAATGAGTTATGAGATATATAATTAGGTCACTGAAATATTTGATATTTATCTTCGTTTTGTATGTGATACTGACGGCTGTTATGACTTACATCTCATATCCACAGGTTGATTTGTGGATGATGCTAAAGATGCAGATGCTCACCGAGCGTGGAATAATGCTTGTCGTAGCCTTGGTGGTGTTGTCGTTGTTCTACCCACGCTTTGGCTTTATGAGCCGCACGGTGGCTAATTGTACCTTTGCCAACGATGTTGTGCGTATAGATAATGCCATGGCACTCTATGGCTTTGAGTTGGAGCGTGAGGAGGGTGGTATCCGCTACTACCGCGCCAAGGGCTTTTTCCGTCGCTTGACCTTCTTCTATGAAGATAGAATTGAGGTGCGTGAGGCCGATGGTGTGGTAGTTATCGAGGGTATCCGTCGTGCTGTGGCACGCATAGCCTTCCAGTTGGAGGCATATATCCACAATAGCAGATTCGATGAGAAGTAATCTATTATGAAACAAAAAGTTATAGGTTATAGAGGGCTTATGCGTTCGTTGTTGGCTATGCTCTGCTTGGTGGTGGCTGTTGAGGCTACGGCACAGGAGGTGGAGCGTGAAAGGGCCGACTTCGAACTTGGTCGTGCTACGGAGATATTGGCCAACATAATGCGAGAGTTCGAGGTTGGCTTTGTTGATGAGGTAAAGGTTGATGACCTTCTCAACTCTGCCGTTATGGGTATGGTGATGAGTACCGACCCCTACTCGGAGTACCTCTCGGAGGAGGATATGAACGACTTCGAGGTTCTCACTACGGGTCGCTATGGAGGTGTTGGCTCTACGATTCGTCAGAGGGGCGACTACGTCATCTTTGCACAGCCTTATCAGGGCTCACCCTCGGATAAGGCGGGTATAAGGATTGGCGATAAGATAGTTAGCATCGATGGCTACGATATGAAGGGTGCAACGGTGAAGGATGCCAGCGATAGGCTTAAAGGAGAGCCTGAGACCTTTGTGGAGGTTGTCATCGAGCGCAATATCGGAGGCACGATTGATACGTTGAAACTCTGCCGAGAGCGCATATCTATACCAAGTGTACCATATAGTGGCATCATCCGTGATGGCGTTGGCTATATCTCGCATAACGACTTTATCGAGGGTAGTTACGATGAGATGCGTCGTGCCGTGGAGCGCCTTATGGCCACTGACTCGCTCAAGGGTATAGTCCTCGACTATCGCTCGAATGGTGGTGGAGTCTTGCAGGAGGCTGTCGATATTCTTTCACTCTTCTTGCCTCGCAATGAGAGAGTTGTGTCGGTTAAGGGACGAGATAGTTCGTCGCTCCATACCTATAGCACTCGCTACGCCCCTTTGGCTGAAGATGTCCCTATCGTAGTGCTTGTCAGTGATTTATCGGCAAGTTCTTCTGAGATTTTGGCTGGCGCGTTGCAGGACTTGGACCGTGCTGTAATTATGGGTCAGCGCACTTACGGCAAGGGTCTCGTTCAGGGAACACGCTACTTAGGTTATAACAGTTATCTCAAATATACCACCTCGAAGTATTACATACCTTCGGGTCGTTGCATCCAGTCGCGCGACTATTCCGATTTGCGTAATAGGGGTGGCATTAAGAGCATTCCCGACTCTTTGATTTCGGAGTATGCCACACGTAATGGAAGACGTGTGTGGGATGGTGGAGGCATAGTCCCCGATGTGAAACTCGAGCCAGAGTATGTGAGCCGTTTCGCAACGACGCTCTATCAGTTGGGCTTTATGGACGATTGGGCTGATGGGTATATGCAACGCCACCACGAAGAGAGTGTTGATCCTCGTACCTTCGTCATTAGCGATCAGGAGTACGAAGACTTTTGTCGATTCCTTCAGGATAAGGATGTTCCATACGAGTCGGGAACTCGCACAGCCTTGGTGGCCTTGGAGAAGGCTATGAAGGATGACCTCTATACCGAGGAACTTGGTGTAATGGTAGAGTCGCTTAAGGCGAGTCTCAAGGATGATACTGCCTCAAATTTGGAGCGCTATCGCGATGAGATAATCGAGACGCTTAGCATCCAGATAATCCTTCGTAACGGCTATCTGTGTGATGTTGAAGAGCGTGTTGCTGTGAAGGATGAAGCCGTGGATAGGGCAATAGAACTCCTCGTCGATAGCGAAGAGTACAACCGCATACTTAGAGAGCAACATCTCGAAAAACATTAGTAATCAGTGATATAATCCCATAAGGAAGTAGCAAGACCTATGAATCTATCGAGCCTACGTCTTCCCAGAGAACTATTCACCACACGACGCCACTTGTTGGTTATTGTCGTGGGGTTGGCTCTCGCTGCGCTCTCGGTGTTCTATACGTGGAGGGTCTCGGTGGATATGAAGCACGAGGATGAGTTGGCCATCGAGAAGTTGCGACAGGATGAGCGTAATGCTGTGGAGATGTGGGAAGATGTCTTGCGTAATACCAATATCGGAGGTCAGGTTATCTATAATCCAGAACTGCTCAATAAGATGGCCGAGCATACCAACGTGCCACTTATCATCGCCGATGAGCGACTTAACGTGTGGGTGACAAACCTTCCCGAGGAGATTGTGGGAGATAGCCAGCGCCTCAGGGAGGAGATTATGGCTATGAGCCAGAGTAATAAGCCTATATCGGTATCGTATGGCATTGTGCATCGCACTACGCTGACCATCTACTATGGTACGACCGACTACGAGACGTTGGTGTCGAGTGCCCATCGTAACGCCTTGGTCTTCTTCCCATACGTGCAACTCATCATAATCATCATCTTTGCCATCTTTGCCTATATCGCCTTCTCCTCAACAAAGCAGAACGAGCAGAATCGTGTGTGGGTAGGTTTGGCAAAGGAGACAGCACACCAACTCGGTACCCCAACCTCTTCGCTCTTGGGATGGATAGAGTATCTCAGAGGTCAGCCCGTCGATCAGATGGCTGTGGAGGAGATGTTAAAGGATTTGGCCCACCTGATGAAGATTGTGGATAGGTTCTCGAAGATTGGCTCGGAGACTCAACTCGTGCCTATGAATATAAACGAGGTCGTGGGAGACACGGTGATCTATTTCCGTCGTCGCATACCTCGCAACGTGACACTCAACTACAATGGCTTGGCTATGGCCCCTATATCGGTATCGGCCAACCCAGCACTCTTTGAGTGGGTGATTGAGAACTTGATGAAGAACTCGTTGGATGCCTTGCAGGGACAAGGAGTTATCGATGTGTCGATAGGCGAGAGTGGCAACGAAGTCTTTGTGGAGGTTAGCGACACGGGAAAGGGTATTCCTAAGAGTAATTGGACTACTATTTTCGAGCCTGGTTTTACTACTAAGACACGAGGCTGGGGCTTGGGCCTCTCACTCTCACGTCGAATAATTGAGGACTACCACCACGGCCGTATTGCCGTTGTGCGTTCGGAGTTGGGTAAGGGTACAACCATACGTGTAACACTTAAACGCGGAGAGAGCGATGAATAACCATACGATTGATACATACTTAGAGGAGGGTTATCGTGCGGTGAGTGGTGATGCACTCTTCGGACGACAATCTGTCGTTGGCGATGGTAGCGTACTCTTCGAGGGAGGTTATCAGGAGGCTACCTCAGCGCAATTCTTTGGCCGACTTTCGGAGGTAATACCTGCAGGTGTGCCACACCCATTCATCCCCGAGATGACCGAGGAGCCCCTCTTCCACGTTATCGTGCTTGTCACGTTGGTTGTCTACCTCAATATGTTGTTGCGCTCGTGGCGATTCATTAGCGCCATTTATGGAAATATATTTAGTAGCCATAGTGAGGAGCGTATGGGAACTGAGGGAGGTGTGCTACCGCTGCAACGATTTAAGCAGGTGGCCACCGTCATCGGCTCTATGACCCTTGCCTTGGGCTTTGTGCGCTTGGCCGATGGTGTTATATCGTCGAATTCGCCTATCTATATGCAGGGACTTGCCCCCTACGCGACGCTTGTGACATTGCTTTTTGTTGTGGTCTTTGTGGCGTGGTTCTACTCGTTGCATAAGGTTGTGGAGTGGATTACCAATAGCGATGTGGCGCAGAGCCTTGCCTCGGTGGGTTATATCAATTTCGTTCGCTCCGTGGTTATTATCTACCCCATAGTGGCGGTATGGCTCTTGGCCGAACAACAGGTTGGCGAGGTGGTCAATGTGGTTGTTATCGTGGTCACCGTGCTAATGCTAATATTGTACTTAAAGGATACTTTTTTGCTCTTTATTGAAAAAAGAGTTCCGATTTTGTATTGGATTTTGTACCTTTGCACCGCAATTTTGCTTCCTTTAAGTTTTCTTGTTCACTTGCTTCCAGCCCATTTGGGATGGTTAGTATAAAATAAAGGTGTTAAGTATCAGTATGATACAGAAATGGTGAAGGAGAATTGCGAATGCTCTTTATGGCGATAAACTGAAATAAGTTGAAAAAATAAATATAGAGGTAAATTGAAGATAAGTAAGATTTTGGTATCACAGCCCCGTCCGGCTGTAATAGAGAAGTCTCCCTTTTATGAGTTTTCTCAGACACACGAACTCAATATCGACTATAAGCCGTTGATACGTGTTGTTGGTGTTTCGTTGAAGGAGTTTCGCGCTCAGCGCACAGAGATTCTCGACCATACAACAATGATTTTCTCATCGCGTACTACCATCGATAGTTTCTTCCGCATCTGCGAGGAGGCACGCATCACCGTACCAGAGACTATGAAGTACATCTGTAATACGGAGGCTGTGGCGCTCTATCTTCAGAAGTATATCGTCTATCGCAAGCGTAAGATCTCGTTTGCCGATGGTACTTTCAACTCGTTGGTTGAACTTATCGTTAAGCATAAGGACGAGAAGTTTATGCTCGCCCTCACTGAGCCATTCAAGCCAGAACTTCCAGATACTCTTGCGAAGTTGAAGTTGTCGGTGTCGCCAGTGGTGTTTGCGCGTACCGTGTCGGCAGATATGTCGGATTTGCATCCTGAGGAGTACGACATTATCGCTCTCTACTCGCCTAACGACGTTAAGGCTCTTACCGAGAATTTCGAGATCGAGAAGTTGCCTGTCGTAGCAACCTTTGGTGAGGCCACCTTGCGTGCTGCAAAGGAGGCAGGTCTTAAGGTTAAGGCATCAGCACCATCCCCCGAGGCACCATCAATGGTTAAGGCCCTGGATATCTATTGTACAAAGATGGAGGAGGGTGTTGCAATCGACGACGCTGTGGTTAAGGAGGATAACGACAAGGAGGAGTTCATCCGCGCACAGCAGAGCAAACTTCAGAAGAAGAGCCGTACAAGAACCCCAAAGAAAGATGCTTAATAGATAATATGTCTGATGGTTACACATTTCCGGCGAGTGAGCGCATAAAGTCGAAGGTTGTGGTGGGTCGTTTGTTCAATTCGACCACAGCCAAGACGTTCACATACCCGTTAAAGTGTCTCTATATCATAGAGAAGAGTACCTTGCCTGGTGTTGAGGTACTCTTTTCTGTGCCTAAGCGTAACCATAAGAGGGCCAATGTACGCAATAGACTCAAGCGCCGTATGCGTGAGAGTTATCGCCTCTCGGAGGTTAGGCAGAGGCTTCAGGCTCTGGCCGAGGAGCGTGGCGTAGCGATTCGCTTGGCCTTTGTCTATATATCTAAGGAGGAGTTACCCTATAATCCTATCTGCGATGCAGTCACAAAACTTTTGGCAGACGTTGTGGAGTTATGTTAAGCGAGGCCTCGCCCTCCCCTTCATACTCCTCGTGCGCTTCTATCAACTCTGCATCTCGCCACTGAAGCCACCCTGTTGTCGCTTCACCCCCACCTGTTCACAATACGCCATCGAGGCACTCCGCAAGCACGGCCCTATCAAGGGGCTATACCTCACTGTGCGCCGACTTATGCGTTGCCATCCTTGGGGAGGCTCCGGCTACGATCCAGTACCTTAGGGAATTATATCTATGATGGCGATCTCGCCGTGTGTGCCGATACGGAAGGGTGGCCCCCAGAGTGAGAGACCACACGACACAAAGGCTTGGGTATGAGACCATTGGCGGTAGCCATAACTCTGTTCGTACATCTTATCAACAATCCAATTCAGGGGCCATACCTGACCACGATGGGTGTGTCCCGAGAGGTGTATATCCACCAATAACGAATCGCTTATGGCGATGTCGTAGGGTTGGTGGTCAAGGACTATTGTGGGTAGTGATGCGTCGCAAATCGAAAGTAGCGACTCTATCGTGGCTCTATCTCTGTTAGACCTGTCGTCGCGGCAGAGGAGTTGTACGCCCGACTCAAGGCGAACGACATTATCACGAACCAGGCGCACGGGGGTAGTGGAGAGATACTCCTCACAGGCCTTGATACCACTTATATATTCGTGATTGCCGGCCACCATATATACGCCTTCTGGCGCTGTAATGCGCTCAAACTCAGCACACATATCCGAGACCTTGACAGGCTTTATGCTGTTGTCGATAAGGTCGCCTACAACCACTACGACATCTGCATTTTGTGCGTTTATCAAATCGACATAACCCGCCAAATCCTCTCTATCGGTGCCATAGCCTAAATGGATGTCGCTAACCATAGCGATACGGCAGGGTGCTGTCATCTCTTTTTCTGTCGTTATGGTCATCTGTTTAACCCTCGGGTGGCGGTGGTTGATGTATCCGTAGGTGAGCAGTAGTATGGTTATGCCCAAGGCGCACCACGTGCCGTAGTGGAACGATGGTACGATTAGGTGTATGATGTCGAAGAGGAGGGTTGCTAAGGTCATATATAGCAGGAAGACCAACCACGCAGAGCCAATGTTGAAGAGTATGCGTGTCAGTGGCTCTATCGAGGTTACAT
This sequence comes from Alistipes sp., assembly GCA_017555905.1. Classification (GTDB taxonomy): domain Bacteria; phylum Bacteroidota; class Bacteroidia; order Bacteroidales; family Rikenellaceae; genus Alistipes. The sequence goes on along the minus strand of JAFZFP010000023.1, from coordinate 32,092 downwards.
CGCGCAAGGCCATAGCGACGAAAAGGGCTATGGTGCAGAGCCAAAAGAGTATGCTAAACGAGATGCGAATACCTATGGGAAGTGTTGAGAGAAAGGCTGTTATGCGCACAAAAAGGTACACATTACTACCTAAGTATAGAAGTAATAATGTAATACCTATCCACAACATATTTCAACTATTTTGTTATTCCACGCTTCGTGGCCTCCTCCTCCATAAGTTTGTAGGCCGCGTCGTATTCGTTAGGGATGATGCCATCGAGGATAGCATTCTTAATGACCTCCTTAATCTCGCCAATGACCGAGCAAGGGGGTAGGTTGTAGGTCTGCATTATGAGGTCTCCCGAGATTGGTGGCTGGAAGTTGCGTACTCTGTCGCGCTCCTCCAAGTCGCTCATCTTGTTGCGCACGAGTTCGAAGTTGCGAAGGTAGAGTTTTACCTTGCTGTCATTTCCCGAGGTGATGTCCGACTCGCAGAGCATCATCAGTTTCTCAACGTCGTCGCCAGCCTCGAAGAGTAGTCGTCGCACAGCAGAGTCAGTGACCAAGTCCTCCGATAGCACAATGGGGCGCATATGGAGGAATACCATCTTCTGCACAAATCGCATAGGCTCATTCATCGGAAGCCTTAGGCGACGGAAGATCTGTGGTACCATCTTCGAGCCGATTGCCTCGTGCTGGTGGAATGTCCAGCCCTGAGAGCCGTAGGCCTTAGTCTGAGGCTTGCCTATGTCGTGAAGCAGAGCGGCCCAGCGGAGCCAGAGGTCGTCGCTACGGCGTGCCACGTTGTCCAACACCTTGAGGGTGTGCTGGAAGTTATCCTTATGGGCGTGCTTACCTCGTCGCTCCACACCCACCATATTCTGGAGTTCGGGGAGGATATACGCCAAGAGGCCCGAAACACGCATAAGTTCGAGACCTATGGATGGCACGGGCGAAGCCATTATCTTATTGAGTTCTACGGCGATACGCTCCTTTGTGATTATCTTTATGCGACTTGCCTGACGGCATATACCCTCGAAGGTTTCGTCGTCGATGTCGAAGCCGAGTTGCGAGGCGAACCTCACGGCACGCATCATTCGTAGGGGGTCGTCCGAGAAGGTCTTGTCTGGCTCACAAGGGGTGCGGATGATGCAATCCTCCAAATCCTCCATACCGCCAAACGGATCGACAAGTTCTCCGAAGGTTGCGCCATTGAGCGACCACGCCATAGCATTTATGGTGAAGTCTCTACGACGCTGGTCATCCTCCAAGGTGCCGGGCTCCACGTGGGGGTTTCGTGAGTCGGGGGTGTAGCTCTCGCGACGTGCGCCCACAAACTCAACCTCCGTATCTCGCCAGCGGAGCATAGCCGTACCGTATGTCTTGAAGATAGAGACCTTGGCATTCAACTCCTTGGCGAGGCGCTCAGCAACCTCTACACCACTGCCCACCACCACAACATCTATATCCGACGAGGGACGACGTAGGTAGTAGTCGCGCACATAGCCACCGACAGCATAGGCCTCAACGCCCATACTATCAACAACACGAGTTATATGTTTGAAAATCGGGTGTTTAAGTGGCATAAATACTACTCCTTGTTGTGCGCTCTACGGATGCATCGTTGGTAAATCTCCACGGTATTCTCCAGACCCCAATAGAGGGCATCGCTAATAAGTGCGTGGCCGATAGATACCTCATCGACCCAAGGGATGCGCTCGATGAAGTATTGCAAATTCTCGGTGTTGAGGTCGTGGCCAGCATTGAGACCCAAGCCCACACGACTAGCCTCTTCGGCAGCCGCAACGTATGGTGCGATAGCGGCCTCACGATCCTGGCTATAGCCTGAAGCGTATGCCTCGGTATATAACTCAACACGGTCGGCGCCACACTCCTTAGCCGCTGTAACCATCTCAACCACAGGGTCTACGAAGATAGATACACGGATGCCAGCCTTATGGAAACGGTCGGCCATATTGCGCAAGAAGTCGCGATGCTTGATGGTATCCCAGCCTGCAGAAGAGGTTATGGCATCCTCAGCATCGGGAACTAGGGTCACCTGTGCTGGGCGTACCTCCTCGACGAGTTCGCAGAAACTCTCGATAGGGTTACCCTCAACATTGAGTTCGGTAGATATGTTTGCCTTGAGTTCTCTCACGTCGGAGTAACGTATGTGGCGAGCATCGGGGCGAGGGTGTACGGTGATGCCGTCAGCACCAAAACGCTCGATATCCAACGAAGCCTGTAGCAAATTTGGCACATTTCCGCCACGCGAATTGCGAACTACGGCAATCTTATTTACATTTACACTTAACTTTGTCATATTTTTTATATCTTTGTAAAAGATAGAGTGGGGTTGTGCATAAAACTTGGAGTAAAAAGTACTCTCGGAACACACCTTGCACTATCAAAAGCAAAGTTACGATTTTTTTCTATACTACGCAATGAACATAATACTTTTTTCACGCAAGCAGGTAAACCATCACCGTGAGCAACTCGAAAAACTATTCTCGACGATTGGTAGGTTAGGGTTGAACTATACGATAAACGAGGACTTCGCAATAGTTGTGGAGTCGCTACTCGGCATCACTATCGCCCCCGAACAGCGCTACGCTGAGCGAGCAGTGGCTATGGGCGAGGATGTTATGGTCTCTTACGGTGGCGATGGCACACTCTTGGATGCCGTACAACTGTTGCCCAACGACAACATCCCTATCGTGGGTATCAACTGCGGTCGTTTGGGCTACCTCACTGCGGATAATGGCAACGGTATTGAGGGTTTGCTGGAGCGCTTGGTCAAACGAGATATACCGTTCCAAAAGCGCAATATGATATTGGCTGAGGGCGATATCGACGGTTGTGATAGATGCTTGGCTCTCAACGAGATAACTATCCATCGCCACGGAGCTACGATGATATCTATCGAGACCTATGTCAATAACCATCGCATAGCCACCTACCACGGCGACGGCCTTGTGGTCTCAACCCCAACAGGCTCTACGGCCTACTCGTTGAGCGCGGGTGGCCCTATTGTGGACCCTATGTGTCAGTGTTTCATCCTTTCGCCATTGGCACCCCATAACCTCACGATGCGTCCTATCGTCGTGCCAAACGACATAACCATCACACTGCGCCTTATGGCTCGTGGTGGCGAGGCATTCCTTTCGGCTGACAATCGCACATATCCAATCAACGATGGTGCAACAATCACGCTACGTTGTGCCGAGGAGCAACTTATTTTGGCCACACCACATACTAATTCGTTCTACGACACGTTAAGAGAGAAGATGATGTGGGGCGTGGACAACAGATAGTTACGGGCCAAAATAGGGGTCTTTTTAAACTGTGTACATCATTGAAACAGAGCGATTTATACTCACGCATAGCGCGTGCGTGAGAAATTTTGTGGAGCGACTGTTTTATTTTGTGAATTTTATTGCTTACATTTGCAAGTTATTATACCCACTCTAAGAGAGTTGTTATGAGCGAAAAGAGAGTCATACCAGAGCACGTGGCTATCATTATGGATGGCAATGGCCGTTGGGCTAAGCAACGCGGTAAGGAGCGCTATGAGGGTCACCTTGCTGGTGTTGAGTCTGTGCGCAATGTTGTGCGTGGTGCGGTGCGCAATGGTGTAAAGTGGCTTACGCTCTATGCCTTTTCGACCGAGAACTGGGGTCGTCCCACAGCCGAGGTTGAGGCCATTATGCAACTCTTTTGTCGTACGGTGATGAACGAGGGCGAGAGCCTTGCTAAGCAGGGTGTCCGAGTTTTGATTTTGGGCGAGCGTACACGCTTCTCGGAGGAGGTTCTCGAGATGATCGATCGTATCGAGACCACCACGGCAACAGGTAGTAGGCTCACTCTTGTATTGGCCTTCAACTACTCGTCGCGTCGAGAGTTGGTGCTTGCGACCCAGGCCATAGCGCGTCGTGTTGCCGAGGGTGAGATTTCGGTAGATGATATCGACGAGGAGTTGGTGTCGTCGTCGTTGATGACGGCTTCGATACCCGACCCCGACCTTGTTATACGCACAAGTGGCGAGTGTCGCTTGAGCAACTTCCTCTTGTGGCAGGCATCCTATGCGGAGTTCTACTTCCCAGAGATTATGTGGCCCGATTTCGGAGAGGAGGCATTCGAGGGGGCCTTGGAGGTTTATTGCCATCGTGAGAGACGCTTTGGCAAAGTGTTGGATGAAAGTTAAGAACTGAATAATGAAATATACTACGCTACTATTTCTAATCATCGCATCGATGCTCCTTATCGCCATAGAGGGTGTGGCACAGGAGCCTTCGACTCGTTATAGTATCGGTGATGACTCGAATAATACTATCGTCGATTCGGTAGATTTTGACCGTAGTGCACCTGTATTGACCGAGGGAGACGGTAAGTTGTACTACATACGTCATATCAACCTTCACGGTGTAAAATACCTCAACCATAGCATCCTTAAGAGTTCTGCGGGCTTGGTCGAGGGTGACTCTATTTACCTGCCCAGCAAGTTTATCTCGAACGCTATGCAACGTCTCTGGGCACCACGCTACTTCTCTAATATTCAGATTGGTGCCACCATCGAGGGCGACTCGCTCGATTTGGAGGTATTTCTTAAGGAGCGCGCTCGAATCCTTTCGTGGAATATCGAGGGTGTATCAAAGTCGAAGGCTAAGGATTTGCAGGATGAGGTGCTTAAGTTACGCCGAAATACCGAGCTCTCAGACTATGTAATCGATAAAAACGTAAAACTCATCAAGGAACACTTCGCTGAGAAGGGTTTCCGCACTTGCGAGGTAGATGTACGCATCACAAACGATACCACCTACGAACATTGTGTGAATGTTACGTTTGATATCGACCGAGGCCCTAAGGTGCGTGTGGGTGTTATCAACTTCGAGGGTAACGATGCCTTTGATGATAAGCGTCTCCGTCGCACATTCAAGAAGACTCACCAGAAGAGCATCCTCTTCTTCCAGAATAGAAAGTTGCTCCCCGAGGAGTATGAGAACGATAAGGAGTTGTTGCTCGACTTCTATAACTCACGAGGCTACCGCAACGCCTCAATCTTGAGCGACTCTATCTACTATATCGACGACGAGACTTTGGGTATCGATATCAAGGTATCTGAGGGTAACCAATACTATATCCGCAACATCAATTGGGTGGGTAACTCGGTTTATACCACCGAGCAGTTGCAGACTATGTTTGGTGTGAAGACAGGTGATATCTACGATAAGAAGTCGATGCACAAGCGCCTCGGTATTGGCAAGGAGATGAATCCAGAGGAGATCTCAATCTCGTCTCTGTACCAGAATAATGGATATTTGGCTTCGCAGATTGAGCCTGCCGAGATTGTTGTAGGTCCCGATTCGCTCGACCTCGAGATTCGTGTGTTCGAGGGTAAGCCATTTACTATCAACGAGGTGGGTATCTCGGGAAATATACGTATCGATGACGAGGTTATCCGTCGAGAGCTCTACGTTCGTCCTGGCGAGTTGTACAACAGAGCCTTGTTGATGCAGACTATGCGTACGTTGATGAGTATGGGCCACTTCGACGAGCAGGCGATCTATCCAGATATCCAGCCTGTGTCGAACGACCTCGTAGATATCAATTGGCCATTGCAGGAGAAGGCTTCGGATCAGTTCAACATCGCTGGTGGTTGGGGTTCTGGAACTTTTGTAGGTAGCATCGGTGTTACGTTGAACAACCTCTCTATGCGCAACTTCTTCAAGAAGGGCGCTTGGCGACCATATCCTTCGGGACAGAATCAGCGACTCTCGATTTCGGGTCAGACCAACGGTACCTACTACAAGGCCTTGTCGTTGAGTTTCACAGATCCTTGGCTCGGTGGCCGTCGTCCTAACTCGTTCTCGATTTCGGGTTATATCTCGGAGCAGAATAATGCCTACTACGTATGGCAGACTGCCTCAATGTACTACCGCTCAATGGGTCTCTTTATGGGTCTTGGTAAGCGTATGCAGTGGCCCGATCCATACTTCACATTCTATGGAGAGTTAGGCTACCAGCGTTATGGCCTCAAGGGCTGGGATTCATTCATCCTCAGTGATGGTGTCGCTAATACGTTGTCGTTAAAACTTGTGTTCCAGCGCTCGTCGGTAGATGCTCCATTCTTCTCACGTTCGGGCTCTGAGTTCAGCGTATCTGTTCAGGCCACCCCTCCATTCTCGTTGTGGGATGGCAAGAACTACTCGTCGAACCTCTCAGACCAGGAGCGTTATCGCTGGATTGAGTTCCATAAGTGGTTGTTGAAGGGTCGTTGGTACTTCCCTCTCACAGCCAACCAGAACCTCGTACTTATGCTTGGTGCAGAGATGGGTTACTTGGGTCACTACAACAAGAATAAGATATCGCCATTCGAGCGTTTCGAGATTGGTGGTGACGGTATGACTGGTTATAACATCTATGGTGTCGATATCATCGCATTGCGTGGTTATGAGGATGGTGCGCTTAACCCTTCGGAGCACTACTCTGTGGCATACAACAAGTACACCGTCGAACTTCGCTACCCTGTCATCTTGAAACCTAACTCGTCAATCTACGTATTAGGATTCTTGGAGGGAGGTAATGGTTTCGACTCGTGGAAGGAGTTCTCACCATTCAAGATTAAGCGTTCGGCTGGTGTCGGTGTCCGCCTCTACTTGCCTATCGTGGGTATGTTGGGTGTAGATTGGGGTTACGGCTTCGATGCTCCTTACGGCTCTACGGAGCGCAGTGGTTCACAGTTCCACTTCGTCTTGGGTCAGCAGTTCTAAAGCCTTGTGGCAATATATTTGATACGGTGTTTAACTAAACATTTTAAGAGATGAAAAGAGTATTATTGACAATCGTGGCGTTGGTCTTTGCCGTGGGCATCACCTCAGCGCAGAACTATATGGTCGTAGACAGCGAGAAGGTCTTTAAGTCGTTGGCCGACTACAACAAGGCTCTTGAGCAGATTGAGTCGCTTTCGGAGAGTTACCAGAAGCAGGTAGATGCTAAGTTTGCGGAGGTGGAGACCCTCTACAATACCTATATGAGTCGTAAGTCGTCACTCTCATCTGGCGAGCGTCAGCAGTGGGAGCAGTCGATTCTTAACAAGGAGGCAGAGGCAACAAACTATCAGGAGTCGGTGTTTGGTGCTGAGGGCGAACTTATGAAGCGCCGTATGGAACTTATCCAGCCCATTCAGCAGCGTGTGTTCACTACGCTTGAGAGTTTTGCTAAGCAGTATGGTTATGACCTCGTAATCGACATCTCGGCAAACCCTTTGGTGTTGTACTACTCTAACAAAGTAGACTTTACCGACAAAATAATTGAGAGCCTCAAGCGTTAGTATATTAAGAAGAGATAATTGAGAGTAATAACAAACAAATAAACATTTTGAGATGAAGAAGTTTTTGAAACTAACCCTTACATTGATGCTCGTTTTCAGCGCATCATCACTCTTTGCACAGAAGTTTGGCCGTGTAGATCTCGCTGCTATCGTTACAGCAATGCCTGAGTATAAGGAGGCAGAGACAAATCTCCAGGCTTATGGCAAGGATTTGCAGGACCAACTTGAGCAGATTCAGGTGGAGTTTAACAACCGCTACCTCGAGTATGAGAAGAATGTTGCTACCTATAGCGATTCAGTACGCCAACTTAAGGAGCGCGAACTCACCGAGTTGCAGCAGCGCTTCCAGGATTTCCAGCAGGTAGCACAGCAGGATATGCAGAAGAAAGAGGCAGAGTTGATTAACCCTGTCTACACTAAGGCTAACGATGCTGTTAAGGCTGTCTCTTCACGTGGTGGCTACCTCGCAGTATTCAATACCGCAGGCGACCAGCCAGCCTCAGCAGGCTTGGCTTACTTCAATCCTGAGTCTCTTACAGATATCACTCCAGAGGTGAAGAAGGAACTTGGCATTGTAGAGTAATTGGAGAATTACATAGTATAGAGTAAGGGGCTGTCCACGTCTGGATAGCCCCTTACTCTATTTATTATAAATAGGTATATACCCCCGCCACTTATAAGATTCGCTTTATCTTAGCGTTTATCAATGCGCAGATGTCTTGTCTGTTATCTATTATAATCTGGGCTAATTGGTAGTGGGTACTATCGCCACAATTACCCAGGACGGTGAGCGCACGTTTAAGGTCTGCAGTGATATTGTCGGAGTTGAGGTCGGGCATAAAGTCTCTATAGTTCAACTCTCTATAGCCCTTGCGGTTGAGTCTCTCTATATGAGCCATAGTGGCAATCATCACCGAGAGGTAACCTATGGCTGCGGCATCTCTTTGGCGATTCACTCGTGCTATATGGATGTTATCTGGGGCCACGTCGAAGTGTCCTTCATGGATATCCTCTATAAACTTAGCCTCCCAAATGATGTCGTAGTCGATGAGTTGCATACTACCATCCTCGAGGATTAGTATGTTGTCGGTCTGTATATCTCCGTGTGCGTAGGGGAGGTCGAGTACGGCCTTGACTAAGGCATCAACCGAGTGGCTCAACTTATCGTAGCCACCACTGTCGTTTTCAAGATATTGTCCTAGGGTTATTCCCTTATACCAATCACTCAGCGAAACATCTACCTCTTGGCTCTCACCCATAAGTGTTGTTATGGTGAAGGCCTTGGGGATGAACGTATGGTCGTAATTTGATTGGATAGGACTGCGCCAACGTATGTAACAGCGCAATAACTTATCGCCATCATCCTCGGCACCAACGATGTGGCACCGAGCAATGACAGCGTTATTTCCCACACATATACTCTCTTTGTGGATGACTAACTCTCCAACGCCGTCAATATATATGTGGTTGTAGTTCAGAGCGTGAAGTATCTCTGTGACCGAAGCCATAGATATTACTCGATACGCTTAAGAATCTCTACGAGCAACTTCCAGAACTTATCTACAGTGCTAATCTCAAGGCGCTCGTCTGGAGAGTGTACACCACGCAAGGTAGGTCCGAACGATACCATCTCGAGGTGTGGGTACTTCTCAAGGAAGAGACCACACTCCAAGCCTGCGTGGATAGCGCGTACCTTAGGCTCCTGGTTGAAGAGGTCGCGGTAGCACTGTGCAGTCTCGGTGAGGAGTTTAGACTCTGGGTTAGGCGCCCAACCTGGGTAGCCGTCAGAGTGCTCAACATCGAAGCCAGAGAGGTAGAATACCGACTCGATAGTCTGTGCAGCATACAACTTAGCGCTCTCTACAGATGAACGCTGAGAGGTAGTTACGGTGATGCGGTCGTTCTCGGTGTCGAACTTCACAGAGGCGAGGTTCGAAGAGGTCTCCACGAGGCCTGGCATAGCGAATGACATCGCCAAGACACCGTTAGGAAGGCCTACCAACGCAAGCAACAAGTAGCACAAGTCGTCGTTAGACATAACCTTTGCTGGGGTCTCAGCATCGGTAACAGCGAAGCGCATACGTGGCTCGGTGTGCTTGAACTCCTCCATCATCATCTGGCCGAACTCCAAGTAACGCTCCTCGAAGTCCTCAACCGACTCCTGTGGAACACCTACGATAGCGTATGCCTCGCGAGGAATAGCGTTGCGGAGGTTACCGCCATTGAAGTCTGCCAAGACTACCTGGAAGGTGTCGATAGCGTTATAGAGGAAGCGAGCAAGCAACTTGTTAGAGTTTGCATGACCCTTGTCGATATCGTCGCCAGAGTGGCCACCTAGCAAGTCGCCAACCTCAAGACGTACGTAAGCGTAGTTCTCTGGGCACTCCTCGCTCTGGTAGTCGAGAGTAGCAACGGTGTCGATACCACCAGCGCAACCGATGAAGAGTTCGCCATCATCCTCTGAGTCGAGGTTTAGGAGGTACTTACCTGTGAGCATACCCTCACCAAGGCCGAAAGCACCTGTGAGACCTGTCTCCTCGTCTACGGTGAAGAGGGCCTCAACGGCAGGATGCTCAAGGCTCTCGTTCAAGAGTACTGCAAGGGCTGCTGCCATACCGATACCGCAGTCAGCACCAAGGGTTGTACCCTCAGCACGTACCCACTCACCATCAACCTTTGTGCGGATAGGGTCGTTCTCGAAGTCGAACTCCACGTTGGAGTTCTTCTCGCATACCATATCCATATGTGACTGAAGAATCACGGCTGGACGACCCTCGTAACCCTTAGTTGCAGGCTTACGCATAACGACGTTACCTGTCTGGTCGGTCTGGTACTCTATGTTGTGGCGCTGGGCAAACTCGATAAGCCAAGCGATAATCTTCTCCTCCTTCTTTGAAGGGCGTGGAACACGTGTGATGTCGTCGAACTGCTCCCAAATAAGTTTAGGCTCTAAATCTCTGATTGTCATAATGTAAGTAGTTTATATTGGTTATTATTAGTTTGTCTTTCTCTCGCGGTCGAAGAGGTGAATATTCTTAAGTAGTGGGTTGCGTCTGTTTAGTATCACAACCTCGATGATTAAAAGTAGTATTGCCACGCCCAAGAACCACTGGTACTGCTCGTCGTACTCCTCGAAGGTGAGTCGTGTGAGCGATGTGGTCTCCATCTCGTCGAGGCGCTCCATAATCTCCTCAAGACCGAAGTTATCGTTACGTGAACGGGTGTAGATACCTCCTGTAGCCTCTGCAAGTTGCTGAAGAAGAGGCTCTCCGAGTTTTGTCACCACCATCTTGCCCTCGCTATCCTCCATCAACTCTCCGTTAATCTTGAGGGGAGTACCCTCGGGCGTTCCGATACCTATGGCACAGATTATTGCGCCCTCCTGTTTCGCACGCTCTATCGCTCCGTCGCAACTGTCGTCGTGGGCCTCACCATCGGTGATGAGGATGATGACACGGCTATTGCGGTTTTCGGTGTTCTGCGTGAAGGATAGTAGTGCCACCTCCAAGGCCTTACTAATGTTTGTTCCCTGCTCAGCGATAAGGTCGGGCGAGAGACGTTTTGTCATCGCCTCGGCCATCTTGTAGTCGGCAGTGATGGGGAGCAACACCTCGCTCTGGTCGGCAAAGGCTACGATGCCCACTCTATCCTTGCTCATACGCTCCAACAGGCGTGTTATGGCGTAGCGTGTACGTGCCATACGGCTTGGTGTGACATCCTCGGCAAGCATTGAGTTCGACACATCCACCACCAACACAATCTCTCGACCCTCACTCTCCACACTCTGGAGTTTCGAGCCTGTCTGTGGGCGTGCTAAGGCTAACACCAAAAAGAGCGATGCAACGGTGAGTAATACCACCTTTATCCATCCACGCACCTCGGACCTTTCAGGCATAAGGCGGTTGAGGGTCGTGATATTTCCGAACTTGCGCAGTTTATGCTTGGCGTAGAGCCTTAGTAGCAGATGGGCTATGGGGAGTAGTGCTACCACTATGAGCAACCATAACCACTCTGGCGAGGCAAATGTAAATATGTTCGTTTGAGGCATATTACTTCAATTTAATGGTTTCGTACCCTAAGGCAAGCGGTTGAGTATCACCCTTGCCACGATAAACTCAAGGGCCAACAGAAGGAGTGCCAAGAGTAACCATCTGCCGAAGAGTTCGTCGTAGGAGGTGTAGTGTGTCACCTGCACCTCGCTCTTCTCCAACTCGTTGATTTGCTGGTATATATTGCGAAGTGCTTCGTTGTCGTTGGCACGGAAGTAGCGACCTGAGGTTGTTGAGGCAATGTTGCGCAAAAGGTCCTCGTCGATCTCCACTTCTGCCATCACGAATGTCTGATTGCCGAATGGGTCGATGGCAGGCATTGGGGCCTTGTCGCGACTACCAACACCTATGGTGTAGACCTTTATGCCGAGGTCTCGGGCGATCTCTGCCGCCATAATTGGCGATATCTGTCCTCTATTGTTCACACCATCGGTGAGCAGTACCACGACCTTCGATTTTGCGCCACTCTCCCTGAGTCGGTTTATTGCCGTGGCCAAGCCATTACCTATGGCTGTACCATCCTCCACGACACCACTGCGTAGGCGTGAGAGCATCGTGCCTACAGCGGCCTGGTCGGCGGTAAGGGGGCACTGAGTGAAGGCCTCGCCAGCAAAGGCAACAACCGAGAGGCGGTCACCCGTACGTTCTGCCACAAACTCTGTTGCCAGACGCTTGGCAGCCGAGAGACGGTCGGGGGTGAAGTCGCGGGCAAGCATAGAGCCCGAAATATCCATTGCAAGAACTATATCGACACCCTCGGTAGTCGTTTCGCTCTCGTGGTGAACGATTACGGGGCGTGCCAAGGCAATGACCATTGCTGATATGGCCAAGAGACGCAACACGATAGGCACGTGGCGCAAGAAGTAGCGCAGGGTGCGAGGTGCTGTGCCTTGGGTGGAAGATACTATGAGCGTGGCACGGCGACGGCCTACGAGGATATAGTATATCAGCAGTAGGGGTACTATGCACGCTACAAGCAGTATGTATGGATTTAGAAACTGCATACTCTAAAAGTTGTTACCAATTCTTCTTACCAGGGATTACAACACCTTTGCGCTCCTCCTTCAGTTTGTCCTGAGTCTTATCCTCTTCGGCCTGAATAGCATTCAGCATACGCTCCTTGTCGCTGTCGAGTTCACGAGGCTCCTGCTGAGCGGGATTCTCCTGCTCCTGGCCATCCTCATTGCCCTCTTCGGGCTTTTCCTGTGGTTGGTCACCCTCGTTTTGCTGGTCGTTATTCTGTTGCTGATCTCCGTTCTGGTCCTGCTGTTGGTTGTTCTGGTTTTGCTGGTTATCTTGATTTTGCTGATTGTCTTGGTTCTGTTGGTTGTCCTGATTCTGCTGTTGCTGACGCTTTTGGTCCACGATGCGCTTGGTTAGCACGTAGTTATATTTCGTCTCTTTGCTATCGGGATTCAATAGTAGCGACTCACGAAAGGCATTGAGGGCCGCCTCGTACTTCTGGTCGCTAAAGAGGCTCTCGCCAAGGTTACGCAACACCTCGGCGCGCTGACCCTTGCTAAGGAGCGTGTCGCGCGCGATAGCCTCATAATAGCCATACGTAGTCTCGGCCAAGAGTGTAGAGTCCTCGGGGGTGGAGATACGTAAGTGGTGGTGGGCGTTAGCACGGTTGTAGAGTGCCTCGTAGTTCAACGAGTCATACTCCAAAGCCTCGTTATAGCGGTTATAACTTGTGCGGTAGTTGCGCTTCTGGAAACTGCTATTTCCCTCACGTACCAAGCCACGCTCTTTGTAGTATTGTGCCTCGGCGGTAGTGGGGTTTAACAGCAGTGCGACCAGGAGTGCTACAGCACTACATATATATCGTAAGTTGCTCATTATTCGTCTATTGGTGTCTCAAAGTTTATCTCTTTCTTGTCGTGAACGACGCTCTCTTCGGCCTTGGTATTTTCGACGAAGTAGTAGGCCTTAATGAAGAGGTCCTCATTGGTCTCGGCCTCGGGAACAACCTTAGCGAACTTCACAAAGTCGGCAGTCTCGAAGATGGCGATAAGGTTGCTACGGCACTCTCGGGACAACTCCACCTCTCGAAGTGCTACCATCGTCTCTGCTGAGGTCTTGTCCAAGACGCTGATATCCCAGCGACCATCGATATAGACCTTGAGGATAGAGACCAGCGACGTGTAGTAACTCTTATGCTTGCCATTCTCGCATAGTTTGCGGTTTTTGAGTTCTTCAAGAGCCTTAATAGCCACGATATGTGGTGGCATCTTGGGCTTAGGCTTGACGACCTCTCCTCGCTGAGCGATGTAGCGCTTAAGCACGGGGAGTAGGAGGTAGAGCATAAGGGCGAGGAGGATTATCGCTATTGCCGAGTAGATGACATAGTCGCGAATCTCGCCAAAGATGAATGGGAGGTTCTTCTGGGTGTTGATACCCTCATCCTTGAGCAGTGTCATTGCCTTGTCGGTATCCACGCCGAAGCCCTGCTGAGATGTGGGGTCGGGGCGTAGGAAGAGGGTGGTATCTAGTTCCTCGTAACTCTTGACGTTGAGGTATAGCATCTCCTCGGCGTAGAGGGTGTCGGGGGTCTCACGATTCTTGTCGAAGTAGAGGAGTGTTGGGCGCAAAGGTATCTTGCCCGTCTCCATCGTAGCCAATAGGTAGCGCTTACGTAGGTGTAGGCGACGACCATCAACCTTCAGAGTATCAATGGGGTAGTCCTCGATAAGTTTGAAGATATCCTCGTCGTAGGTCTCGTAGGTAGACATCTTACCCTTGGCTTGTGCCTCCTTCTTGCGCTCCTCGGGGGTAGTGGTGTCGAAGTCGGGGACACCAATCACCGTGGCACGGTCGGCCTCGATGTCGATGATATACTCCACAAGGTCGCCCACCTCGATACTATCCCTCGAGAAGCGACCACTAACGATAGGCTTTTCGCCACGTGCCTCGATGGTAGCGAGGGTGGCAAAGAGCAGAAGTAGGGTATATGTTATGACTCGTCTCATCGTGTCTTAAACATCTTTATAAGTTCCACAACGAAGTCCTCGTTTGTAGCCACCTCCGCACAATCTATGCGGTTGCTCTTCAAGAGTGACGACATCTCTCGTGTGCGACTGTCGTAACTATCTCTCCAGAACTCCCTCACACGCGACGATGAGGTGTCGAGCCACGTGGTTTCGTTGGTCTCGGCATCCTGCACCTCGACAATTCCGACATCGGGCAACTCCCTATCTCGCTTGTCGAAGACGCGAATAGCCATAATGTCGTGCTTCGAGGTCGCAATTTTGAGGGCGTCCTCCATTTTTGACATATCCTCCTTGGCGTTGATGAGGTCCGAGAGCAAGAATGTCGTGGTACGCTTCTTATTCACACCCACCAAGTAGCGCAGTGCCTCCGATATGTTGGTACTCTGACCCGTGGGGATAAAGCTCACCAACTCTCGGATTATCATAAGGATATGGCTACGGCCCTTCTTTGGAGGTATGAACTTCTCGATGCGGTCCGAGAAGAGAATACAGCCAACTTTATCGTTGTTCTTCGAGGCCGAGAAGGCAAGCGTTGCGGCTATCTCGGTCATCATATTCTTCTTGGTCAGTTCCTCGGAGCCAAACATACGCGAGGGCGACACATCCACCAAAAGCATCATCGTAAGTTCGCGCTCCTCCTCATAGACCTTAATGTGGGGCCTATGTGAGCGAGCCGTGACGTTCCAGTCGATATCGCGCACATCGTCACCAGGGCGATACTCCCTCACCTCGGCGAACGACATACCACGACCTCGAAAGGCGGTATGGTACTTGCCGGCGAAGATCTCGTCCGAGAGTCCGCGCGTCTTTATCTCAATCTGACGAACGCGCTTGAGTATGTCCTCGTCGCTGTAATGCATTATGGTACGATGACGTTATTTAGGATGTCGGTAATGATATTTTCGGTGGTAATATTCTCAGCCTCAGCCTCGTAGGTAAGTCCGATGCGGTGGCGCAATACATCGTGGCAGATGGCACGCACATCCTCAGGGATCACGTAGCCACGGCGCTGAATGAAGGCGTAGGCGCGTGCGGCCTTAGCCAAGGCAATACTTGCACGTGGAGAGCCTCCGTAGGCGATGAGTGGCTGGAGCGACTGGAGGTGGTACTCCGATGGCTCGCGCGTAGCGAAGATAATATCTATGATGTAGCGCTCGATCTTCTCGTCCATATATACCTTGTTCACCACCTCGCGTGCGCGAACGATATCCTCGGGAGTGATAACCTTCTCAACCTTAGGCATGCCCTCACCCGAGAGGTTCATACGGATAATATCCAACTCCTCAGCACGCTTAGGGTACGATATCTTGGCCTTGAGCATAAAACGATCTACCTGGGCCTCAGGGAGTGGGTAGGTACCCTCCTGCTCCAATGGGTTCTGCGTAGCGAGTACCAAGAAGGGCTTTGGGAGAGCGTATGTGTTATCACCAATGGTCACCTGCTTCTCCTGCATAGCCTCCAACAGTGCCGACTGCACCTTGGCTGGTGAGCGGTTAATCTCATCCGCAAGAACGAAGTTTGCGAAGATAGGACCCTGCTTAACTGTGAACTCCTCGTTGCGCTGAGAGTAGATGAGCGTACCGATAAGGTCGGCAGGCAAGAGGTCTGGGGTAAACTGAATACGGGCAAACTTAGCATCTACAGCCTTCGAGAGGGTTGTGATGGCGAGGGTCTTTGCCAAACCTGGAACACCCTCCAAGAGGATGTGACCATCGGAGAGAAGTCCGATGAGGAGTGTGTCGATGAGGTGCTGCTGGCCGACGATGACACGTGAAATCTCCTTACGTAGTGTGTCCACAAATACCGACTCCTCCTGGATATGGGCATTTAGTTCTTTGATGTTTACTACTTCGTTCATTTTATATATTTTTTTGTCTCTAATCGAGTTGGTTTACTACTCCTAACGCAGAGGAGTGTGAGCATATTGCAAAGTTAGGAATTTTATTTAAAATCTCCAACAAGGCTACTCCTCCTCATAGAGGAGCATACCCGTTATAGGCTTAGGTATTGTGGTTATTGCCTCGAAGGTTTGGGCTGTAGCACGAGTAGCGTCGGTGGTCGTAACCGCACCTCCCGAGATGGTGGCGAGAGCCACGGCAAGAGCCGTATCATTTACCTCGTCTCCCCAGTTGCTGTGGGGCCGAGGGTAGATCTCTTCTGTTAGTCCGTAGGGGTTCTCCGAGGTGATGTCGTAGTCGGGAACGATACCCTCACCCCAGTCGCCAAATCCCTTGGCATTGAAGCACATAAAGGTAATGGGGGCATACTCCACACTCACCGATCCGAAGGTCTTGCGCGACACGTCCATACCACAATTCTTGCCCTGTGTGGTGCTACCCACCACGGTCACGGGGAAGTCGATACCGCGAAGGCCCATAACCACCATCTCCGAGGCCGAAGCACTATTTTCGGAGCAGATGACCGTCAGGCGCGAGAGGTTGAGTAGCGACCCCGTATTCTTTAAGTTGAAGGTAGAACTCTCCCTAATCTTCTTGTTCTTTGGGTTGCGCATAATCTTGGCGATAACACTATCCTCGTACTTCGCAGGAAGGAGCGCTGAGCATAGTTTTACCATAGATGTCACCTCGCCACCACCATTACAGCGGAGGTCGAGAACCACCTCATTGACCTGCTCGTCTTTGAACATCTCGATAGTCTTGATGAGGTCATCGTCGTAGTCGCTATCAAAGCCAGTATATACCAAGTAACCAACACGTTGGTTGCCTCCATTGAGGTTGAAAATCTCGTTGTAGATAACGGTAGTCTCCTCATACTGGGCTCTACTGAGGCTCACATCGACGAAATCTCTGTCGTTGTAGTCATTCTCAGAGCGCGCGTAGAGTGAGAGCCTAATATCATTGGAGGTGCTGTTCTCAATCCTATTGAAGAGTTCTATGTAGTTGTTCTGGGTGATGTTGCGGTCATCAATCTGCAGAATAACATCGCCACGCTTAACACCAGCCTCCTCGGCTGGGGAGTTCGGGTAGACATAGTCGATGTAGAAGGCGTACTGCTGCTTGTCGCGGCTTACGAGACCTATGGTGTAGTGTAGGGCGATACCAAAGCCAATCTTTCCGCTACGTGTAGAACTATTTGTCTGGCGGATGAAGGAGTAGAAGTGTCGCTGGTCATTCTTGGTGTAGCCATCGTCGGTATTGGTGGTGAGCAGTCGCAATGCTCCGTCGAGGTAATCCTCCCACTCGACATAGCGATTAAACGAGGGGGACTTCTCCTCCACCTCGTCGAGCCAATAGTACTCCTCGATAAGTCGTTGGTCTATATAACTGATTATCTGCTGGTCGATAGAACTGTTGCCTCCCGAAGGGCTGTCGATGCCTGGGTAGGAGGGTGTTGTACAACCGACAAATAGGAGTGCGGCAAAGGCTAAAGTATATCTCATAATTGGCTGGTTTTAACGGTTTTATTATAATGACGGCACGCCTCTTTTATGCCACAGATGTCGCACTTGGGTTTGCGTGCTATGCAGACATATCTGCCGTGAAGGATGAGCCAATGGTGGGCTATGGGGAGCAACTCCTTGGGGAAGCCCTTCTCCAATTGACGCTCAGTGGCCAAGGGAGTCTTGGCATTTGTCGAGAGGCCAATGCGGTCGGCCACACGGAAGACGTGGGTATCTACGGGCATCACCTCCCTGCCCCACAATACCGCTCCAACGACATTTGCCGTCTTGCGACCTACACCTTGTAGGGACTCCAACTCCTTAGGATCGCTCGGCACCTCTCCGCCAAACTTCTCGACTATCTGGCGTGAGAGCGTCGCGAGGTGCTTAGCCTTGTTGTTGGGGTAGGAGATGCTCTTTATATATTCGTAAATCTCCTCTGCCGTAGCCTTGGACATAGCCTCGGCTGTGGGGTAGGCCTCGAAGAGCGCTGGGGTCGTGAGATTGACCCTCTTGTCGGTACACTGTGCCGAGAGTACCACGGCAACGAGTAACTCGAAGGGGGTGCGGAAGTTGAGTTCGCTCTCGGCCGTAGGCATACTCTTCGAGAAGTAATCTATGATGTAGTCGTATCGCTGTTTTAGTCTCATACCTATCCTCTTTTTTGCCACATACGCCAACCTATCTTCTTAGCAAATAGTCCGTAGGAGGCTATGTTACGAAGTAGCGGTTTATGGTTGTTTATATCTCTGTGCCAACGAGTTATATACTCCTTGATTGAGCCGTTGTAGGAGAGTACCCAGAGGGCTGTGTTGTGCTTGGAGGTGAGTAGTTCCTCGCGCATACGGCTCTCGTTGTAGTGTTCGTCGTACCAAAGGCTTATGTCGTAGAGCGAGTCCACAAACTCTATTTTTTTGCGGTAATCGGGGTTGTGGCTCACGCTCTGGCGTAGCACCCTATGTACCGCCATCGGGCAATCTATGGCCACTACCTCGGCCTCGGTGGCAAACCATAACCACATAGGCAAATCGTCTGTCAGCCATTCGGGATGCTCCTCAGGACGGATAGTTTGGTAGTAGCGTTCGACTAACTCCCTGCGTGCCACAACGGTACAGTTCTCTGCGGGGTTGCGTCTGAGCATTTCGCTAAAGGAGGTGTAGCACTCCGATTCGGGATATATCGTCGTTGTGCCACCCTCGTCGATACGCTCGGAGCGCGTGTAGCACATTCCTGCCTCGGGGTGTTGCTCAAGGAGGTCTACTTGCATCTGCAACTTCTTGCGATGGGTGAAGTAGTCGTCGCCATCGAGTAGAGCGATATACTTGCCACGTGCTGCGGCGATGGTGCGACGATAGTTTTTGCGCCAGCCCACATTCTCCTCGGAACGAATGATATGTATCGCCTCGGGGTATTGAGCCTGGTAATCTTCTGCTATGGCAAGGGTACGGTCGGTGCTACAATCCTCGCCTATGATAATCTCTATGCGGAAGGATGTCTGCTGACGAAGAACGCTCTCTATCGCCTGAGCGATATAGCGTTCGTGGTTGTAGGTCGTCATTATCACCGAAACCATTATCTCCTCCATAATACTATGCTTTTGAGAGTTTTGCAAACTTCGCGAGTAGCGTCTTTGAGCCAAAACCCTCGAACGACACCACCACCTTATGGTCTGTCGTAAGGGGCTCGATGCGCTCAACTATGCCACGGCCGAACTTAGGATGTACCACACGGTCACCGACCTTAAACTGGCACTCTCCTGTATCAGCCGTTGGGGTTGTACCCTCCTGGCGAGTACCCACCGAGCGCATACCCGCCTTGGCAGGATCTAAGGGGCGTGGGGTGGCAATAATCTCGGGGCGAGGTTGGCGTGGTGTGTTACCCTTGTCGGGGGTAGGTGCGCCATAGCGACTCTTTAGGGACTCGAAGCGTGGGCGTGGCTCATCCTCGGTGATTGCTGCCCAGCGGTTACGGCCATAGAGTTCGTCGATATTGAAGTTGGCATCGAGGTACTCGCGCTCTATCTCCTTGAGGAAACGACTTGGCGATGTGTTCTCGGTCTTACCCCATACACGGCGCATCTCCGAGAAGGAGAGCATAGCCGCCTTCTTAGCACGAGTTATGGCTACGTACATCAAGCGACGCTCCTCCTCAAGGTCCGCTGCCGACTCTGCGGAGCGTGATGAGGGGAAGAGTCCCTCCTCCATACCTACAATATAGATATAGTCGTACTCCAAGCCCTTGGCAGAGTGAACGGTCATAAGGGTAACCTTGTTGCCATCATCTTCGGTATCTTGGTCGGTCTGGAGCATAACATTCTGCATCCACTCGTCGATGGTAGGTATGTCGGTGACCTCCCTAAGTCCCTCATCCATCTCGCGGTTGCACTCATCCTCGTAGGAACTCATCATCGCCAACAACTGATCGAGGTAGTCCTTTGCTGTGTCGTTCTCAGGCTTCTTCTCCTTCTCCAAGTCGTGGAGTATTCCCGAGCGTAGCATAACCTCTTTAGCGAAGTCACAGACTCCCATCTCTACACGCATTGCCGAGAGTTCGTTTATCATCTTCACGAAGTCAGCAACCTTCTTGGCTACGGTACGCTCCACCGTGCCCATATCCTCCGAAGAGGTGACAAGGGTATCTACGGCGTGCCACATAGAGGTCTGCTTCGCCGCTGCAATCTCTGCAATTCGGGCGATGGTGGTGTTGCCAATACCTCGGGCGGGGAAGTTGATGATGCGCTTAAAAGATTCGTCGTCATTGGGGTTGAGGATGACGCAGAGATAGGCTATCATATTGCGCACAACGGCGTGGTCGAGCAACGACATACCCTTATAGACACGATAAGGGATACCGCGTCTGGCGAGTGCCGACTCGAACATACCGTGTTGTTTGTTGGTGCGGTAGAGGATGGCGAAGTCGCTCCACTCGGCACCCTCCCTTGCTCTATCCTTGATATCCATAGCGACCTCAACGGCCTCGTAACTATCCTCGACAACCCTCACCAAGCGAATTTTTTCGCCCTTCTCGGCTGCCGAGAAACACCTCTTATCTAGACGACGAGAGTTGTGGGCAATGAGCGAGTTGGCAGCCTCGACAATGGTCTGTGTCGAGCGGTAGTTCTGCTCGAGTTTATAGACTTTGGTGGTGGGGTAGTCGCGCTGGAAGGAGAGGATATTCTCAATCTTAGCACCTCGGAAGGCGTAGATACTCTGCGCATCGTCACCTACCACACATACGTTGTTGTGCTTGAGGGCCAGACGGCGCACGATGATATACTGCGCCATATTCGTATCCTGATACTCATCGACAAGCACATATTTGAAGCGATCCTGATACTGTGCCAAGACCTCGGGGGCATCGCGCAAAAGGATGTTGGTCTGTA
Organism: Alistipes sp.; assembly: GCA_017555905.1. Classification (GTDB taxonomy): domain Bacteria; phylum Bacteroidota; class Bacteroidia; order Bacteroidales; family Rikenellaceae; genus Alistipes. The sequence goes on along the minus strand of JAFZFP010000023.1, from coordinate 10,962 downwards.
GCAAGAGGTCGTCGAAATCCATAGCGCCGTTGCGCTTACAGCGGTTGCAGTACTCGATATAGATGTCGGCCACCTCAGGCATCTTGGCCTCGCGGTCTTCGCCTACGATGACGGCATTTGCCTTATACGCACCCGGAGTTATGAGGCAGTTCTTAGCCATCGAGATACGTGCAGCAACGGCCTGAGGCTTATACCTTTCTTCGGGCAAGTTGCGCTCCTTGATAATGCTCTTAATGAGGTTTTTAACGTCGTTAGGCTCGTAAATCGTGAAACTCTCTGGGAAGCCTATGCGCGCAGCGTTTTCGCGCAACAGACGGGCAAAGACAGAGTGGAACGTACCCATACGTATATAGCGAGCGCGGGGGCCCACCAACTTTTCGATACGCTCACGCATCTCGCGAGCCGCCTTATTGGTAAAGGTGAGGGCGAGAATAGACGAGGGGTCTACTCCCTGGCTCAGCATATAGGCGATACGTGTGGTAAGCACACGTGTCTTTCCAGAGCCCGCTCCAGCGATGATGAGCGAGGGTCCATCGTAGTTTACTACGGCTTCACGTTGCGAGGGGTTGAGACCCTCAAGTATATCGTTGTTTATCATAATAGTCTGTTACAATCCATAAATCAAGACTCCTGCAACACCCGAACAGAGGATGAGGAGTATGGGGTTAATCTTTCGGGCAGAGGCTATGAGTGTGATGCCAAAAATGGCCCAACTCCACCCATCAATAAAACTGCGACCATCTTCGGCGTGGGGGAAGATCAGAAGCAGGGCAGCCGAGGCTATCATACCAACCACTACGGGGCGCATACCCGCTACAGCACCCTTGACAAAGCGGTTGTTTTGAAGGCGTAAGAAGTAGTGGGTGATGAGCATCATAAGGGTTAATGCTGGGAGGCAGACCGCTACGGTTGCCACCACCGAGCCTACTACGCCCGCAACCTCATAACCTATGTAGGTTGCAGAGTTTATGGCTATAGGGCCTGGGGTCATCTGCGAGATAGCCACGATGTCGGCAAACTCGCCATTGGTGAGCCAGCCGTTGCGTACTACCACCTCACTATGGATGAGCGAGAGCATAGCGTAGCCACCGCCGAAACCGAAGAAGCCTATTTTCAGATAGGTCGTAAAGAGTGTTACCAGAGTTCCCATAATTAGACCACTTTACCTCCTTGTTTTGTTGCCCAGAGGATTCCTGCGACGGCTCCGCCAATGAGTAACCAGATAGGTGAGAATCCGAAGTGCCAAACCACTACGGCAACTACTGCCGAGAGGGCTATGAGCCACCAGTGCATACCCTTGGTGAGGCCCACGATGGGCGCTACGATGAGGGCTACGACGGCAGGTCGCATACCTCGAAATGCAGCATCGACAATGCTATTGTGGCGCATCTCGGTAAAGAAGAGTGCAACCAGCAATATTATTGTGAACGAGGGAATTACAACACCTAAAATGGCAGATAAGGCCCCTAAGTAGCGTAGCTGTTTGTAGCCTACGAAGACGGCCGTGTTTAGGGATATAGGGCCAGGGGCTGCTTGGGCTATGGTGAGCAGGTCGATAAACTCGCGCTCGCTGAGCCACTTATGGCGTGCTACGACCTCGTGTTGGATGAGGGGTATCATAGCGTAGCCACCACCAAAGGTGAAGGCGCCAATCTTCAAGAAGGTCCAAAATATCTCCCACAGCCTTAGCATACGTCACTATCGTCTAAAGCGGTAATAGGTTCCGAAGGGGATTTGCTTTGCACTTCTGTCCTCGAAGTACAACTCGCCCATCTGCTCGCTCTTGGGTGCGCCAAAGGCCTGGTGTACCGCTGTGCGGGCAAGCATCGACGAGAGTCCCATAGAGTAGAGGTTGAAGACTAAGAATGCGTTGCTCCTTTCAAGTAGTTTCGCGCAACACTCCAACATATTGCAGATGTCGTCCTCCAAAACCCACTTCTCGCCATTTGCTCCTCGACCGTAGGCTGGTGGGTCGAGGATTATGCCGTGGTACTTGTTGCCACGACGCACCTCGCGCTCGACGAACTTTGTGGCATCCTCCACAATCCAGCGGATGCCGTCGAGACCCGACTGCTCCATATTTTCGCGCGACCACGTCACCACCTGCTTCACAGAGTCTACGTGAGTGACATCTGCACCTGCGGCACGTGCTGCGAGGCTTGCTCCACCCGTATAGGCGAAGAGGTTGAGGACTTTAGGGCGCTCGATGCTCTGCTGGCGCAACTCCTCGATGGAGTCGTAGATGAATTGCCAGTTGGCCGACTGCTCAGGGAATATGCCTACGTGTTTGAACGAGGTAAGGGCTAAGCGCATACGTAGGTGCATATCTTTGTAGTTGAAGCCCACGCTCCAACGTGATGGCATTGATGGCTTCATACGCCACTCGCCACGCTCCTCGGACTTCGCATCTCTGAGGAATGAGGCATCTGCCTTGAGCCACTCGCCATCCGAGAGACTCTTGCGCCAAATTGCTTGGGGCTCGGGGCGTCGTACCACGTAGCCACCAAAACGCTCTAACTTCTCGCCATCGCCCGTGTCGATGAGTTCGTAGTCGGGAATTGAAGGGGTTAATTGCTTTATCATCTGTTACTTCTGTTTTGCGGGTTGAGAACAATCGATGAGCGACATCATACACTTAGCGCAGTTGAAGTCGAGGCGGTAGCGGTGTCTGCCGTGTTCGAGGTAGAGAGGCTCCTTGAGTTTACTTCCTCGCTTGAGGCACTCGCCAATCTCGCGACGAATGCAGTAACTCGACTCCATAACACGCTCCCCGTGGGTTGAGGCCCAACTATCCAAACCATCGACGATATGTTCTACGCCGTGGTTGTAGTAGAACTGGCGGGCCAAGGAGTTCACCACGTTGTGCTGGGGTGTAAGGCGCTTCAAGGGGTATTGTGCCGTGCCGTCATCCTTGCGTATGTCGTGTGGGAGGGCTACATCTGCACGTATGGATGCGAGTTCTGCCAAGGCCTCGCGACGAATCTCGGCAAGGAGTTTCGCTGTGGTGAAGAACTCCTCACCCACAACCTCCACCGCCTTAACACGGAAGATGCTGTCGCCACTCTTGGCCATCTGCTCCTCGGCTATAGCCCTCATCTTTGCGCTGTTGTTCGACCTATCTAAGGCTACGTTGCGCTCTACGGTTGCGCTGTTGCCATCCTCGTCGGTGAAGGTGGCTACGATGCCCGACTCTTCGAGACGAAGAGTACACTCCACACCTATAGTTCGGCGGCTACGACTGCGCTCCACACTCTGCGAGAAGCGGTGGTCGTAGTTGCGGTAGACCTCCATTCCTGGCTTGATGCCATCTATGCGGTTAGGCTCTATCTTGTCGCCCTCGACGCGGTTGATGTTGGTGCCTATGATGCCATCCTTGGCGATAAAGCAGAGACCGTCACCAGCACTCAGAGGGGTACGGCTCACGATACGGATATCGCGTTTACCCACCATAGCCACAGAACCTACGTATTCGCCAACAGCCTTGGGGGTGTCGAAGGATGCTACGCCAGCACGCTTGCCCAAGTACATATACTCGCCTCCGTCGCGCGTAAAACTCTTCTTTGGGTCGGGGGTGAACTCCACCTCCGAGTGGCCCGAAGAGAGTGGGGCGCAGTGGGGTCGTGTGGCGAGAGCCTCGTCAATCTTTTGGCGGTAGTAACTAACGATGTTCTTGACGTAGTTGTCATCCTTGAGGCGACCCTCAATCTTGAACGACATAACGCCAGCATCGATAAGTTCCCCTATGCGCTCCGAGAGGTCGAAATCCTTGACCGAAAGGAGGTGCTTACCCTTGATGATGACGTTGCCACTCTCGGTGACAAGGTCGTAGGTTAGGCGACAGGGTTGTGAACACTCGCCTCGGTTGCCTGAGCGTGGTGACTGCGAACGCGAGAGGTAGCAACGACCGCTATGGCCTACGCAGATGGCACCGTGGATGAAGCACTCAAGATCTACGGTAGTGGACTTGCGGATGCTCTTTATCTCCTCCAACGATAGCGCACGCTCCAGGATGACACGTGTAAATCCGCTATCCTCCAAGAATTTAGCACCATCGGGGGTCATATTACATACCTGCGTCGAGGCGTGAAGTTCTACGGGAAGGTCCATCTGGCGGTATGCCATATCCTGCACGATGAGGGCATCGACACCTATCTCAATGAGTCGTCGGGCCAACTCCTCGGCACGCTTCAACTCGTTTTCGTAGAGAATGGTGTTGAGGGTGACATAGACCCTCACGCCGAAGAGGTGTGCATAGTCCACTACACGTGCTATATCTTCGGTGGTGTTTGTAGCACCACGACGTGCGCCAAAACTCTCAGCACCAATGTATAAGGCATCGGCACCACACTCTATTGCTGCTATAGCGGCACGATAGTCGCGAGCAGGGCAAAGCAACTCGATATATCTCTTTTTCGCAGTCGTCATACATATATGTATATAATCGCACAAAGATAGGAACTTTTTAGCAAAAAAGGGCCTCTTCGGCCCACCATTTTTCTCTTTTTTTCATCACCATCGACAGAGTCCTTACCCTTGTCTGATGTCTGGGGAGGGCGGGGGCTTTGGTGCAGGGAGCTACTTTGCTTACAAATTCTGCTTTGCAGTAAGGAATTAAGGGAAATTAGGGAATTTAGTGAGAGGCTTGCGCAACTCGTTCTCAGAGAGTGTCCCTTAAACTTGCCATACTCCTTAAATTCCCTACACCGCAGGTGGCATTGCATCAGCAATGCAATTGCAAAAAGTTAATACATTGAATCTCATACTGCTCATAACGGCGACCAAGAGGTTAAAAATGGGTGGTGGTACACATTTTTTTGGCTAATGTGCGTACAACCTTATCAATAATGTTGTATCTTTGTCATTCAAATACGAAATAAAACGAATTATCTATGCTTACACTAAAGCAATTACGTGACAATAAGGAGGATGCTATCCGCCGACTCAAGAAGAAGGGTGTTGATGCAGAACCTATCATCGCCCGTATCGAGGAACTTGACGACAAACGTAAGGCCCTCCAAGTAGAACTTGACAACTCTCTTCGCGACCAGAACCAAGCAGCCAAGCAGATTGGCGCCCTAATGGGTAAGGGTCTAAAGGAGGAGGCTGAGGCTATGAAGCAGGCTGTGGCAGAACTCAAGGTGCGTTCACAGCAGTTGGGCAAGGAGTCGGAGGTGGTAGCCGAGGAACTCCAGGCTGAGATTGTGAAGTTGCCAAACTTGCCAGCAGATATCGTTCCTGAGGGTCGCACTGCCGAGGATAACGTGGTGGTGAAACTCGTGGAGAACTACACTGAGATTCCTGGCGAGGCATTGCCTCATTGGGAACTCGCTAAGAAGTACGACATCATCGACTTCGACCTTGGTGTGAAACTTACAGGCGCAGGCTTCCCAGTATATAAGGGTAAGGGCGCACGTCTCCAGCGCGCCTTGATTAACTACTTCCTCGACTGCAATACAAGTGCTGGTTATCAGGAGGTTGAGCCTCCAATTATGGTGAACGAGGCATCGGGTTTTGGTACAGGTCAGTTGCCTGATAAGGAGGGTCAGATGTACCACGCTACGGCTGACGGCTTCTACCTCGTGCCTACAGCAGAGGTGCCTGTGACAAACATCTTCCGCGATGTTATTTTGGAGCAGAATGAGTTGCCAGTGAAGATGACTGCATACACCCCTTGTTTCCGTCGTGAGGCTGGCTCATACGGTAAGGATGTGCGTGGCTTGAACCGTCTCCACCAGTTCGACAAGGTAGAGATCGTACAGGTTGCTCACCCCGACAACTCTTACGAGGCTTTGGATGCAATGGTGGCACACGTGGAGAGCATCGTAGCATCGCTCGGCTTGCCATACCGCATCTTGCGCCTTTGTGGTGGCGATATGTCCTTCACCTCGGCTCTCACCTACGACTTCGAGGTCTACTCAGAGGCTCAGAAGCGTTGGTTGGAGGTGTCGTCTGTCTCTAACTTCGAGTCGTTCCAGGCTAACCGACTCAAGTTGCGCTACCGCGACGACAACCGCAAGACCCAGTTGGCACATACGCTCAATGGCTCATCATTGGCTTTGCCACGTATCGTAGCGGCGTTGCTCGAGAATAACCAGACTGAGGATGGTATCCGTATCCCTGAGGTACTCGTGCCATACACCGGTTTCGACATCATTAAGTAAAATCTACTCGTAGCCCCTATTCTGTGGTAGATATAGGGGTTTCGGGTTTGAAAAATAAATAGTTGCCGAGTGGTGGTCTAACTCGTTAAAGGTTAGTGAGATATAGCCGTTAGGCAAGGATTTTGCAGAGACGAAAATTTGGGGGAGTTGCGATTTTTTTCGAAAATAGTGTAGCAAACCTGAAATAATTTGTATATTTGCAATTGAGAAACACTCTTTAAAACAAAAATAGTATGGCTTACAAAATTTCAGATTCTTGCGTTGCATGCGGTACTTGCATCGACGAGTGTCCAGTTGAGGCTATCTCTGCTGGCGATATCTATGTAATCGACCCAAGCAAGTGTATCGACTGCGGTACTTGTGCTGGTGTATGTCCTTCAGAGGCTATCGCTCCTGAGGCTTAATCGACATAGACAAGAGAGAGTGGGGTGTTGGTTTTTTTCCAACACCCCTTTTTTTTGTTGTTATAGTGGCACATCTACTACCGCTAACTAAATATCTCACCAATGGGCAGTACGCATAAGTACAGCCCATCGGCTCGAATTTAGCCGAGCGTTGTATCTGCACTACTCTAACAACAAAGTGGGGGTGGCTGGTGTGTGCAAACTGCGCTTTTTCGAGTTTCGTGCGCCTAAAATTAGCTCTTGTTATACAACTTCTCGGCTATTGGTCACGGGTTTTGCCCATCGGCTCGAATTTAGCCGAGCGTTGTATCTGCACCACTCTAACAACAAAACGGGAAGAGAGGTGGTGAGCCGTGTGTCATTACCAACAAAGAGAGGGCCACCATTTCGCGGACAGCCCTCACTCGCTCCATCGCTGGAGACACCCAATAAAAACTAAAAGATTCCTAAATTCTTGCGCCCAGATACTTCTAAAAACCCAACTTCGTATCGAGGCCTTTTTTCATAGTGCAAAGATGGAGCAAAATTTGAAACCCTACAATCACCTTTTTTAGGGAAATATTGGTGGGGATAATCCCTTAATTTGGGGATTTGTAGATTGTAGAATTTTTTCATACCTTTGTATAATAAGAAAGTACCAAAAAATATCGATGACTAAAAGGAATAAAACCCCATATTTGGCGACCTTTTCGCCCGAGATGACACTCTTCGAACTTGTCGAACTATCGCCTTCGTTGCTTGGTGTCCTCTCACGTCTCAACGTGCGACTCCCATTCGGTGATGTCACGGTGGCTGAGATGTGCGAGCGTGAAGGGTATGATGCCACTCTCTTCTTGGTGATCTGCTCTATGCACGCTGACTCCTCATTCCGCCCCTCGGCAGACCTCCTCACAACAGATATGTTGGCAGGAGTTACGGCCTACCTAAGGGCTTCGCACCGCTACTATGCGGAGTATATGTTGCCACATACCGAGGCACATCTCGACCGCATTCTTGCCCACTGCGATACGCTGTCACAGAGTGCGTTACATAGTTTCTACAACAACTATAGCCGATATATAGTTGCCCATTTTGAGGAGGAGGAGCGTAGTATATTTGCACTTAGCGAGAATCCAGATTCGGTGACTTCGGCCGATTGCAGTATCTTCGATATGCCTCACGCCGAGATTGACGACTGCTCGAACGATATCGCCTCGTTGGTTTTCAAGAACTTGCCAGAGTCGGCGCCCACGCCTTTGCGTTGCGCCCTGCTCGACCATATCTACGCCCTTAGGGATGACCTCCGCCGCCATAGCGACATCGAGGCCTACTTGTTGCGCCCATTAGTTGAAAAATTAATAGCCCAGAAGCGATGAGACGTTTTGCTGTAGCCATAGTTGATGTTGCCCCTGTGGTTAGGGAGGGCCTCTCGGCAATCCTCTCTCGCAGTGCTACTGCCGAGGTTGTTGGTTGCTACCAGTCGCTCTCTGAGTTGGCTTCGTCACCCCATTTCCAGCGCCTCGATGTGGTGCTTATGGCTGTGGGTATGTGGCGAGAGTTGGAGTCCTCGACTTCGCTCAGTGGCCTTACGGTGATAGGTATTCAGAGCGCCCTTGCTGAGGAGGAAGCACTAAGGCGTTTTGCGGGAGTGGTGACTCTATACCACTCGGCTGAAGATGTTATGCGTATTGTCGAGGAGGCAGTGCAACAACCTCAGCCTCATAACTTTGCTGACCACGAACTCTCGGATCGTGAGCGCGATGTGTTGATACTTGTGGCACGTGGCTACACCAACAAGGAGATTGCCTCCGAACTCAATATCTCGCCTCACACTGTAATTTCGCACAGAAAGAATATCGTTCACAAGACGGGTATTCGTTCGGTTGCGGGTCTCACGGTTTATGCTGTGCTTAACAAACTCATTGATAGCGAACAACTATAACAAACAAGATATGAAGACAGAACTTTGCGCCTACTCCGTCGAGGCTTGTCGTATTGCCCAGCGCCTCGGAGTTAATCGTGTAGAACTTTGTGCCTCTCCTGCCGAGGGTGGTGTCACCCCTTCGGTGGCTACCATAGAGCAGGTCTCTCAGATACCTAATCTCGACCTTAGCGTAATGATTCGCCCACGTGGTGGCGACTTCCTCTACTCCGACGAGGAGTTCGAGACGATGCTTCGCGATATAGAGTATGCCCGTAAGGCGGGTGCTACGGGTGTTGTTTTCGGCATCCTCACGGCTGATGGTCAGGTAGATGTGGAGCGTACGAAGCGTCTTGTTGAGGCTTCCAAGGGTATGGAGACAACCTTTCACCGTGCTGTGGATATGACTGCCGACTACCTCAAGGCTGTTGAGGATATTATCGAGGCGGGATGCACCAGGATTCTCACCTCTGGTAGTTATGATAAGGCCATTGATGGCATCGAGAATATAGCGCGTGCCGTAGAGATTAACCGTGGCCGTATCGAGATTATGGCTGGTAGTGGTGTCGTAGCCTCTAATGCCGAGGCCCTCAAGGGTGTCGGTGTTGATGCTCTGCATTTCAGCGCTAAGAAGATGGTGGCTGGCGGTATGCAATATCGCAACCCTCGTATCTCTATGGGTGGCAGTTCTGCTGTCGATGAGTATGCTTTGCGTACTGTGGATGAGAACGAGGTTAAAGAGATACTTAAACTTATAAGATAATGAAACTTAGACCATTACTCTACCTATTGGCAGGTGTAGCAGCTATACTTGCCTTTCTCGTTTGGCCCAAGGACGACGGTGTTTACGACCCTGCCAAGGATGCTGAACTTCAGGCGGTTTTAAATGCTTCGGCACGTGGCGAGGAGTTGCTCGCTTTGGTGGCTGAGACCCCAGTTGAGCAACAGCAGGAGTTGTCGTTCTTATTGGTAAATATGCCCGAGGCGGACCGCGAGACTATGGATTTAGCACTTCTCAAGGAGAATGTGGAATATGCTCACTTGGCCCGCACAAAGTATAAGTGGGCAAAGAGTCTCCCTGAGGATGTCTATCTCCACGATGTGTTGCCCTACCACGTTGTTGATGAGGTGCGTGACCCTTGGCGTAAGGAGCTCTACGAACTCTTTGCCCCTGCGGTAGATAGTTGTGCAACGATGTACGATGCGGTATGCGCTGTTAATGCAAATATCCCTCGCCTTACAGGTGTGGACTACAACACCAAGCGAGAGAAGACAAACCAGAGTCCAAAGGAGTCTATGCGTCAGGGTATGGCCTCTTGTACAGGCTTGGCTATCTTGTTGGTAGATGCCTATCGTGCCGTGGGTATTCCTGCCCGCTTTGCTGGTACAGCCTCTTGGCACGACAACCGCGGTAACCATAGTTGGACCGAGGTGTGGCTCGATGGCGAGTGGCGAGTTACGGAGTACTACTTCCCATCGAAACTCGACCACCTGTGGTTTATGCCCGATGCCTCTAAGGCCAATGCCGAAGATCGTACATACGCTATCTATGCCACCCGCTTTGGTAAGGCCGATGATTGGTTCCCTATGGTGTGGGCCGATGGCGACAAGGAGGATGTGACAGTCGATATGTTGCCACAGACCGTCGGTGCAGAGAATGTTACTGAGCGCTACCAGCGCTTGGCATATGAGCAGTACACTCGCCACATGGAGGCAGGTACTCACACCTTCATCCGCATCCGCGGTTTCAAGGAGGCTGGCAAGACCGAGCATTCTGACGACCGTGTTGCTATGGGTGTAGATGTTTTCTGTGGCACTGAGCAGATGGGTGGTGGTCTTACTGCAGGTCCTCTTCGTGACTTGAACGACCTCTTCTCTGTGCTTGTTGAGAAGAATCGCACTTACGAACTCCGCTACTACGACTCTAAGGGCGAGTTGCACCGCGTGGCAGTGGAACTTGGTGAGGAACCTGTTGTAGTAGATATCTTCCTTAATTAATCTGCAACGGAGCGAATCATCGCTAAAGGATAGTTGGGACAGGTGGTAATGCCATCTGTCCCATCTTTTTTAGTAGCCCCTTATATATATAAATATAGGTATACCCGTAGTTTTTTAAAAATATAAAGAATTTCTAAAAAAAATTAATAAAACATTTGCACAATAAGAAATTATTACTACCTTTGCACCCGCAATCAGGAAATACAGCGTATGACCTGACGGCGCGCAAGGGTTCTTGAATATTTTTTGAAAAAAGTTTCCAAAAAATTTGGAGGTTTCAAAAATATGTATTACTTTTGCACCGCTTTTCCGCTTTAAAAAACGGGGGGGGTAAAAAATTGAAGTTCTGATGCAAATTAGAATATAGTTCTTTGAAGATTTTGAGCAGCTAAAGTTTTATCCATCTCTTTAGAGAGATGATTTCAAACAATACCTTTGAGATTAGAGCTACGATATAATTCAAAATTTTTTACAATGGAGAGTTTGATCCTGGCTCAGG